>NZ_MDDU01000003.1:0-74720 GCF_001854795.2 Mesorhizobium sp. LCM 4577 | reverse complement strand
CGCGGCTCTCTTGAATTCCAAACAGGGCAAACATAGAAGCGAACTTCTCTGCCGCCAGCGGCGCACCGCCCTCGTTCGTGGGCCGTATATAGTCGGAGCTCCCTCGACGCGTCAACACCGATTTCGAACTTTTTTGAATTTTTTGCGACGAATTTTTCGAACCGTTTTTTCGATAGCCGACTGCCCTTGCGGCAGCCCTTGGGTCATCCACAACGAGGCCCTATTGCCGCCGCATTGAGGCGTGAAACCGGCCCATATAAGGAAGGCGCGCGCATATGTGAGGCGCCCTCAAAACGGACGACCGCGACAGACGACAGGGCGCCCTGCGCAAGGGGCGTATCATTGGGGACATCGGCCCCGGCTTGCCGCTTCGTTGACTTCAACCGCCGCGACAGGCAATTGTCATGGCCGCAACGACAACGACAAGCCGTTTCGCCTGGGGAAGAAGCAGCCTTTCTGGATGCCAGACACCGAAGAGGTCATAGCCGAACTCGGCAACGAGCCGCCGCTGATCGCGGACGGCCGCAGCGGTCCGCCTGACCGCCGCGAAGTTTCGGCGCGTTGGTTGTCGGGCACGTTCCTTACCGGCGTTACATCGAGTGTCTTGATGGGCGTGGCCTTGTTTGCCGCCCTCGATGGCCGCCAGCAGCTGGCGACTCCGCCCGAAATCGCCGAGCTCATCAGCCTTGCCGGCGGCGGCGACGATTCGGGCGAGCAGGCAAAGACCACAAGACTGGTCGCGCCCCGCCAGATCGCCCGGGCAAAGGACCGGCGTCGCATGGAAGTGTCGATGGTCACCAAGGTCGGCGATCGCGACGTTATCCACACCATGCCTTTCGTGCAGATCAAGATGGCCTTGGCCGCCGGGCACACCACCAATCGCCCCTACCCGCCATTCGACCCGATGCAGGTGTTCGGCGACGACGGCGACGACAACAACGCGCAGCCGGCAACGGCCACCGCGGCCGCCGGGCAGATCTACGGTGCCAAGGTCGAAAGCGAGATGAGCCTGAAAACGGTCGATTTTCCGATCGAGACGGCTTCCTTCGACGAAAAGAGCGATCTTTCCGCCGACGAGGTGGAAAAGGTGGTGCGCGACGCCAGCAACGGCCTGAGCGACGGCGCCGTCCAGGTGGCCGCGTTGCATTATGTCGATCCGCAGCGATTCGGCGACGCCTTCGCCGAATCGATGGCCGGCTCATACGATGTGAAGATCACGCAGGAAAATGTCTCGGTGGCGCCGCGGGCCACGCCGGACGACCAGGCGCCCGCCTTCGCCGAGGAAATCATTCCCTTCACCAAGGATACCGATATCGCCGAGGCCTTTGCCGATTCGGGCTACACAGGCGACGACGCGTCCGGCATGGCGGAGGCGATCGGCAAGCTGTTGAACGCCCCGGCGCTGAAGGCCGGAACGGTGCTGCGCGTCGGTCTTGAAGTGCGCGGCGACATCGCCAAGGTCGTGCGCACCAGCGTCTACGACAAGACAACCCACATCGTCACCATCGCACTTAACGATCGCGGCCAGTATGTGCCGGCGCAGGAGCCGGAGGCCAATCCCGAACTCTTGACGGCGTTCGATGATTCGCAGCCCGTCGTGGTGCGCGGCAATCTTCCCAATATCTATGACGGCATCTACCGTGCCGCCTATTCCTACGGGATGTCGAAAGCGATGACGCAGAAGCTGATCAAGCTTCTCGCCTCCGACGTCGATTTCCAATCGCGGATTTCGCCGGCCGATCGCCTCGAGGTCCTGTTCTCGCAGCCCGACGGCGACGACCAGACCTCCGACAATTCCGACCTGCTCTATGTATCGGCGACCTTCGGCGGCCAGACGAAGAATTTCTACCGCTTCCAGATGCAGGACGGCAGCACCGACTATTTCGACGAAAACGGTTCGAGCGCCCAGCAATTTCTGCTGCGCAATCCGCTGCCCGCCGGCAAGTTCCGCTCCGGCTTCGGCGCGCGGCGGCATCCGATTCTGGGCTATGTGCGCATGCATACCGGTGTCGACTGGGCGGCGCCCATCGGTACGCCGATCATCGCTGCGGGCAACGGCGTCGTCGAGAAGGTCGGCTGGGCCGGCGGCTACGGCAAGCAGATCATCATCCGCCACGCCAATGGCTACGAGACCTCCTACAATCACCAGAGCGCTTTCGCCAAGGGCATCGAGCCCGGGATGCGCGTGCGCCAGGGCCAGGTGATCGGCTATCTCGGCCAGACCGGTCTCGCCACCGGTCCGCATCTTCACTATGAGCTGATCGTCAACGGCACCAAGGTCGACCCGATGCGCGTGCGCCTGCCGGTGGGCAAGGTGCTGAAGGGCGACGATCTCGTCGCTTTCAAGCGCGAGCGCGAGCGCATTGACGATCTTTTGAAGCAGGAAGACGGCAACGCGCTGAAGGTCGCCAGCGCCAAGACTGATTCGCAGCTTCCCAATTGAAGCATGTCTCCCGAAAGTGGGTACCGGTTTCGGGATGAAGACATGCGTAAAATCAAAAACCTAAAGCGCGTGGAGCGAATCTGAAAGATCGCCACGCGCTTTAGCCGCGCGAATTATTGAACTATTCGCCCGAATCGTCGCCTTGCCGCGGCCAGGGTGATGCCTGCCCGGGCACCGTGAGCCAGGCAACGATCGACGACAACACGCAAAGCAATGTCGTGACAGCGGCGACCGCGGCAAAAGCCGAATCGCTTGCCGTAATCCGCAATGCGTCGAGATTGGCCGCCAGCCCGGCCGCGGGCGGCTCGCCGAAACCGGGAATACCGGCAGGGTTGCCGGTCAGTCGCGCATAGATGAAAGCCGCCAGCGAGCCCATTGCCGCCACCGCGATCAACCCGCCGACGCGCGAGACGGCATTGTTGATGCCTGACGCAGCCCCCGTGTCCTTGTCTTCGACCGAGGTCATGACCGCCGTCGACAGCGGCGACACCACAAGCGCCATGCCAAGCCCCATCAAGGCCATCAGCGGAAAGGCCCCGGTCCAGAAACGATGGATGCCGGCGTGAGAGAGCAAGGCGAGCCCGGCAAAGGCGATAGCGACGATGAGGCTGCCGGCGGCGATCGGCAGACGCGGGCCGATCTTGTCGGACCACTGGCCGACCGGTCCCGATAGCAACGCGATCGATGCCGACAACGGCAGGAAGATGAATCCGACCTCGGCCGAGCTCAATCCCCAGCCCGCGATCAGGACCATCGGCAGGTAGAAGAGATTCGCCGACAGCGCGAAATAGAGGAAGAAGGTCGCCAGATTGGCGCCGGCGAAGGCGCCGATGCGGAACAGGCCGAGATCGATCATCGGCTCGCGCTGCCAGCGCTCGTAAAGGATGAAGACGAAAAGCAGCACGACGCCGGCGACGATCGCCGGCCCGGCCATCATCCCGCCGCCCTCGGCATTCATGGCCGTCAATCCATAGGCCAACGATCCGAACGCCAGCGTCGCCAGCGCCGCACCCCCGAGATCGAGGCTGCGCTTTTCAGTCGGCTGGTCGGCCGGCACCTTGGCCAGAAGCAGATAGATCGAGATCAGTCCAAGCGGCAGGTTGATGGCGAAGATCGCGCGCCAGACCCCATTGCCGAAAGTCGTCAAGACGAAGCCGCCCAGCACGGGACCGAGCGCCGTGGTCAGCGCCGACGCGGCGGCCCAGATGCCGATCGCCCGGCCGCGCTCCTTCTTCGGATAGGCCTTGGCGATGATGGCGAGGCTGCCCGGCACCATGATCGCCGCGCCGATGCCCTGGATGGCGCGGAAGGCGATCAAAATGGCCGGGTCGGGCGCCACCGCGCAGGCGAGTGAAGCCGCGATGAACAGCGCGATGCCGGCCACGAAGGCGCGCCGCAGCCCAAACCGGTCGCCAGCGGCGCCTCCCGCCAGGATGAGCGCCGACAGCGTCAACGCATAGGCGTTGGAAATCCACTGCGCCTGCGCCAGGCTGGCGCCGAGATCCACGCGCAGCGCCGGCATGGCGATCGCCAGGATCGAGCCGTCGATGAAGCCGAGCGCCGAGGCGAGGATCGCCGCGACCAACACGAATTTTCGCTGCGTCTGAGGACAAAACGTACCGTTAGCGCGGACGGGCGAATGCGAATCGGCAGTGGTTTCGTTCGCGGATGACATAAATCCCTGCTTAGTCCTCCGTTGCGGCCGCAACAACAAGCCAGAGCATGGCTGTTCTTGAAACCAGATGCCCCCGGGCATTCCAGGAGGATGCACCTTAGTTTTCCGTTGTCGACTCAACCTGAAATCATCCGGCCCTGGCCGCATGGCGAGGCGGACGCCAATTCTGATGCAAACCGCCGATCGCGTGCTAGGTTCCACCATCATGCGTGAGAGGGGGAAGCCATGAAGCGGCCGCTCGAACCGTCGGCGGAAGGACGCGGACGCATCGTCGGCATTACCGACGGCGTCTTCGCCATCGCGCTGACCTTGATCGTGCTGGAGATCAGGGTGCCGTCGCATGAGGTGGTGCATTCGGAGGGAGAGCTGCTTGCCGCGATCCTGGCGCTCGGGCCACGGTTCCTGACTTATGCGCTGAGTTTTCTGACGCTCACCATCTTCTGGTTCGGCCAGCAAGCGCAGCATGGCCTGATCGCGAGGTCAGACCGCAGGCTGGCGACGCTCAACCTGTGCTTTCTTGCCTTCATCGCGCTGCTGCCGTTCTCGACCGACCTGCTGGGCGATTTCCTGGAATTCAGGATCGCGGTGCTGGTCTACTGGCTGAACCTCTTGATGCTTGGCGCCACGCTGTTCGCGAGCTGGTGGTATGCCGACAGGAACGGCATGGTCGCCGAGGATGTGGACGCCGGTACACGGCACACCGTCTACAATCGCATCGTCAGGGCGCAAATTCTGTGGGCGGTCGGCGCGGCGCTTTGCCTGATCACGCCGCTGCTCAGCATAGGCTTCATCCTGCTGGTGCAGCTCATCTATGCCGCGGCGCCGCGCGCTTCACTGCTGCGTAAACTCATCGGTTGAGGTCCCGCCGACCTCCGCGATTGTTGGTCCGCCGACGAACTCCACCGTGACGCCCGGGGACACCAGCTTGGCAAGCTCGCGTGCATCCCAGTTGGTCAGGCGCACGCAGCCATGGCTCTCGGTCTTGCCGATCTTGGAAGGGTCAGGCGTGCCGTGGATGCCGTAGGTCGGCTTATCGAGCGCGATCCACACCGAGCCGACCGGACCGTTCGGTCCCGGCGGGACGGTCAGGATCTTGTCGTTCTGGCCCTGCTTGAAATTGATGTTCGGGTTGTAGGTGTAGTTCGGATCGAGCGCGATGCGCGAGACGGCATGGATGCCGGTCGGCGACGGCGTGTCGGCCGAGCCGATGGTCGCCGGATAGGCCGCGACCAGCTTGCCGCTGCCATCATAGGCGTAGACTTCCTTCTTCGTCTTGTCGGCGACGATACGCGTTACCGGCGTCGAGACCAGCTTGCCGAAATTGGCGACCTTGATCATCGTGCCGGGGCGATTGAAGTCGACGCCCTTGTTGATCGACTTCAGATAGGTCTCGTCCATGTGGAAGCGTTCGGCCAGCGCCTCGGTGACCGAGGTGTAGCACATGCAGTCGAGCTTGGCCTTCTGACTGTAGTCCTCAGGGATCGAAGCGACGTAAGGGCCGGCCACATCTTCCGGCGTGATCGTATAGTTGGCAAAGGGGTCACCGCCCGACTGGGCAAGCGCCGCCTGGATGCCGACGGCATCGGTGGATTTCAGATTGGTGCCGTTTATCTCGTTGTAGGCGGCCAGCGCCTTGTCGACGTTGGAGCCGAAGCGCCCGTCGATCACGCCCGGCGAAGCGCCGCCGCGGTCGAGCAGCACCTGCAGCGCGGCAACGTCCTGGCGCACCCCGAGCGACAGCGACGGATCGACCGAGGCCTTGCCGCCCGTGTTCGGCGGCAGCGACGGCTCGGCGTCCGGATTGGTCTGCAGCACTTCGCCCTGACCCGGCTGCTCCGGGTCGATCGAAGCCTCGTTCAGCGGCTGGCGCTTGATGGTGTTCGACTTCGGCTCCTCGGGATAGGTGGTGGCATAGCCCTCATCATTGGAGGGCGCCGGCGGATAGGCATCGACGGAATTGTCGCTGTTGGGATCGTATTCATCGACCGGCGGCGGGATAACGCGGCCGTTCTCCTCCAGTTGCCGGCGGCGGAAGCGCGCCATGTCCTCGGGATTGTCGAGATAATAGCGATCGTCACCCTCGGTCGGCGCGCGGCCGAGTTCCTGCATGCGCATCTGCCGGCGCAGAGCTCGGCGGTCGAGCCTGCTCCCCGGCGGCTGGATGGCGATCACCTTGCCGGTGTCGGCATCGACCAGCACGCGGTTGCCCCTGGCGTCGTAGTAGATATCGATATTGCCTTCCTGCGCCAGCACCAGCGCACCGCGCTGGGCGGGCCGTGTCGCCTGCGGCGCGCCATCCACGCTCGGCGTGGCGAACGCACTGGAAGTCACCAGCCCGGCCGCGAGTGCCGAAAGGGAAAAGATCAAGCGCAGCATGGGGGTCTAGCTCTCCGGTCGACTAGGCTCCTGGCGGGCGAATCTTCGCCAGCAAACCAGTTGCCCAAATTAAGGTTCCAATATGAACCGGGCATGAAGATGGCGGTTTTCCGCGAGCTTGAGGAATATCAGCCAGCTTGCGCAAGTCCCAATTCCTTGCGTGCCTGTCTGGTCAGCTTGAGCACGACCAGGCGATGGCTCTCGCGCAGATAGTCCATCAGCGCCGCGTCATCCACGCTTTGGCTCGTCTGACGCTGAATCCATTTCATGCCGCGCGAGGCAAGATAGGGAGCCGGCCGGCAGCCCGGCTGCTCCTTCAGCACGTCATAGGCCATCTCGGAACACTTGAAGGTAACGAAGAGCTCGCCGCCCTCGTTCCAGCCGCCGATGGCGAACACCTTGCCGCCAACCTTCCAGACATGGGCGCCGCCCCACTGAACGACATGCGTCGTGGCGGGCAGCGATGCGCAGAAGCCGTTGTAATCGTCGAGCGTCATCGAGTCCTTCCCCAGCCATTCGAATCGGCAGCCGACTATGCGCAGTCGCCGGGAATAACAAAGCGCGCCGCACCGGTCCGGTGCGACGCGCTTCGCGTTCGTTCAAGCTCGACCCGGATCAGGCGGCGGCTTCCGTCGCCACCACGGTCGGCTTCGAGCGGAAGTTCAACCGGTCGGAGCCCGCGGTGACCTTGACCGTCGAACCGTCGAGGATCTCGCCGAGCAGGATCTTCTCCGCCAGCGGGTCCTGCAGCTCCTTCTGCATCACCCGCTTCAGCGGCCTGGCGCCGTAGGCCGGATCGTAGCCCTTCGAGGCCAGCCACTCGATCGCGTCATGATCCAGCGACAGCGTGATCTTGCGGTCGACAAGCAGGTTCTCCAGCCGCTTGAGCTGGATCTCGACGATGCGGTCCATGTCCTGACGGCGCAGCCGGTGGAACAGGATCACCTCATCGACGCGGTTGAGGAACTCCGGCCGGAACGAGGCCTTCACCACGGCCATCACCTCGTCACGCACGGCATCGACATCCTGGTCGTCGCCGAGATTGACCAGATATTCGGCGCCGAGATTCGACGTCATGATGATCAGCGTGTTGCGGAAGTCCACCGTGCGGCCCTGACCATCGGTCAGCCTTCCGTCGTCGAGCACCTGCAGGAGCACGTTGAACACGTCGGGATGCGCCTTCTCGATCTCGTCGAACAGCACGACCTGATAGGGCCGGCGCCGCACCGCTTCGGTCAGCGCGCCGCCTTCCTCATAACCGACATAGCCGGGAGGCGCGCCGATCAGCCGGGCGACCGAATGCTTCTCCATGAACTCCGACATGTCGATGCGCACCAGCGCCGTCTCGTCGTCGAACAGGAAGCTGGCCAGCGCCTTGGTGAGCTCGGTCTTGCCGACGCCGGTCGGTCCGAGGAACATGAACGAGCCGATCGGCCGGTTCGGATCCTGCAGCCCGGCACGAGCGCGCCGCACGGCCTTGGACACCGCCTGCACGGCTTCGCCCTGGCCAACGACCCGCTTGCCGATCTCGTCTTCCATGCGCAAGAGCTTCTCGCGCTGCCCTTCCAGCATCTTGTCGACCGGAATGCCGGTCCAGCGCGACACGACATGCGCGACATGGTCGGGCGTCACCACCTCTTCCACCATGCCGGTCTTGCCGTCCTGCGCTTCGGCTTCCTTGAGCTTCTTCTCCAGCTCCGGGATCTTGCCATAGGCAAGCTCGCCGGCGCGCTGGAACTCGCCCTTGCGCTGCGCGATCGCCAGTTCGTTGCGCGACTCGTCGAGCTGCTTCTTCAGGTCGGCGGCAAGGCCAAGCTTCTGCTTTTCGGCCTGCCACTTCGTGGTCAGCTCGCTCGATTCCTCCTCGAGATCGGCAAGCTCCTTCTCCAGCCGGGCAAGCCGGTCCTTCGAAGCCTCGTCCTTCTCGACCTTCAGCGCCTCTCGCTCGATCTTGAGCTGCATGATGCGGCGGTCGATCTCGTCCAGCGCCTCGGGCTTGGAATCGACCTGCATACGCAGCCTGGAGGCCGCCTCATCGACCAGATCGATCGCCTTGTCCGGCAGGAAACGGTCGGCGATGTAGCGGTTGGAAAGTGTGGCCGCCGACACCAGCGCGGAATCCGAAATGCGCACTTTGTGGTGCTGCTCGTACTTCTCCTTCAGGCCGCGCAGGATCGAGACCGTGTCCTCCACCGTCGGCTCGTCGACGAAGACGGGCTGGAAACGGCGGGCAAGGGCGGGGTCCTTCTCGACATGCTTGCGGTACTCGTCGAGCGTGGTCGCGCCGACGCAGTGCAGCTCGCCGCGCGCAAGCGCGGGCTTCAGCAGGTTGGACGCATCCATCGCACCGTCGGCCTTGCCGGCGCCGACCAGCGTGTGCATCTCGTCGATGAACAGGATGATGTTGCCGTTGGCCGAGGTGACCTCGTTGAGCACGGCCTTCAGCCGCTCCTCGAACTCGCCGCGATATTTGGCGCCGGCAATCAGCGCGCCCATGTCGAGCGCCATCAACTGCTTGTCCTTCAGCGATTCCGGCACGTCGCCATTGACGATGCGCAGCGCCAGGCCTTCGGCGATCGCCGTCTTGCCGACGCCCGGCTCGCCGATCAGCACGGGGTTGTTCTTGGTGCGCCGCGACAGCACCTGGATGGTGCGGCGGATCTCGTCGTCGCGACCGATGACCGGATCGAGCTTGCCGGCACGGGCGTCGGCGGTGAGATCGCGCGCGTATTTCTTGAGCGCGTCATAGCCCTGCTCGGCGCTGGCCGAGTCGGCGGTGCGGCCCTTGCGGATATCGTTGATGGCCTGGTTGAGCGCTTGCGCGGTGACGCCTGCCTTGGACAGGATGTCGGCGGTCTTGGCCGACTTCTCCATGACAAGCGCCTGCAGCAGCCGCTCGACGGTGACGAAGCTGTCGCCGGCCTTCTTGGCCAGGTCCTCGGCGGTGAAAAACACCTTGGCGAGAGGCTGGGCCAGATAGAGCTGGCCATTGCCGCCTTCGACCTTGGGCATGGCTTCGAGCGCGGTCTCGACGCCGAGCTTGACGTCGCGGACGCTGCCGCCGGCGCGCTCGATCAGGGACGCGGCAAGGCCCTCATCATCGTCGACGAGCACCTTCAGCATATGTTCGGGAGTGAATTGCTGGTGATTGCGCGAGAGCGCCATGGTCTGCGCGGACTGGACGAAGCCGCGCACGCGCTCCGAGTATTTTTCAAGATTCATGTCTGTCTCCTTCCGTCACCGGCCCGCTTTGCGGCACCGGATCAGATTGCGGTGACGGACCCGCTCATTCGAGCCGAGCCCTGTTCAGCCGAGATATGGTGTATGGGGCGCGGTCCCTCAAGACGCCTTGATGTCGATCAAAGCAGAATATTCCAGCTGCGCACGAACGAAAACGGCGGAGATTGCTCTCCGCCGTTCGCAATGCCTGAAATGGCGTCCGGATCAGCTGTTCGCGTCGGCGGTAACAGGCTCGCCAGGGGCTTCGCTGGCAACAGGCGTCGGCTCGCTGGCGACAGGCTCGACCGCCGGCCTCGCCTCTTCTGCGAGCTTGGCGCTGGCCTCATCGCCATTGTTCACCGCATTAGGCGCTTCGCCTGAATTTTCGGAGATCGACCGTTCCGGGCTTGCGCCCTGCGGCTGATCGCCTTGCTCGCCACTGCTGCCCTGATCGGCATAATTGCCGCGCTGACGGCGCGGACGCCGTGGCCGGCGACCGCCGCCATTATCAATGGCGGCTTCGTTGAGCTCGGCCTGGGCGGCGAGCGCGGCCGGCGAGAAACTGTCGAACTGCGGCGCCTGCTCGGCCTGAGGACCGGCCTCGCCGGCAGCCTCGGGCTGCGCCTGCGCGGCCTCATTGCGGCGGTTCTGATCGGACTGCTGGCCGCCATGCTCGCGCTGGCCGCTGTCACCGCGCGGACCGTTCTGGCCATGCTGGCCGTAGCCGCCATTGCGGCGGTCGCGATGCCGGTCGCGGCCATTGTTGTCGCGCTGCCCCCCGTCACGCTGACCGCTGTCGCGGCGATTGTTGTTGTCGCGGCCATTTTCCTGGTTATAGGCGAGTTCCGCCGGCGTGCCTTCGATCACCGGCTGCGGCCCGGAGCCGTTCGCCGGCGCCTCGGCGCCGTTGCCGCTGTTATTTCCCGCATTGTCGAACTCGTCGCGGTCCTCATCGAGATCGTCCTCGAAGTCGTCGCGGTTCTGCGGGACGTTCTGGATCGGCATCTGCGCCTGTGCGGCGGCAATGATGCGATTGTAATGTTCGGCGTGCTGGAGATAGTTCTCCGCCATCACCCTGTCGCCGGAGCTTTGCGCGTCACGGGCGAGTGCGGCGTATTTTTCGGCGATCTGTTGAGCCGATCCGCGGATCTTCACGTCCGGGCCGTTGCTCTCATAAGTGCGGGTCAGGGGATTCGGCCCCTTGCGGTTGTTGTTGTTGCCACCGCCGCCATTGTTGTTGCGACCGCGCATGCGCCTGTTCTGCTGTTGTGGCCTCATTAGACTCTCTTCATAGTGAATTTTCGAAAAACTCTTCACGAACGGAGGCGCTCATGCAGCCAGCCGTTTCGTTTCTCCACCGGCGTTCGCCCGCATCAATTGCGTTGGCGCCACGTGCCATCCTGTTCCGGTTACATCACTTGCCGGATGATTCCCGCACGAAGCTTGGGCGTCGTTTGCGCAAGAAGGCAGCTATTTCCAAGGAAAACCGAATCGCTGGGAGCACTGCCTGCTTCGTCTCATCCGGTTGAGCCGGACCCTAACTGCATTCCCCTGTATTGCCAAGCGGTTTTTTCGCACTGCATCAGGGCTTTCGCCGCTCGAACACCAGAACTCTGTCATTCTTGCCGAGGTCGCGATGTGTCCCGATTAACACATAACCGGCTGCGGCGAATATTCCGCTGACCTCGTTCTTCTGCGTGTGGCCGATCTCGACCGCTACCTTGCCTTGCGTTTCCAGAAATCCTGCCGCCTCGGCGGCGATGACCCTATAGGAGTCCAACCCATCCGCACCGCCGTCCAGGGCCCGGTGCGGGTCGAAATCGCGGACCTCATCCTGCAGATTTCCGATCTCTCGACTGGGTATATAGGGAGGGTTCGAGGCAATTACATGGTAGCGGCCCGAAACTTTTTCGAACCAGTTGGAATGCAGGGCTTTGAAGCGCTCGCCGAGCCCTAGATCCCGGGCATTTGCGGTTGCGGTCGCCAATGCGTCGGCCGAAATGTCGACGCCCGTCGCTGTCGCTGCCGGGACCGCGCCGAGCAGGGCCAGCGCGATGGCGCCGGTGCCCGTGCCAAGATCGAGAATACGGCATTCGCCCAGCCTTTCGGCCGTTGCCCGGGCGAAGGGCAGGACGGCGTCGACCAGCGTCTCGGTGTCCGGCCGGGGTTCCAGCGTGTGCGGCGACAGCGACAGGCGCAAACCGTAGAATTCGCGGTAGCCGAGGATGCGGTGCACCGGCTCGCCTGCGACGCGACGCCTCAGGGCCGCTTCAACGGCCGAAAGCGCCTTCGAATCCACCTCGTGCCCCGGTTCGGCGATCGCCTGGGTGCGGGTCGTGCCGGAGAAATGTTCCACGATCAGCCGGGAATCGAGCGCCGGATCGTCGATACCGGCGGCGGCCAGACGCTCGCGCGCCGCCCTGAGCAGCGGCCCGAGCGCGGCGGGCAGATGATCAGCCATCGAGGCTCATATCGGCTAACAGCTTCGACTGATGGTCGGCGATCAGCGCGTCGATCACCTCGTCGAGCTCACCCATCATCACCCGGTCGAGCTTGTAGAGCGTGAGGTTGATGCGGTGGTCGGTGACGCGCCCCTGCGGAAAATTATAGGTGCGGATGCGCTCTGAACGGTCGCCCGAGCCGACCTGTGATTTGCGCGACGACGAGCGTTCTTCGTCGGCCCGGCTGCGCTCCAGGTCATAGAGCCGCGCGCGCAGGATCTGCATGGCGCGCGCCCGGTTCTGGTGCTGCGACTTTTCCGCCTGCACCACCATGATGCCGGTCGGCAGATGGGTGATGCGCACCGCCGAGTCGGTGGTGTTGACGTGTTGGCCGCCCGAGCCCGAGGCGCGCATCGTGTCGATGCGGATATCCTCCGCCCGGATGTCGATATCGACCTCCTCGGCTTCGGGCAGCACGGCTACCGTCGCCGCCGAGGTGTGGATGCGCCCACCGGCTTCGGTCTCCGGCACGCGCTGGACGCGGTGCACGCCGGATTCGAACTTCAGATGCGCGAACACGCCCTTGCCCGACACCGAGGCGATGATTTCCTTGTAGCCGCCGACCTCGCCTTCGCTGGCCGACACCACCTCGAAACGCCAGCCGCGCGAAGCGGCGTAGCGCTCATACATGCGGAACAGATCGCCGGCGAACAGCGCCGCCTCGTCGCCGCCGGTGCCGGCGCGGATTTCGAGGATGGCGTTCCTCTCGTCGGCCGCGTCCTTGGGCAGAAGCAGGATCTGGATGTCCTTCTGCAGTGCCTCGATGCGGCTCTCGACCTCCGGCAGGTCCGCCTCGGCCAACGCCCGCATGTCGGCGTCGGTCGCCTTGTCGGCCAGCATCGCCTCGAGGTCCGCCTGTTCCTGCTCGGCGGCGCGCAACGCCCGGATCTTGCCCACCATCTCCTGGATGTCGGCATATTCCGAGGCCATCTTGACATATTGATCGGCGGCGGGGCCGGCCGCCATCTGCGCTTCGAGCATGTCGAAACGCTTGACGACTTGATCCATACGGTCGCGGGGCAGGTTGATCATGATGGGATGCTATAGCGGTATGGAGCGATCGTCGGCAAAGGCCTGCAGCAGCGCCCGCATCGGCGTCCCTTGGGCCGGCGCCATCAGATTGTCCTTGAAGAAGTCTTTCAGCTCCTGCAGCGGCAGCTCGGTCAGCATCGCCTTGACCGGGCCGATCGAGGCCGGCGACATCGAGATCGAGCGGAAGCCCAGGCCGATCAGCGCCATGGCCGAGATCGGCCTCCCGGCAAGCTCGCCGCAGAGCGTCACCGGCGTGTTGTTGCGCACGCCGRCATCGGCGATTGTCTTCAGCACCCGCAGGAACGGCGCCGAAAGCGTGTCGAAGCGGTCGGCGAGCTGGGTGTTGCCGCGATCGACGGCCATGACGAACTGGAAGAGGTCGTTGGAGCCGACCGAGACGAAGTCCACCGCCTTCATCAATTCGTCGAGCTGGAACAAGAGCGAGGGCACTTCCAGCATCGCGCCGAGCTTGAGGCTGGTGGGCAGATGATGCGCAAAGCGCGACAGATGCCGGACCTCGCGGTCGATGATCTCGCGCGCCTGCGCGATTTCCGACAGCTCGGTGACCATCGGCAGCATCAGCTTCAACTCACGGCCGCCGCAGGCCTTCAGCAGCGCCCGGATCTGCGTCCTGAGCAGGCCGGGGCGGTCGAGCGTCAGCCGGATCGCCCGCCAGCCGAGCGCCGGGTTCTCTTCCTGGATCGCGCCCTTGAAGTAAGGCAGCACCTTGTCGCCGCCGATGTCGATGGTGCGGAAGGTGACGGGCTTGCCGCGCGCGGCGTCGAGCACGTCGCGGTAAAGCCGCTCCTGCGCCTCGGCGCGCGGGAAGGTCGAGGCGACCATGAATTGCAATTCGGTGCGGAAGAGCCCGATGCCGGCGGCGCCCGATTCGGTCAGCTGCGGCAGGTCGACGGCAAGACCCGCATTCATCAGGAGATCGACCGGAACGCCGTCCTTGGTCAGCGACGGCTTCTTGCGCAGCTCGCGATAGACTTCCTGCCGCCGCGCCCGGAATCGGACTTTTTCGGCATAGGCGGCCTCCAGGTCGGATTGCGGCCTCAGATGGATGGTGCCTTCCTCGCCGTCGACGATGATGGCGTCGCCGTTTTCCGCCATGGAAACGGCGCCCTTCATCTGTCCGGCGACGGGAATGCCCATGGCGCGCGCGACGATGACGACATGACTGGTGGCCGCGCCGTCCTCCAGCACCAGGCCGCGCAGCTTGTCGCGCGGATAGTCGAGCAGTTCGGCCGCGCCCATCGAGCGGGCGACGATGATGGCATCCTTGGGCAGCGAGGCCGCGACATCCTCCGGGCCGCGCCCCATCAGCTGGCGCAGGAGCCGGTTGGCGAGGTCGTCGAAATCGCTCATCCGCTCGCGCAGATAAGGGTCGGTCATGTGCAGCATGCGGGCACGCATGTCGCTCTGCACCTTCTCGACCGCCGCCTCCGCCGTCAGGCCGTTGCGGATCGCCTCTTCCAGCCTGCGTACCCAGCCGCTGTCATTGGCGAACATGCGGTAGGCCTCGAGCACCTCGCGGTGCTCGCCCTCGAAGGCGACCTCGCGCCGCTCCAGCATGTCGTCGATGGAGAGCCGAAGCGAGCCGAGCGAGGACTGCAGCCGGCGCACCTCCTCCTCGCTGTCCTCGTTGAAGAGGTTGGTGACGACGATGCGCGGCTCGTGCAGCACGACATGGCCGAGCCCGACGCCTTCGTTGAAGGAAAGGCCGGTGAAGCTTGCCGGGCGGCGCAGGTCGAGCTCCAGCCCAGGCCGGGTGAGGCGCGCGAGATCGCCGGTGGCGATCATCTCGGCGATCACCATCGCCGTGGTTTCCAGGGCCTCGACCTCGTCGTCGCGGTAGTGGCGCATGGTCTTGTTCTGCACCACCAGCACGCCCAGCGTGCGCCCTGCCCTCAGCACCGGCACGCCGAGGAAGGAATTGTAGATCTCCTCGCCCGTCTCCGGCAGGTAGGCGAAGGCCGGATGCTCCTGTGCGTTGGAAAGGTTGAGCGGCCGCGCGCTGGCGGCGATCGTCCCGACCAGGCCCTGCCCGAGCCTGAGCTGCGCCAGGTGGACGGCGTTCGGGTTCAGACCCTCGGTGGCGTAGAGTTCGAGCACGGAGTCGGCGCGCAGCACATAGAGCGAGCAGACTTCAGCGACCATGTTGGAGGCGATGTCGCGCACGATGCGGTCGAGCCGCTCCTGCGGCTCCAGCGGCTCCTGCATGAGCTCGCGAAGCCGTTTGAGCAGAACGCGCGGGCCACTGGCCGTATCACGCATCGCGGCTTGTTCTCCAATGGGCATTCGCCCGCCGCAGTTTCTCCCGCGGCCGGCGTTCACGCAACAACTGACTCAGTTCTTGCTATTGCTTATCCAGACCGTAGACGGAATGCAAAGTGCGAACCGCCAGTTCCGTATAGGGACCGTCGATCAGTATCGAGATTTTGATCTCGGACGTGGTGATGGCGCGGATGTTGATCGCCTTGTCGGCCAGCGCCTTGAAGGCGGTGGCGGCGACGCCGGCATGGCTCCTCATGCCGATGCCGATGACCGAGACCTTCGACATGCCGGATTCCGACTGCACGACATCGTAGCCGACTTCCGGCTTCAGCTTCTCCAGCACCGCAAGCGCCTTGTCGACGTCGCCGGACGGCACGGTGAAGGTCATATCGGTCAACTTGCCGTCCTCGGAGATGTTCTGGACGATCATGTCGACATTGATGTTGGCCTCGGCCAGCGGGCCGAAGATGCCGGCGGCAACGCCTGGGCGGTCGCCGACGCGGCGCAGCGAAATCTGCGCTTCATCCTTGGCGTAGGCAATTCCGGTGACGACCTGCTGTTCCACGATCTCTTCCTCGTCGCAAATGAGCGTTCCGGGCGGATTGAGCAAATCCCCCATTCCGGGCGCGTCGGGATCGTCGAAGGACGACCGCACGAAGGTACGCACCCTGTGTACCATGGCAAGCTCGACCGAGCGCACCTGCAGCACCTTGGCGCCGAGCGAGGCCATTTCGAGCATTTCCTCGAAGGAAATCTTGGCCAGACGCCGGGCTTTCGGCTCTATGCGCGGGTCGGTGGTGTAGACGCCGTCGACATCGGTGTAGATGTCGCAGCGGTCGGCCTTGACCGCCGCGGCAATCGCCACGGCGCTGGTGTCGGAGCCGCCGCGGCCGAGCGTCGCGATGCGGTTGTCCGGTCCGATGCCCTGGAAGCCGGCGATCACCGCCACCTGGCCCTCGCCGAACCGCTTGATCAGGAAGGCGCCGTCGATGTCGAGGATGCGCGCCGCGCCATGCGCGTTGTCGGTCTTGATCGGGATCTGCCAGCCCTGCCAGGATCGTGCATGGACGCCCATATTCTGCAGCGTGATCGCCAGAAGACCGGCCGTGACCTGCTCGCCCGAAGCGACAACGGCGTCATATTCGCGCGCATCGTGCATGGGCGAGGCTTCCCGCGTCCAGGCGACCAGCTCGTTGGTCTTGCCGGCCATGGCCGACACCACCACGGCAACCTCGTGACCGGCATCGACCTCGCGTTTGACATGGCGCGCCACATTGCGGATGCGGGCGATGTCGGCGACCGAGGTTCCGCCGAATTTCATCACGATACGCGCCATGGAAGCGAAATGCCTTTGACTGAGGCCGGCTCAAGGCCGGAACGGGAAGAAACGCCAGGGTAAGCCCGGCGCCGGAATGCGCGGCCTCCTTAGCCAAAACAGCAAAGCTTCGCAAGCGAGCGCGACTATCGCCGGCCCCGGCACCGCTCATCCTGACGGATTCCTGCCGCCGATCATGCCATAAGGACGGCGAAACGCCCGCTGGAGATTCTCATGACCGAGGCCCTGGAAATCGTCACCTTCCGCCTCAAGCCCGGCGCCGAAGCCGGCTTTGTCGCCAGTAACGGGACCGTAACCGACTGGCTCGTCCGGCAGCCGGGCTTCCTCAGCCGACATCTCGGCCGGCGCGAGGATGGCGTGTGGGTCGACGTCGTGCGCTGGCAAAGCATGGAGCAGGCCCGGGCGGCGGCCGGCCGCATCATGGCCGAGATCGGCGACAGCGACGCGCTGCAGGCAATAGAGCCGGCCAGCGTCGCCATGAGCCATGCCGAAGTCGCGTTGTCACGCTAGACCCGCATCTTCGGCTGGGCAACCGGCTCAGGCAGCGCTTTGCCACAAGCCCGGATAATCGAGAACGAAACCGGCCGACGAGACCGTCAGGATGGCCCCATAGCCAAAGGCCGGCGCGGCATAGGCGTAGCGGTTTTCGTCCAGTCGCCGATAGGTCTGGTCAAGGCGCGTGAGCCTGAGTTCGGGAAAAGCCAGGTAGGCGGCCGGAGCCGGCGTCGCCACGCCGACGCCAAGATTGAAGCGGCGAACCGCCACGAGGTTCGTGGCCGGCGTGAAGCCAAGGTCGACATCGACGAGACCCGCGACCTCGGCCTGGCTCATGCCGTTCAGCATCCATTGGCCGTCGGCGAGCCGCTCGACCTCGTAATGCAGCTCCTGCGTGCCGACGAAGCCGTCGATCCGCGCGGAGCGCGTACTCCAGCCGGCATCGCAATCCACCGCATAGGCAAGGCTGCAGGGCTGGCCGTCATGGGCGAAGAGTGCGTGGCCCTCGAGGCGCCAACCCTGGTCGGTCGCGCCAAGCAGGCAGGCATCATGGCCCTCAAGGTCGAGACGGCGCCAGAGGATCGACGAGTGGGGTTGCATAACCGGGCCTCCTTCCTGAACATCATGCCTTCCATTCGTCCGATATGGCGATCGCGTTTCCGCGGCGGCCAGATCAAGCCGCCATGTGCTGACATCGGGCACCCACCGGCGCGAGATGCTTGTCGGCAACGCGTGTGGCAGCAGTTGAAAAAACCTGCCTTGACTTTCGCGGCTGAGGACCCGACTTCCTAACGTTCGCCGAGTTCTTGGCGTTCGAGGAGGCCCGCCCATGCCAGAACCCCGCCGATCGACCATCGATGCCGGAGAAGTCGAGCGCTTCTCCGCCCTTGCCGCCGAATGGTGGAACCCGAACGGCAAGTTCCGTCCGCTGCACAAGTTCAACCCGGTGCGGCTTGCCTATATCCGCGACCAGGTGGCGGCGCGTTTCGGCCGCGACCCGCGCGCGGCCAGGCCTTTCGAGGGCCTGCGCTTCCTCGACATCGGTTGCGGCGGCGGATTGCTGTGCGAACCCATGGCCAGGCTTGGCGCCGATGTCGTCGGCGCCGACGCTTCCTCGACCAACATCGAAGTGGCCAAGCTGCACGCGGCGGAGGCCGGCGTCAGCGTCGACTATCGCGCCACGACGGCCGAGGCGCTGGCCGATGCCGGCGAGACCTTCGACGTCATCCTCAACATGGAAGTGGTCGAGCATGTCGCCGATGTCGACCTGTTCGTCGCCAAATGCGGCCAGATGGTCCGCCCCGGCGGTATCATGTTCGTCGCCACCATCAACCGCACGCTGAAAGCGCTCGGCCTTGCCATCATCGGCGCCGAGTATGTTCTGCGCTGGYTGCCGCGCGGCACGCATCAGTTCGGCAAGCTGGTGCGGCCAGAGGAACTTGGAAAGGCGCTGGGCGCCGCAGGCCTCACGGTGATCGACCGCACCGGCGTCATCTATCATCCGCTGGCCGACCGCTGGCAGAAGTCCAGGGACATGGACGTCAACTATATGGTGCTGGCCGAGAAGGCTTCCGTCTGAGCGGCAGCAGCCGGAGACGCTCGTCTTACGCTTCGAGTGGCCGATAACCGCCCCGCCAGTAAATCAACGCCTGCCCGGCATCCTGAGTCCTGACCGCTTCGACCGAGCCGATGACGATCGAGTGCGCGCCGCGGTCGATCATCTCGTCGAGGCTGCAGTCGAAGGCAGCCACCGCACCGGCAAGCAGCGACGCGCCGGTCTTCAGCGCCGTCCATTCGGCGCCCTCGTAGCGGTCCTTGCCCTTGATGCCGCCGAAGCCGGAGAACCGCTCGGCCACCCGCTGATGCTGAGGCCCGAGCGAATTGACGCAAAAATGCCGGTAGCGCTCGATGATCGGCCAGGTCGACGAGGAGCGGTTGACACAGGCGATCACCTTCGGCGGCTCCCCTGACAGCAACACCACGGAAATCACGACGAGGCCGGTGCGGTCGTCGCCGACGCCGGCGGTGATGACACTGACATTGCCGACGATGAGCCGCATGGCGGCGCGGAAATCCACGACGCTGACCGGGCCTTCTGCGTTGGGCATTGCCGCCTCCTCTGTTTCCTAAGCATGTCTCCTGAACGTGGGAACCGGTTTCGGGATAAAGACATGCATAAGATCAAAGCTAAAGCGCATGGAGCGAAACTGAAAGATCGCGACGCGCCTTAAGCCGCCGACTGCATCGCGGCCGGCGGGATGCTGATGCCCCCTCTCTAGCTGCGGGACGCCGCCGGCTCGATCCGAACCGGCGCCGGCGCGCCGGCCTGGCTTTGCGCCTTGGTCGTGATGAAGACGCCGGCGGTGATGATGGCGGCGCCGAGCCAGGTCAGAAGCTGGTAATGCTCGCCCAGGAACAGCGTGCCGGCGAACAGGCCGACCGCCGCCGCCACGTAGCCGATCTGGCTGAGATAGACCGGGCCGCCGACGGCCTGCAGGCGGAAGAAGAAGGCGAACATCGCCGAGGCCGACGCCACTTGGCCGACCACCACCAGCGGCACGCCGCCGAGCGGGACGAAGGCCTGCCCGCCCAGAAGCGCCAGAATGCCGGCGACCAGGAGCGTGGCCGAGGCCAGGTGGCTGCCGACGGCAAGCTCGATCGGACCGGTGCCCTCCGGCCAGTCGACGGTGCGGTAGATGTTGCCGGCGGCAAGGCTGACCGGGATGAGCAGTCCGATCGCCACCCAGAAATAATCGGCCGGCTGGCCGGCCTCGCCGCGTGTCAGCGCGACCATCACCGCGCCGACGAAGCCGACGGCGATGCCGATGGTACCGAGCAGATTGGGACGCCTGACGCCGAGCAGGATCGAGAATACCAGCGTGATGACCGGCGACAGCGTGAACATGATGCCGGTGTAGCCGGCGCCGAGATGCGGGATGGCCGAGAACATCAAAAGATTGGGAAAGGCATAGGAAATCGCCGCGGTGACGAAGAAATAGCGCAGCTTGTGCGGGGTCAGCCGGATGCGTTCGCCGCGTAAGAGAAGCGCCAAGAGCAGCACGCCGCCGGCGCCCAGCGAAATGACGAAGGCCCAGACCATCGCCGGCACCCCGGCCGCGGTCGCAAGCTTGYCGAACGGCAGCGTCATGCCAAGCAGGCCACCCGTCACGACCAAAAGACCAATCGCCGAATCCCAGAGAAATTTCATCGGGCTGTCCTGTCGCTGCGTAGCCGCTTGGCGGCCGGTTCATCTTCCGGTAAGATAGCGTAAAGATTCTTTATGTCAAGATACTTTGCGGTGAGAGATATGGATCGAGCGGGCAGGGCCATGGAGCAGTGGCGACGGGAGCGGCCGGATCTCGACGTATCGCCGATGGGCGTCATCGGGCGCCTCAACGAGGTCTCGGCGCTGATCGCGCGCGACCGGCTCGCGCCGCTCTTCGCTCGCTTCGGGCTGCAGGCCGGCGAATTCGACGTTCTGGCGACGCTACGCCGGTCGGGCACGCCCTATGCGCTGACGCCGACCGAGCTCTATGAGGCGACGATGGTGACGTCGGGCGCCATGACCGCCCGCCTCGACCGTCTGGAAAAGGCAGGACTGATCCAGCGCGCGCCACACCCCAGCGACCGGCGCGGCGTTGTTGTGCAGCTCACCGCAAAAGGCCGCGAGCTCACCGACGATGCGCTCACCGTCCACGTCGCCAACGAGCACCAGATCCTTTCAGGTCTGACGAGCGAAGACCGGGAAATGCTGGCGAAACTGCTGGAAAAACTGATCGGAAGCCTTTGACCTAGGCTCGCAACGGAGGCCTAGTTCTTGGGATCAGAAACCGATCCCGGTCCCAGTTCCTTGGCCCTCCGCCGCCGCCAGCGTGCTATCGCGATAACGATGTCCGCTATCCAACCCGGCGTGCCGAGATGGATCAGTGCATCTCTCATTCCGGCGACGTCCCTAGCGTCGAACGCCGCATTGGAATAGTCCAGGGATCCGTTTTGTCTGGTTTCAACCCAGCGACGAATAGCAGCGCCATTCGCCAATTTGGCTGCGAAGGCCAATTCGCGCGCCATGCAAGTATTCTCTACCCTGTCACGCAATTTCTCTTCGTAACCGATACCCCGCCGAAAAAGACGGGCATGGGTGGCTTCATGCACGATAGCCCCAGCCACTTCTTCGATCGATATGTCTTCGCGCATCAGGAACCGTTCGTCGAGTTCGCAAATCGATGTCAACGGCATAAACCTGCCAGCGGCGGCCACGACGGTCGTGATCCAAATGCTGCTGAGATCCCGCACCACCTGCCGGTGCCGTATAGGATCGACATCGCATATCAGTTGCAGTGCGGCGGAAACCTTATCTGCATCCTTGCCGCCCTTTTTTGCGTCATAAACAATCAGCATTCCGCCGACCGTTCTCTTGTCGCTGAACTTAAAGGCCAGCCAGTCAAGAATGGCGACAAGCGATACCGTTGGAGTATTTCGCTTTCCGGCCCCCATCGGCCGGCGCGAAGTCGCCGTGGAACTCAGTTCCGATCCTCCGGAAAGCTCGGGATCGGCATGAACTCGACGCCGTCCTCGGCAAGGCTCTGCGCCTCTTCCGGTGTCGCTTCGCCATAGATGCCGCGCGGGTCGGTCTCGCCGAAATGGATCTTGCGCGCCTCCTCGGCGAACTTGTCGCCGACATAATCCGCATTCTCGCGCACCTTCTCGGCCAGCGCCTTAAGCTGCGCCAGCGCCTGCTTCTGCGCCTCGCCCATGGCCAACGCCACCTTCTCCTGCTTGCGCGAGGTCGAGACGGCCGGCGCCATCAGCGCCTTCTCGACCTTGTGCGAGCCGCAGGTCGGGCAATCGACGAAGCCGCGCTTCTTCTGGGTATCGAAATCGTCATTGCTGCGGAACCACGCCTCGAATTCGTGCTCGTGTTCGCAGATCAGGGAAAAACGGATCAAGAGGCGGCACCCCTGAGACGCGGCGCTTCGCTTGCCCCGGCATTGACGGTGAAGTCCCGCGCATTCTTCAGATTGGGGATCTTGCGGCGCGCGGCAAGCGACTGGGCAGGATCGATCTCGGCGACGATCACGCCTGGCTCGTTATGCGCGGCCTCGGCGATGATGCGTCCCCACGGATCGACGATCAGCGAATGGCCATAGGTTTCGCGCCCATCCTCATGCAGGCCGCCCTGCGCGGCGGCGATGACATAGGCGCCGTTCTCGATGGCGCGGGCGCGCAGCAGCACATGCCAATGCGCCTCGCCGGTCTGGCGCGTGAAGGCGGCGGGCACCGTCAGCACCTCGGCTCCGGCCATCGCCTCGGCGCGAAACAGCTGCGGGAAGCGCAGGTCGTAGCAGACGGCAAAGCCCAGCCTCGTTCCGTTGACGTCGGTCACGGCCGCTTCCGTTCCCGGCTCGTAGGACGCGGATTCGCGCCAGCTCTCGCCATTGTCGAGATCGACATCGAACATATGGATCTTGTCATAGCCGGCGATCAGGCTGCCGTCAGGCGAAAACAGGAACGCGCGATTGGCAAGCTTGCCGTCGGCGCGACGGATCGCCGTCGAGCCGACATGCAGATAGATGCCGAGCTCCTTCGCCAGCCTGCGTGCCGTGGCGACGACCACGTCCTTGTCCTCGGTGGTAAAAGCGGCCGCACCGGCTTCCTTGTCGCGCACCAGCGCGCCGGTCATTTCCGGCGTCTGGACGTAGGTGGCGCCCTGGCCGGCGGCCTGCCGGACCAGGATCTCCATGTCGGCGGCGTTGCGCTCCGGGCTGGTTCCCGAACGCATCTGCACCGCCGCCGCCTTGAAAACCCCCATGATCAAGCCCTCGCTCCGTTGGCAAGCAACACATCCAGCCGGCCCTGCGACTCCAATTCATGGAGGTCGTCGCAGCCGCCGACATGTGTGTCGCCGATAAATATCTGCGGAAAGGTGGTGCGCCCATGCGCCCGCGAAATCATTTCCTGGCGCAGTTCCGGCGAGAATGAAGCGTCATGCTCGGTATAGGTCACACCTTTGCGCTCGAGCAACCGCTTTGCGGCCGCGCAATAACCGCACATCATCCGCGTATAGATCGTCACATCTACCATCGATCAGCAATCCTGCCTGCGCACGTCGCCCTACAGCTGTGCGAGAACGACATGCGTCAAAACAACAAGTTAAGCACTATATAGTTGCAGACTCATCCGGCCGAAAGTCCCCCGGCAGCACACGGGCGAAAGTGAGGACGTCGACCGCACCGGCGCCGCCCCTCTTCAACGCCTTGGCGACCGCCCGCGCCGTGGCGCCGGTGGTGTAGACATCGTCGACGACCAGCACCCGGCGCCCCGCTATCTCGATTTCGGCGTCCGGCGGCACGCGGAAGGCGGCGCGCACATTCTCCTCGCGCTCGTGCCGTTCGAGCCCGACCTGCTGGCGCGTCAGCTTCACGCGCCTGACCGCGGACGGCGAGAAGGGCAGCCCGCCGAGCTTTGCAACGGCTCGTCCGAGCTCCGCCGACTGGTTGAACTGGCGCCGGAAGAAGCGCCGCCAATGCAACGGCACCGGCACGATCAGGTCGGCCTCCGCGATCAGCTCCGCGCCGGCGCGCATCATCCAGTTCGCCATCCAGGGCGCAAGGTCGGTTCGATCCTGATATTTCAGCCCCTGCACCATCTGCCGCGCGACGCCCGAATAGATGACGGCCGCCCGCGCCCGCTCGAAGGGCGGCGGATCGGCGATCGCCTCGGCGGACAAAAAACCCTCGCCCATGTCGTGGGTGAAGGGCGTTCCCATCACCGGACACCAGGGTTTTTCCAGCAGTCTCAGCTTCGGCCAGCAGGCGCCGCACAAGACGCCAGGCTGCGACACATGGCGACGGCAGCCTGCGCAGACCGGTGGGAACAACAGGCGCGCCGGCCAGGCAAGTGCCTGCCGCGTCATATCCTGGATCGCTATGGTCTTGATCTTGTGCACCGGATCGGCCACGTGAAAGGAACCTCGCGCCACCTTAACACCACTCCGGCATGCGCGGACAACAGGAAGCTTTTCATTGCAGCCCTTGATCGACACCGAGCTCTGGCTCGCGCGCAAGCGCAGGGCTCTTGCCCGCCCCGTCGAAGGCGCCGATTTCCTGATGCGGCGCGCCGCGGAGGACCTTGCCGATCGGCTGGGTGCCGTCGAACGCCGTTTCGGCAAGGCAGCGGCCATGTTCTGTCAGACATCGGCGGCGGCACAGGTGCTTGCCGACAGCGGCAAGGCCGGCGAAATCCTGCGCGTGGAGATGGACGAAGCGTTTCTGGCCGGCAATCCCGGCCTGGTAGCGCCGCCGGAGACCGTGCCGTTCGAAGAGGGCAGCCTCGATCTCGTCGTCTCCCTGCTCTCGTTGCATGCGATGAACGACATTCCCGGCGTGCTCGCGCAAATCCGCCGGGCGCTGCGACCGGACGGGCTGTTCCTCGGCGCTCTCGCCGGCGCGGGCACATTGGCGGAATTGCGCGAGAGCATGCTTGCGGCCGAGACGGAGCTATACGGCGGCGCCAGCCCGCGCATCCTTCCCTTCACCGACGTGCGCGACGCGGGCGCGCTGTTGCAGCGCGCCGGCCTGGCATTGCCGGTCGCCGATGTCGAAACGGTCGCGGTGCGCTACGATACGCTGTTCGATCTGGCTAGCGATCTGCGCGCCATGGGCGAAACCAGCCCTCTTTTCGATCGCAGCCGCCGGCCGGCCGGCAGACGCCTGTTTGCTCGCGCCGCCGAAATCTATGCCGAGCGGTTCTCGGATCCGGACGGCCGTATCAGAGCAAGCTTTTCGATCGTCTGGATGTCGGGCTGGGCGCCCGACGCCTCGCAGCAGAAGCCGCTCAAGCCCGGATCGGCCAGGGTCTCGCTGAAGACAATCCTGGAGAACCCGCCGAAAGGTTGACCGCTGCGCCTACGAAGGCCTGATCGGCTTCGTCAGGGGGAGAAGGCCTGGACCAGCCTGCTGTTATTATCGCTGAACAACCACTGTAGCGCATCCATGGCCCTGCCGACGCCACCGATGATCACCAGCGACAGCACGGTAACGATCAGACCATATTCGATGGCTGTGGCGCCCGTTTCGTCTTCAATGAATTGCTGCAGCAGGTTTTTCATCGCCATCGATCCCTCATGCAGAAATTCTAATGTCCTACCTGTTAAGAAAGGTTAACGGTAAAAGCTTAACAGCAAGTGAAACATCGCTGTGCCGCAAAATGTTAACCACGTCAGCACTCGCCGCTGCGGCTACCGTCATTGCGGATCACGCAGATTGAACTGGGCAAGGGCTGCAGCACGCTGCGGCGCACGGTATATGTATTGAGGCGATGGCCGATCGATCCGGTCGCTGTCATGTCGAGCCCGCCGGAGAAGCCGTCGCGGGCGCTTTGCGGCCGGGTCTGGTTGTCCAGGAAAGGCGTCGCGATCAGCGCCAGCGCCACGGCGGCCGAGCCGAAGAGAAGCGTGATCCGCAGGATGCCCATGCCGGCGTCCGCCACGCGGAAGCCTCGGTCGGGCCGGATCGAGTCCCAGTCTCTTTCAAGGCTCATGCCGTGTTTCCCAATCATCGACGATCCCGCCGCGCGAAACGGCCTCGGGCAATTTTTCACGCCGAGATAAATCTTCCATTAACGCTGGCTAAAGCAGCTCCAGGAAAAGTGCGAAACAGCCGCTGCCTTCCGGAAACGGTGGACTGCCGCCGAGGCGGGCCGCAAAATCACAAAAGATCGATGAGGAACTGGATCAGCGGTGCGTCCGCCGGCGGCATCGGGTAGTCGCGCATCTGTTTTGGCCGGACCCATTTCAGCCCCTGGCCTTCCCTGGGCTGCGCGATGCCGCTGAAACGGCGGCAGACATAGAGCGGCATCAGCAGATGGAAATCGTCATAGGAATGGCTGGCGAAGGTGAGCGGCGCCAGGCACGGAATCTCCGTTTCGATGCCGAGTTCCTCATGCAATTCGCGGACCAGGCACTCCTCCGGCGTCTCGCCGGGCTCGACCTTGCCGCCTGGAAACTCCCACAGCCCGGCGAGCTGTTTACCCTCGGGACGCTGCGCCAGGAGGACGCGCCGGTCGGCGTCGACCAGCGCGCAGGCAGCGACCAGGAGCAGGCGCTTTCCGGTTGTCTTGACCTCGCTCATGCGCCCGGCGGCCGTCGATAATGGTAGCGATAGACTTCCTCGAAGCCGAGCGACCGGTAGAGCGAGAGCGCCGGTAGATTGCCGGCCTCGACCTGCAGCCAGGCTTCGCGCGCGCCGCGCAACCGCGCCCATTTCAGCGCCGAGAGGATGAGATTGCGGCCATGGCCCTGTTTGCGCGCGGACTTTTCAGTGGCGACCTCGAACAAGCCGGCGAGATCGCCGTCATGGACGCAGATCAGCGTCGCCAGCGGCTCGTTGCCGTCCTCGAGCGCGAACAGCCCCGCTTCCGGCTGAATGGCGCCGATGACCTCCGACAGGCCGGGCCRCAGCGAGGCGTCCGAGCCGCTCGTCCTGAGCGACGCGCCGATGAAGCGGCTGATGTCCTTGAGCGGTATCTGGTCCATGGCCGCGCCAAGCTCGAGGTCCTTCAGCGGCAGCCGCATGACCAGGGATTCGTCGAACCTGTTCCAGCCGCCCTTGTCGAGATGCCTGGACAGCACCTGTCCCGACAGCGGCGACATACGGAAGGTCAGCGGCCGGCCATAAGCATCGAAGCGTCTTGCGGCGCGGCCGATGCGCTCCTCGATGGCATGCGTGTCGCCGGGATCGAGCGGATTGACCGAATTCAGGCGCTTGGCGGGGAGACCGGCGGTCAGCCGCACCACCCAGGTCCCGTCATAATGGACGGCGGCCGCCGGCCAGGCGCGAAAACCCGCCGCCTCGTAGCGGCGCACGACCGCCAGCACGCTTGCCGGATGCCCGGACACCGGCGCCATCAGCTCCGATAATCGCCGTTGATGGCGACATATTCCTTGGTGAGGTCGCAGGTCCACACCGTCGCCTTGCCGCGGCCGATGCCGATATCGGCGCGGATGCGGATGTCATCGCGCTTCATATAGGCCGAGGTCGCTTCCTCCGAATAGCCCGGATCGCGCTCGCCCTCATGCGCGAGCCGATTGTCGCCGAACCAGATCGACAACCGGTCGCGGTCGGCCGGCTCGCCGGCCTTGCCGACGGCCATGACGACGCGGCCCCAATTGGCGTCCTCGCCCGCGACCGCCGTCTTGACCAGCGGCGAATTGGCGATCGAAAGCGCGATCCGCTTGGCCGAACGCGCCGATTTGGCGCCCGTGACGGTGACTTCGACCTGTTTGCGTGCGCCCTCGCCGTCGCGCACCACTTGCAGCGCCAGCGACTTCAGCACCTTGCCGAGCGCCCGGCGGAACGCGCCGAGCCGCGCGTCCTTGGGATCGGCGATCGCCGGCGCGCCGCGCGCGGCGGCCTTGCCGGTCGCGAAGATGAGCAGCGTGTCGCTGGTCGAGGTATCGCTGTCGACGGTCACCGCATTGAAGGTCTTGGCAGTGCCGCGCGCCACCAGGTCCTGCAGCACGGGGGCGGCGATCGGTGCGTCGGTGGCGATGAAGGAAAGCATCGTCGCCATGTCGGGCGCGATCATGCCGGCGCCCTTGGCGATGCCGTTGATGGTCACGTCAACGTCGCCGAGCTTGACAATCTGAGTTGCCACCTTCGGATAGGTGTCCGTGGTCATGATCGCCTTCGCCGCCTCGGTCCACAGATCCGGCTTCCCGTCCTTGACCAGGCCGGCGAGCAGGTGGCTGAATTTGGTGGTGTCGAGCGGCTCGCCGATGACGCCGGTCGAGGCCAGGAACACTTCGCTCTCGGAGCAGCCGGCGGCCTTGGCCGCCGCCTCGCCGGTCAGCGCGGTCGAAGCCTTGCCCTTCTTGCCGGTGAAGGCGTTGGCATTGCCGGAATTGACCACCAGCACGCGCGCCTTGCCGGCAGGCAGGTTCTGGCGGCAGAAGTCGACCGGCGCCGACGGGCATTTCGACCTGGTGAACACGCCGGCGACGGCCGTGCCCGGATCGAAGACCATGGCGAGCAGGTCGGTTCTGTTCTTGTATTTGATGCCGGCTTCGGCGGTCGCGATGCGCACACCCTCGATGACCGGCATCTTCGGATATTTCTTCGGTGCGAGCGGCGAAATCGTAGCGGACATCGGGACCCCGGAGCGGCAAGAACACGAAAGGAAGGCCGGTTTGCCCGATAGCGCGCGCCGGCGCAAGGGGCGTTCTGGCCGCGCCCTCCCGGCCTGGCCGGCGGCTTCGCGATTGGAAACGCGTCGTTTCGTTTCATCGCCGAAGCCAATATGATCGGCGGCAGATTCACCGGCTAAGGAAGACCTCGATGGGCGAAGCCGCCGCTCGCGGGCGCAAGTCGATCGGCGCGAAACGCAATCCCGAGAGCGCCGATGCCATCGTCAAGGCCGCCGAAGCGGTGTTGCGCGAGGCGGGCTATGCCGGCTTCTCGATCGAGGCCGTCGCCCGGCGGGCGCGGGCTGGAAAGCCGACCATCTATCGCTGGTGGCCGAGCAAGGCGGCGCTGCTGATCGAGATCTACCAGCGGCAGAAGCGCGTCGAGACGCCCGACACCGGAAACATCGAGGACGACCTGGCCGGCTTCCTCGAAAATCTGTTCGCGCATTGGCGCGACACCCCGTCGGGCAACATCTTCCGCTCGCTGATCGCGGAGGCGCAGTCGGACGAGACAGCCGCGGCGGCACTTGCCGAATATTCAAAGGGACGCCGAAGCCATACCGGCCGGATGATCGAGCGCGCCAAGGCGCGGGGCGAGGTGGCGGCCGATGTCGATGCCGGGATCGTCGCCGACCTGATCGCTTCCTTCGCCTGGCGGCATCTGCTGACCGGGCGGCTCGACGAGGACGCGGCGGCGATCCGCGCCGCCGTGCGCTACCTGGTGCGAGGGATCGGCCAGGCCTCATAATGCAAAGGGCGCCCGAAGGCGCCCTTTGCCGAACAGTCAGCTGGTGGCTGTCACTTGCCGCCTTCCAGCGTGTCGATGTCCTTCTTGAGCTTCTCGTCCGGGATCTCGACCTTGGCTGCCGCGCGCAGTTCCTTGACCATGGCGAAATACTTGTCGCGGATCACCGCCTGCTTGGCCTGGTCCTTGACGTCGTCGAAGGCCGGCGGCTGCTTGGCGCGCTTGTCCTCGAGCTTAATGACGTGCCAACCGAACTGCGTCTGCACCGGCTCCTTGGTGTATTTGCCGACATCGAGCGCGAAGGCCGCCTTGTCGAATTCCGGCACCATCTGGCCCGGTCCGAACCAGCCGAGATCGCCGCCATTGGTTTTGCCCGAGGGGTCATTGGTGTGCTCGTTGGCGAGCTTCTGGAAGTCGGCGCCGCCGTCGAGCTGCTTGATGATCGCCTCGGCCTCTTCCTTCGTCTTCACGAGGATGTGACGCGCATGCACTTCGTTGACCGGCGGCGTGTTGGCGATCTCCTGGTCGTAGCGGGCGCGCACTTCGGCGTCAGTCACCTTGTCGACCACTTCCTTCTCGACGACCTCGCCATGCAGGGCGCGCGCCTGCAGGAAAGCCATGCGGCGCTGGAAGTCGGCGTCCTTGTCGAGGCCCGCATCGACCGCCTTCTTGGCCATGACGCGGATCTCGATCGCCGCCGAAAGGGCAGCCGCGCGGCGCTGATCGGGCGGCAGTTGGGCGAACTGCTGCGACAGTTCGCCTTCGGCGAGCTGCAGATCGGCCTCGGTCAGCTTCTCGCCATTGATGGTTGCTACCACCGCATTGGGGTCGACCGGCTTCGCGGGAGCGGCGGCAGGCGCGGCAGCGTCCGCGGGCTTGGTCTCCTGCGCCATCAGCGGCGACAGGCAAAGAGCCGAGAGCCCGAAGGCCAGACCGAGGCTGGCGAGCGAGGCGCGGCGGAACGACAGGGACATCGAGATAAACTCCAATGGGGATTGCCAGTAAGGATCGCGGGAGCGAAAGGGTTCCAGATCAGTCGGATTGTGGCGGAATTTGGCGCTGCCCATGGGGCTAACGCGGCGTTGACATCGATTGAGCCCCCTCTTATCTGTCCATCGACTTGGCGTCCAGAACCGTTTTCCGGGCGCTTTTTGCGTTTGTCCGCATTCACGCGGATTTGATGGGCCCGCCCGGCGCCTGTCGCAAACGGCTAAAATTGCTATCGAAAGGACCATTGGATGGTCAGTCTCGGCGGTCTCGCCCGTAAGGTTTTCGGTTCTTCCAACGACCGCCGCGTCAAGTCGACCCGGCCCAGGGTCGAAGCCATCAACGCCATGGAAAACGAGATGCGGGCGCTTTCCGACGCCGAGCTTGCGGGGCGCACGCAAAAGTTCCGCCAGGATCTCGCCAACGGCGCTTCGCTCGACGATCTCTTGGTCCCGGCCTTCGCCACGGTGCGCGAGGCGGCCCGCCGCGTGCTCGGCATGCGGCCTTTCGACGTCCAGTTGATCGGCGGCATGGTGCTGCACAATGGCGGCATCGCCGAGATGCGCACCGGCGAAGGCAAGACGCTGGTCGCCACCTTGCCGGTCTATCTCAACGCGCTCGCCGGCAAGGGCGTGCATGTCGTCACCGTCAACGACTACCTCGCCAAGCGCGACGCCGAATGGATGGGCCGCGTCTACAAATTCCTCGGCCTGACCGTCGGCATCATCGTCCACGGCCTTTCCGACGACGAGCGTCGCGAGGCCTACGCCTGCGACGTCACCTATGCCACCAACAACGAGCTCGGCTTCGACTATCTGCGCGACAACATGAAGTATGAGCGCTCGCAGATGGTGCAGCGCGGACACTCCTACGCCATCGTCGACGAGGTCGACTCCATCCTTGTCGACGAAGCGCGCACGCCGCTGATCATTTCCGGCCCCCTCGAGGACCGCTCGGAGATGTACAACACCATCGACACCTTCATGCTGAAGCTCGGCCCGGCCGACTACGAGGTCGACGAGAAGCAGAAAACCACGATCTTTACCGAGGACGGCACCGAGAAGCTGGAAAACATGCTGCGCGACGCCGGCCTGTTGAAGGGCGAGTCGCTCTACGACGTCGAGAACGTCGCTATCGTCCATCACGTCAACAACGCGCTGAAGGCGCATCTGCTGTTCCAGAAGGACCGGGACTACATCGTGCGCAACGGCGAGATCGTCATCATCGACGAGTTCACTGGCCGCATGATGCCCGGACGCCGCTATTCGGAAGGCCTGCACCAGGCGCTCGAGGCCAAGGAGCATGTGCAGATCCAGCCGGAGAACCAGACGCTGGCCTCCGTCACCTTCCAGAACTATTTCCGTCTCTACAAGAAGCTCGCCGGCATGACCGGCACGGCACTGACCGAGGCCGAGGAATTCGCCAACATCTACAATCTCGAAGTCACCGAGATCCCGACCAACCTGCCGGTCGCCCGCAAGGACGAGGACGACGAGGTCTACCGGACGGTCGACGAGAAATACAAGGCTATCGTCAAGGAAATCAAAGACGCCCGCGATCGTGGCCAGCCGATCCTGGTCGGCACCACCTCGATCGAGAAATCCGAGCTGCTGGCCGAGCGCTTGCGCAAGGAGGGCATCAAGGACTTCGAGGTGCTGAACGCCCGTCACCATGAACGGGAAGCGTCCATCGTCGCCCAGGCCGGCAAGCCCGGCGCCATCACCATCGCCACCAACATGGCCGGCCGCGGCACCGACATCAAGCTCGGCGGCAACGCCGAGATGCGGATCGCCGAGGAGCTTGGCGACATGCCGCCCGGACCCGAGCGCGAGGCGCGGGAAAAGGCCATCATCGACGACGTCGAGCGCCTGAAGGAAAAGGCGCTGGCCGCCGGCGGCCTCTACGTTCTGGCCACGGAACGCCACGAATCGCGCCGCATCGACAACCAGTTGCGTGGCCGCTCCGGCCGTCAGGGCGATCCGGGCCGCTCGAAATTCTTCCTGTCGCTGCAGGACGATTTGATGCGCATCTTCGGCTCCGAGCGCATGGACGGCATGCTGCAGAAGCTCGGCCTCAAGGAAGACGAGGCGATCATCCACCCCTGGATCAACAAGGCGCTGGAGAAGGCGCAGAAGAAGGTCGAGGCGCGCAACTTCGACATCCGCAAGAACCTCCTGAAATATGACGACGTCTCGAACGACCAGCGCAAAGTGGTGTTCGAGCAGCGCATCGAGCTGATGGACGGCGAAGGCCTGTCGGAGACGATCGCCGAGATGCGCGAGGGCGTGATCGAGGAGATCGTCGCCAAGAACATTCCCGAGAACGCCTATGCCGAGCAGTGGAACGTCGCCGGCCTCAAGGAAGAGGTGGGGCAATACCTCAACCTCGACCTGCCGATCGAGGAATGGGTCAAGGAAGAGGGCATCGCCGAGGACGATATCCGCGAGCGCATCACGGCCGCGGCCGACGCCGCCGCCAAGGAGCGCGCCGACCGCTTCGGTCCCGACGTGATGAACTATGTCGAACGTTCGGTGGTGCTGCAGACGCTCGACCATCTGTGGCGCGAGCACATTGTCAATCTCGACCACCTGCGCTCGGTTGTCGGCTTCCGCGGCTACGCCCAGCGCGACCCGCTGCAGGAATATAAGGGCGAAGCCTTCGAACTGTTCCAGGGCATGCTCGGCAATCTGCGCCAGGCCGTCACCGCGCAGCTGATGCGCGTCGAGCTGGTGCGCCAGGCGGCCGACGCGCCGCCGCCCGAAACGCCGGAGATGTTCGGCAGCCATATCGACGGTTCCACCGGCGAGGACGATTTCCAGGGTGGCGAGACCGCGCTTCTGATGCGTCAGGACACCAACGCCGTCGTCGCGCCGGAAAACCGCGATCCGAAGAACCCTTCGACCTGGGGCAAGGTCGGCCGCAACGAACTTTGCCCCTGCGGCTCCGGCAAGAAATACAAGCACTGCCACGGCGCCTTCGCCTGACGCCTATTTCCTTCTCCTCGCTTGCGGGGAGAAGGTGGCCCCGTAGGGCCGGATGAGGGGCAGCGCCGACGCTGATAGTTCTCGCAGAACGCCGGACTTATTTCAGGCTTTCCAGACAACTGGCCTTTACACCAGCCCCGACGCGCGCGCCGCGGCTGCCGCCTCGCCGCGCGAGATGACTTCCAGCTTCTCCAGCACCGCCGAGACGTGGTGATCGACCGTCTTGGGCGAAATCGTCAGATGCGCGGCGATCTTCTTGTTGGAAAAGCCCCGCTCTAGAAGTTCCAGCACTTCCATCTGGCGCTGCGTAAGGCCGGCTTGGTTGGCGCGCGTCGCCTGTCGGGGTCCTCTTGCGATGTGGCTGACGCCGCTTTCGCGCATGAGGCCGCGGGCGTGCTGCGCGATCGCTCTCGCGCCGAGCTCCTCGAAAATGGCGAGTGCCTCGCGCTGCGCCGCTTCGTCGCCGAGCAACAGGGCCATGGCCTGTTCGAAAGGCGCGCCCATTTCGGCCCATAGCGCGGCGGCGGCGCGCCAGTCGCCGCTCAGTTGCAGGCGGTGCGGCTCCGCCATGCGATCCATGTCGCCGGATTCGAATCCAGGCGACAACAGCTCCCGCCAGACAGCAAGCTCGCCGAACACGGCCGGCGTCGGYGCGAGGCTTTCCGCCACCGCGATCAGGCGCAAGGCTTCCTGCCTGTCGGCTTGCCCGAGCCACGCCAGTTCGGCCAGCACCCCGGCAAAGGCCACGAGGCGCTGCAGCTCCATGCCCTTGTCCAGGAACCGCCGCATCTCTTCGACGATCGGCTCGGCCGATGGGTCGCCGCGTCGGATGCGCAACCTTGCCAGCGCCACCAGCGACGGATAGCGCACAAGCGGCGTCGTTGCGTCGTCGTCGACCACCTCGTGCGCCATTGCCGCGGCATCGTTCCAAAACCCGCGGCGAAGCAGAAGCTGCGCCTGCACGCCGCGCATGTAATCGCGCCATGTCGCGAGATCGTTCTCGACGCAATAGCCGATGCCGCGCTCCAGGAACGCCGCCGCCTCCTTGAAGTTGAGCCTGTTCATCTCGACGCAGGCGCAGTTCGTGAAGGCGCGCGCCGCGTGCTCCTGGAAGTTGCCCGACAGCGCAATCCCAAGGCTGCGGGCGAGATCGCGCCGGCCCTTGGCAAAGTCCAGCCATTGTCCGGCGGCGCCGACATTGTTGAGGGCGTGGCAAAGGATGTCCGGGCGGTTGAGCCGCTCCGCCAGCTCGACTGCCTTGCCGCCAAGCAAAAGCGTGTCCTCGAGCCGCTCGGCGAGCATCGCCAGTTGCGAGAAGTTCGAATAGGCCATCGCCAGCTCGGCGCTGTCGGGGGCGGTCTCCAGGAGCTCGACCGCCTGCTCGCCGAAACGGTCCGCCGACTCGCGATCGCCGAGCAGATAGGCGAAGCGCGACAGGCACCTGAGGCTGTCGCCTTCCTTGAGCCGGTCGCCCAGCGCCTGGCGCAGCAGGCGCGCCCGGCCCTGCGCTTCCATCGCCGCGTCGACGCGGCCGATCAGGTGGCACTCGAAGGCATGGCCTTCGTAAAGCTCCGCCCGCTTCTCCATCGGCAGGATATCCGCGTAGCGCAGGGCGACCTCGTAATAGCCCGCCGCATCGCGATGCGCGCCGACGCGGGAAGCCTCACGCGCGGCGACCGGCGCGAGCTCGCGCACCACGTCCAGGTTTTGCGCTTCCACGGCATGATGCACCAGCCTTGCGGTGGCGACGTCCGGATTGTCACGCAAGGCTGCCAGGGCACGCTCATTGTACTCGCGCCGTTTGCTGGGCGTCAGCGCCATCTCTATGGCCGTGCGGGCGATCTCGTGCCGGAAGGCATAGCCGTCGCCGAAATCCTCGAGCAGGCCGTGGGCGACGCACTCGGCAAGCTGGCCGGCGGCGGCGATACCGCAAAGGCCGCTGAGCGCCCAGGCATCGGCGCGGCGCGGGAACACAGAGACCGCGTCGAGCATCGAGCGGGCGCCCGGCGACAATTTTTCGGCGCGCGCCAGCACGGCGTCCCGCACGCTTGCCGGCAAGGCGCCGCTTCCCTCGGAGGCAAGCAGCTCGGTGACGAAGAAGGCGTTGCCGGCGCTCGCCCGGTAGATCGCGCCGCCATCGCGCTCGGCGGCTTCGGCCAGCGACAGCACCGCGCTTTCGCTAAGCAGCGGCACGTCGATGCGTACGACATTGCCGGCCGGGATCTCGCCGAGCGCCCGGCGCACCCGCATCTGCCCCTCGCTGCGGTCGGTGCGGGCCGTGATCAGAAGCAGGATGTGGGTGTTCGCGATACGCCGGCCGAGGAAGCGCACGAAATCGAGCGTCGCGTCATCCGCCCAGTGCAGATCCTCGATGACGAGCAGGCATGGGCCTTTCGCCTCGAAGACGTCGAGCGCCTCGGAAAACAGGGGCAGCCGTTGCACCTGGCGGTCGTCGATCGCCCGCGGCAGCTCCCACTGCCCGTTGCGCGCCAGATCGTAAAGCGGCCCCAGCGGATCCGGAATGGACAGGTCCTCGCAGGCGCTGCGAAGCACGCTCAGGCCGTCGTCCAGCCGGCTCGCGAAGGCCTCGACCAACGCCGTCTTGCCGGCGCCGGCCTCGCCCGAGACGACCACGACGCGGCCGCGGCCCGCTATTGCCTCCGCCAACAAGGCACCCATCTGCTGCAGCTGCGGCTGCCGTTCCAGAAGCATCATCGCTCTCTCGCGGAATTCCATCGTGGCGGGTCGCCGCCGCGATAGCGTGGGAGACAGCCCTAAAATGTGACATTCCACACATTAAGGTGCCATCTTCCACATAAAACGTCCCAAAGATAGGGAATCGTCCCGGCCAATATGGGGAATGGCTCCGATGCGCGGCCTTGCCCGAAATGGTGATATCCGCCTCGCTCGAAACGAGCGCAGGCAATTCCAAGGAAAACCGCGTAGCGGTTGAGCTCGGCGACTTCGCCATGGCCTTCCGTCTGGAATTGCGTGGAGATTTGCAATCCGATCACTGAAAGGAACGACGATCGTGCCACGTTATCTCGTTGAACGCACCTTCCCGGAAGGCCTGAACGTACCGATGAACGATGCCGGCGCCACCGCGATGGGCGGCGTCATCGCCCGCAATGCCGAGAAAGGCGTGACCTGGGTGCAATCCTTCGTCTCGCCCGACAAGTCGAAGAGTTTTTGCATCTATGACGCGCCCTCGCCAGAGGCGATCCGCAGCACCGCGCAGAAGAATTCGCTTCCCGTCGACAAGATCACGGAGGTGCGGGTTCTCGACCCCTACTTTTATCGCTGACCGGGCGGACCGTGTCGGGCAGATCGGTCCCGTCGCCGGCGGACCTGACGCCGTGCCGGATAGCGAGGGTACATCCGCCGCGGCGTACGCGGCCTCGCCCCGGCGTGGCTACATGCGACGGGCCCTGTCGGCGCTGCTTTCGCCCTTGTGGAACCGGCGCCGCCTTCTGCCGCCTCAGGACGACTATTTGAAACGCGACATCGGCCTCGAAGAGCGCGAGATGCCGCGTGAATACTGGGAATACTGGTGGCATCACCGCTGATCCCGCTTCGTCGGGATCAGCATCCATTCCTTTTCATCGACAGGCGCAGCTGACGTCCGGCCTTCGCGGTCCCCGTTTGCGCGCCTCAACCGCATTGGGAGACATGAAATGACCAATCACAATTTGACCGGATGCCTTGTCGGCGCCACTGCCGCGATCATCATGATGATGGCGGGCGCTGCCACGGCGGAAGCCGTCAATCCGCTCGCCGAAAAGGTGCGGGCGCTGGACAGCCGCTTCGAGGACGTCGCGGTGGCGAAGGCCGAAGGCTACGCGCCGATCCCTTGCGCTAGCGGCCTCACCGGCGGCGCCATGGGCATCCATTACGTCAACGCCGCCTATCTGAAGGACGACGCCGTCGACGTCGCCAAGCCGGAAGCGGTGATGTACGAACCGATGGCCGACGGCACGCTGAAGCTGATCGCGGTCGAATACATCACCGCGAAAGGTCCAGCCTCGCTCGAAGGCCATCTGTTCAACTTCAACACGGCCCCCAACCGCTACGGCCTCGGCCCGTTCTACGAATTGCATGTCTGGGCCTGGAAGCAGAACCCGACCGGCGCCTTCGCCGACATGAACCCGAATGTGTCCTGCGACGCGATGAAGGGGATGTGAGAGGCGCCTCTTCCTTCTCCCCGTTTCACGGGGAGAAGGTGGCCCGAAGGGTCGGATGAGGGGCGGCGCCGGCAATTGCGATTGGCCGCCGCTCGTAGTCTGACAGAGGATGATCACTCTGTTTGGGAACCCTCCCGCAAAGAACCTCTTCGACACGCGGTTCATCCCAAATTTCCAAGGCCGGCTCCGCCCCTCATCCGCCTGCCGGCACCTTCTCCCCGTATATGACGGGGAGAAGGAAGCACCCCACCCAACCGTTTCTTAAGGTGTTTCGGGTAGACCAAAACCTTGGAAAGAGGCGGAAAACGGAGAGTATTCGGGGTGCGCTTTTCCGCGGCGACGACTGCCGGGCGGTTCCTGCCGCAGCGCTGGGCGCTGCGCATGCGGCCGCTGCTTGGCCGCATCGATGCCGCGCTGTTCACCGCCGACGAGCGCGGCGAAGCCGGGCGCATGTCGCTGATCGCCTTTTTCATCCGCATCGTCAGCGCCTTGATCGCCTTTGTCAGCCAGGTGCTGATGGCGCGCTGGATGGGATCGTTCGAATACGGCATCTCGGTGCTGGTCTGGGTGACGATGGTCATCGTCGGCAACCTCGCCTGCCTCGGCTTCCACACCTCGGTCATCCGCTTCATCCCCGAATATCGCGAGCGCGGCATGCTGGCCGAGCTGCGCGGCATCGCGCAGGCGAGCCGCCTCTTCGTGCTCGTCGCCTCGACGCTGGTCGCGGGGCTGGGCGCGCTTGGCGTCTGGCTCGCCTCCGACTGGATCGAGAACTACTACGTCATCCCCTTCATCCTCGGCGTCATCTGCCTGCCGATGATCGCGCTCGGCGATCTCCTGCAAGGGCTGGCGCGCGCCAATTCCTGGGCGCTGCTGGCGTTGTCGCCCACCTATCTGGTGCGGCCGGTGCTGATCCTGGCGTTCATGGCCCTGATGCTTGGCCTGCACTACTTGCCCGACGCCAGGACCGCGATCTTCGCCTCGATCGCCGCCACCTACGTCACCACGCTCGGCCAGCTGATGGCCGTCACCTCGCGCATGGAAAAGAAAATTCCGCCCGGACCGATGAGGGTGCATTTCGGCCAGTGGATCCTCGTCTCGCTGCCGATCTTCCTGGTCGAGGGCTTCTTCTTCCTGCTCACCAACGCCGACGTGCTGATGGTGGGCGCCTATCTCGATCCCAATGACGTCGCCGTCTACTTCGCCACGGTGAAGACGCTGGCGCTGGTGCATTTCGTCTATTTCGCGGTCAAGGYCGGCGTCGCCCAGCGCTACGCCCAGTTCACCCATGGCGAACCRCATCGGCTTGCCGCCTTCGCCCGCGAGACCGTCTCCTGGACCTTCTGGCCCTCGCTGCTGATGGCGCTGCTGGTGCTGGCGTTGGGCGAGCCGATGCTGGTGCTGTTCGGTCCCGAATTCACCGCCGGCTATCCGCTGCTCTTCCTGCTTGTGCTGGGCGTCGTCGCGCGCGCTGCTGTCGGCCCCTGCGAGAGCCTGCTCACCATGAGCGGCAACCAGAACATCTGCGCCGCCGTCTATGCCATGACGCTTGCGCTCAACATCGGCCTCAACGTGATCCTGATCCCGCTCTTCGGCCTCTGGGGCGCGGCGATCGCCACCAGCCTCGCCATGGTCTTCGAGGCCAGCGCGCTCTCCTTCACCGTCTGGCGCAAGCTCGGCATCGTGATGGCGATCTTCGTGCCTGCAAAGAAGGAAATTGCCTAATGGCCGCCGTCCCGTTGCTCGAAGAGACCAGCGGCGGCCCCGCCGGCGCCATGGTCTCCAACCTTGCCGGCCTCGCGCGCGAGGCCGACCCGGCCCATATCGAGCTCTTCGCCAGCAACCGGCCGGAACGCAAGCTCGCCATTTATCCGGCCTCGGCCGGCTTCGACCTCGTCGAGGAGCTCGACTATCTCAGCGCCCGCGCGATCGAGCCCAACGTCTTCTTCAACCCGCGCTTCCTGGCGCCGGCGATGCCCAGGCTGGAAGACCGCGAGGTGCGGCTGGCCGTCATCCGCGACGGCGACGAGTACCGCAACCGGCTGCGGCTTCTGGTGCCGTTCTCGGTCGAGCGGCCGGCGATCCCGCTCGGCGTTCCGGTGATGCGCACATGGTCGAGCCCGTTCGGCCCGCTCGGCACGCCCCTGGTCGACCGCGACGATCCCATCGGCGTCATCGAGGATTTCTTCTCGATGCTGTCGAGGCCGCATCTCAAGCTGCCAAAAGTCTTCGTGCTGCCCGATATGCGCCTCGACGGTCCGGTGGCGAGCCTGCTCACCTCCTTTGCCGACAGCCGTGGCTTGACCATGGTGACCACCGGCAAGGTCGAGCGCCCCGTGCTGGAAAGCAGCGCCGATGGCGAGGAATACCTCAAGGCGTCGCTGCGCGCGCATCACTACCGCGAATTCCGCCGCCTGAAACGGCGCCTTGCCGATCAGGGCAAGCTCGAGCACGTCGTGGCGCGCGGACCGGACGAGATCCGCCACGCCATCGAAAGCTTCCTGACGCTGGAAGCGGCCGGCTGGAAAGGCCGCGAGCGCACCGCGATGGCGATCGACCGCTACCGCGCCGCCTTCGCCCGCGAGGCTGTTCACCGGCTGGCCGAGCAGGACATGTGCCGCATCCACCTCCTGACGCTCGACGGCCGCACCATCGCCTGCCTGATCGTCTTCGTCGAGGCCGGCGTCGCCTACACATGGAAGACGGCCTATGACGAGGCGCTTTCCGCCTATTCGCCGGGCACGCTTTTGATGATCGAGGTGACCACGCAGCATCTCGACGATCCCAACATCGTCATGACCGATTCCTGCGCGGTTCCGGACCATCCGGTGATGAGCCGGCTGTGGGCGGAGCGCAAGCCGATGGGCACGCTGGTGGTCGGGCTGACGCCGGACGCCGACCGGCTGGCCCGGCAGGCGGCCTCGCAACTGCACCTCTACCGCGAGACCCGCAACATGGCGCGCATCCTGCGCAACCGCATGCGGAGCCTCTTGAAAAGGCGCTAGATCAACGGCGGGGCACAAGCTATGGGTCCGGGCGGCGAATTCAGGGCCGGCCTTCACCACGAAACATTCCAAATGATCGATACCGTCCTGCGCTTCGCCCGCCTTTGTGCGCCGCTTGTCCTGCTCGCCCTGTTTCCGGCTCGAGCCGTCGCCGATACCTGCCCGGAGGATTGCACCGATCCGCCGCCGACCCCGGTCAACATCTACAGCCAGACCACTTCCGGCCATCTGAGCCCTGCCACGGCCGGCGCGCTGCCGCGCGTCTATGTGCCGAACCGCTCCTCCAACTCCGTCTCTGTGATCGACACCGTAACGCTGAAAGAGATCGACCGCTTCAATGTCGGCAGCAAGCCGCAGCATGTCGTGCCGTCTTGGGATTTGAAGACGCTGTGGGTCGCCAACAATGGCACCGGCAGGAACGGCAGCCTGACGCCGATCGACCCGATGACGGCCAAGCCCGGCCAGCAGATTCCTGTCGACGACCCCTATAATCTCTATTTCATGCCGGACGGCAGCGCGGCAATTGTCGTCGACGAGGCGATGAAGCAGCTCGATTTCCGCGACCCGCACACCATGGCATTGAAATCGAGCCTGCCGACGCCGACCTGCCCCGGCATCAACCATGCCGATTTTTCGGTTGACGGCGCTTACGCGATCTTCACCTGCGAATATGGCGATGGCGGCCTGGCCAAGATCGACCTGAAGAACCAGAAGGTGCTCGGTCATCTCGACCTGTCGAAGATGGGCATGCCGCAGGACATCCGCCTCTCGCCCGATGGCAAGGTCTTCTACGTCGCCGACATGATGAATGACGGCGTCTTCCTGATCGACGGCGACAGTTTCAAGGAAATCGGCTTCATCCCGACCGGCATCGGCGCGCATGGCTTCGTCGTCAGCCGCGACGGCAAGCGCCTCTATGTCTCGAACCGCGGCTCGCACAAGATGGAGCAGGGCAAGGCCAAGGGCCCGGGCAGCGTGACGGTGATCGACTTCGCCACCCGCGCCGTGGTCGCCCAATGGCCGATCCCCGGCGGCGRCAGCCCCGACATGGGCAATGTCAGCGCCGACGGCAGGCAGCTCTGGCTCTCCGGCCGCTTCGACAGCGACGTCTACATGATCGACACGACGAGCGGCGCCGTGACGAAAATCCGCGTCGGCGTCGAGCCGCATGGGCTGACGGTGTGGCCACAGCCCGGAAGGTATTCGCAAGGGCATACGGGGAATATGCGGTAGCGAGCCAAAAACAACATGCTTTTACTGGCGCATTCCGATCCATAAGGGTGCATAAGGGCGGACCGATTGCCGCCGCGGATTATGTCGGCCAGCGTCAGCTACTTGCCCGCCAGCGCCGGGACAGTCTTTGGGGACAACGCTCGCAACCGAAGTGATGTTGCTCACCACCTCGTTGTCTTCGTTACTAGCCATCATGGTCGAATAGGGAGTCATGTGAGACCCCTATTACTTCAGAAGATTTGCGAGCCGTCAGCTCTCCAACGAATGGATGCTCGCTCTTGTCACAATGAGCAATGTTTGATTACGTCTGATTTTTTTCGAAGCAGGGGTTGGCACATGTCGAGCGCATCAAGCATCGCATCTGAGATCGAACGTGTGGTTCGCAACGAACTTGACGACTGCGAGCGCGCAATCAAAAGCGACAATAAAACGCGCGCTCTTAGCGAGGTCGACGACGCCATGAGAAAACTGAAGCGCCTAGCGGATGAAGTCCGACGCCTAGGGCGCTGACCATCAATCGATGTCGGCTGCTTCACCCTCCGGCCGCTCTACAATTTTGACCATTTCAGGAGGAGGCTGCCAGATGGAGTCTGAGCAAACCAGCACGTTCAAGGACGGCGTTACCTACATCGACTGGGATATTGTCCGCAAAAAGCGCTTCGCACAGAATGTTGTGCCGCCGCGGCCGTCAGACTGGCCAGGCAATGTTACGTCGGTGAGTATTGCCGGGCTTGGGCTTATCGGAATCGACGAGACGACGAACGAGCTGTTCTGGGACGGCAAGCGGCTCATAACCGAGAAGCGCTTTGCTGACTATGAGYGGCGACTAGCTGTAATCGGCCTAGTGATCGCCGGCGTTGGCGTTGCCGCCACTGTCATTCAGGCATGGGCGGCGGTCGTTGCTCTTCCATAGATCGGGAAGCGAAAGACGCAGGACTGAACTGAGCAGCTAAAAGTTAGACCGGATAGCCGTTCAAATGCAAAAGGGGCAAGATCGATGTGGGACACCACAAAGGATGTGGCGTCATTTCTCGCGAATTTGGCGGCCATAGTTACGGCAATTGTTGCGATTTGGGCCTGGGCGAGATTTCTTTGGCACGCAAAGCGCAGGCGGTGGAGACTAGAAAGCTATCTCAGACATCAGCGGGAAAATTCTGGGGACGCTGGGATGCGGAGCGTCCTACATCTTATGTCCAACCTAGCGATGACGGAGGAACAAATTTACTCTGCTGCCTTTGCCAGCGAAAAGGTGACTGCCGTACCGCTGGCAGACGATAAAGGCTTCGCAAAAGATATCCTGTTTCTCTACCAGATGCCGATACCAGGTAGATACTCGCCACGCTGAGGGCAAAACTTCACCTGCTGCGGAATTGAATTGGGACCTTTCGCCCGAAGCCTGAAATTTCCAGCCCCTCGCCGGTCACCCAGTCTGAGGCAGCGGTGCGCAGAAGAGCGAAAGCCCACAAACTGGGAGCCCTCAACTGAAAATTTGGTGCCCCTAGCCGGGATCGAACCAGCACTCCTTGCGGAACTCGATTTTGAGTCGAGCGCGTCTACCAATTCCGCCATAGGGGCTCAGGCCGGGCGGCCTGGATGGGCGCGGACTATACGGGCGGATGGGTGTTCGTCAACTGGCCTGTTGCGGATTTGCCCGCGCAAACGGCGGCATTGCCCACCTCTCGGCCATCGTGGCCACGCGGGACATTGTGCGGCGCGGAAAATCTTTCTAGACAGACGAAGCGTTGAGCGCCTGGCATCCGAAAGCTGGATGCGGCGCTTTGGGTCCTTGTCTTCCTGCCTGCCGTTGCCCAAAACCGCCAAGCGTCTCGGGTGACATTGATCAGAGCAATTCCCGGAAAAGCGCGCTGCGGTTTTCCGTCCGGAATTATGTCGACCGCATTAGGAGAGCCGATGCTTCGCGGACTATACGACTGGACCCTGTCGCTGGCGGCGCGCAAGTCCGCCGAATGGTGGCTGGCCTTCATCGCCTTCGTCGAAAGCTCGGTGTTCTTCATCCCGGCCGACGTGCTGTTCCTGCCCATGGCGTTGGCGCGGCCCGAACGCGCCTATCGCTACGCGCTGACCGCCACGGTTGCGTCCGTGCTGGGCGGCATTGCCGGCTGGCTGATCGGCTACTATGCCTACGACACGATAGCGCGCCCGATCCTGGAGCATTTCGGCGGCCTTGCCACATTCGAGAGGTGGCAGTCGTCCGGCGCCGGGCTGATGCTGGTTCTGCTCGTAACATCCGGCGCCGCGCATCTGCCGCCGATCAAAGTCGTCACCATCCTGGCCGGCGCGCTTCACGTCAATCTCGCCGTCTTCATCGTCTCGGCCATCGTGGCGCGCGGCGCGCGTTTCCTGCTTCTTGCCTGGCTGCTGCGTCGCTATGGCGAGTCGATCAGGGAGTTCATCGAAAAGCGCTTGGGATTGATTGTCGGCGCGGGCGCCGCTGCCCTGATTTTGCTCTATATCCTCGTCAGATACGCCCACGGATAGCGACGCAACAACGGACCCGATAGATGACCGCGACGATGAATGCCGACACCGGACGCCAGCGCACGCGCGCGGCGCTGTTTCTCGCCGTCGCCATGGCCGCGACCGTCGGCTCGGCGCTCGCCTTCCAATATATCGGCGGCTACATCCCCTGCCATCTCTGCCTCGAGCAGCGCACGCCCTACTATATCGGTGCGCCGCTGATGGTACTGGCGGCGATCACCTCGATGCTGCGAGCGCCGGCTTGGGTGACGCGAGGCCTGCTGGCGATCGGCGGCCTGTTGATGCTCTACGGCCTCTATCTCGGCGTCTACCACTCCGGCGTCGAATGGGCGTGGTGGCCGGGCCCTGCCGACTGCACCGCCGGCGCCGGCCCGGTCGACACCGGCGGCAAGGGCGTGCTCGACGCGCTCGACAAATTCGTGCCGCCCTCCTGCGACAAGGCGGCGCTTCGCATCCTGGGTCTGTCACTCGCCGGCTGGAACGCCATCGCCAGCCTCATCCTCGCCGCAGTCGCCTTCCGCAGCGCGCTCGCGCGCGACTGAGCCAAATTCGATTGAGCGGCGCGACGCAGAGTTCGGACAAAAATTCGGCAGGCTGAGTCGAATGGTGCGGTTTTCGAGAACCGGAGCGGAGCGTACTTAAGTACGTGAGCACCGGAAGCGCAGAAAACCGCGGCAGTCGGCCGGCATGACGGATTTGTGCCGAACTCTACGGCTCCAACTCGACATCCCAGTACAGATAATCCATCCAGCTTTCATGCAGATGGTTGGGCGGGAACAGGCGGCCGTTGTTGTGCAGGTCGTGCACCGTCGGCTGATAGGGTTTCTGCAGCGGCCACATCTTGGCTTGGGCCGGCATCATGCCGCCCTTGCGAAGATTGCAGGGCGAGCAGGCGGCGACGACATTCTCCCAGGTCGTCGCCCCGCCGCGATGGCGCGGGATGACGTGGTCGAACGTCAGATCCTCCGGCGTGCCGCAATACTGGCATTGGAAGCGGTCGCGCAGGAACACGTTGAAGCGGGTGAAGGCGGGATGCCGCGACGGCTTCACATAGGCTTTCAGGCTGACCACGCTCGGCAGCTTCATCGAGAAGGTCGGCGAGGAAACGGCGTGCTCGTATTCGGCGACGATGTTGACCCGGTCGAGGAAGACAGCCTTGATGGCGTCCTGCCACGACCAGAGCGACAGGGGGTAATAGCTGAGCGGACGGTAGTCCGCATTCAGCACCAGCGCGGGAAGCCCATCCGGAGATACGGCAACCGTCACGTCCTTCGCCTCCTTCGTTCTAAACCGAACGGCGCGGATACTGTAAGCCCGACATGACAGGGATGTGAAGCGGATTGTCTCTCGCCGAAACCCTCAAAAACGCATGATTTTCATGCTTTTTTGGTCATTTCGACGGGAGGCGCCGCGTCTCTGCCCTTCAGTTCGCGGTAATAGGCCCAAAAAAGCCGCGACGCGACACCCCGCCAGGGGCTCCATGATTCGGCCAGCCGGATAAGCATTTTCTCCGGCGGACGCGGGTCGATGCCGAGCGCATGGCCGACCGCCGTCTGGAGCGCGACGTCGCGCGCGGGGAACACATCCGGGTGGCCGGCGGCGAACAGCAGGTAGCACTCGGCCGTCCACGGGCCGATGCCCGGCACGGCCGTCATCGCCGCGATCGCCTCGCCGGCTTCCAGGGTGCAGAGGTGATCGAGATCGAGCCCGCCGGCCACCGCTTCGGCCACGGCGAGCAGCCCGCGCTGCTTCGGCCGCGACAGCCCGGCCTCGCGAAATACGTCTTCGCCCGCGGCGAGGATTGCCTGCGGCGTCAACGGGTCGACCAGCCTGACCAGCCGGCCGAAAATGGCATCGGCGCTCGCGCGGGACACCTGCTGCGAAACGATGATCGAGGCGAGGCTTTGAAAGCCCGGCTCCGACAGCCGCAGCGGCACCTCGCCCGCTTTGCCGCGCACCGTCTCCAGCCGCGGATCGATCCGGCAGAGCGCGTCGAGCCCTGCCGCAATGTCGTCGAGCGAGGCGATGCGTTGCACGTTTGCTTGTTCCCAGGGCGACAAATGATGGCTAACTATCAACCGGCGGAAGCACCTCACAACCTGAATGCCGCCTGAAAGATGACGCTCCTGACATTCCGCTTCGCGCCGAGCCCCAATGGCGAACTGCATCTCGGCCACGCCTATTCGGCCCTGCTCAACCAGAAGATGGCGGCGCAAGCGGGCGGACGCCTGCTGCTGCGCATCGAGGATATCGACATCACCCGCTGCACGCCGCAATTCGAAACCGGCATTTTCCGTGACCTCGAATGGCTGGGGTTGCGCTGGGAAGCACCGGTGCGCCGCCAGTCAGAACATTTTGCCGAATACCGGGCGGTGCTGGACCGGCTGATCGCCGAGGAGCTCGTCTATCCGGCTTTCATGAGCCGCGGCGAGATCCGCGCCTTCATCGCCGAGACAGGCGGCCGCGACTGGCCGCGCGATCCGGACGGCGTGCCGCTCTACCCGCCGCTCGACAAGGCCTTGCCGGCCAGGGAGCGCAAGCGGCGGCTTGCCGAGAACATGCCCTTTGCCTGGCGGCTCGATGTCGAGGCGGCGACGGCGCGCCTCGCGGCCGGCCTGTCATGGACAGAGTTCACCGACGAGACGATGTCCGCGACGCGAGCGATCGAAGCGCAACCGCAGGCCTGGGGCGACGTCATCGTCGCCCGCCGCGACATCCCGACCAGCTACCATCTCGCCGTCGTCCTCGACGATGCGCTGCAAGGCGTCAGCCATGTCGTGCGCGGCCAGGATCTCTATTCGGCGACCGGGGTGCAGCGCCTGCTGCAGGAATTGCTCGGCCTCTCGCCGCCGCGCTATTTCCACCACCGCCTGATTCTTGGCCCGGATGGCCGGAAGCTCTCCAAGAGCTTCAAGGATACCGGCCTAGCCGCGCTTCGCGAGGCAGGCGTGTCGCCGCAGGACGTCAAGCGGCTGCTTGGGCTTTGATTGCGAAAGCGCCGATTACAAGCGCGCCATCCCGGCCTTGATCAGCGCCAGCACGCTGATGAAGGAAAAGGCGCCGCCCAGCCCCCAGGCAACCGCCAGCTTGAGATCGCTCAGGCTGATGCCATGCTTGTTGGCGATCACCACCGCGGCAAAAAAGCCGAAGATGAACAGCAGYGTGTTGCCGGTCGGACCGAAGGCGCCCTCTTTCATGATCGCGTCGAGCAAAGTGCCGAAGAAGAAACCGAAGGCGGCAATGATCGCGAAGGCGAACAGAAGCCAGGTTGTGTCCAGATGCAAAAACATGCCTCACCATGGCGCGGCGATGCGCCATGCCCCTGTTGGCACGGTTTGTTGAATTCAACTTAGCTTATGGAWCAACCGTTTCGTTTTGCTTGCGGGATTGATCGGCATTAGAGCAATTGCCGTCATCAACCGTTCACCCCGGCAGCTTTCCCCCAATGCAGAGCATCAAGCGGTTCATTCCCGCCTCCTTCGTCGTCCTGTGGGCGACCGGCTTCATCGGCGCGCGCTACGCCATGCCCTGGGCGGAACCCTTCACCTTCCTTGCCATCCGCTTCGTGATCGCGGCGATCCTGTTTGCCGGCCTCACCGTTCTCATCGGCTCGCGCAAGGCGACGCGCGAAGAGGCGCTGCACGCGACGGTGGCCGGCGTCCTCATGCACGGCATCTATCTGGGCGCCGTCTTCTGGGCGATCCACAGGGGCATGCCGGCCGGACTTTCGGCGCTGATCGTCGGCCTGCAGCCGCTGATCACCGCCGTGCTCGCCGGAAAGTTCCTGGGCGAAGCGATCCTGCCGCGCCATTGGGCCGGCCTTGCCGTCGGCCTGCTCGGCGTCGTCATCGTGCTCTGGCCGAAGCTCGGCATGCTGGGCGGCGGCGTCACGCCGGCGACGCTGACCGCCTCACTCGTCTCGGTGCTCGGCATGAGCGCCGGCACGATCTGGCAGAAGCGCTATGCCTCCGGCGGCGATCTGGTGTCGGCCACGATGTGGCAATATGTCGGBGGCTCCGCCGTGATGATCCTGGGCTCGCTCTTCCTCGAGACGCGCGCCGTCACCGTCAATGGCGAGCTGATCTTCGCCATGGCCTGGCTGGTGCTGGTGCTGTCGGTCGGCGCCATATTCCTGTTGATGGTGATGATCAGGGACGGCGAGATGTCGAAGGTCGCCTCGCTGTTCTACCTCGTGCCGGCCGTGACCGCGGTCATCGCCTGGATGCTTTTCGACGAGCAGCTCAACCTGCTGCAGATCGCCGGCATGGCGATCGCCACGCTTGGCGTCGCCCTGGCGACGGCGGGGCAGGACAGGAAGAGGAATTGAAGAATTGAAGAATTGAAGAATTGAAGAACTGAGGAACTGAGGAACTGAGGAACTGAGGAACTGAGGTGACAATAACTGGTGCTGATTTTCCTTCTTGATTTCTTCAATTCATCAATTCTTCAGTTCTTCAATTCCTCTTTCCGCCCAACTCAGCCAACGCGCGCCCGCGCCTCAAGATACCGACTGATCGAGGCGTTGAGCTCACCGCCCAGGATGAAGATCGCCGAGATGATGTAGAGGAAGACGACCGCGATCATGATCGAGGCGAGTCCGGCATAGGTCGTCACATAGGACGAGAAATGGTCGAGATAGGTGGCGAAGATCGTCGATCCGACCAGCCAGGCGATGAGCGTGAAGACGATGCCGGGTATGATCGAGACGAAGCGGCGCTTGCCGGCCGGCAGCCAGATATGCACCGAGAACAGCCCGATGACGATCACCGTCGAGGCGATCACGTAACGCCAGATGGTGATCGTGCCCATATAGGGCTTGATCCACTCCAGATGCGCTTCCGCCAGCCGCGCGAGCAGCGGCGCGAACACCAGAAGCACGCTGATGGCGAGAAAGCAGGCAGTGGCGATCAGCACGAAGATGATGCTCTGCACCCTGCGGTGGATGATGCCGCGCGTCTCGGTGACCCGGTAGGCGCGGTTGAGCGAGGTGCGCAGCGCCTCGATGCCGTTGGACGCGAAATAGGCCGCGAGCAGCACGCCATAGGTCAGAAGGTCGGTGCGCCGCACGGTGAGCACGTTCTGCACCTCGTGGGCGATCGGCTTGGCGATCTGCTCCGGCCATGTGTCGAAGACCAGGTGCACGGCCGTGTCGGCGAAGGCGCGCGCCCCGAGGAAGCTGGCAAGCGTGGTGGCGAAGATCAGGAACGGAAACAGCGCCATCAGCGAGGTGATCGCCAGATGGCTGGCCATCGCCCAGCCGTCATCGGTGTTGAAATGGCCGATCGCATCGTAGAGCACGCGCTTGACGGCGACGATATTCCGCAGCAAGGGCCCGCGCTCCGCTCGATTGTGTCAACGCCGCGAATATGGGAAGTGATTGCGGCAAATGGCAACCCCAGGTCCCATAACGCGCCCCGCCGCCGAAGAGTTGCGCACCGTCATCGTCACCGGGGCTTCCTCCGGCATCGGCGCCTATTGCGCGCGGGCGTTGAAAGCGGAAGGCTGGCGGGTCTTCGCCACGGCGCGCAAGCCGGACGATATCGCCGCGCTCGAGGCCGACGGACTGGAAGCCTTCTATCTCGACTATCGGGAACCCCAATCGATCGCGGCGCTTGTCGATGCGGTGCTGGAGCGCACCGGCGGCACGCTTGACGCGCTCTTCAACAACGGCGCCTACGCCCAGCCCGGCGCCGTCGAGGACTTGGCCGTCGCGGCGCTTCGCGAGCAGTTCGAGGCCAATTTCTTCGGCTGGCATGATCTGACCCGGCGCATCGTGCCGGTCATGCGCCGCCAGGGCCACGGCCGCCTCGTCCATTGCTCCTCGATCCTCGGGCTGGCGCCGGTCCGCTTCAGGGGCGCCTATTCGGCCTCCAAGCACGCCATCGAAGGCCTGATGCTGTGCATGCGCCAAGAGCTCGAAGGCAGCGGCATCCACCTCTCGCTGATCGAGCCGGGACCGGTGACATCGAAGATCGCCAGCAACGGCCTCACCTGGTTCCTGAAAAATATCGATGTCGAGAATTCCGTCCACCGCGCCGACTATCAGGCGCAGCTCGCCCGGCTTCAGGCCGGCGGCAGCGTGTCGAAGCTGAAGCCCGGGCCGGAGATCGTGCACAAGGCGCTGCGCCACGCGCTTCTGTCACAGCGCCCGCGTCCGCATTATGTGGTAACGCTGCCGGCCAGGATCGGCGTGGCGCTGAAGCGCATCCTGCCGGCGTCCCTGCTCTACCGCGTGCTCGCCAGGCGCGCCTGACCGAACCTGAACCGGAGCCAGCCAGATGCTTATCGCCTTGAAGATCCTCGCCATCGTCGCGATGGCCGCCGTGGTGATCGTGCTGGTCCGCGGCCTGATCAACATGATGCGCGGTGGCTCGGGCATCACCTCGAACAAGCTGATGCAGGCGCGCATCATGCTGCAGGCCCTCGCCTTAGCGTTGTTGTTGCTGGTGGTCTATTTCACGCGCAAATAGCGGGGTCTCAGCAATTCCAGGAAAAGTGTGACACGGTTTTCCGTCCGGAATTGCGTCAAATCGCTTAAAGGGGGACGGCATGGTCAAGCTCAACAAGATCTACACCCGCACCGGCGACGACGGCACGACAGGGCTCGGCAGCGGGGAGCGGCGGCTGAAATCGGACCTGCGCGTCGACGCCTACGGCACCGTCGACGAGACCAACGCCTGCATCGGCCTGGCCCGCATCCACACCGCCGCCGAACATCCCGCGATCGACGCCATGCTGTCGCGCATCCAGAACGACCTTTTCGATCTCGGAGGCGACCTCGCCGTGCCGGACGATGGCAAGCCCCTCGAATACGAGCCGCTGCGCATCGTCGCCGCCCAGACCGATCGCGTCGAGCAGGACATCGATGCGCTCAATAAGGAGCTGCAGCCGCTGAAATCGTTCGTCCTGAATGGCGGCACGCCCGCGGCCGCCGCGCTCCATCTGGCCCGCACCGTAGCGCGCCGCGCGGAGCGCCTCATGGTGGCGCTGGCGCAGGATCCGGCCGAGCACGTCAACCGCGAGGCGCTCAAATACATCAACCGCGTCTCGGATTTCCTGTTCGTCGCCGCCCGTGCGGTCAATGACAATGGAAAGGCCGACGTGCTATGGGTTCCCGGCAAGAACCGCTGAATCCGGAGGCGGGAGGGTCCGATGTTCATCCCGCTCTACGACACCAACAGGCTGCGCCACATCCGGCTGCAATATGTCACCATCGGCCTGATCGTGGCGAATGTGCTGGTCTATCTGGCGACCACGCTTGGCGGCGAGAACTTCACCAATGCCGCGGTCCTCGGCCTGGGCTTCATCCCCTCAGTGGTCCACGACAAGGTCGAGCTATCGCCTGAATTCGTCGTCATTCCCGAAAGCCTCAGCTACCTCACCTATTCCTTCCTGCATGCCGACATCTTCCATCTCGGCGGCAACATGCTGTTCCTCTGGGTGTTCGGCGACAATGTCGAGGATGCGCTCGGCCACATACGCTATCTGATCTTCTACCTCGCCTGCGCGGCGGCGGGCGCGTTCGTCCAGGGATTGGTGGGCTGGGATTCACAGGTGCCGCTGATCGGCGCCTCTGGCGCCATTGCCGGCGTCGTCGCCGCCTATCTGATCCTCTATCCCCGGGTGAAAGTCTGGGTGCTGGCCTTTGCCCGCATTCCGTTGCGCATCCCGGCTTTCATTCCGCTGATCCTGTGGATCCTGTTCCAGATCGTGATGTTCGCCGCGGGCGGCGAGGACCAGATCTCCTGGGCCTGCCATATCGGCGGCATCATCGCCGGATCGATCCTGGTGCTGGTGCTGCGCAGCCGCGGCGTGCCGCTGCTGGCCGGCGCCGACGGCGAGCCGGACCCGACGCCCAACATCCAGCAGCCGCCCCTCCCCGTCGAGCCGGCGGGCGGCGATCCGGCGCAGCCGGCCTCGCAATGGGGCCGTGGAGCAGCGACGCCCCGGGACTGAACCGATTTGGGTGTGTCGTGGGATATTGACGCGCCGGTTTGCCGCCACTACGGAAACGGCACCGCTGGGCGGATATTCCGCCCGTAATGTCGGCTTTCGACAACTCTGACAGGGCGCACGCTGCTATAGCGCCCCGACTATCTCAGGAGAGGTGACAGGAAAATGAAGATCCTTGTGCCCGTGAAGCGGGTTGTGGACGCCAACGTCAAGGTCCGGGTGAAAGCCGATGGACTGGGCGTCGAGCTTGCCAACGTCAAGATGGCGATGAACCCGTTCGACGAGATCGCGGTCGAGGAAGCGATCCGCATCAAGGAAGCCGGCAAGGCGGAAGAGATCATCGTGGTGTCGATCGGCCCGCAGCAGGCGCAGGAGACGCTCCGCACCGCGCTCGCCATGGGCGCCGACCGCGCCATCCTGGTCAAGACCGACGAACAGACCGAGCCGCTCGGCGTCGCCAAGGTGCTGAAGGGCGTGGTCGAAGCGGAGAAGCCGGGCCTCGTCATCCTCGGCAAGCAGGCGATCGACGACGATTCGAACCAGACCGGCCAGATGCTGGCCGCACTCCTCGGCTGGGCCCAGGGCACCTTCGCCTCCAAGGTTGAGCTCGCCGGCGACAAGGCCAAGGTGACGCGCGAGGTCGACGGCGGCCTGCAGACGGTCGAATTGAAGATGCCGGTGATCGTCACCGCCGACCTTCGCCTCAACCAGCCGCGCTATGCCTCGCTGCCCAACATCATGAAGGCCAAGAAGAAGCCGCTCGACGAGAAGAGCCCGGCCGACTACGGCGCCGACGTCAAGCCGCGCCTCAAGGTGATCAAGACCGAGGAGCCGGGCGGCCGCAAGGCGGGCGTCAAGGTGAAGTCGGTGGCCGAGCTCGTCGAGAAGCTCAAGAACGAAGCCGGCGTGCTCTGAAGCGATCGGGAAAGGACAAAGAAAATGGCAATTCTCCTCATCGCCGAACACGACAATTCAAGCCTTTCCGACCAGACCGCCAAGGCGCTGTCGGCCGCTCTCCAGATCGGCGCGGAAGTCGACGTGCTGGTGGCCGGCAAGGGCGCCAAGGGCGCGGCTGACGCCGCCGCCAGGCTGAAAGGTGTCCGTAAGGTGCTGCTCGCCGAGGCCGACGAGCTCGCCGAGCGTCTCGCCGAGYCGACGGCGGCTCTCGTGGTCTCGCTTGCAGGCGGCTACGACACGATCATCGCGCCCGCTACATCCGCCGGCAAGAACATCGCCCCGCGCGTCGCCGCCCTGCTCGACGTCGCGCAGGTGTCGGAAATCATCGAAGTGGTCTCGCCGGATACCTTCAAGCGGCCGATCTATGCCGGAAACGCCATCCAGACCGTGCAGTCGACCGACGCCAAGAAGGTCATCACGGTGCGCACCGCTTCCTTCTCAGCAGCACCCGAAGGCGGTTCGGCCTCGGTCGAGACGGTCGGCGCCGCCGCCAACCCCGGCCTGTCGTCTTTCGTCGAGAACAAGCTCTCCGAGAACGACCGTCCGGAGCTGACCTCGGCCAAGATCATCATCTCCGGCGGCCGCGCGCTCGGCTCCTCGGAGAAGTTCCAGGAGGTGATCCTGCCGGTCGCCGACAAGCTCGGCGCCGCGGTCGGCGCTTCGCGCGCCGCGGTCGACGCGGGTTACGCGCCGAATGACTGGCAGGTCGGCCAGACCGGCAAGGTGGTCGCGCCCGATCTCTACATCGCCGTCGGCATCTCCGGCGCCATCCAGCACCTCGCAGGCATGAAGGACTCGAAGGTTATCGTCGCCATCAACAAGGACGAGGAAGCGCCGATCTTCCAGGTTGCCGACTACGGCCTGGTCGGCGATCTCTTCGTCATCCTGCCGGAGCTGCAAAAGGCGCTTTGACGCCGCCAGTTCTGGCATATTAAAATCCGAAGGGTGGGGTAGACGAAGTCGCCCCGCCCTTTTAGTTTGCACTGCACAAAAAGCAGGCCGCCAAGGTCTGAGCCATTCCGGCGGTTTGCATCGGAATTGCTAGGAACAAACAAGCAGGAGCGTTCGGCTTCAACGAAGCGGGATTGCTCCGGACGGGATTGGGGTCATGAGCAAGATCGAGACGATCGGCATTGTCGGCGCGGGCCAGRTGGGTGGCGGTATCGCCCATGTCTCGGCGCTGGGCGGCTACAAGGTCCTGATCCACGACATATCGGCCGACCGGATCGAGAAGGGTATCGCCACCATCAGCGGCAACATGGCCCGCCAGGTCGGCTCCGGCAAGCTCGAGGAAAAGGCGCGCAACGAAGCGATGGCGCGCATCTCCGCCGCCCCGGCCATGGCCGATCTCGCCGCCGCCGACCTCGTGATCGAAGCGGCGACCGAAGACGAGACGGTCAAGCGCAAGATCTACGCGCAGCTCTGCCCGCAGCTCAATCCGGAAGCGATTCTCGCCACCAACACCTCGTCGATCTCGATCACCCGGCTTGCCGCCCAGACCGACCGCCCCGAGCGCTTCATCGGCATCCACTTCATGAACCCGGTGCCGGTGATGAAGCTGGTCGAGCTGGTGCGCGGCATCGCCACGGAGGATCAGACCTTCGAGGCGGCCAAGACCTATGTGAACCACCTCGACAAGACGATCACCGTCTCGGAGGATTTCCCGGCCTTCATCGTCAACCGCATCCTTTTGCCGATGATCAACGAGGCGATCTACACGCTCTACGAAGGTGTCGGCACGGTCGATGCCATCGACACCGCCATGCGGTTGGGAGCCAACCATCCGATGGGGCCGCTGCAGCTTGCCGATTTCATCGGCCTCGACACCTGCCTGTCGATCATGCAGGTTCTGCATGAGGGCCTGTCGGATTCGAAATACCGCCCCTGCCCGCTGCTGGTGAAATATGTCGAGGCCGGTTGGCTCGGCCGCAAGACCAGCCGTGGCTTCTACGACTATCGCGGCGATCATCCGGTGCCGACGCGCTGATCTTTTCCGATTGAGCGTCTTCGCAACGATTCAGGACGCCGCTGCGAGCGGCAACGACGTGACGCCGTCTTTCGAAACCTCGTCAGGCGAAGCTTCGTCCGGAGCGGCGGAAACGCAGCCGCGGCCGGCCGCCTTGGCGGCGTAGCAGGCGGCGTCGGCCCGGGCGATGATCTCGTCGACCTCGCCGCAGCCGGCGCGGATCGGCGCGAGCCCGATGCTGGCGCCGATCGAATGCGGGCGCCCGTCCCAGCTGAAATTGAGATTACGGATCGCATCGATGATCGAGCGCGCCGCGACCGGCCCGCGCTCCCCGGCGCCCGATTTGAGAAGGACGGCGAACTCGTCGCCGCCGAGCCGCGCGACGATGTCTTCCGGACCAAGCACATTGCGAAGGGTGTCGGCCACGCGCTTGAGCAGCGCATCGCCGGCGGCATGGCCGCCGGTGTCGTTGACCGCCTTGAAGTGGTCGAGGTCGACGAACATGAACTGGTGCTCGCCGCCATTGAGGCGGCACTGGTCGACAAACTCCTCCATGGTGCGGATGAAGCTCGAACGGTTGGCGAGCCCGGTCAGCGCGTCATGTGCGGCGGCATAGGCCAGTTGGCGCTGCAGCGCGCGTGCGTCGGTGAAATCCTGGAAGACGATGACCAGGCCGCAGAACTCCTCGCGGTCGTTCATGATCGGCGACACCACCTGGCGGATGCTGCAGCGCGTGTCGTCGCGCCGCACCAGGACCGCTCGCGTGTTCTGGTCGCAATGCGGCCGCTCGCCCGCCGGAGGGCGCGAAAGCCCGATCCTGTGCCCGCTCTCCTCATCGACCGCCCAATAGACATGGCCGAGCACCTTGCCCATGGCCTCGCCGACATCGACGCCGGTAAGCTTTTCGGCGATCGGGTTCATGAAGGTGATGCGGTTGGCGGCATCGGTGCAGATCACCGCGTCGCCTATCGACTGCAGCGTCACACGGAGTCTCTCCTTCTCGTCGGCCAGCATGGCCGCGGAAACCTTGAGCCGTTCTTCGGCCTGCTTGCGCTCCGTGATGTCGGTCAGGCTGCCGATGGCCCGGACGAGCCGGCCCTGCGCGTCGCGCTCGATCGCCTTGCCGCGGTCAAGGATCCAGACCCAATGGCCGTCCTTGTGCCGCATCCGGAACTCGGCCTCGAAGAAGGGCGTCTCGCCGTCAAGATGCGCGCGATCCGCTTCGGCGACGATTTCGCGGTCGTCCGGATGGATCATCGTCAGCCAGCGGTCGGGGTCGCCGTCGAGTTCACCATCGGCATAGCCCAGCATCTTGACCCAGGTTTCGGAATAGGTCGTGCCGCCCTTGCGCATGTCGAGGCTCCACATACCTTGCCCGGCGCTGGTCAGCGCGAAATTCCAGCGCGTCTCCGCCTCGGCGATGCGCGCCTCGGCCTGCTTACGGGCGTCTATGTCCTCGATCTGCGACACGAGATAGAGCGGACGGCCTGTCTCCTCTTCTCGAATGACCGAGCCGGCAAGCTGCGCCCAGACCGGAGTGCCGTCCTTGCGCAGATACCGCTTCTCGAAGTGGAACGAGTGGATCTTGCCTTCCTTCAGGCTCATCATCGTCTCGCGGCCGATCTGCAGATCGTCGGGATGCGTGATCTGGAGGAAAGTCAGCGCCTCGATCTCCGGGCGTGTGTAGCCGAGCATATCGGCGAAGGCAGGATTGGCCTGAACGATGCGCCCGTCGAGGCCGACAATGGCGACGCCGATCGCCGAATCCTCCATGGCGCGACGAAAGCGCTGTTCGCTTTCGGCGATCTGCCGACCGTCGTCGATGATCCTGCGAATGAACAATCCCGAGAAAAACAGCGTCACGGCCGTGATGGCGACGGATATCTGCAGGCAGACTTTCAGCGCCTCTTCACCGAGCCCCAGCGCCGGCAGCAAGACCGATGCGGCCAGGGCAACCAGTCCCCCTGCCATGAACGCGAACACGGCACGCTTGCCGGCCCGCGGACCTTTCCAGTTCAACCACGCCACGATGCGATCCCACCCAACACGCAACTGCACGTTGCCATAACCCTGGCGGATCGGTTTTAAGGAATGGTTGCGTGGACGGCGGCCATCGCTCCGCTAACCGGCAAACAATTGCCGGCATGATTAAGGTACTGTTTCCAAACAGCATCAAAGGATCAGGGTGCGGCGGCTACCAGCGCACGAAGAGCCGGCCGCCAATGGCGCCGAGCAGCGTGAGGAAAGCGATGGCGACCGTATACCAGGTGGCGACGAAGAGCGGCGAATCGTCGAAGCAATGCGCGGCATAGAAGGTTGCCGCGAGCCCGCCCGCGAGCAGGCCGGCCACCGCGCCCGCCAGCACCGGCCGCGTCGGCGCGCCGTAGCGCAGCATGCCGAGGAAAACCGCCAGCGGACCGATGCCGATCAGCGGGATGAAGCTCATGCAGATCATCATGTTGGAGCCGATAAGCCGCTTGCCCCAATCGGCCTCGGGCACGACGAAGAGCTCCAGAACCACAGCCAGCACGACCAGAAGCGGCGCGGCGAGCATCCAGGCCATCCTCCGCCCGGTCGAAGCGCCCGGCACCGACAGCGCGCGAATCAGCGCGAAAGCGCTGGCCGCGAGCACCAGCGTAAACACGAATTTCGACATGAAGCGCATCGTATGCATGGCGGGCATGATGTCGGGGCGCGGCCCGATGGTCGCAAAGAAGACCACCGCGGCGATCGCTACGGCCACGCCGACCGCCAGCCACCAGGCCTTGCCGAGCGGCATCGCCTTGTCCCGGGCATCGGCGTCGAGCGCCTTGATGAGATCCTCTGTCCTCATGTCACTGTCGTCCAAACCGTTTGGCGATCGCGGCGAGACCGCGATGCAGCGAGACGCGCACCGCCGTCTCGCTGATCCCGAGCTTGCTCGCCGTCTCGCCGATCGAATGGCCGTCGACCGAGATCGACGACACCACCGAGCGCTGCGCCGGCGGCAGCCCGTCGAGCGCCCGGTTGATGTCGCGCTCGCTCACCGTTTCCGCCTCCGGTTCCGCGAAGGTTTCGGCGATCTCATCGATCTCGACCTCGATACGCCGTCCGCGCCGGCGGAAAGCGTCGATCAGCTTGAAGCGGGCAATTGCGTAGACCCACGGCAAGACCGGCGCATCCTCGCGCCAAGTATGCCGTTTGACGTGAATTGCCAGCAAGGTTTCCTGCACGACATCCTCGGGGTCGACCCCGCCCTGTACGATCTTGCGCCGGACAAAGCCGCGAACGAGAGCGGCAATCCGGTGCAGAAAGTCGRCATACGCCCTTTCATCGCCCGCGATCGCAGCCCTGAACAGCCCGGAGAGCTCGGCCTCGTCCTTGCCGGTCACAGAGTCCACTCCCCCGATTTTCGTGCTTCGGCCCTGGTTTGTTACGTGGCCGGCGAAATAATGTCCAAGCCAAACTGCCGCAAAATCACGAAAGTTTGCGGCGCGGCGACCGATTGAAGCAGGGTCACAATGTTGACTACAACAATCAGGTATTGATAGGAGCAGCCATGTTCGAACCCCTGTCTCCAGTTTTAAGGACGATGCCCATGAAAATTGCCCTTTCCACGCTTGCCGGCGCCGTGCTGGCGCTCGGCCTGATCGCCGGCCCGGCCATGGCCGAGGATCAAGGCATCGTCGTCTACAATGCCCAGCATGAGAGCCTGGCCAAGGAATGGGCGAAAGGCTTCACCAAGGAAACCGGCATCAAGGTCACGCTGCGCAACGGCGGCGACAGCGATTTCTCCAACCAGATCGTCGCCGAGGGCGCGGCCTCGCCGGCCGACGTCTTCTTGACGGAGAATTCTCCGGCCATGGCGCTGGTCGAGGCTGCGGGCCTGTTCGCGCCGGTCGACGCCGAGACCCTCGCCCAGGTTCCGCAGGAATACCAGCCCTCGAGCGGGAAGTGGGTCGGCGTCGCCGCCCGCAGCACCGTCTTCGCCTATAACAAGGACAAGCTCAAGGAAGACCAGTTGCCGAAGTCGCTGCTCGATCTCGCCGATCCGAGCTGGAAAGGCCGCTGGGCCGCATCGCCGTCGGGCGCCGATTTCCAGGCCATCGTCAGCGCGCTGCTGCAGATCAAGGGCGAGGCTGCCACCGCCGGCTGGCTGAAGGCGATGAAGGAGAACTTCACAGCCTACAAGGGCAACTCGACGGTGATGAAGGCGGTCAATGCCGGCGAGATCGATGGCGGCGTGATCTACCACTATTATTGGTTCGGCGATCAGGCCAAGACCGGCGAGAACAGCAAGAATGTCGGCCTGCACTATTTCAAGAACCAGGATCCGGGCGCGTTCGTTTCGGTTTCGGGCGGCGGCGTGCTGGCATCGAGCAAGCATCCCAAGGAAGCCCAGGCCTTCCTGAAGTGGGTGACCGGCAAGGGCGGCCAGGACGTGCTGAAGACCGGGACCTCGTATGAATATGCGGTCGGCAAGGATGCCCAGTCCAACCCGAAGCTGGTGCCGCTGGCCGATCTGCAGGCGCCGAAAGTCGATCCGGCGACGCTGAATTCCAAGAAGGTCATCGACCTGATGACGCAAGCCGGCTTGCTTTAGTTCGCGTTCGTCCTAAAAGGGCGAACGACCGTGCTCCCGCGGCAATTCGCCTTCCGCGGGAGCGTTTTTGTTTGGAGATCGCTTCGTCGAATGAYGATCGGCTGCGCCTCGAGCCGCTTGCGCGGCGTATCAGATCGCTTCCGCCATGCGGCGCCGGCGACATGGCAGCGCGCCTGATGCAGTCGGCGATCGACATGACCCCGGCAAGGTTGCCGGTGGGCGCGATGAAGAAGCGCCGGTCCATGTCATGGATCACGCTCGCCGCGGCTCTGATCTCGCTCATCGCGCTGTTGCCACTCGCCTTCATCGTCTGGATCGCGATCCAGACCGGCTTGGATACGGTGGTGGCGCTGATCTTCCGTCCGCGCGTCGGCGAACTGCTGGTCAACACCGGACTCCTCGTCATCGTCACCGTGCCGATCGCCATCGCGCTGTCGGTGGCGCTGGCCTGGCTGACCGAGCGCAGCGACCTGCCGGGCAATCGGCTTTGGTCGTGGCTGTCGGTCGCGCCGCTCGCCATCCCCGCTTTCGTGCACTCCTATGCCTGGATCAGCTTCGTTCCGGGCCTGCACGGGCTCTGGGCCGGCGTGCTGGTCTCCGTCATCGCCTATTTCCCGTTCCTCTATCTGCCGATCGCCGCCGCGTTGCGCCGCCTCGACCCGGCGCTGGAGGATGCCGCGGCGGCACTCGGTCTTGGCCCGTGGCGGGTTTTCGCGCGCGTCGTGCTGCCGCAACTGAGGCTCGCCATCTGCGGCGGCTCGTTGCTGGTCGGCCTGCATCTCTTGGCCGAGTACGGTCTCTATGTCTTCATCCGTTTCGACACGTTCACCACCGCGATCGTCGACCAATTCCAGTCGACCTTCAACGGTCCGGCCGCCAACATGCTGGCCGCCGTGCTGGTGGTCTGCTGCCTTTTCCTGCTCGTCCTCGAAGTGATGATACGCGGCGAGGAGCGCTATGCCCGCGTCGGTTCCGGCGCCGCGCGCAAGCAACAACGCGCTCGCCTCGGCCGCGCCACCTTGCCATGCCTGCTTTTGCCCGCCGGCGTCGCGCTGCTGTCGCTCGGTGTGCCCTTCGTCACCATAGGCCGCTGGCTGCTCGCTGGCGGCACCGACGTCTGGCGGTGGGACGAGATCGGCCTGGCGCTCGGCCAGACGCTGTTCCTTGCCATCGCCGGCGCGGTGCTTGCAACGATTGCCGCCATGCCGATGGCCTGGATCTCGATCCGCGCCCCGGGGCGGCTGCAACGCCTGCTCGAGAGCTGCAATTACATCGTCGGCGCCTTGCCGGGCGTGGTCATCGCGCTGGCGCTGGTGACCATCACCGTGCGCGTCGCGCTGCCGCTCTACCAGACACTGTTCACCATCCTGTTCGGTTACGCGCTGATGTTCCTGCCGCGCGCGCTGATAAGCCTGCGCGCCTCGATCGCGCAGGCGCCGGTGGAACTGGAGCGCGCCGCCTCCAGCCTCGGCCGGCCGCCGGTCAAGGCGTTGTGGTCGACCACCGTCCGTCTGTCGGCGCCGGGCGCCGCGGCCGGCATGGCCATGGTGGCGCTCGGCATCACCAACGAGCTCACCGCCACCCAGATGCTGGCGCCCAACGGCACCCGCACGCTGGCGATGGCTTTCTGGTCCTATAGCGGCGAGATCGACTACGCCTCCGCTGCCCCTTACGCGCTGATCATGGTGGCGATGTCGCTGCCGATGACCTGGTGGCTCTACATCCAGTCGAAGCGGATGGCCGGACGATGAGCTTCCTCGAACTCAGCGGCGTCGCGAAAAGCTACGGCCCGGTGACGGCGCTCGCCGGCGTCGACCTGAAAGTCGAAAGCGGCAGCCGCACAGCCATCGTCGGCCCGTCCGGCTGCGGCAAGACCACCTTGCTCAGGCTGATCGCCGGCTTCGAGGCGCCGGACCGCGGCCGCATCGCGCTCGACGGCAAGGTGCTGGCCAATGGCGGCGCCGCCGTGCCGGCGCATCGCCGCGGCATCGGCGTGGTCGCCCAGGATGGCGCCCTCTTCCCGCATCTCAGCATCGCCGACAATATCGGTTTCGGCATCGCGCGGAATGCCGGCAACCGGGCCGAACATATCGTCGAGCTCGCCTACATCGTCGGATTGGACAAGGCGGTCCTGAAACGTCGGCCGCATGAGCTTTCCGGCGGCCAGCAGCAGCGCGTCGCGCTTGCCCGCGCCATGGCGATGAAGCCGAGGCTGATGCTGCTCGACGAGCCGTTCTCGGCCCTCGACACCGGGCTTCGCGCCTCGATGCGCAAGGCGGTGGCCGAGCTTCTGGAGGAGGCGGGCATCACCACCATCCTGGTCACGCACGACCAGGCCGAGGCGCTGTCCTTCGCCAGCCAGGTGGCGGTGATGCGCGACGGCCTGTTCTCGCAGGTCGGCACGCCGCGCGAGCTCTATTTTAAGCCGCGGGACAGGATGGTCGCCGAGTTCCTCGGCGACGCCATCATCGTGCCCGCCAGGATCGCCGACGGCTTCGCCGTGTCACGGCTCGGCCGCATCGCGGTCGACACGAACGAACGGCGCGATGTCGCGCGCATCATGCTCAGGCCCGAGCAAATCCTGCTCAAGCTCACCTCGCGCGAAGGCATGTCGGGCACGCCGGACATGCTGTTCGGCGAAGTGACGGACTGCGAGTTCGCCGGCTCGGTCTGCACCGTCGCGGTGCGGCTGCTCAACAGCCCGGATCCGCCCGATGCGGCGGCCATCGGCAACGCGCCGCTCATCCTGCGCAGGACAGGCATGGACGCCCCGGCTGTCGGCGAGATCGTGCGCCTCACCGTCACCGGCAAGGCGCATGTGTTCGTTTAGCCTCTAACTTGAAAATAATGCAATTTTGCATTATTTTTGGAAACTCGGAGGCACATCATGACGACATTGACGGTTACCGCGAGGGGCCAGGTCACCTTCCGGAAGGACGTGCTCAAGCACCTCGGCATCCAGCCCGGCGACAAGATCCGGCTCGATCTTCTGCCCGGTGGACGGGCGGAACTGAAAGCCGATCAGGGCAAGGGCTCCTGGCAGGAGCTGAGCGGGATGCTCAAGGGCAAGACGAACGGCGCACGGCTGTCGATCGAGGAGATCAACGATGCGATCGCCGACGCCGGCGCTTCGAGCGGGATGCGTGGACTCGAGCGCAAGTGAAGGTCAGCCTCGACACCAACGTGCTGTTGCGCCTTGTCATCGGCGACGACGAAGCGCAGCAGCGGACAGCAGCCGCGACCCTGGAAGAAGCCGAACTGGTCGCGATCAGCGTTCAAGCGCTCTGCGAGTTTGTCTGGGTGCTGGACAGAAGTTACCGGGTCGCACGGCCCGATATATCCGCCTCGATCCGCCGCATCCTCGACATGCGCAACGTCGTAGCCAACCGACCGACGATCGAGGCGGGCCTGGCCGTGCTCGACGCCGGTGGCGATTTCGCCGATGGCGTGATCGCGTTCGACGGTCAGTGGCTCGGTGGCGAAACCTTCGTGTCCTTCGACAGGAAAGCGGTAAAGCTGGTCGAGGGACAGGGAACGCCGACACTGCTGCTCGGGTGATCTACCGCACCCGCTGCCCCGTCGCCGGTGACCAGAGCGGCCATTGCTCCAGGAAATCGTGGCTGTGGATGACGACGCGGGCGCCGTCGATCAGGATGATCGAATAGGCGGGCGGCGCCTGTTCGACCATTTCGTCGCCGACGAGGTCGAGCATGAAGCGGGCATGCAGGCCGCGCTGCACCGAGAACGGAATGCCGGCGACGGTGCCGGCGATGTCGCGGTGGACATGACCGAAGAAGATGTAGCGGACATTGCCATGGCGGGTCAGCACATCGATGAGCCGCTGCGGCTGTTCGAGGCCGAGCGGGTCGAGCAGCGTCAGCCCGAGCTCAACCGGCGGATGATGCAGGAAAATATAAGCCGCCTTGCCCGCCGCCTCGCCAAGCCGTGCGTCGAGCCAGCCAAGCCGGCTGTCGCACAACTCGCCCGTCACGCGGCCTTCCGCCAGGCTGTCGAGGAAAACAAGCCGCCCTTCCGGCGTATCGAAAACCGACTGCGCGAAGCCGTTGCTGTCGGTTCCGTTTTCCGGGAAGGCGGCGATGAGGTTGGCGCGCCGGTCGTGGTTTCCGGGCAGCAGCCGGTAGGGCACTGTGAGTCGGCTCAGCGCCGCCTTCAGGTCGGCATAGCTCTCGGCCTCTCCGTCATCGGTCAGGTCGCCCGTGAAGATGCAGAGCGTCGCATCGCCGTGACGTTGATTGATATGATCGATGCATCGATCGAGACGCTCATTCAGATTTGCGCCATAGCGCATCTCGCGCCGACGACCGAGATGGACGTCGGTGACCTGGATTATTTTCATGCGTGAACCCTCAATCAGTTCTTTCGAAATCGCGGGAAGGATCGCCTACAGCGCCGGCTCCGGCAGCGAGGCCTTGAACACGTCGAGCCTGCCGCCTGTCTCCGAGGAGAAGAAATGCAGGTCCGCCTCTGCGAACTGCAGGCCGACCGTGCTGCCCGGTTCGGGATGGACGGTCTCCGACGTCACGATAGAGAACGGCGCGCCGTCGAGATCGACATAGATGACCCGGCCGGCGCCCAATTCCTCGATGAGGTCGACGCTCGCCGCCAGCGCTCCGGGCGTGCCCGGCGCCACCATGCGCACCGCCTCCGGCCGGATGCCGACCGCGACTTTCGCGCCGACGGGCAGGCCCGTGCGCGACACGTTGAGCTTGCGGCTGTCGCCGAGCAGCGACAGCCCATCGAGCGTGACGGTGCCTTCCAGCATGTTCATCGCCGGCGCGCCGACGAAGGTGGCGACGAAGCGGCTTGCCGGCCGGCTGTAGACTTCCGCCGGCGTGCCGACCTGCTCGACGCGGCCGCCATTCATCACCACCAGCCGGTCGGCCAGCGTCATCGCCTCGACCTGGTCATGCGTGACGAAGACCGAGGTGGCGCTGAGACGCCGGTGCAGCTTGCGGATCTCGGAGCGCATCTGCACGCGCAGCTTGGCGTCGAGGTTGGAGAGCGGTTCGTCGAAAAGGAACACTTTCGGCTCGCGGATCATGGCGCGGCCCATGGCGACGCGCTGGCGCTGGCCGCCGGAGAGCGCCATCGGCTTGCGGTCGAGCAGGTGCTCCAGCTCCAGGACGCGCGCCACCGCCTGGATGCGCTGGGCGCGTTCGGCCGACGGAACGCCTGCCACCTTCAGCGAATAGCCGATGTTCTGCGCCACGCTCATATGCGGGTAAAGCGCATAGTTCTGGAACACCATGGCGCAGCCGCGCTCGCGCGGTTCGAGCTTGTTGACGACCGTGTTGTCGATCGCGATCGTGCCGTCGGAAATCTCTTCCAGCCCGGCGATCATCCTGAGCAGCGTGGACTTGCCGCAGCCCGACGGCCCCAGGATGACGACGAATTCGCCCGAGGCGAAGTCGAGGTCGACGCCGTGCACGACCTGCGTCTTGACGTAGTTCTTCTTGACGCCGCGAATAGTGATGGAGGCCATTTTCCGTCTCCCTTATTTTTCGGTGGCGATCAGGCCGCGCACGAACCAGCGCTGCATCAAGACCACCACGAAGAGCGGCGGCAGCATGATGATAAGCGTGCCGGCCATGGCGATATGCCATTCCGGCGCGCCGCCGACATTGGGGATGAGCTGCTTCAGCTCGGTCACCGCCATCGCATGCGACTGATCGGTGGTGATAAGCAGCGGCCACAGATACTGGTTCCAGGCCCACAGGAACATGATGGTGCCCAGTGCCGCCATGTTGTTGCGCGACAGCGGCAACAGGATATCGACGAAGAAGCGCAACGCGCCGGCGCCGTCCATGCGCGCGGCCTCGGTCAATTCGTCCGGCACGGTCAGGAAGAACTGGCGGTAGAGGAAGGTGCCGGTGGCGGTCGCGATCAGCGGCAGGATCAGGCCGCTATAGGAATTGAGCAGCCCGAGGCTGAGCTGGACCTGAACGCCGGAAACCTTCTCGATCAGCCAGGACAGCCCTGTCAGGTCCATGATCGTCTGGTAAGGCTCGAGCACATTGGCGACCACCGCATAGGTCGGCACGATGCGCACTTCGAGCGGCAACATCAGCGTGATGAAGATCAGCCAGAAGATCAGCATGCGGCCAGGATAGCGGAAATAGACGATCGAGAAGGCCGTCAGCGCCGAGATGATCACTTTGCCGGCGGCAACGCCGAATGCCATGATGAAGGAGTTGAAGAGCTTCGGGCCGAGATCGGCGGTCGTCCACGCCGTCTTGATGTTGACCCAGAAATCGCTGCCCGGCAGCAGCGACATCGGCACGTCGTTGACGTCCTTCAGATTGTGCGAGGCGGCGATCGCCACAATGACGAACGGCGCCACGCAGAACACGAAGCCGGCGAACAGGATGAGATGCGTGAAGAAATTGAGGATCGGGGTGCGCTCGACCATGGCCCGCCTCAACGATAATGCACGCGCCGCTCGATGAAGCGGAACTGGACGATGGTAAGCGCGACGATGAGCAGCATCAGGATGATGCTCTGCGCGGCGGCCCCTGAGTAATCCAGGCCTTTGAAGCCGTCGGAATAGATCTTGTAGACCATCAGATTGGTGGCGTTGGCCGGTCCGCCGGCGGTCATGATGTCGACGATGCCGAAGGAATCCTGAAAGCTCTCGGTGATGTTGATGACCAGCAGGAAAAAAATGGTCGGCGTGATCAGCGGGAACTGGATGTCCCAGAAGCGCCGGATGACGCCGGAGCCATCCATCGCAGCCGCCTCGATCAGCGAACGCGGGATCGCCTGGAAGGCGGCGAGGAAGAAGATGAAATTATAGCCGACATATTTCCAGGAAAAGGCGATGATGATCGAGGCCATCGCGTCGGCGCCGTCGAGGCCGGGATCCCAGAGGCCCGGCCAGAATTTGTTGACGACAGCCATGAAGCCGGCCTCCGGCGCCAGGATGAAGCGAAACGCCAGCGCCAGAGCCGGCGCGGCGATGCCGTAGGGCCAGATCAGAACGACGCGGTAGAGCCATGAGCCGGCAAGCTGCCGGTCGGTTAGGGCGGCGAGCACCAGCGCGATGACCATCGCCAGGCCCGTGCTGATGCCGGCGAAGATCATGCTGGCGGTGATGGAGTTCCAGTAGTCGGCGTTGGCGAGGATCGAACGGAAATTGTCGAGCCCGACCCAGATGTTGCCGCCGCCCCAGGGCTGCTGCAGCGTCAGCGACCAGTAGACCGCCTGGCCGGCCGGCCAGTAGAAGAGGGTGAAGATCAGGAACAGTTGCGGCACCGCGAACAGGATGCCGATCGTCCATCTGCCGAAAGTGACGCGTTTTTCCATCGATCCGCCGATGCAGTGGAACCATCAGCCCGCCTTCGCGGGACAGATTAGAGCATGTCTCCCGAAAGTGGGAACCGGTTTCGGGACAAAGACATGCGTGGAATCAAAACCATATGAAATGGCCGCCCGTCGAGGTTCGACGGGCGGCCGTTCCGCTATCCGGGATCAGGGCAGGGTCTTACCCGGATAGGTCTGCTGGAAGCGCTCTAGGATGGCGTCGCCGTTCTTGACCAGCGTGTCGAGGCCTTCCTGCACGCTGACCTTGTTGGCGAAGATCGCCTGCATCTGCGTGCCGAATTCGGCGCGGATCTGGGTGAAGTTGCCGAGGCGCACACCACGGGTGATCTCGGTCGGCTCCGACGCGGTCAGGCTCTCGATCGCCACTTCACGGCCCTTATAAGGCGCCTTGTCGTAGAAGCCGTTGGACTTCATGAAATCGAAGCCCGACTTCGTCACCGGGATATAGCCGGTGTTGGTCGACCAGAACAAAGCGGTCTTGGGGTCGTGGATGAAGTTGAGGAACGCGGCCGCGCCCTTGTATTCGGCGTCCGACTTGCCCGACAGCACCCACAGCGAAGCGCCGCCGACCAGCGAGTTCTTGCGCTCGGTGCCGGCATAGACCGGCAGCTCGGCGACGTCCCAGTTCATGCCTTCCTTCTGGGTGCGGCCGACCGTGCCGTGATCGCCGACAGAGGTCAGGATGACCTGGCAGGTGCCGGTCGCGAAGGCCTGTACCATGTCCTGACCGAGATCCTTCGACTTGATCTTGATCAGGCCCGCGTCATACCACTTCTTCAAGTCGGTGACGTATTGGACGAACTTGGTCTTGTTGACTTCCAGACGCGCGTCGAGACCGTCATAGCCGTTGTTCTTGGTGGCGACCGGCTGGTTGTGCAGCGCCGAGAACTGCTCCATCAGCTGCCAGCTCTCGTTGGCCGAGATGTTGATCGCCATCGGGCAATCATAGCCGGCGTCCTTCAGTGCCTTCAGGTCGGCGCCGACATCTTCCCAGGTCTTCGGCGCCTCGGTCTTGCCGATCTTGGCGAAGGCGTCCTTGTTCCAGTACATCAGCGCCGTCGACGAGTTGAACGGGAAGGACAGCATCTCGCCCTTCGACGTCGCGTAGTAGCGGGCGATGCCGGGGAAATAGTCGCTGTAGTCGATCTTGTAGCCGTTCTCCTCCATCAGCTTGTCGGCGGGCTTGTAGGCGCCCGACAACATCATGGTGGCGGTGCCCACGTCATAGACCTGGACGACGGTGGGCTGCTTGCCGGCGCGGAAGGCGGCGATCGTGTTCTGCAGCGTGGCGTCGTAATTGCCTTGGCTGGTGCAGACGACCTCGTAGTCCTTCTGGGAATCGTTGAAGTTCTTGCACAGCGTGTCGACGACGCGGGCGAGATCGCCCGAAAGACCGAACCAGAAATCGAATTTGACCGGCTCCGCGAAAGCAGGAACCGCGAGCGCGGTGCTGAGCGCGCCGGCGGCAAGGGCAGTGAAGCCCCGCTTGATGATCGTCATGGTTTTCCCTCTTGAGTGGCAGTGTGACAAGGGTTTTTGCGCAAGTCCTTGCCCGCTCTCATAGAGAAGGTATGTGACAGTTCTGTTGTGGGCCCGAAGGCCCTGTGGACAGCCAGTCTCTCCTCCCCTGGCAGCGGCCGCGCCGGCATGAAAACGTCACATCGGCGCTCTAGGAAGCTAGGGCGCCTCGAAGCGGCGAAAAGACCTACGTCGTTAACTGGCTAACTGGATGAGAAGAGACATGCTGGTCCCGCAGCTCACGCACGTGCCCGTCACCGCCCGCAACGCGATGCGGGACGGCCCGCGCGACAGCGCCACCCATCTGCGCCACGCCGCCGCCGTTCCGGCCCTCGGCGAGATCGAGATCGGCGGCCAGGCGTCGCGCGGGAGCGCCGGCGAGAGCCTGACGGTGATGGCCTGGAACGTCGAGCGGCTGCGTCACGTCGATGCCGTCGCCGCAACGATCGCCGGCCAGGCGCCGCACGTCGTGCTGCTGTCCGAAGTCGACAAAGGCATGGCGCGCTCCGGCAACGGCCATCTTTTGAGCCGGCTTGCCGATCGTCTGGGCCATTCCTATGCCTATGGCGTCGAGTTCCTGGAACTCGGCACCGGCAATGAGGCCGAGCAGGCGGCAAATGGCGGCGCCGAGAACATCGAGGGCTTCCACGGCAACGCCATAACCAGCGCCGTCCCGCTGCTGCGGCCGTTTCTCGTTCGCCTGGACGCGGCCGGCGCCTGGTTCCTGCCGGAGCACGGCCAGCCGCGCGTCGGCGGCCGCATGGCGCTCGGCGGCCAGGTGATGGTCGGCGAGCGCCGGGTCACCGTCGTTTCGGTGCATCTCGAGAACCGCACCAATCCCGCCGGCCGCGCCGACCAGACGCGCCATCTGCTCGATGCCATCGACAGATATGATGCGGAAGCGCCGGTGCTGATCGGCGGCGATTTCAACACGCTGACCGCCACCTATGAAGAGCGTCACGCCGATCCGGCCGCATGGCGGGCCCGCATTGCCGCCGAACCCGACCGGCTGATGTGCCCCGATCGCCACGAGCCCCTCTTCGCGATCATGGCTGAACGCGGCTACGACTGGCGCGATGCCAACGCGTTCGACAAGCCGACCCAGCGGCGCGTGGCAGGCGACGCCACACCTGCCGGCCACATCGACTGGTTCTTTATCCGCGGCCTTTCGGCAAGCGCGCCGGCGACGCTGCCGGCGGTGCTGCCGGACGGCAGCCCGAGCGCCGACCACGAGGCGCTGGTGGTGACGGTGCGGGTGAGGTGACGGCGTTCGGACGGATGCAGCACGGAGCGAGCCGCTCTATCCGTCCGGAGGTACAACCTGGGACGCACGCATTGGTTGCGGGCGGCATAATCGATTCTTCAGGCGTCCGGCCCTAATCAATCCCGTTGCCTTGATTGATGCGGGAAGATCAGGTGAAGGAAGATGCTGACCGTCTATAATTGTATCGTGAACGAGCACGATCTCAGACTGGTCGCGCTCGCGGCGCTCATTTGTGGAATTTCCTGTTTCGCCGCTGTCAATCTGCTCCGCCATGTCGTGCAATCCACCAGCCGGAACCGTTATGCGTGGCTGCTGATTGCGGCAGCCTCGACCGGGTTCGGCATCTGGGCGACGCATTTCATCGCCATGATCGCCTTCACGCCGGGGATACCCAACGCCTACAACGCGGAGCTCTCGGTCGCTTCGCTGGCGGTTTCCGTTCTGCTGACGGCCGCCGGCATGTGGATTGCGACCGTGCGCGGCGGCATCGACCACTATCTCGTCGGTGGCGCCGTGCTCGGCATCGGCATCGCGGCGATGCACTATACCGGCATGGCGGCTTTCGAGGTCGAAGGCCGGATCGGCTGGAACCAGCTGCTGGTCGCCGCCTCGCTGGTTTCGGGCGTAGTGCTTGCCGCGCTCTCGCTGCTTGTCGTGCTTCGCCGGCCATCGACCCTGGCGACGGTCTTCGGCGCCGTCCTGCTGACGCTGGCGATCTGCACGCTGCATTTCATCGCCATGGCCGCCGTATCGATCTATCCGGATTCATCGATCGAGATCTCGAAATTCACGATAGCGCCGATGTCGCAGGCCTTCGCCGCCGCCACGGCAAGCCTCGTCATCCTGGTGCTGGCGGCCACGGCGCTATGGATCGATCTGCGCTTCCGCCGTCACAGGGTCGAGGCGGAACGCATGCATGGCCTCGCCAATGCCGCTGTCGAAGGCCTCATCGTCTGCGACGGCAACCGCATCGTCAGCGCCAATGACAGCATCGCTGCGCTGAGCGGCATCGCCGCCGGCACGCTGAACACGATGACGCTGGGCGACCTGTTCGGCGAGCGGATTGCGTCGGCTATCGCCGCCGGTAACGGACAGGCGCAGGAAGCCGACCTCCGCAGTCAGGACGATAGCCGGATGCCGGTGGAGCTGATCGCCAGGAGCATCGACTATTGCGGCAAGGGGCATCTGGTCGTGGCCGTGCGCGACATACGCGAACGCAGGAAGGCCGAGCAGGAGATCATGCGGCTTGCGCATTACGACCCGCTCACCGGACTGGCCAATCGCCGCAGCTTCACCAGCCGCCTGGAAGCCGAGATCGCCGCGTCAGCTGAAGGCGGCAAAGGCGGCCAGCTGGCGCTCATGCTGCTCGACCTCGACAGGTTCAAGGAAGTGAACGACCTGTTCGGTCACGCCGCCGGCGACGCCGTGCTGCAGAAGGTGGCGCACTGCGCCTCCAGCGTGCTGCGCCACGGCCAGATGCTGGCCCGGCTCGGCGGCGACGAATTCGCCATCATCGCCCCTAACCTTCCCGATCCGCAGGCGGCCGGCCGCATCGCCGAAGCCGTGCTTTCGGCGCTGCGCCAGGAAAACCGGCTGTCGCCCGGCGGCATGGTGTCGGCCAGCATCGGCATCGCGCTCTATCCGCTCGACGCCGACGAGCAGGCGGCGCTGGTCAGCCATGCCGACACTGCGCTCTATCGCGCCAAGGCCGAAGGCAAGGATACTTTCCGCTATTTCGAGGCCTCGATGGGCGCCGAGGCACGCGACCGGCGCAGCCTGGAGCAGGATCTGCGCCAGGCCGTGGCGCGCGGCGAATTCCGGCTCGTCTACCAGCCGCAGAAGGAAATCAGCAGCGGCAGGATGGTCGGCTTCGAAGCCTTGCTGCGCTGGCAGCATCCCGAACGCGGCGAGGTTTCGCCTTCGGTGTTCATCCCCGTGGCCGAGGACAGCGGTTCGATCGCCCAGATCGGCGAGTGGGTGCTGGCGACCGCCTGCAAGGAGGCTGCGACGTGGAAGAACCCGCTGACGATTGCCGTCAACGTCTCGGCGGTGCAGCTCCACAATCCCGATTTCAGTCGCAAGGTGCATGAGGTGCTGCTGCGTACCGGCCTGATGGCGGGCAGGCTCGAGCTCGAGATCACCGAGACGGCGCTGGTGAAGGACATGCCGCGCGCGCTGGCCACCTTGCGTCAGATCAAGGCGCTCGGCGTGCGCGTGGCGATGGACGATTTCGGAACCGGCTATTCCTCGCTGTCCAACCTGCGCGCCTTCCCCTTCGACAAGATCAAGATCGACGGCTCCTTCATCAAGTCGGTCGACCGCAACGGCCAGGTCGCGACCATCGTGCGCGCCGTGCTTGGCCTCGGACGCGGCCTCGGCCTGCCGGTTCTGGCCGAAGGCGTCGAGACGCTGGACGAACTGCGCTTCCTCGACGCCGAGGATTGCGACATCGGTCAGGGATATTTTCTGGGCAGGCCCGGCCCGATCGAGGCGTTCGGTGAGCTGACGGGTGTTCGGGCGGCAGATGACAGCATCATGGAAGACGTCGTCGTCGAGGCAACCGCCAAGGTCGAAAACGTCCGCAGTGGCAGCATCCTGATGCTGCAGCCGGCCGCGGCCGCGCGTTCAGCCTAAACAATTCCAGGAAAAGTGCGTAGCGGTTTTCCGTCCGGAATTGCGTCAATGCAAAAAGACTACACGGTCACGGCGCGAGCGCCGCTTCCACCAGCCGCTTGGCGTCGGGGCTCGACCACTCGGCCGGGCCGTTCATGTGCGCGATCAGGCAGCCGTCCGCGTCGATCAGCATGGTGACCGGAAGCCCCAGCGCCAGGCCGCGCGTTTTCGCCTCGTTGAACAGGGCGATCGTCGGATCGCGGTAGAAGCCGAGCGTCTCGACGCCGATCTCCTTGAGGAACTTTTTCGGCTTGGTATCGTCGCCGGTGTCGACATTGACCGCGATCACCTCGAAGGCGTTGCTGCCCTTCTCCTTCTGCAGCGCATCGAGCGCCGGCATCTCGGCGCGGCACGGCGCGCACCATGTCGCCCACAGATTGAGCAGCACCGTCTTGCCGGCATGGTCGGCGATGGTCATCGGCTTGCCGTCGGGACCGTTGAAGGCCAGGCTCTTCAGCGACTGCGGCGGATCGGCCGGCTGCAGCGCCGCGACCTGGCCGACGGCCTTGGCGGCGATCTGCTTGGCGCGCCCGGCCTTGGCCGCGCAGGCGGCATCGTCCTTGTCGGCGGTTGCGGCGACCTTCTCGGGAGCGTTGTTGCCAGAACCGCTCTCGCTGACATATACCGCCACCGCGCCGGCCAGCACGCCCGCCACCAAGGCGGCAAGGATGAGGCGCGTAGCCGGAAAAAAGAATCTCTTGCCGTCTGCCATTTCAAAACTGCTCCGGAGCACGGGTTATAGCGATGAGCGACAAGAAGGCCAGCAACCAGATGTGGGGCGGACGTTTTGCCTCGGGTCCGGCCGCGATCATGGAAGCGATCAACGCGTCGATCGGCTTCGACCGCAAGCTCTATGCGCAGGACATAAGCGGATCGATCGCCCATAGCGAGATGTTGGCCGAAACGGGCATTATTTCGGCGGCCGATCAAGAAAAAATCGCTCACGGGCTGAACACGATCCTGAAAGAGATCGAGGCCGGCACGTTCGAATTCTCGACCAGGCTCGAAGACATCCACATGAATGTGGAGGCCCGCCTTGCCGACCTGATCGGCCCGGCGGCCGGACGGCTGCACACCGCGCGCTCGCGCAACGACCAGGTGGCCGTCGATCTGAGGCTCTGGGTCAAGCAGGAATGCCAGCGCCTCGCCCAGGCGCTGAAAGAGCTGATCGCCGCGTTCCTCGAACGCGCCGAGGAGCACGCGGCGACCGTCATGCCCGGCTTCACCCATATGCAGGCGGCGCAGCCGGTGACCTTCGGCCACCACTGCATGGCTTATGTCGAGATGTTCGGCCGCGACCTCTCGCGCGTCCGCGACGCCATCGAACGCATGGATGAAAGCCCGCTGGGCGCGGCGGCCCTTGCCGGCACCAGCTTTTCCATCGACCGCCATATGACGGCGAAGGCGCTGGGTTTCCGCGAGCCGACCCGCAATTCGCTGGACAGCGTCTCTGACCGCGATTTCGCGCTCGAGTTCCTGAGCCTCGCCGCAATCTGCGCGACGCATCTCTCCAGGCTGGCCGAAGAGATCATCATCTGGTCGACGCCGCAATTCGGCTTTATCCGGCTCTCGGATTCCTTTTCCACCGGCTCCTCGATCATGCCGCAGAAGAAGAACCCGGACGCCGCCGAGCTGGTGCGCGGCAAGACCGGCCGCGTCAACGGCCATCTCGTCGGCCTTTTGACGGTGATGAAGGGCATGCCGCTGACCTATGGCAAGGACATGCAGGAGGACAAGGAAGCGGTCTTCGACGCCGCCGAGACGCTCGACCTGATGCTGGCGGCGACGACCGGCATGGTGCGCGACATGACCGTCAACGCCGCCGCCATGAAGAAGGCCGCCGGCGCCGGTCACGCCACCGCGACCGACCTTGCCGACTGGCTGGTGCGCAATCTAGGCCTGCCCTTCCGCGAGGCCCATCATGTCACCGGCCGCGCCGTGGCGCTCGCCGAGGAAAAGAAGGTCGGGCTGGAGAAGCTCTCGCTGGACGACCTGCGTTCGATCCATTCCGGCATCACCGACGGCATCTTCTCGGTGCTTGCCGTGCAGAATTCGGTGAAGAGCCGGGTGAGCTTCGGCGGCACCGCGCCGTCGGAAGTGCGAAAGCAGATCCGCTACTGGAAGAAGCGGCTCGCCAAGGCTTGATGCATGTCGCCCAGAAGTGTGTAGCGGTTCCGGGAGAACGACATGCATCAAAACAAATGCATGTCGCCCAGAAGTGTGTGGCGGTTCCGGGGCAACGACATGCATCAAAACAAATGCATGTCGCCCGGAAGTGTGCAGCGGTTCCGGG
>NZ_MDDU01000002.1:0-726778 GCF_001854795.2 Mesorhizobium sp. LCM 4577 | reverse complement strand
AGCTGTAGGTGACGCTCTCTTGTCCGACGGTGCCGGAGGTGCCGTTGAGGGCGGCGAACGAGAAGCCGTTTGAGCCCGCGCCGTCGCCGCCGACGCTGCCGCCGAGCGTGCCCGAGAACGTTGCCTCGTTGTTGTCGCCATCGGTGTTGGGCACGGCGATGTCGCCGGTGGTGCTTGCCGGATTGCCGCCGGCAAGCCCGTCGTCGTCGACCGAGGCCGAGGCGGTGCCTGTGCTCGGGTGGTTGGCGTCGGTCACCGCGAAGGCGATGCCGGCCGTTGCCRTGTCGCCGTCGCCGTCGGTCACCGTGTAGGTGGCGCTGACCGCAACCGGACCGGAGCTGTTGTTGACCGACGCATCGGCCGTGAACGAGTAGGAGCCGTCCGCCTTCACCTGGATGGTGCCGGCGCCGATGTCGATCGGCTGCGAGTAGTGGGTGACGGGATCGAAGACCAGCGCGGTGCCGTTGATGTGCGTCACCGTTGCGCCGTCGGCGCCGGCGACGAAGTCCAGCGTGCCAGTCACCGTCGCGCCTTCGGCGACGTTCTGCGAGGCCTCGGCCGAAGCCGTCGGCGCATCGTCGACGATGTTGACGGAGAGCGTGCTGTTGGCACTCTGGCCGTCCATGTCGGTCAGCGTGACGTCGAAATTCTCGAACAGGCTGTTGGTGCCCTGAATCGGGTCGTGCGCCTCGTTGTCGACGAGCGTGTAAGTGTAGCTCACCTCGCCGGTCGCGGCATTGTAGGCCGTCACCGTGAGCGTGTTGCCGAGCGCCGTCGTGAAGGAACCGCCGGTAAACTGGCCATTGGTGATGAAGTCGTGTCCGCCGATGTTCAGCGAGGCGATGCCGTCGGGCGAATGGATGGTGAAGGTGCCGCCCTGGGTGGTGCTTTCCTTCGATGCGTCGGAACCGGCTGATTCGCCGGAGCCTCGGCCGGCCAAGAGGTCGTCCTCATTGACGACGACGTCGCCGCCATTGGCCTCGGGCGTGAGGTCGCTGATCTCCGGCGTCGAATTGCCGATCGAGATCGTCAGCGTGGTGTGCGAGGTGTCGCCGTCGCCGTCCTTGATCGTATAGGTGAAGACATCGTTGACGCCGCCGGGCGTGTTGGCGTCGCGCACATAGGTGTAGCTGCCGTCAGCGTGGAGCGTCAGCTTGCCGTAGGCGCCTTGGACCTGCACATCGAGTGTGCTCGCGTCGTCCAGATCGGCATTGGTCGTGCCCTTGGCAACGCCAACCACCTTCGCGCCGTCGGCCCCCTGGACGTCGGCGACACCGTCCGTCGTGTTGGTGTCGCCCGCATCGGTGCCGCCAAGCAGCACGTTGCCGGTAGCCGGGCCGAGCTGGCCGGCCGCTACGCTGTCGACGTCGGCGACCGCCGTCGGCACGTCGTCGATGATGGCGACGGCAAAAGTGGTGCTGGCCGTGTCGCCATCGGAATCGGTGACGGTGATGCTGAAATTGTCCGGAACCGTGTCGTTCTGGTCGTACCCGTCCGTATGTATGGGATGCGTGACCGATTCGGTGACGGTATAATTGTATTCGACGACCCCGGTGCTCGTGTTCAGCGAGACGATCGTGATATAGCCGAACTGGCCCTGGATCTGCTGTCCGACGGTAGTGACGGCAACGCCGTTGATAACGATCGATCCGATGCCGTCCGGCGCGTCGATGGTGATCGTTCCATTGCTCGACGTTTCCGCGTTGCTCGGCGCGTCGCTGCCCGGCGACTGTTGCGGCCCGCCGTTCAAGCCGGTTTCGCTGGCCGCCTCGGTCGGGCTGAGCAGCGACATCGCCACGACGGAAACGCCCCTGTCGACGAGCCCAGGGAACAGCTCGCGATGTTCCGGCTGCCCGAACGCCAGGTCCGTCGGCGGCAGCAGGGCGGTGAGGCCGAAGCCGTCGCCGATGCCGCCGGCGGGCTGTTCGAAATTGCCGCCCGCGCTGCTCGGCGAGCCGTTGCCGCCGGCCGAGATCGAGCCGTCGGCGCCGAAGGCGACATCGACATGGCTGGCCTCGAGCGCCGCGATCAGCGCCACGCGCGGCACCTCGACATCGCCCAGGATGAAGGTCGGCACGTTGAGCGCGCCGTCCTTGATGACGATCTCGGAACCGTCGGGCTGCTGAAGCACCAGATTGTGGCCGTCGACCTTGATGTTGTCGATCGAGACATTGGCCGGGAGCTTCACGACATTGCCGGCTTCGGCGTGATATTCATGCGGAACGTTAGCAGCCGCGGCATTTGCCGCCGGCGCGTTTGCGGCCGGTGCGTTTCCTTGGGCGGCATTGGAAGCCGCAGCGTTAGCAGGGGCATTCGCATCGGCTGCCGGCTGGTTCGCGGCCGGCGCATTGGCCGCGCCCTGCGCCGGCGCGCCGCTGCCGACATCGACCGGCACCGGCTCGCTCGCCGCCTGGCCGGTGGTCGCCTGCGCGACCTCGACACCCGTCGAGATATGATTTTCAGCGGTGCCCGTGTGCTCGTCCCAGGAATTTGAAACGGCGTCGAATTCGATATTGGTCGTCATAGCTAAAGCCCCTCCGGCATTTCCCGGAAAGAGACATGTCAGGCCCGGACTTTGCAACAGACCTTCAATCTATTTCATATACTGGAATATGTAGAGAATCGCATTTTTTACACTTGGTAAATCGCGATGATATATCCAGTTATGCATGATCTTAAGGAATGCCGGATCCGCTTCGGTGCGGCACGTTGGTTTGGTAAATGAAAGTATAAATTTGAATAAAAATTGATGGAAAATAGAATAGAGTGATTCGCGGAAATTTACCCACCTTCCTTTCCGATAATTTGAGACAAGATTGGTAGCGTCCACAGTCAAAGGTGGGCGTTATGAAAATACAAAAAGCAGCCCCGGGGATGACGGGGATCAGGGTTCTCTTGCTGGCGATCGGCCTTGCCGTTCAGGCAAATCCATCGTCCGCCGGCGTGGATTCAGGGGTGAATCCGGACCTGCAAAAGGTGCTTGCGCCGGCGAGCCTCGGCGGCGTTTCGCTGACCCGGACGCAGCCCTGGCAGCCGGCCGCGGCCTACCGGATCGCCGACGTCTCGACGGGATACACAGCGTCCCAGGAGGTTGAAACGCGCTCGACCGCCGCGGCCGATCCCGGCATCGACCCGATCCAGACCGCCGCGATCATTCCCGGTGTCTTCGGCTCCGTCGCCTTGTCGATGCGCAACTTTCCCGTCGCGGCGCGCTGGGCTCCCGTCTACAGGGCGATCGTCGATTGCACCGCCGGCAGCCCCTGCGACCACGAGAGCCCGGCTTTCGCCGAGATCGTCGACATTGCGGCGGCCAAGGGTTTTCGCGAGAAGCTGTCCTTCGTCAACTCAAGCATCAACCGCCTGATCGCCTATCGCAAGGACAGCGTCGTCTACGGCAAGCTCGACTATTGGGCGAAGCCCTCGGAAATCCTCGAGCATCGCGCCGGCGATTGCGAGGATTTCGCCATATTGAAGATGGCGGCGTTGCTCAGGGCCGGCATCCCGGCGCAGAGCATGTCGCTGGTGGTGCTCCAGGACCGCCGCCGCAAGTTCTTCCATGCCGTCCTGTCGGTAAGCACCGGAAGCGGCGCCTTCATCCTCGACAGCCTCGGCAACGCCGTCATGCGTGACAGCGATCTGCCCGACTATGTTCCGCTCTATTCCTTCAGCACCGATCGCGCCTGGATCCACGGGTCGAAGTCCGGCGCGCAAATGGCCGACATCGCCGGCGGCTTCGCGACGGTCGCTCCGGGCGAAGGATCGCCGGAACCGTCAGTGGCTTCCAGCTTGAGGCGGTAGCCTACAGCGGATCAGCCGTTGAAGACGAAGGCCATCAGCAGTTCCGGCTCGGTGACCGGCGCGCGCACGGCGCTGAGCTGGCCGCGATAGCGGCGCTCGCCGGCGCCGATGACGAAACCGCTGGTGACGGGAGTTTCGCTGTTGGCGTCGAGCCGGGCGAAGATATCGGGAACGTTGAGGTCAAGCGCCAGCTTCAAATCCTGCCGCCCATCTTCGCCGGGCGCGCTCGGCAACTGACGCCTGACCAGTTGCTGGAACGGCGTGTTGAACGCCAGGATCTTCTTCGACGACGACAGCGCGAATGCGGGCGAGGGGCAGGCGACCAGGATCGCGTTGATCGTGCGGATCGAAGCGAGTTTGCGCAGCTCCATGCTCTCCTCGGCAAGGCCGCGCATGCAGGCGACGCGGATCGCCGAGGTGAGGTTTCCCTGGTCGGGATGTTGTTCGGCGATCTCCTCGACCAGCATGCCGATCGTGCATTTGCGGCTTTCCGCCATGTGCTTCAGCGACACCCAGAAGGCGCGTTCCAGCCGGATGCCGCGACGCACGCCGCCGCGCGCCACGACGCGGAATTCCGGGCCGAAATCCTCGGCCGCGAGGGCCGGCAGCAGCCGTTCGCGCGGAGTGTCCGGGCGGATGGCGCTATCGCTCACTCATCGCCTCCTGGCGCGCCTTGTTGATGGGCTTCAAAAGATAGTTGAGGATCGTCTTGCGGCCGGTCTTGATGTCGACCGAGCAGATCATGCCGGGGATGATCGAATAGGTCTTGCCGTTCCTCGTCAGCGTCGACTTCTCGGTGGCGACGCGCACCTGGTAGTAGGGCTCGCCCGTCTTCTGGTCGACGAGGCTGTCGGCGGTGATGTTGGAGACCTTGCCCTCGATGCCGCCGAAGATCGAGAAATCATAGGCCGTGACCTTGATGAGCGCCTCCTGGTCCGGCTGGATGAAGGCGACGTCGCGCGGCGAAACCCGGGCCTCCACCAGCAGCGTCTCGGAGGTCGGCACGATGCCGGCCACCACCGCGCCCGGCTGCACGAAGGCGCCGAGCGTGTTGACATCGAGCGTGTTGACGATGCCGTCGACCGGCGAGCGGATGTCGGTGCGCTCCACCTTGTCGGTGGCGCCGCGGATGGTCTCGTCGACCACGGAAAGATCGGCGAGCGCCTGCGTCAGGTCGCTCAACGCCTCCTGCTGCAATTGCAGGCCCAGTTCGTTCACCTGAAGCTGCGCCTCGGTGATCGCGGCCTTGCTCTTCTTGATGGTCTCGCCGGCCAGGTTGAGCTGGCCGTGCAGGTCCGTCTGCTCCCGCTCGACCCGGATCTGCTCAGTCTTGGCCATCAGGCCCTTCTTCACCATGGATTCGACGAGCGCCGTCTCCTGGTCGCTGACGGCCAGGCTCTTGGACAGGCGATCGGCATTGGCGGTGGCCTCGTCCAGCTCCTTCTCGCGCTGGTCGAGCCGCGATTTGAGAACCGACAGCTTGACCTCGAAATTGTCGCGGCGCGCGACGAGCAGCTTTTGCTCGTTGTCGCAGATCTCCGGCGCGACCTTCTGGATTTCCGCGGGGCAGGGGAACGACCCTTCGACATTGCCGCTCTGCTCGAACTGCAGCCGGGCGATGCGCGCCTGCAGCGCCCGCGCCTTGGCCTGCTCCTCGCCAAGGCTCGACGTGTTGCCCGAATTGTCGAGACGGATGATGAGATCGTTCTTCTTGACGGTCTGGCCGATCTGGACGGCGATCTCCTGCACCACGCCGGCCTCGCTGGCCTGGATGATCTGCGTCTTCGAGGCGGGTATCACCTTGCCTTCGCCGCGCGCGATCTCGTCCACCTCGGCAAAGGATGCCCATGCCGTGAAGCACACGAACAGCGCTCCGATGATGTAGACGGAGGCCGAGGCAAATAGAGGTGGCCGGTCTTCCCTTGCAAGCATGTCTATACGTTCCGGTCAGGCACTGCCCTTCTGCAGTGCCTGGATGACTTGTTCCTTCGGCCCGTCGGCGACGACGCGGCCCTGGTCGATGACGATGAGGCGGTCGGCAAGCTCCAGCATGCTGTAGCGATGGGTCGACACGATCAGCGTCGTGTCGCGGTCGAACGCCACCTTGAGCTGCTTGATCAACTGCCGTTCCGAAGCGAGGTCCATCGACCCCGACGGCTCGTCCAGGAAGACGATCTTCGGCTTGGTCAAAAGCAGCCGCGCGATCGCCACCGACTGCCTTTGCCCGCCCGACAGATTGGTGCCCCGCTCGCCGACATTCATGTCGTAGCCGCGCGGATGCCGCGAGACGAAGTCGTCGACGCCGGCGGCTTTCGCCGCATCGATGATCTCCTCGTCGGTCGCTTCCGGCGCCGCCATCAGGAGGTTCTCCTTGATGGTTCCCGAAAACAGGTCGCCGGCCTGCGCGACGATGCCGACCGCGGCGCGGACCTCCGAGGGGTGGTATTGGCGGATGTCGATGCCGTCGATGAGCAGCTCCCCCGACGTCGGCAGGAAGAGCCGGCCGATCAGCCGGCCCATCGTGGTCTTGCCGGAGCCGATGYGGCCGATGATGCCGACCCGCTCGCCGGGCCGGACCGCGATGTTGAGCCCGCTCAGAACCTCGTTTTCCGTGCCCGGATAGGCAAAACCGACATTCCTGAAGACGAGCGCGCCGCTGCGGATCGGCCGGTTGACGAAGCCGACCGTGTCGGGGCGATCCTCCGGCTGCGACATGATCGTGTTGATGATCCTGAGCGACAGCATCGCCTGCCGGAACCGGGCAAGCGTGATGGCGATCTGGCCGAGCGGCGCCACGGCGCGGCCGGCGAGCATCACGGTGCCGATGATGGCGCCGGTCGAGACCTGGCCTTCCGAGAACGCATAGGCGCCGGCAACCACCAGGGCGACGGTGACGAATTGCTGGATGGCGCCGGTGATGTTGCCGGCCGCCGCCGAGAGCTCCTTGATCTTCTCCGAGGTGTTGGCCGCGTTCTTCGAATGCTCGCCCCATTTGCGCAGGAGATAGGCTTCGGCGCGCAGCGACTTGATCGTCTCAAGCGTGGAAATGGACTCGACCAAAAGGGCCTGGCGCTGCGAGGCCTCGTTCATCGAGGCGGCGACCCGCTTGCCGATGCGCCGCTGCGTGACCAGCCCGACGATGACGGAGATGACGAAGGCCAGCGCCGGTATGATCACCAGCCAGCCGCCGATGGCGTAGATCACGGCCAGGAAGACGAAGACGAAGATCGTGTCGATGAAGACGCTGATCGTGTTCGAGGTGAAGAACTCGCGCACGAACTCGTATTGCGTGACCCGGTTTGCATATTCGCCCGTCGACCCGGGCCGCGCCGAAAGCGAGGAATTCAGCACTTTCTCGAACAGCAGATAGGAGATTCGCAGGTCCGCCTTGCGGCCGGCATAGTCGATCAGCGATGCCCTGGCCGTCTTCAGCAGCAGGTCGAACAGGATCGCCGCGCCGATGCCGAGCGCCAGCACCCAAAGCGTCGAGATCGCCTTGTTCGGCAGGATGCGGTCGTAGACGTTCATGGTGAAGATCGGCGAGGCGATCGCCAAGAGATTGATGAAGACCGCCGACAGCACCACCTTGGAATAGGTGCGCCAGAACGCCCCCATGGTGCCGGTCAGCCAGTGGCGCCTTTCGATCCGCGCGGCGGTGCCGACCGTCATCTCCTCGGCCTGGTTGGCATAGGTGATCGAAAAGGACGTGCCGCCGCTGATATAGTTTTCGGCGAGTTCCGCCCTGTCGATCGTGGTGCGGCCGTTCACCTGCGGCGCCGTAAGATATTGCCCGCCCTCGATTTCCGCCAGGAGAGCGACCGGCAACTGGCTGACGCGGAAGACGATCGCCGGAAGGTCGAAGCGGCCGCGCAGGAAATCGCGATGGCTGAAATCCTGGGCTTCCAGGCCGATGCGTTCGGCCAGATGGCGGATTTCCTCCGGTTCGATGCGGGTCTCCGAAATTGGCACGCCTGCAAACAACACTGTTTCCGCGCTCGGCCGGCCGAGATAGGCCGCAACGGCGCAGAAGCAGGCTTTGAAAGCCTCCTTGGGCGACAGGATATGAGGTTGCTGGTTCACGATCCGCCCCGAAGGACTGAGGGATCGATGCTTACATTAGCTACTTTTTCCTGACCGGCGCGAGGATGTCGAACGGCAGATCGTTCTTCTGCTCCGACGGCGTGCGCGCATAAGTCTCGGTATCGGCCGTAGCCGGCACACCGAATTCCTCACGGGCGTAGGCCGCGGACTGCTTGGCCGGCTGGATGTTGAGCGTCTTCAGCAATTCCCCGGTTGCGGCCAGCAGCCGGTACTGGGCAAACAGCGATGCGTAGGACGACGTGTCGGCCAGTGTCGCGGTGTTGAAGCGCGTGTTCTGGGCATCGAGCACGTCAAGCAGTGAGCGCTGTCCGACCTTGAACTGCTCGCGATAGGAAGCGACGAGCTTTTCGTTGGTGGCTGCCTGCTGGCGCAGTGTCTTTGCCAGTTCCGCCTGGCGGAAGCGGCGGTCCCATGACGTGCGCACGGCTTCCTCGATCTCGCGCAGCACCTGGTGCATCGCAAGACGCTGCTCGCTGGTGCGGCGGATCTGTTCCTGTTCGTTGGCCTTGTCGATGCCGCCGCGATAGAGGTTCCAGCGCAGCACCACCCGCGCCTGCAGGTCGCTCGCATCGCCATTGTCGCCATCGATGTCATAGCCGCCCCGGGCGACGCCCTCGGCGGTGATCGTGGGGCCGTATTTCGCCCGCGCCGCATCGACGAGCGAAGCGGCGGCGTCGATATCGCTGTTGGCCATATGGACGCGCGGATTGTTCTGCCTGGCGAGCCCGATCGCATCGTCCAGCGACCGCGGCAGGGCGGCCGAGACATCGGCCGGCCGCGACGCGTTGGTCAGYGGCTTGCCGACATTCTTGAAGAAGCGGATCTTGGCCGCCTCGAGTTCTTCGGTTGCCTCCTGCATCCGCGCCTTGGCGGCAAAAAGGCGTTCCTCGGCCTGCTGCCGGTCGGCCTCGTTGAGCGCGCCGCCCGCAATGCCTTGCTTGATGTCGCCGAGGATGGACTGATGGAAGCCAAGGTTCTTCTTGGCTTCGGCCACGATCGAGGCCTGCAGCATGTATTCAAGATAGTCCTGGACCACCGCGAGCCCGATGAATTCGGACCGTTCCAGAACCCGGAAGGATGCTCCATCGACCCGCGAGGCCTGGCGGTTCAGTTCCGCCCGCCTTGCGCCGCTGTCATAAAGCGTCTGCGAGACGGTGAGGTCGGCCTCGTTGGGATAGAGGGCTTTGTGATCCTCGTCGAGCGCGCGCCTCGTATCATTGTCCAGGCGGCGAACGCCGGTCGACGCTTCCAGATCGACGCTGGGAAGATAAAGGCCTTTCGCCTGGCGCAGCTCGAATTCGATCGCTTCGCGGTTTTCGATCGCCTGTCCAATCTCCGGATTGGATTCCACTGCGACGGCAACGGCTTCTTTGAGTGTGAGTGCGCTGGCGCTTCCACAATCCAGCATCGACACCGTGACGGCAAGCGCAAGGCTCCAGCCGACGGTCACTTTACCCGTCCTGGTCATTTCTACCCCGTGACTATCCCCGCGCCATTGTTTTTTTATTGGCGCTTATTTGCCCAAGCCTGCCACCGGAGCTTTCGACCAGTATCTATCAGATTTTTCGCGGTTGTGAGCATATAATGGATTAGACACCCCTTAAAATTGCAATTCCGGGCATTAGGGCCAAAACCTGTAGCAAAAATGGCACAGAAACCGAGTGCGTCCGTCTGGGCTTTTCCAGTTCAAAGCGCGCTGCAATGGTTAACGGTCTGAAAGAAACGGCGAATCGTGCGGCTGCCATGCACGAGCTCCCGCGAAATCTGCTGCGGCCTTGCAAAGCATTCGCAAGAAATCGCCATGTCGGGCTGGTTTGATTGGCAAACGCGGATCGTTCCCTGTATTGCGGGCCGGAGCAAAAAGCCGTGAGTTTTCTTGCATGACCAATATCGCCTTGACCGGACTTGCCCGCGATCTCGCCCGCCGCGCCGCCGAGGACAGGCCGGTGCGCATCGGCGTCATCGGCTCCGGCGAGATGGGGACCGATCTGGTGACGCAGGGCATGCTGATGCCGGGCATCTCGATCACGGCCATTTCCACGCGGCGCCCGCACACCGCCCGCGAGGCGATCCGCATCGCCTATGGCGACGAGGCGTCGGCGGTAGAGGCTGAAACCGCTTCCAAGGTCACCCAGGCGATCGAAGCCGGCAGGATCGCCATCACCTCGAACGAGATGCTGGTCACCAACCCGCTGATCGACGTCGTCATCGACGCCACCGGCAAGCCGGGGGTCGCCGCCGATTTCGACTTGATGGCCATGGAGCATGGCAAGCATCTGGTGATGATGAATGTCGAGGCCGACGTGACCATCGGCTGCTACCTGAAACAGCAGGCCGACCGGTTGGGGGTTATCTACTCCGTCGGCGCCGGCGACGAACCTTCGAGCTGCATGGAGCTGATCGAATTTGCCTCGGCGCTCGGGCTGAGCATCGTCGCTGCCGGCAAGGGCAAGAACAATCCGCTCAACCATGACGCCGTTCCGGACGATTACCGGGAGGAGGCTGCCCGACGCAACATGAACCCGCGCATGCTGGTCGAGTTCGTCGACGGCTCGAAGACCATGGTCGAGATGTGCGCCATCGCCAACGCCACCGGCCTGGTCCCGGATGTTCCCGGCATGCACGGTCCAAAGGCTGATCGCGATCAACTGGCCAGGGTGCTGATCCCGAAAGAGGATGGTGGCCTCCTGTCGAGGAAAGGCGTCGTCGACTACACGATCGGCAAGGGGGTGGCGCCAGGCGTCTTCGTCATTGTCGAGGYGATGCACCCGCGCGTCGTCGAGCGCATGGACGATCTGCATGTCGGCAAGGGCCCTTATTACGGCCTGTTCCGACCCTATCACCTGACCTCGCTGGAGGTGCCGCTCACCGCCGCCCGTATCATGCTCCATGGCAAGCCCGACATGGTGCCTCTGCCGAGGCCGGTGGCGGAAGTCTGCGCGGTCGCCAAGCGTGATCTCGCCGCCGGCGAGACCTTCGATRCCATCGGCGAGACCTGCTACCGCTCCTGGACCATGACGATCGCCGATGCGCGGACGAGCCGCGCCGTGCCGGTCGGCTTGCTCGAAGGCGGTAAGGCGCTGAAGCCGGTGAAGAAGGGCGAGTTGCTGACCGAGGACAATGCCGCGCCGGACCGGACAACGAGGCTCTACGCCCTGCGCCGGCTGCAGGACGACATGCTCTACGGAGCGAAGATCGGTTCGCCAGCCCTGTCGGGCTGAACCGCGTCTAGAGCGTTTCACCGTTTCGCGGAAACGGCGAACCGTTCTATCTCTTTGTTTCTACGCAATTCCGGACGGAAAACCGCTCACGCTTTTCCTGGAATTGCTCTATTTGCGCAGCTCCGCCTCGATCTCGTCCAGCGCCTTGTCCTTGCCGATGCCGGTGAGGAAAGCGAGCCCCTTGATCACGGGCTTTTTCACGGATGCCGAGATCGGCGTGGTGGCGACGATAAAGTCGACGCTGTCGGCCAGTCCGGGCACTTCCGTGGCCTTGGCCTGCTGCGCATGAAAGGTCAGGCCGCGCTTCTTCATCGCTTCCGTCACCGCTGCATTGACCGCCGTCGAGGTCGCGACACCCGTGCCGCAGGCAAAAAGAATGGTTTTCTGTCTGGACATGTTCTTTCCTTTGTCAGCCGAGAATGGCGCGGACGTCCTCGAAGGTCGTGGCCGTCCTCAAGCCATCCAGCGCCGCGGAGTTCTGGATGGTGGCCATGACGGTCTGCAGCGTGTCAATCTGCTTGTCCTTGTCGTTGATGGCAAGCAGGAAGACGAAGCCCACCGGCAGCTTCTCGTCGGGATCTTCCATATTGGCGAAGGGGACGGGCCGCTTGAGTGTGCCCATCGCGACGCCCGGTTTCAGCACATGTTCGGGGTCGGTATGCGGAACGGCGACATTGTCGGCGCGCTCCAGCGGCAGGCCTGTCGGTATCGTCATCTCGCGCCGCACGACAGCGTCGGCGTAGCTGCTCTTGACGTAGCCCAGCGCCTCCAGCCTGGAGGCCAGGATGCGGATGATCTCCTCGTTGGTCGAGGCATCGGAGCCGAGGACGACCGCCTCGGGGTCCAGCAGTTGGATCAGGCCATTCGACAAGGGCTACTCCATTCGATGCGGACCGTGCGCCCCGCAATATCGGTTTCGGGGAGCACGGTCGTGTCAGGTCAGGCCTGGCCGGCTCAGGCCGCGCCTTCGGCCGGCTCGTCCTCGGCGCCGGCGGCGCGTTCCCAGCCGAGCGGGTTGCGGCGGTAGAACAGGAACAGCGCCGCGATGATCGCCGCGATGGCGACGATGCCGATCACGCCGAGCCCCTGGATCGCTTCGATGATCACATAGGGAACCCAGAGGAAGCCRTCGACCACCGAGGTGATCTGCAGCGCATCCGCCGGCAGCTTGAAGCCGGAAGCGACGGCCGCGCTCGTGAACAGCGGCGCCAGTGCGTTGGCGACGTAGAAGCCGACAGCGAGCGTCACCGTGCCGATCACCACCATGCGGAAGACGTTACCCCTGACCAGCGGCGCGGTCATCGCGACGATGAAGGGGATGACGGCAAGGTCGGCGAACAGGATGACGCGGTTGCCTGGCAGGATGATCGACAGGATGATCGCGATCGGCACCAGGATCAGCGACGACGAGATCGCCGCCGGATGGCCGATCAGGATGGCGGAGTCGAGCCCGACCAACAGCTCGCGGTCGCCGGTGCGCTTGCGCACGAATTCCTGCGCGGCATCCGAAACCGGGAGCAGGCCTTCCATCAGGATCTTCACCATGCGCGGCAGAAGCAGCATCACCGCCGCCAGCGTCATGCCGGTGCCGAGCACCTTGGCCAGCACCGTGCCGAGGTCGCCGGCGTTGTAGAAGGCGATGAGGCCGAGCACCAGGCCGATGATCAGCCCGAGTATCACCGGCTCGCCGAAGACGCCGAAGCGGCGCTCGRTGGTCTCGGTGCTGATGTTGATGCGGTTGATCCCCGGGATGCGATCCATGATCCAGTTGAGGACGATGGCGATCGGCAGGATCTGCGCCGAGGCGAGATGCGGCACCGAAATGCCGGGCACGCCGTAGAACTGCTGCACCGCGCGCGCCGACCAGTCGGCGAAGAGCAGGGCAAGCGCCGCGACAAGCGCGGCGATGATGATGCCGTAAGCCAGGTTGTTGGTGGCGGCGACCACCAGCGAGCCGACGAAGGCGAAGTGCCAGAAATTCCAGACGTCGACATTGAGCGTGCGTGTCATGCGCGTCAGCAGGAGCGCGATGTTGACCAGGATGCCGACCGGAATGACCCAGAGGCCGACGGACGAGCCGAAGGCGATCGCGGCGGCGGACGGCCAGCCGACATCGATGATGTCGCGATGGATGCCGGTGTTGGTGACGATCGCCTTCGCGACGTCGCCGATCGAGGTGAACATCAGGCCGAGCACGAGGTTGATGCCGATGAAGGCGACGCCGATGGTGATGGCGGCGCGGAAAGCCTTGCTGACCTTGGCTCCAAGGACCACGGCGATAATGAAAATGACGATCGGCAAGAGCACGGTGGCGCCGAGCGTGTCGATGGCGCCTTTTAAGCCTGCAAGTATGGTGTCCATTCTACCTCCCCAGGGACATCGGCTTCGGCCCGAAGCGTGATGATGCCCGCAATTCAATGACGCCTCGGCCTTTCCGGCGGAGGCACTCCCCACTCGCCGACGAGGCAGGCATGTTCAGTCGGACGAATGAACATTTGCTTTTGTCAGCGAACGAAAGTTTTATCTGGGTGGCCTATGCCAAAGTCAATCGGCAATCCTTGGGCCAAAGGGAAACCCACCGATTGTTTGGGGAAATCGGGCGTTTCACCGTTTTACGGAAACGGCGAAACGCCCTATCTCTTAGTTTTTACGCAATTCCAGACGGAAAACCGCTCACACTTTTCCTGGAATTGCTCTTAGCCGGCATGGCAGTCGTCGATCCGGCCTGGTGGATTTGGCGCATGCCGGGCCGGGCTGTTCGTCGGATCGGGTAGGGCGCTACTTGCCGAGCTCTATCGACCGCAGCCGCGCCGCTTCCACGGCCTCGGTAACCAGCTTGGTCAGGCGGTCGCCGCCCATCAGCACGCCAAGCGCGGCGGCGGTGGTGCCGTTGGGGCTGGTCACCTGCTGGCGCAGCACGCCCGGCTCCTCGTCTGCTTCCGCGGCGAGCGAAGCGGCGCCGAAGACGGTCTGCAAGGCAAGCAGCTTGGCGGTCTCGGCCGGCAGGCCGGCCTTCTCGGCCGCAACCGTCAGCGCCTCGATGAAGTGGAAGACATAGGCCGGGCCGGAGCCGGAGACGGCCGTCACCGCGTCCATGAGGCCCTCGTCGTCGATCGCCGTCACGACGCCGCTGGCCGAAAGCAGTTCGGCAACGAAGCGCCGGACGTCGTCGGAGACCAGCGGGTTGGAAAACACCACCATCATGCCTTTGCCGATCGCCGCCGGCGTGTTCGGCATGCAGCGGATGACCGGCGCGAGCTCGCCCAGGATTTCCTCGAAGGTGGCGACCGGCGTACCGGCGGCAATGCTGAGAAAACTGGTCCTGCCGTCGCCGAAGCGTTTGTACTGCGCCGTCACCTCGCGGATCACCTGCGGCTTCACGGCGATGACGACGAGATCGGGCACGGCATTGGCCGGGATGGCTGAAGCCTCCGCCGCGGTCCGGCAGCCGAGATGTTCGGCGCGCTGGCGCAATTCGGCATTGGGTTCGACCACGAACACCGCTTGCGGTTCGAGCTTGGCGGATTTCAGCCAGCCCGAGAGCATGGCGTAACCCATATTGCCGCAACCGGCGAGAACCAGCCTGATCGTCATGAAAACCTCCGAGAAGAAGGTTTCCTTAGACAATTGCGGAGCACAGGAAAAGTCCAGCTGCGAGACATCGACTGTCCAGGATTAGAGCATGGTCCCGAAAAGTGGGAACCGGTTTTCGGAGAAGATCATGCTCCAACAAAGAACTAGATCAGGATGGCGGTTCAACGAAACGTCATCCTGATCTAGTGGGAGACGCGAACCGGGATCGGCCGCAGCGAGACTTGTCTCAGGCCCAGCACGCCCAGCACGAAGAACAGCCAGACGGGATCGCCGCGGTGGAAGAAGAAGCTTTCCAGGAAAGCGTTCAGTGCCGTGAACAGCACCACCATCATGAAGAAGTCGCCAAGGAAGATGTTTTCCTTGCGCGCCGGGATGCGCATGTAATCGCGCAAGGGCGCGATCAGGAAGGTGTAGACGGCGACGCACAGCGCCGGGATGCCCATCAGCACGGCGATGTCGAGATAGCCGTCATGGCCGTGCACAATGGTGCGGATGTCCCAGGGGCGGTCGAAGGGCTGGTCCTGGTTGAGCAGCAGCGGTGTCCCCCAGAAGCTTTCGTAGCCGTAGCCGGTCCATGGCTTCTTCGCCAACATCTCGCTGGCGAACTCCCAAAGCGTCGTGCGTCCCGTATAGGTGAGGTCGGGGAAATAGATCGCCGCCAGATGTTTCACCGGCGCGATGAAGACGATGCCGAGCGTGCCGACAGCGGTCGCGACGATCGCCAACGCGAACAGGATCGGCGTGCCGAGGCGCATGCCGATGAGGCTGGGCAGCACGACGATCATGATCGAGAACGGCACCAGCCCGGCCGTTGTCTTGGAGCCGGTGTGGAGCATGAAGATCATCGCCGCGCAGAAGATGCCGGCGCCCCACCAGCGCTGGCCGCGCCGGAACAGATAGAGCCCGGCGAAGCTGAAGCAGGCCATGACCGGCCCGGCGATGTTCTTGTGGGTGAAGACGCCGCGCCACAGGCCCGCATGCTCCGGCTCCTGCGAGTCGGCGGTGTGCAGCGCCTCATGCGGGAAGACGACCAGGCCGATATAGGAAAGGCCGATCACCACGACGGCGGTGAAGATGATCACGCGGGCGAAGGAGTCGGCGTCGCGCGGCAGCACCAGGATCGTCGCCATGGTGATGATGCCGATCATGGTGAAGGAGGCGGCGCGCATCGCCGCGGGCGGATCGGTCGCCAGCACCACCGACAGGAAGAAGAACCCGAGCATCAGCGCCCAGGAGGGGCTGACCAGCGAGCGCACCACGCGCGGGTCGGCGAAGGCGAGCAGCGAGAAGATGGAGATCGCGCCGAGCGAGCCGAAGCCGAGCTGGTTGACGATGTCGCCGCCATCGCCGGTCAGTTCCGCGCCCGCCGGCTGGAAGGGCCGGAACGAGATCATGATGACGGTGAACAAGAGCGCGGCGACAGCCGTCGCCACACCTTGCCTGGCGAAGGCGGCGCCGAGCGGCGCGCGCTCAATTCTTCTCAGGCTGCCGGTACTGCTCATTGGCATATCCGAATTCGGCGAGCACCCGGCCGAGCGCGACATAGACCGGGTAGAGGCTAGTCGTCAGCGAGCCGGTGCGCGCCAGCCGGACGGCGCCACGCAACGGCGAAGCGGCGAGTAGCGCCAGGCTTTTGAGGAACACTTTAAGGCCGGCAAACGGCGTGCCGGCCCGCTTCTTCTTTTCGACAAGCGTCGAGATCACGCCGTTGCGCAAGGATCGGGCGCGGATCCAGTCGGCCTCGACGCGCCTGGCCGGCACCGTCTCCTTGACCTTTGCCTCGGCGCACCAGCCGAGCACGAAACCTTTCTGCGCGGAGCGGCTGAGGAAGTCGGAATCGCCACCGCCCATGAAATTGAACCTGAGATCGAGGAAGGGCGGTCCCATTGCCTTCAGCACGTTGCGCCCGACCAGCAGATTGCCGGACGAGTAAAGCGCCGGCACACGGCCCGTTTCCCGATAGGGCGGCGCGAACACTGGATGCTCGGCCCATCGCACATGCGAGGCATCGGCGAAGATGGGCACCTGAGGACCGCCCACAATGTCGGCGTCAAGGGTCTCGGCAGCCTTGCACATGCGCTCCAGCCAGTCGGGCTCGGCGATCTCGTCGTCGTCGATGACCAGAAGGTGCTTGAAGTTGGGAAACTGCAGGATCGCCGTCTGCCAGCCGGCATTGTAGGCGCTGCAATTGCCGCGCTCATGCGCGATGATCACCAGGCCGGGCATCTCGCCGCTTTCGAACAGCGGCAGCGCCGCCTTGGCGCCCTCGCGCGCCTCGGCCTCGTTTTCCATGACGATGACGGCGAAGCGCCTGTCGGTCCGCTGCGCCTTGAGCGAGGCCAGGGTTTCCAGCACCTGCTTGGGCCGCTTGAAGGTCGGCAGCGTCACGACCGCCTCGACGGTCTCGGCGGCGAGCCCCGGCGACCGTCCCGCGATCGATACAGAAGCGTCGGACGGCAAAGCGATCATCCGTTTTTGAGCAGCGTGGGTTTGAGCCCTCGATAGCATCGCGGTGATAACGTTTCGTTAATCACCTTCTCGCCCGGCTGTCGGAAAAGGCGGGTCTTCGGCCTTTGACAGTGCCATTTAATCAAGGCTTCACCGCGTTTTGCTACCGGCTGCAGCCAAGGATAGGTGAGATGCATCTGCTGTTCGCCACATCGATCGTGCCCGATGGCGCTCTCGCCTCGGGCTACGAGATTGCCAATGCCGCGATCATCGACGCGCTGCGACGCGCCGGCGTGCGCGTGACGGTCATCGGCTTCATCTGGCCGGGCAAAGCCCCGTCCGATCCCCAGAACACCATCGTGCTCGACGCCGTCGAGGTTCGCACCGAAAGCGCTTCGGCTTTGCGGAAACTTGCCTGGCTGGGCAAGGCGGTTCTCTCCGGTCTTACCTTCTCCTCCGTAAAGCTGCGTGTCGTTTCCGACGCCGAGGTTCGCGCCGCCATCGAACGCGCCGGTCCCTTCGACGGCTATGTCCTGAATTCGGTGCAGTTCGCTGGCGCCTTCGAGAAGGTTCTAGTCGACCGTCCATTCGTCTTCGTGGCGCACAATGTCGAGCACCGCTCGGCCGAGGAGAATGCGGCCGCGGCCGGCAGCGCGTTGCAGCGCTGGCTGTTCCGCCGCGAGGCCAGGCTCCTCAAGGTCATGGAGGAGCGCCTCTGCGGCGCCGCGCGCTTTGTCTTCACGCTGGCCGAGGAAGACCGCGCGGCACTTGGCGTCGCCTCCGACAGGCGCTCGGCGGTGCTGCCGCTGGTGACCCGGGCGCAAGCGCCGACAAGCAAGGCCAAGCGCCATGTCGAGTGCGACGCCGCGCTGATCGGCACCTGGACCTGGCAGCCGAACCGCATCGGGCTCGACTGGTTCCTGACCAAGGTGGTGCCGCATCTGAAGCCGGATTTCCGCGTCAGGATCGCCGGCAACATGCCTGCAGGGGTCAGTTCGCCGCATCCCGGCGTTTCTTTCGTCGGCAGGGTTCCGGATGCGCAGGCCTTCGTGCGCGCCGCCGCCGTCATTCCCCTGATCAGCACCGCCGGCAGCGGCGTGCAGCTGAAGACCATCGAGACCTTCGAGCTCGGCCTGCCGTCCGTCGCCACCAGCCGCTCGCTGCGCGGCATCGGCTATCGCCCCGACAATTGCGTGGTGACCGACGATCCGATCGCTTTCGCCGCCGCCCTCCAGGCGGCCGCCGCCAATGTCCGCGATGTCGATGGCAGCGCCTTCCATCGCCGCCAGCTCAAGGCGCTCGAGGCCGCGATCGGGCTCGGCCTGGAGAAGCTTGGCGCCGTCAGGCAGGAGGTCGCCGCATGAACATGCACGCCGCGCGCGCCGCCTTCGGCTTCGACACGCTCAAGACCATTCTGGGCATTCCGGTGCTTGCCATACGCTGGGACGAGGCCATCGCCTTGCTCACCAGGCTGATCGACGAGCGCCGCTTCACCAAGGTGAGCTTTCTCAACGCCCACAACGCCAACCTTGCCTGCACCGATCCGGTCTTTGCCGAGGCGCTGGAAAATTTCCTGATCCTTCCCGATGGCGTCGGCGTCGATATGGCGGCAAAGCTGCTTTACGGCGCGCCTTTCCCCAGCAATCTCAACGGCACCGATTTCATCCCGGCCTTCCTGCAGGCCTCGTCGCATCCGCTGACGGTGGCGCTGCTCGGCACGACGCGCGCCAATGCCGAAGCCGCCTGCGCGAAGCTTTCGACGCTCGCCATGCAGCACAAATTCGTCGTGGTCCATGACGGCTTCTTCTCCGCTGCCGAGGAGCCGGCGATCCTCGAGCGCATCGCCAGGCTGCGGCCGGACGTGCTGCTCGTCGCCATGGGCGTGCCGCGCCAGGAATTGTGGATCGAGCGCCACATCGACAGCCGCCATTGCACGCTGCCGGTCGCCGTCGGCGCGCTGCTCGATTTCATGAGCGGCTCGGTGCCGCGCGCGCCGTTATGGCTGCGCCGGTTGCGTCTCGAATGGCTGTTCCGCCTGTGGATCGAGCCCGGCCGGCTGTGGCGCCGCTACATCGTCGGCAATCCGCTCTTCCTGTGGCGCGTCGTCAGGCAGAAGCTGTCGCTCGGGCCGCGGCCGCTGGAGGCGCGCCGGTGAACAGCCGCTTCGTGCCAGGCACCTCCACCGCGATCGAAGCGCTGCCGCGCATGCCTTTGGCCGCGATCGTCACGGCGAGCTACGCGCCGGACTTCGAGCGCTGCCGGCTTTTGTGCGAAACCGTCGACCGCCACGTCACCGGCATGGCGCATCACTACATCCTGACCGAACATCGCGACGTCGCGCTGTTTCGCCAGCTCGAAGGCAGCCGTCGCAGCGTCGTGGACGAACGGGACCTGTTGCCGCGCTGGCTGCGCGTCATTGACGATCCGCTGAGCGGCTTCCGCCGCCGCGTCTGGCTGAGCCTGAAGACGCAGCCGCTGCGCGGCTGGCATGTGCAGCAGCTGCGCCGGATCGCCATTGCCGGGCAGGTGAAGGAAGACGTGCTGGTCTTTTGCGATTCCGACGTCGCCTTCCTGAAGCCGTTCGACGCGAACGCCTTCTGGCGCGAGGGCAAGGTGCGGCTGTTCCGGCGCGACGGYGTGCTGTCGAACGATGGCCATGCCGAGCATCGCATCTGGTCGCGCAATGCCGGTGCCGCGCTCGGCATCGATCCCGCCAATCGATCGAGCCACGACTACATCTCGACGCTGATTGCCTGGCGTCGGGAGACGGTCAACGCGATGTGTGGGCGCATCGAGAAGGTGCACGGCCGCGACTGGGTCGGCGTCGTCGGCTCGGCGCGCCAGTTCTCCGAATGCATGATCTATGGCCGCTACGTCGACGACGTGCTTCAAGGCGCCGGCCATTTCCACGGTTCGGAGGAGTTCTGCCGCGTCCACTGGACCGGCGAGCCGCTCTCGGATGACGAGTTCCGCCGCTTCGTCGACACCATGGCGCCGGAACAGGTGGCGATCGGCATGCAGTCCTTCATCGGCACCGATATCGGCCGCATCCGCCGCCTGATCGGGCTTTCCGCGTAGGGCTTAAATTGCCTTGGCCGGTCGGCGCATGGYCGAATAGGTCAAAAGCATCGAGGCGAGATAGAGCAGCAGGAAGACGATGTTGAGCGACAGGACGAGATTGGCCGTGTCGGGGATCGTCGTCAGCACATAGGTCAAGAGCACCGCCTTCAATCCGGCGAGCAGGCCGAGATTGATTGCCCGCACCGCCGTCTGGCCGCGCGCGAAGAGCAGCTCGGCCTGGTATTCGACGAGGTTGCGCAGGCCAGGCACGCAGACCGCCAGCGCGACCAGCGGCGCTGCCTCGGCGACATTCTTGCCGAGCGCATTCGGGAAGAAGTGCAGCACGATGCCGAGCGAAACCAGCGCCAGCGTCGAGACCAGGAATACGCCGCCCTCTATGCCGCTCTTCACCGCCAGCCGCGACAGAAGCTCCGGCGCCCGCATCATGCGCTGCACCAGCATCATCGAGAAGGTGCGGATCGGGATCGCGGTGAGGTCGACCAGCCGCATGATGATGGCATAGATGCCGGCGAGATGCGGCCCGCCGATCGACAGCACCAGAAGCTTGTCGAACTCCATCTGCAGGTAGAACAGCACTTCGGAGCCTGCGACATAGATGGAATCGGCGAGCCGCCGGAAATAGAGTTCGCTGCGCAGCCGCAGCCGCTGGCGCGGATAGAAGAAGACGAAGGCGACGATGAGCGAGGCGGCGTTGGCGCCGATGTAGAACAGCGACCAGACGCCGATCGTGTGCCGCGCGGCAAGCATGAAAAGGATCGCGCCGACTGCTCTCAGCGCCGTCGTCAGGATGGCGAGGATGGCTGCCCGCCCGAACTTGCCGAGCCCGTTGTTGACGATCAGCACCACTTCGACCGGCCGCCACAGAAGCGCCTCGGCGAAGACGACAGCGGCAAAGGCCGATAGCGGCACGGTGCCGGCGAAGAAGATCAGATAGACGACGTAGGACGCGGCGGCGAGGAACGGCAGCGAGAACAGGCCGAGAAGCAGGAAACCGGCGGTGAAGGTGCCGATCAGGTTGGGGCGGATCGTGGCGGTGCGGTAGAGCGCCGAGATGAAGCCGAAGGCGAGGATGCGCGACAGCATGATGCCTGCGGCCGAGGCGGTCGCGAACATGCCGAACTCGGCGATCGAAAGCGTGTTGGCCAAGGCGATGAAATAGGCGAGTGAAAATACCAGCCGGCCGCCGGCGCCGCTGATCGCCGAGAAATAGTCGAATACCAGTTTCCGGCGGTTGGCCACGAAGTGGCCGATCCGCGCGAGGCTCCGCCTTTGCGGCATGTCGCTGGCCTGGGTCATGTCGGGGCGATAGATAGGCTGGAAAGTTTAACGCGGCGTTCTGGCGCCTGTCCTGGCGGCGCCGAAATGCCGCGAACAAGGCGAGAAACCGTGCGGGCCTGGGTGCAAAATTAACCGTTTGTTTCCTATGCCCGTTTAGCGTGGCTTAACGATTGGCCGACCCGCCGCGCCCAAGCCGCCAGAGAGTAGTTCCAGGACAATGGTCGACAGGGATAACCGTGATGACTGGAGGCGCGAGCGTTCTCTGCTGGCGCTCGGCCAAGCCATGCGTGGCGACGACAACACGGTTTCGATCGGCGAGCGGGCCAATTCCTCCTGGCGCGAGGACGCCGCCGCGCGCCATCGCGCCGCGCGTTCCGAACGCGAAGGGAAGTTGAGCCCGCGGCCCGCCGATACCGGCGGATTTGACGGCGATCAGGCACAACCGGAATCCGAGCCGGTCGCACCCGAACATGACCGGCGCGGAAGGAATCGGTCTGCGTCGCCCGAGCCGTTCTATGAAGCCCCGGCGGAGAGCCAGCAGCCGCATGCGTCCCCCGAACCTCATACGAGCCGGCCATCCGCCGGCGACGATTCCCAGGAATGGAAGCCGCTGATCGACCCGATGCAGGTCGTGCACGGCATCACGCGATCCAGGGCGCTGATCCTGTCGACGACCATCCTGGGCGCCGCGCTCGGCGTCGCCATCGCCTTGTCGACGCCGAAGAAATATGAAGCCACCACCGACGTCATCGTCGACCCGCGCGACCTCAAGCTGACCGACCGCGACCTGACGCAGAACGTGGTCGCCTCGGATGCGACGCTGGCCATTGTCGAGAACCAGGTCCGCATCCTGACTTCGGGCACCGTCCTCAACAAGGTCGTCACCGATCTCAACCTCACCAACGATCCTGAGTTCAACGGCCAGGGCAAGGGCGGCTTCGGCCTGATGTCGACGCTCCGCTCGATCCTGTCGCGGCAGGATGCGGGCGCTGCGGACGAAGCGCGCAAGCGCGCGCTGGCGGTCGGCAACCTGTATGAAAGCCTCGATGTCGAGCGCGGCGGCAAGACTTTCGTGGTCTCGGTCAGCGCCACCACGCAGAACGCCGAGAAATCCGCCCTGATCGCCAACACCATGGTCAAGGCGTTCAAGCAGATCTCCAGCGAGATCCAGTCGAGCACGGCGGGCCGCGCCAATGACGAGCTCACCGCCAGGCTCGACGAATTGCGCAAGGGCGTCGAGACGGCCGAACGCGCCGTCGAGGATTTCAGGGCGACGCACGACCTCGTCGATGCGCAGGGCCACCTGATCAGTGACGACCAGATGCTGAAGCTCAACGAGCAGCTTTCCGTCGCCCGCGCCCGCACGCTCGAGCTCAACGCCCGCGCCGCCTCGGCACGCTCGCTGAACGTCAATTCGGTCCTCAGCGGCACGTTGCCCGAGGAGATCAACTCGAACATGATGAGCGAGCTGCGCTCGCAATATGCGGCGCTGAAGCAGGAAGCCGACCGCGCCGAGGTCAAGCTCGGGCCGCGCCATCCGGAGATCGAGGCGCTCAACGCCCAGCTCGCCGGCGCGCGTGAGCGCATTGGCGCCGAGCTGCAGCGCATCGCATCCTCGCTGCAGGTCGACCTGAAGCGCTCCGTCCAGCTCGAGCAGGACCTGTCCTCGCGCTTGGCGCAGGCCAAGGTGCAGAGCGGCGACGTCAACAACAATCTGGTCTCGCTGCGCGAGCTGGAGCGCGAGGCCGCCGCCAAGCGTTCCGTCTACGAGCAGTTCCTGCTGCGCGCCAAGGAAACCGGCGAGCAGAAGGACATCAACACCGCCAATATCAGCGTCATTTCGGAGGCCTATGCGCCGCTGCAGGCCAAGGGACCGTCGCGTGCGGTGATGGCCCTGGCGGGCCTGTTTGCCGGCCTGTTCGCCGGCATCGGGCTTGGCGGGCTGCGCGGCGTCTATGCGAGCCTGCGCGAGACGGCCGATAGCCGCTCGCGGCGCAGAGTGGGTGAGCGTGCTCCCACGGTGGAGAACACTTCGAACCGTGCAGCTCCGCCGGCGCCGCCGCCGCTCGTAACACCGCCTCCGGCCCCGCCTGTCGCTCCGCCGCCTCCGGCTTTCACGCCGCCGCCATCTCCGGCTCCGGCTTTCACGCCGCCCTCAGCCGCGTCATTCACGCCATCGCCGGCTGCGTCCTACACGACGCCGCCTGCCTCGCCTGCGGCCCCTCCGCCGGTCGCGTCGGCTCCGGCGCAATCCGTCACGCCGCCGGAACCGGCCAATGATGCCGGCCGCCCCGGGCTCTTCGGCTCGCTGGCCTCGGCGCTTCGCTATTTCGTGCGGCGGGAGCCGGCCGAAACGGTGGATTTGGACACTGTTCCGCCCGAAAGCGCCTGGCGCGCGCCTACTCTGGAAGAGCGCTACCCGAAGGCTCAGACATCGGCGCGGGAGAACTTCCGGCCGCCATACGAGCAGGGCTATTCCTATTCCTATCGGCCGGATCATGCGCGGACCGATCCCTACGAGGACCATTATCCGGCTTCGCCGGCATCCTATCATCCGCAACCGCCGGTCCCGGACGACGCTCGCCAGTCGCCCGCCGATCAGGGTGAGATCGACGACATCCGCGCCAGCCTGCGTGAATTCCGCGAGGCGGTGCGCGAGCTGACCGAAAGCCGCTCGCGCCGCCGCTATTTCTAAACCGCCCGTATTTCTTAACCGCCTGACCTTCGATAAAAGCAGTCGGTTTCGGGTTTACGGCATCCGACGACGCTTTGACGGGATTGCCTTGTCGAATTTTCGTGAAAATGCCGCGCGGCATTTCGGCCGATTGCGCCCTGCGCCGGCGGATCGGGATGCGGATTGAGGCATGGGGCATGCATCGATGCGGCCTCGAAACGGAGAGTTCGTGATGACCGAAGTGATTGACGGAAAGCGTGTCGCCGAGGATGTGGTTTCGAAGGTCAAGGCGCTGACGTCGGAGCTGTCGGCCAAGGGAGCCACCAAGCCCGGCCTTGCGGTGGTGATCGTCGGCGAAGACCCGGCAAGCCAGGTCTATGTCGCCTCGAAATCGCGCACCGCCAAGGAATGCGGCTTCCATTCGCTCCAGCATACGCTGCCGGCCGACACCACCGAGGAGCAATTGCTGAAGATCATCGGCGACTTGAATGCCGACAAGTCGATCCACGGCATCCTCGTGCAATTGCCGCTCCCCGGCCATATCGACGCCGGCAAGGTGATCCAGACGATCGCGCCGGAGAAGGATGTCGACGGCTTCCATTTCATCAATGTCGGCAAGCTCGGCACCGGCGAGCTCGAAACGGCCTTCGTGCCCTGCACGCCGGCGGGCTCCATGCTTTTGATCGAGCGCGTGCGCGGCAAGGACCTTTCCGGCCTCAACGCCGTCGTCGTCGGCCGCTCCAACATCGTCGGCAAGCCGATGGCCAATCTGCTGCTCGCCGCCAACTGCACGGTCACCATCGCGCATAGCCGCACCAAAGACCTGCCGGCGCTGGCTCGTACCGCCGACATCCTGGTCGCCGCCGTCGGCCGGCCGGAGATGGTCAAGGGCGACTGGGTCAAGCCGGGCGCCACCGTGATCGACGTCGGGATCAACCGCATCCCCGCGCCCGAGAAGGGCGAGGGCAAGAGCCGCCTTGTCGGCGACGTCGCCTATGCCGAGGCGGCCAAGGTCGCCGGCGCCATCACGCCGGTGCCCGGCGGCGTCGGGCCGATGACCATTGCCATGCTGATGGCGAACACTGTAGCTTCCGCCTACCTCGCGGCCGGGCTGAAGCGGCCGTCCTTCTGATCGAAAGCAGATCCTTGCCGAACCTCACTGCTCCTATCGAACGGCCGATCACGAACGATCCCGTTCAGGGCGGCCGTCAGTTCGGCTTCCTGCTCGTCGACAAGTTCTCGATGTTCTCGCTGGCGGCGGCCATCGACTGCTTCCGCTCGGCCAACCGCCTGCTCGGCCGCGATTTCTATGGCTGGACGACGATTTCGGCCGATGGCGACGCGGTCATGGCCTCGAACGGCCTGCCGCTGAAGATCGACTACTCGGTCGCCGACATGCCGCCGGTCGACATCCTGTTCGTCTCGGTCGGGCTCACCACCGAATTCCCGGGCAAGAGCAAGGTGCTGGCGGCGCTGCGCAGTTGGGGCCGGCGCGGCAATGCGCTGGGCGCCCTGTCGGTCGGCTCTTATCTGCTCGCCGAGGCAGGGCAGCTCGACGGCTACCGCTGCACCATCCACTGGGAGAACCGCGCCGGCTTCATGGAGCGTTTCCCCGACATCAACTGCACCGGCAATGTCTTCGAGATCGACCGCAAGCGCTACACCTGCGCCGGCGGCACCACCTCGATCGACCTGATGCTGGAGATCGTGCGCGGCGATTTCGGCTCCAACCTCGCCAATGGCGTCGCCAACCAGTTCCAGCACGAGCGCATCCGCTCGGCCGGCGACCGCCAGCGCGTCGGACCGGAGCGCGACCTCACCGGCAAGTCGGAAAAGCTGAGGCGCATCGTCGAATTGATGGCCGACCATCTCGACGAGCCGCTGTCCGCGGTGCAGCTCGCCAAATCGGCGGGCCTGTCGGTGCGCCAGGTCGAGCGCCTGTTCCTGCGCCATCTGAGCGTGACGCCCGGCCGCTATTACATGCGGCTGAGGCTGGAGCGGGCGCGCGAATTGCTGCGCCAGACCAACATGCCGATCCTCGATGTCGCCATCGCCACCGGCTTCACCTCGCACTCCTATTTCGCGCAGAGCTATCGGCTGCAGTTCGGTCGCCCGCCATCGGAAGAGCGGCGCACCACTTATTAGAGCGCTCCGCCTTTCACCCTCGGCCGGGCTTGTTTCCAGGACCCGCCTCAAATAGCTTTCGCAGCGCGGACGAGGGTTGCTCTCAGGAGATTTTCATGGCGGGACTGATACGGAGCGCCGCTGCGGCGGTCCTCCTTTTGTCGATGACCACGTTTGGCTTTGCCGCCAACAAGGTCATCATCATTCTCGATGCGTCGGGCTCGATGTGGGCGCAGATCGACGGCAAGCCGAAACTGGAGATCGCGCGTGAATCGCTGCGCACGGTGCTGCAGTCGGTTCCGGCCGACGACGAGATCGGCTTCATGGCCTACGGCCATCGCACCAAGGGCAGCTGCGACGACATCGAGCTGATCGTGCCGCCGCAGGCCGGCTCCGCCAGCGCCATTTCGGCGGCGGCCGACAGCATGAAATTCCTGGGCAAGACGCCGCTCACGGCCGCCGTCAAGCAGGCCGCCGAGGCGCTCAAATACACCGAGGACAAGGCAACCGTGGTGCTGATCACCGATGGCCTGGAGACCTGCGGCGGCGATCCCTGCGCGCTCGGCAAGGAGCTGAAGGAAAGCGGCGTCGATTTCACCGCCGATGTCGTCGGCTTCGGCCTGACCGCCGACGAGGGCAAGCAGATCGCCTGCCTCGCCGAAAACACCGGCGGCAAATACATTCAGGCCTCCGACGAGAAGGCGCTGCAGGAAGCTCTGGTCGAGACCGTCGCGGCTCCGGCGCCGGCACCTCAGCCAGCTCCCGAACCGGCACCGGCTCCCGCGCCGAAGGCAGCGGAGGTCGACTACAATCTCATCCCGACGGCGCTGCTGAAGGATGGTGGCGAGGCGCCGAAGTCCGACGTCTATTTTGAAATCTTCAAGGACGACGCCAAGGGGACCGGCGGCGAGCACGTCGATTACGGTTATAACACCGTCAAATTCCACCTTGACGCCGGCAACTACATCGTCGTCGCCACCAGCGGCGCGGCCAAGGCGGAGCAGAAGGTCTGGCTGACGGCCGACAAGGCGACGGAACCGGCGCTCAACCTGAACGCCGCGGAGATATCCATCCATGCCCGACCGGCGCCGGGCGCCGATATCGACCGCGGGGCGCAGATCAGCATCGCCTATCCCGGAGGCACCTCGGACGCCAATTACGGTGAGGTCAAGTTCGTCGTCCCGACCGGCGAGACCAAGGTCACCGTCAGCCTGGGAGCCGGCCAGGCGAGCGAGACGATGCAACTCGTCGCCGGCCAGGTTGTCGACAAGGACATCATCGTCGGCGTCGGCAAGGCCAAGGCCAATGCCTTCTACACCCAAGGCGGGGAGAAGGCCGGCACGGACGTGTCCTGGAAAGTATACAAGGCCGCCAAGAAGCTCGATGGCACCCGAGACCAGGTGACTTATGCCTACGGACCCGACAGCCAGTTCGACCTGCCGCCCGGCGACTATGTGATGGGCGTCGACGTGCAGGCCGTGTCCGCTGARCAGCCTTTCAGCGTGACGGTCGGGCAGATGGCGGATGTCAACGTGACGCTGAATGCCGGTGTCGTGGCGGTCGACGCGCCAGGCGCCGATGGCTTCAAGATCTTCGAGGCCAAGAAGAACATCCAGGGCGAGCGCAAGCAGGTGACCTACGCCTATGGCGAAAAGATGCAAACGACGCTTGCCGCGGGCGACTACGTGCTGGTGACCAACTTCACCACCGACAAGGCCGACAAGGAAACGCCCTTCACCGTCAAGGCCGGCGAGCGCAACGAGCTCACCGTGCAGTAGGCGCGCAGCCTGCCTGCGTTCCAGCTATCGGCATTCCGCCAATGGCTCGCGGAATGCCATCTCGGTTGGCAGATCCCATGCCTTGGCGGTTGGCCGAGACGCCTATCGCGGTCGTCATCCACGGGCGGAGCAAGGAGCGAAGCGACGCGCGCAGACCCGAGGATCCATGCCGTGACCCGGAAGCGCCGCGGCAGTCCACAATTCTGCACCGTTGCACACTTCGGTCCAGGTAACGGCATGGATTCCAGGGTCTGCGCGCGTCGCTTCGCTCCTTGCTCCGCCCTGGAATGACGAGGTTCAGGAGCCTTCGGCTCATCGCCAGCGTTTACGCTGACTAACCCCAAACGGACGTTGATAGCTTGCCCGACAAGCCTGCAATCTTTCAAAATTACTGCGCAGAGGAATTAGCTCCTTCATGAGATCGCTGTAGCCCGCAGCCTTAGAACTTAAGCACCTTCACGCCGCTAAGTTGCTTTTCACATGGATCTAGGTCAGGCGCTTCCGAACGCCGCCGCCCCATGATCGGCACGGCCGACCAGCTGGCGGAAGCCTGCGAACAGCTCGCGGCCGAAGCCGAACTCGTTGCCGATGAGATCGGCGTCGGCCGTGCGGCGCAGCGCGAACTCGGTTCCCTGCACCAGAACTTCGAGCGTGCCGGCATCGGCATCGAGTCGAATGATGTCGCCGTCGTGGATCCTGGCGATGGGTCCATCCTCGACCGCTTCCGGCGTCACATGGATCGCCGCCGGCACCTTGCCGGAGGCGCCCGACATGCGCCCATCGGTCACCAGCGCCACGCGCTGGCCGCGATCCTGCAGGATGCCGAGCACGGTGGTCAGCTTGTGCAGTTCCGGCATGCCGTTGGCCTTCGGGCCCTGGAACCGGATGACGGCGATGAAATCGCCGGTAAGCTGACCGGCCTTGAAGGCGTCGTTCAGCGCCTGCTGGCTGTCGAACACCTTTGCCGGCGCCTCGATGACGCGCCGCTCGGGCTTCACGGCGGAAGTCTTGATGACGGCGTGGCCGAGATTGCCGCCAAGCACTTTCAGGCCGCCTGTTGGCTGGAACGCTTTCTTGACTGGCGCCAGCACCTTCTCGTCACCGCTGTTGAGAGGTGCCGCTTCGCGCACCACGCCGCCGTCGTCGCCAAGCCTCGCCTCGACCGTGTAAGGCCGCAGGCCTTCGCCCCACACAGTCTGCACGTCCTCGTGCAACAGGCCTTCGTCGAGCAGCTCGCGGATCAGGAAGCCGAGCCCGCCTGCGGCGTGGAAATGGTTCACGTCGGCAAGCCCGTTCGGGTAGACGCGCGCGAGCAGCGGCACGGCCTCCGACAGGTCGGAAATGTCCTGCCAGGTCAGCGCGATGCCGGCCGCCGCCGCCATGGCGATCAGGTGGATCGTGTGGTTGGTCGAGCCGCCGGTGGCGTGCAGGCCGACCACGCCGTTGACGATCGAACGCTCGTCGATCATGCGCCCGACCGGCGTATAGGCATTGCCGAGCGCTGTGATCGCCAATGCGCGCTTCGCCGCTTCCCTGGTCAGCGCGTCGCGCAGCGGCGTGCCCGGATTGACGAAGGAGGCGCCGGGCGTATGCAGGCCCATGATCTCCATCAGCATCTGGTTGGAATTGGCGGTGCCGTAGAAGGTGCAGGTGCCTGGCCCGTGATAGGACTTAGACTCCGCCTCCAGAAGCTCGGCGCGGCCGACCTTGCCTTCGGCATAAAGCTGCCGGACCTTGGCCTTCTCGTCATTCGCCAGCCCGGTCGTCATCGGCCCCGCGGGGATGAAGACGGCCGGCAGATGCCCGAAGGTGAGCGCCGCGATCACCAGCCCGGGCACGATCTTGTCGCACACGCCGAGGAAGACGGCCGCGTCGAACATGTTGTGCGACAGGCCGATCGCCGCCGCCATGGCGATCACGTCACGCGAGAACAGCGACAGCTCCATGCCGGGCTGGCCCTGCGTGACGCCGTCGCACATCGCCGGCACGCCGCCCGCCACCTGGGCGATGCCGCCGGCCTCACGCGCGGCTTCCTTGATCAGCGCCGGGAACGTTTCGAAGGGCTGATGTGCCGACAGCATGTCGTTGTAGGAGGTGATGATGCCGAGATTCGGCACGCGGTCGCCGCCAAGCGCGATCTTTTCCGACGGGCTGCACACTGCAAAGCCATGGGCGAGGTTGCCGCAGCCCAAAACCGCGCGGTTGGCGGTGCGGCTGGAAGCCTCCGCGATGCGGCCGAGATAGGCTTCGCGGCCGGCTTTCGAACGGTGGCGGATGCGTTCCGTGATGGCTTCGATATCGCGTCTGGCTGTCATGGTCCGTCCTTTCGAGCCCGGCGACGTCCTCCCTCTGCCACCGGACTTGTCCTCATATGAAATCAGGGTGCCCAGAACACCTCTATCGGTCTCGGCGCCGCCTCGAGCACTCTGCGGATGGGCTTCTTCGCGCCGGGACCCGTCGCGCCGTTGAACGCGGCGCGCTTGTCCTCGCCTTCAATATGGAGCGCGACGAAGCCGGCGTCGATGATACGCGCCATCGACAGAGTGAGCCGCGGCTCGCCGCCGCTCGCCGCATGCACCGGCAGCACGATCCGCTGCGAGACCGGATCGAGCAATTCCTCGAGATTGCCGGCATCCGGGAAGAACGACGCCGTATGGCCGTCGCCGCCCATGCCGAGGATCACCACGTCGAGCGGCCAGGGCAATGATTTGAGCGCTTCGCTGTCCGCCGCGGCCGCGTCCTCGATGCTTGCCGCCTCATGGTAGAGCGGCACGAAGCGCGCCGCCGCGGCCTTGTTCTGCAGCAGGTTCGCCGCCACCAGCCCGGCATTCGAGCGCGGCGAGGAGGGCGGCACGAAGCGCTCGTCGACCAGCGTCACGGTAACCTTGTCCCAGGCGATCGGCGTGGTCGACAGCGCGGCGAACAGCTTCGCCGGCGTGCTGCCGCCGGACACCGCGAGGAGCGCGGTGCCGCGTTTCGCGATGGCGCTGGTCAACCGGTCGGCGATCTCACCGGCAAGCGCCGTCGCTAGGTCCTGGCGGTCGGCAAAGCCGTTCCAGCCGTAGCGGACTTCGCTCAATTGCTCTCGTGCCATGTCCGTCCGTCACGTTCGATAAGAGCGATCGAGGCCGACGGCCCCCAGGTTCCGGCCGTATAGCCCTGCGCCTCCTGCCTGGCGCTTTCCCAGGCATTCTGGATCGGGTCGATCCATTTCCAGGCCGCCTCGACTTCGTCGCGGCGCATGAACAGCGTCTGGTTGCCGCGCACCACATCCATGATCAGCCGCTCATAGGCGTCGGGCGCGCGCCCGTCGAAGGACTGCGCGAAGCTCATGTCGAGCGAAATCTGGCGCAGCCGCATGCCGCCCGGCCCCGGATCCTTGATCATGATGAACTGCTTGACGCCTTCGTCGGGCTGCAGCCGGATCACCAACTGATTGGCGAAGATCGGCCCGGCACTGTCGTCGAAGATCGAAAAGGGGATCGGCTTGAACTCGATGACGATCTCGGAAACCCGGCTCGCCAGCCTTTTGCCGGTCCTGAGGTAGAACGGAACGCCGGCCCAGCGCCAGTTGCCGATCTCGGCCCTTATGGCGACGAAGGTCTCGGTGGTGCTGTCCTTGCCGAGCTCCTCGACATAGCCCTTGACCGGGCCGCCCGCCGAGGCGCCGGCGCGATACTGACCGCGCACGGTGTGCTTGGGCGCTTCGTTGCCGTTGATGCGCTTCAACGCCCTGAGCACCTTCAGCTTCTCGTCTCGCACGGCGTCGGCGTCCATCGACGACGGCGTCTCCATGGCGACGAGGCAAAGCAGCTGCAGCATATGGTTCTGCACCATGTCGCGCAGCGCGCCGGCCTTGTCGTAATAGGTGACGCGGTCTTCGAGGCCGACGGTCTCGGCGACCGTGATCTGCACATGGTCGATATGGGCGGAGTTCCACAGCGGCTGATAGAGCGCGTTGGCAAAGCGCAGCGCCATCAGGTTCTGCACGGTTTCCTTGCCGAGATAATGGTCGATGCGGAAGATCTGGCCTTCATGGAAATCGTCGCCCACCGCGTCGTTCAGCGCGCGCGCCGAGGTCAGGTCGCGGCCGATCGGCTTCTCCAGCACAATGCGCGAGTTCGGCGTGATCAGCTTGTTCTGCTTGAGCTGATGCGAGATATCGCCGAACAGCGCCGGCGCCACCGCGAGATAGAAGGCACGGATGCGGTCGCTGTCGCCGATCGCCTTCTTCAGCTTGTCGAAGCCCGCGCCGCTGGTGGCGTCAGCCGGGACATAGGAAAGCCTGGCCAGGAAGGTTTCCAGTTCCTTCTGGTCGATATCGGCCGGCTTGACGTGGGACGAAATCGCCTGCCTGGCGAAAGCCTGGAACTCGGCGTCGGTCATCTTGGCGCGCGAGGTGCCGATGATGCGCGTCGGTTCGCAGAACTGATGGTCGCGCTGGCGATAATAGAGCGAGGGCAGGAGCTTGCGCTCCGACAGGTCGCCGGTGCCGCCGAAGATGATGAAGTCGAAGGGATCGACAGGGATGATCTGGCTGGTCATGGTCAGTCCGATTTGATGCCGGATACCGGCAGCGTGGTTGGTATATTCTAATCGATTTAAATTTTCCAGTGCCATGGTGTCACAGGCAGGACCAATCGCTTGCTGTTGCATCGGTCCACCTGTTTCCCGACACTTGCGCCGCCGACAGGCCTGTCGGTAAAGCCATGGCTTCCGGCAACGTTCGCGGCCGCACCATAGAACGCGAATGTGACGAAAGCTAAGGGAGAATATCGCTGCGGGGCGGCGGTCGGAAATCAAGAACTGCGGAAATCCAATGAGCGGGAAAACCATGCGTCTGGAAAACAAGGTCGCCATCATCACCGGCGCTGCGTCTGGCTTCGGGGAGGGCATGGCCAGGCGCTTCGCCGAAGAGGGCGCGCGCGTGGTTGTCGCCGACCTCAACGCCAAGGGCGCCGAGCGGGTGGCCGAGGAGATCGGTCCCAACGCGATCTGGACCCAGACCGATGTGTCCCTGCGCTCCGAATTCGACGAGATGATCTATGCCGCCAAGAGCGCCTTCGGCCGCATCGACATCATGGTCAACAATGCGGGCTTCACCCATCGCAACGGCGATATGCTCGCCGTCGACGAGGAGACCTTCGACCTGATCACAGCGGTCAACATGAAGGCGATCTACCACGCCGCGCTCGCCGTCGTGCCGATCATGGACCGGCAGGGCGGTGGTGTCATCCTCACCACGGCCTCGACGGCGGGGCTTCGGCCGAGGCCAGGCCTGACCTGGTACAACGCCTCCAAGGGCTGGGCGATCACCGCCACCAAGTCGATGGCGGTCGAACTGGCGCCGAGGAACATCCGCGTCAACTGCCTCTGCCCGGTCGCCGGCGAGACCGGCATGCTGGAAAGATTCATGGGCGCCGACACGCCCGAGATCCGCGAAAAGTTCCGCGCCTCGATCCCGCTCGGCCGGCTCTCGACACCCCTCGACATCGCCAACGCGGCGCTGTGGCTGGCTTCGGATGAAGCCGCCTTCATCACCGGCGTTGCGCTGGAGGTCGATGGCGGCCGCTGCATCTGAGCCGTTTCCAGGTAGCGGCTGCTCATGCGGCGAACGGATAGGCTGGCGCCGTCAAGCCAAGTCTCCAATTTGACTTCATGGTTCGTCGAAACGATAACGGACCGGGGCAGGGGAATTGGCGCGTGGTTAAGGTCAGGCTGCGTGAAATTCGCAACGATCTGGGCTGGCGATTGCGGCGCTATCGGGCAACACGTGCGCGTGCCCAAAGCAAGGCTATCTTCATCGGCATAACCGGCAGTTCCGGCAAATCGACGGCAACCAGCTTGCTTGGGCATATCCTGGCCGGTCACGGCACGGTCCATACGCAAGTTCTGGCCAACACGCTCAAAGCACTTGTCCGCACGCTCTACAAGCGCATGAAGCGCGCGGGCGAGGTCGACTACGTCGTCTTCGAAGCCGGCGCGTTTGAGCCTGGTTCGATCAGGCCGATGGCGGAGATGCTAAAGCCGGACTTGGCCGTCGTAACGATGGTCAGGCTGGAGCATTTTGCTCAATTCCGAAGCCTGGAGGCTGTCGCCCGGGAAAAAAAGGCCCTGGTCGAGGCATTGTCACCGGGCGGGCTCGCAATCTTGAATGCCGACGACCCGCATGTGCTCGGTATGGCTTCAGACGTAAGGGGCCGTGTCGCGACCTTCGGCCAGTCAGAGACTGCAGACTATCGTGTAACGGATGTCCATGCCGCCTACCCGGACCGGCTCACATTTTCGTTGCGCTGGAATGCTGGTGAGATCGACGTGCAAACACCTTTTCCCGGCGAGCACTTCTGGCTGCCGGCGGTTGCCGCCATTGTCACGGCGCTGGAACTTGGTGTCCCGCCGGAGGAAGTCGTGGCCAAGACGGCATCCTTCGAACCGCTGGCAAATCGCTGCAAGGTGGAGGCGATCGATGGCGGCCCGCAATTCATCATCGATGCCGCCAAAGCGCCTTGGCATTCGCTGAACATCGCGTTCGAGATGGTGGCCAAAGCGCGGGCTGTTCGTAAGCGGATCGTTCTCGGCCAGATTTCCGACTACGCCGGTTCGTCGCGGAAATATCGCACTGCTTATGGCGTCGCGCGCGATATCGCCGACGAGGTTATCTACACTGGTGACAATGCCCATCGCTCACGCGCGAGCCAGGCGGACCGCGACAGCGGGCGTTTCCTGGAGCTTCGTACTCCGAAGGATGCCTCGGACCACATCAAGCAGACGGCGGTCCCCGGCGAACTGATCCTGCTCAAGAGCTCCGCCAATCTTCATCTGGAGAGGATTGCGCTGGCATGGACCCACGACGTCAAATGCTGGATCCCGGCATGTGGTAAGAACGAAGGGTGTTACACGTGCGGCTTATACGAGGTGCCGTTCGAGGAACACAAGTCCTTCCTCGCAAACCGCAGGATCGAGCGCAGAAAACGTCGGTACGAACGGCTGCTGGGCGGGTTAGGTTTCAGGCGCCGGTCTTGACGTAGCTTTTGTAGACCCAGCCGTGCTTGCCGTTATAGACGATCTCGCACCATTGCTTGCAATTCATCACCTGTACCGATGCCTTGGCCGGCACCGTGATGATTGCGGCGGCACCTTTCTTCGGACCCGAGCGCATGGTCACGGCCCTCAAGATGCGCCCGTTTGCGGCCGCGCCGGCTTTTTGAGGCTTCGGCTTGGGCTGCGCCGAGTCATCCGCCGCTGCCGGTTGCGGATCGGGAACCTGCGGCTTGGCTTCGGGAATGGCGGCGGTTTGGGCGCCATCCATCTTGTCGCCAGGCTTCTTCGCGGCCGTCGACGTCTCGCTCGCGGCGCCCGCGACCTGCGAAAGCGCGTTCGAGGCGTCGTTCTCGGCATCGGCCTCGGCAAAGGCCGTATCGGTGGATTGTGCGGGGTTGGTGGCGGCGGCCTGCTTGGATGGAGCCGGTTGGTCATCGGTCGGGGCCGGCGGCGTCTGGGCATCGGAAGCCGTCCAGCGGGGACTGTTCGGCGCCAGCGCCGGAATGCTGGCTTCGCGAGCCGCCGTCGTGGGCGTGACCGCGTCCGCCTTGCGCGCGGCTTGCGGCGCTGCTGCAGCCACGGTGACCGCCGCTGTCGCCGGAGCGATCTTCGTGGTCTTCACCGGAATTGTCGGAACGGTTTGCGCGGCGTTTGCCGCAGCCACTTGCCGGTCACTGCCCGGAAAACAAAGCCACAGAGCCACCGCGGCCACGCCGAGCAACGCGGCAGTGCCGATCGCCGCAATGACCAGATGGGCGTTCGACTGCACCCTCTGCCAGAAGGATGGCCGTACGCTATAGCCGAACTGCATTGTAAAGCGCTGCCGTTCCGGCATGCCGAAACTGAAGGGCCCGTTCACTCAAACCACCTCCAACAAGCGGGCCGACGTTCTTTCGATCATTGCCGCAACGATTGGCTTCGATCGGCATCGGTCCCGAAATTATTGCGGACAAGGCCCGCGAAATCCCCGGATTTTCGCCCATAATTGCATCTTTTACTGCTGATTATGGCACGAGTGAGCCAAATTGCGAAATTCTGCGCGTCCATTAAGGCTTTCACAACCTGCCGTGTGGGAGCCGCCAGCGTCGATTCGACGGCTTCGGCTGGGCCGACAGCTTCAAATCCTGTCGCGCAGCGCGAACCAGTTGAGGGCCAGAAACAAGAGCGGCGCGCGAAATCGCCGGCCGCCCGGGAAAGCGGGGATTTTCAGATCCTCGATCAGTTTCAGCCGGTCGCGATTGCCGGCAACGGTCTCGGCATAGAGCTTGCCGAAGAAGTTCGAAAGCATGACGCCGTGCCCGGAATAGCCGCCTATGGAGATCACCTTCGGCATCACCTCGCGCACGAACGGCTTTCTCGGCATCGTGATGCCGACATAGCCGCCCCAGCCATGCGTGATTTCGATATCCTTCAGCGCCGGGTAGAGCTCGGCGATCTGCCTGCGGATGTGGATATGGATGTCCTTGGGATCGTTGACGGCATAGACCTCGCGGCCGCCGAACAATAGCCGTCCGTCTTTCGACTTGCGGAAATAGCGCACCACGAAGCGGGAATCGTCGACCGACTCGCCGCCCGGCAGCACCTTGGAGGCGGCGCCGAGCGGCACGGTCGCTCCGATGAAGGAGCCGATCGGCATGATATGCGCCGCGCTCACCGGCTCCAGATTGCCGCCATAGGCATTGACCGCGATCAGGCATTTGTCGGCGGAGATCGTGCCGCTAGGCGTCGTGACCGTCACCTTGCCGCCATTGGAAACGATGCCGGTGGACGGCGTCTGCTCGAAGAGATGCGCGCCGGCCGCCGCCGCGACTTTCGCCGTGCCGATCACCAGCTTCAGCGGTTGGATATGCCCGGTGCCGGTGTCGCGCGCGCCGCCGAAATAGCGCGTCGAGCCCAACCGCTCGGCCGTTTCCGCCGCATCCATGAAGCTTAAATGCGGGTAGCCGAAGCGGCTCGCCATGATCTCGGCATGGCGCTTGTAGTCGTCGACGTAACGCTTCTTGTGCGCCACCGAAAGCTGACCCGGCATATAGTCGATGTCGATCGCGTTGGCGGCGGCAAAATCGAGCAGATGCGCCTTGGCTTCTTCAGCCATGTCGAACAGTGCCTTGGCGCGGGAGAGGCCGTATTCGGCCTCCAACTCCTCGGCCCAGGCGCGCTGTCCGGTGCCGAGCTGGCCGCCATTGCGCCCCGACGCGCCGTCGCCGAAGCGATAGGCTTCGATCAGCACGACATTCGCGCCGGTTTTGGCGAGATGCGCTGCTGCTGAGAGTCCGGTGAAGCCACCGCCTACAATGACGACGTCACATCGGCGGTCACCTTCTAGGGAAGGGTATTCAGGCCGAGGCCCAGCCGTATCCTCGTACCAGGAGCGGCCCGGAGAAATGGGAGATTGATAGGGCATGACCGGTGCCCTAGACATTCAACAAGAGATACTCCCGCTCCCACGGGCTGATCACTTCCATGAAAGTTTCGAACTCGGCGCGCTTGATCGCGGTATAGGTGGCGGCGAAGGATTTGCCGAGGATGGCACCAAGCTCTTTGTCGTCCTCGAACAGGCCGACGGCCTCCAGCAGGCCGCGCGGCAGGTCGATTTCGTCCGCATTGGCGGTCGTCAGCACCGGTGGTTCCGCCTTGATCTTGTTGTTCATGCCGACCAGCCCGCAGGCCAGCGACGCCGCCAGGGCCAGATAGGGGTTGGCGTCGGATGACGGGATGCGGTTTTCCACGCGTCGCGCCGCCGGATCCGAGCGTGGTACGCGGAAGGCGGTGGTGCGGTTGTCATAGCCCCATTTGTTGTTGACCGGGGCCGACGCCTGCTGCGTCAGCCGGCGGTAGGAATTGACGTAGGGCGCGAACATCACCAGCGCGTTCGGCACGTGCTTCTGCATGCCGCCGATGAAATGGAAGAACGCGTCGGTCTCGGAGCCGTCCTCCGCCGAGAAGATGTTCTTGCCGGTCTTCTTGTCGACCACCGACTGGTGGATGTGCATGGCCGAGCCCGGCTGGCCCTGGATCGGCTTGGCCATGAAGGTGGCGTAGATCTCGTGCTTCAGCRCCGCCTCGCGGATGGTGCGCTTGAACATGAAGACCTGGTCGGCGAGCTCGATCGGGTTGCCGTGGCGCAGATTGATCTCGAGCTGGCCGGCGCCTTCCTCGTGGATCAGCGTGTCGATCTCCAGGCCTTGCCGTTCCGAGAAATGGTAGATGTCGTCGATCAGTTCGTCGAATTCGTTGACGCCGGCGATCGAATAGCCGGCGCCGCCGCCGATCGGCCGGCCCGAACGCCCGACGGGCGGCGTCAGCGGATAATCCGGATCGGGGTTCTTGCGCACCAGATAGAATTCGATCTCGGGCGCCACCACCGGCTTCAGGCCGCGCTCGTCATAGGCCGCAAGCACGCGCTTCAAGACGTTGCGTGGCGTGAACTCGACCGAGCGGCCGTCCTGATGGACGAGGTCGCAGATGACCGCCGCCGTCGGGTCTTCTTCCCAGGGCACCACGGTCAGCGTCGAAAGATCGGGCAGAAGCTTCAGGTCGCCGTCATCTTCGGGATAGTGGAAGCCGTTGCCATCCTCGGGATAGCCGCCGGAGATTGTCGTCATGAACACGGCCGAAGGCAGCGCCAGCGAGGTGTTGGAGGTGAATTTCTTCGACGGCATCATCTTGCCGCGGGCGACGCCCGCCTGGTCGGGCGTGATGCACTCTATGTCCTCGATACCGCGCCATTCCAGCCAGGCGCTGGCCTCCTTCCAGTTCTTCACACCGCGTTGGTTCTTCAAGAAGGCAGGCGTGCGGGCGCGTCCCCCCCGGCTTGACGGACGGACTTCCTTTTTCTCAGGCGGCATCATTCACCAGATTGTGTTGCGGATTTCGGACTATAGCCGGGCGCCGCGGGGGAAGGGAAGAGGAGGCGGGACAAGGCGGGCATCCGTCTTGAGGCTGGCGGCATGCTGCAACAACGGCTACACAGCCGTCCATGAAGAACGGTGTCTGCATATGCCCGCCTCTCATCTGACCACGATCGGTTTCGATGCCGACGACACGCTGTGGCAGAACGAGCAGTTCTTCCGCATGACCGAGCAGCGCTTCATCGCCATGCTTGCCGAGCACGGCGAGGCGAGCGTGGTTTCGGCGAACCTGCTTGCAGCCGCAAGGCGCAACCTCGGCCTCTACGGCTTCGGCATAAAGAGCTTCACGCTGTCGATGATCGAGACGGCGATCGAGGTTACCGAAGGCCGCGTTTCGGCCTCGACCATTGCGGAAATCCTGGCTGCCGGTCGCGACATGCTCAGCCATCCGATCGAACCGCTGCCGCATGCGCGTGAGACGATCGAGAAGCTTGCCGGCAGCTATCGCCTGGTGCTGATCACCAAGGGTGATCTCATGGACCAGGAGCGCAAGCTGGCGCAGTCGGGGCTGGGTGGGCTTTTCGATGCCGTCGAGATCGTCAGCGACAAGAGCGCCGCCACCTATGCCCGCATCTTCAGCCGTCATGGCGACGGACCGCAAAAAAGCATGATGGTCGGCAATTCGCTGAAGTCGGATGTCGTGCCTGCCATCGATGCCGGCGGCTGGGGCATCTATGTCCCGCATGAATTGACCTGGGCGGCCGAGCACGCCGAGGCGCCGGTCGCGGCGCCACGTTTCCGCGAGATCGCCGATCTCAGCGAACTGCCCGCGTTGGTCGAACGCATCGCCACGGCGGATTGATACGTCCGAGCTCCCGGGTTGTGCCCGGCGGGTGAGCGGCATGCCTTCGCGGCGTCGGGTGAGCGGACGCCCTGAACATCGGTTCGGGTGGTGAGCGGTCGGCGCGAACGAACCGGCCGACAAGCCCTTGCATCGGACCCTGGGGCCGCCCTTACAGAGGCGAGGGTCCGGAACGGAAGGTCGGCTATGGGCGGCGAAAAGGAGCAATGGTTCGGTCCTGGCGAGACAGCTCGGCGGGTCGGGGTCACCACCAAGGCGCTCAGGGTCTATGAGCGGGAGGGGCTCGTTGTCCCTCACCGCGCCGAATCGAGATGGCGCCTATACGGACCTGCTCAAATCGCCCGCTTGCACCAGATCATCGTGCTTCGCGATCTCGGCCTCTCGCTCAAATCGATCAAGAAGCTTGTCGGGGATCATTCCCGGCTTCGGGAGATTCTGCGGCTGCAACGCGAAACGCTGGAATCCCAGGAACACAAGATCAGGTGCGCGATCACTCTCATAGAGAGGGCGCAACGCCAACTTGATGAGGGTCGAGACCTTTCTCTGGATGACTTAGAACGCCTCACCAAGGAGACTGTCATGCAGCAATCCACCGACAATAAGAAATTCGCCGCGAGGTTCGAAGCTTTGATCGCGGAACAGGACCTGACTGGTCAAGCAAGCCGCACCTTTGACGGGATAAAGAAAGAGTACAGCGCAGACGCCCATAAGGCTGCGCTAACGGCCATGATGGCGGAAGCAAGCCAGCTGAAAGAGGCAGGCGACGTTAATTCCGAAGCCGCCAAAGAGTTCGTTCGGCGTATGCGATCCCGTACCGCCGACATCAGGCGTTCGACCCCCCAGGCCGAGCAAGAGATTATACGCAACGCGTATAGCAAAGCGGTCGCCGAGGCGCAGGCCAGGTCTGAGCCCCTGTCGTTCGACCCGGCGGTCCTCGAATTCTTCCGACAAGTCGCGCAGGGAATGAAGGAACGCGGCGAGCTGGACTGACCCAGCCTCCCGAGAGCAAACGCCGGAGTGCCGCTTCGGCGCTCCGGGAGGCCTGTCCCGAATTCCCTAGCCGCGCCCGACCAGGCGATCGACCACGGGTTGCAGCCTCTCGGGCGTGATCGGCTTGGCGACCACGGCATCGACCACGCTCGACAGGCCAAGGCTCTCCGGCGTGCCATTCCTGGTTGAAAGCAGGATCACGGCGGGCAGCGGCTTGCCGGAGGCGCGCCGCAGCGCGTCGATGGCCGACATCAGCGGGTCGCAATCCTTGTTGTCCGGGCCGCCATCCAGGATGACGGTGCCGGGCAGTTGCCCGGCCAGCGTCTTCTCTGCGGCCTCGGGCGGTTCCGAAATCGGCTTCAGTCCCGATTTCTCGACGATTTTCGACACCACGACCCGGTTGATCGACGATTTTCCGACGACGAGCACTTTGGAAAAGTCAGCCGCGATCGTCCCCTTCCGGGCTGCCGGTTTCGGGTGTCTTTCGGAGTGGTCGTCACGGTCAGCGGGACACATCGGCGGGAGGCACTCTGGTTCAATGCAGGGTTGAAACCTGAGGCACAATTGGGTGAGATCGCGGCCGGTGTCAAGCTGAAACGGTCGAGCTCGAAAATATAGCAAGAATTTCCGAGATTCAGTGCAAGTCGTACCCCCAGACAGTGAAGGCAAACCGAAAAAATGCGATAGTCTTCCGAACGTATAGCGCGCGGGAGACCATCGCCGAAACTGTTGACGTTACGTCAGGTGTGACTCTGCTGGGTAACGATCACCGGGATCAAAAGGTCTCCCCAGTTGCCGTCGCCGCCATGGTGCCTGGCCGAACGCACCAGCTCCACCGAGACGCCGGCCTCGACTGCCTTCATGACCGACTGGTTGAGCCTGTGCAGATCGTTGGCGAGCATGCGGATCGTCGCCTGCTGGTCGACGCTCATTGCGCTCGATTGTTCTTCTGCCCTTTCCTTGACGCGGCTTATCGATGCCATTGGTCTTCTCCTCGATGCAAATGCCCTGCGGGCGTTTCCTCTGGTTGTTATCCGTTACTCGGCCGCCGGCCTGAACTGGGCGTGCTCGGTCGATTCGTGCATGGCGGTGGTCGAAGACTGGCCGCCGGTGATCGCCATCGACACGGCGTCGAAATAGCCGGTGCCGACCTCGCGCTGGTGCTTGGTCGCGGTGTAGCCGTTGGCTTCCGCCGCGAACTCGGCTTCCTGCAGCTCCGAATAGGCCGCCATCTGCCGGTCCTTGTAGCCGCGCGCCAGCTCGAACATGCCGAAGTTCAGCTGGTGGAAGCCGGCCAGCGTGATGAACTGGAACTTGTAGCCCATCGCGCCGAGCTCCTTCTGGAACTTCGCGATCGTCGCGTCGTCGAGATTCTTCTTCCAGTTGAAGGACGGCGAGCAGTTATAGGCGAGCAGCTTGCCCGGATGGTGCTTGTGCACGCCTTCGGCGAACTTCCTGGCCTGCGCCAGATCCGGCTTCGAGGTCTCGCACCAGATCAGGTCGGCATGCGGCGCATAGGCGACGGCGCGCGCGATGCAGGGCTCGATGCCGTTACGCACATTGTAGAAGCCCTCGACCGTGCGGCCGGCGTCGTAGTCGACAAAAGGCCGGTCGCGCTCGTCGATATCGGAGGTCAAGAGCTTCGCCGCCTCGGCGTCCGTGCGCGCCACGACCAGCGTCGGCGTGCCCATCACGTCGGCCGCGAGGCGCGCCGCGTTGAGGTTGCGGATATGCGCCGCCGTCGGGATCAGCACCTTGCCGCCGAGATGCCCGCACTTCTTCTCCGACGCCAGCTGGTCCTCGTAGTGGACGCCGGCGGCGCCCGCCTCGATGAAGGCCTTCATGATCTCGAAGGCGTTGAGCGGGCCGCCGAAGCCGGCTTCGGCGTCAGCCACGATCGGCGCGAACCAGGTCTCGACCGACAGTCCGTTGCCTTCGGACGTCTCGATCTGGTCGGCGCGCTGCAAGGTGCGGTTGATGCGCTTGACGAGTTCCGGCGCCGCGTTGGCCGGGTAGAGCGACTGGTCCGGATACATCGCCGAGGCGGTGTTGGCGTCGGCGGCGACCTGCCAGCCCGAGAGATAGATCGCCTTCAGCCCGGCCCGAACCTGCTGCATGGCCTGGTTGCCCGACATCGCGCCCAGCGCATTGACGAAATCCTCCTCGTGGATGAGCTTCCACAGCCGGTTCGCGCCCATCTCGGCCAGCGTCTGGCGAATTTGCACGGAGCCCCGCAACCGCTTCACATCCTCTGGCGAATAGGGGCGCTCGATGCCGTCGAAACGGCCTTCCGGCGCGGAGGGGACGAGGTTGTAAAAATCGGTCATGGGTCACTCCGGGTCTTTGGTAATTTGTGCCAGGCGCTGCATCGCAAAGGCATATCCTGCGATGTTTGCGTATGACATCATTTACATTGCGGTGCGAAGGGTGCCTAGGAAAACCGCAAGATTCCTCGGAAAATAAAGGAAAAGCTGTGTTGTCATTGACAAGTCAACTCTGTAAATTTGTCACGATTGTAAAAACGGCGAAGCAAGCGCCGGACTTGAYGTTCATGTAAATTCTTGTCAAGGATGGCAGGGATGGCCGACCAGAAGATCTTCGCCGGGCCGCGGCTGCGCCGGCTGCGCAACGCCAGGGGCCTGACCCAGACGGCGATGGCCGAAGGGTTGGGCATCTCGCCCTCCTATCTCAACCTGATCGAGCGCAACCAGCGGCCGCTGACGGTGCAGCTCATTCTCAAGCTTGCCTCCGTCTACAAGGTCGATCCGCACGAACTTCAGGGCGAGACAAAAGGTTCGATCGCGGCATTGCGCGAAGCCTTCAGCGATCCGCTCCTTGCCGGCGAGTTGCCTGGCGATCAGGAACTGATCGATCTCGCCGAGACGGCGCCGAATGCCTCGGCGGCGATGGTGAAGCTCTTTCGCGCCTACCGCGAGCAGGCCGAGCGCCTGTCCGACCTCAACCAGCTTCTGGCTAGGGAAGGCAGGGCGACCGCTTTGTCCGGCGCGCGCCTGCCCGCCGACGAAGTCCACGAAGTGTTCGAGCGTCGGCCGAACCACTTCGCTTCGCTGGAAGAGGAGGCGGAGGCTTTCACATCGGTCCTCGAGCCCGGCGACGATCTGTCCGGCGCGCTGAAGGCCTGGCTGAGGCGCGAGCACGGCATCGTCGTCAAGGTGTTGCCGGTCGCCACCATGCCCAACTGGCGCCGCCGTTACGACCGCCATTCGCAGCGTCTGTTCCTGTCCGAGCGGCTCTCGCCTTTCGACCAGCTGCGCGAAGTCGCCATGGAGGCGAGCCTGATCCGCATGTCGGTGGCCATCGCGGGCGAGATCCAGGCGCTGAAGCTCGGCACCGACGAGGCGCGCCGGCTTGCCCGCTTCGAGCTCGGCCGCTACGCCGCGCATGCGCTGATGATGCCCTACCAGGCCTTTCATGCCGCCGCCGTTCGCGCACGCTACGACATCGACGTCTTGCGCTCCCGTTTCGGCGTCTCTTTCGAGCAGGCGGCGAACCGGCTGACCATGCTGCAGCGGCAGGGTGCGTCGGGCGTGCCTTTCTTCATGCTGGAAGTCGACAATGCCGGCAACCGCTTCCGCAAGGCCGGCAGTCAGGGTTATCCGCAAAGCCGCTTCGGCGGCGGCTGCCCCAAGCTTCCTGTCCATGCCGCCTTCTCGCAGCCGGGCCAGATCCTGGTCGAGGCGCTGGAAATGCCCGATGGCGCCGAATTCCTTTGCATCGCCCGCACGCTGGAAGGTCCGCAAGGGGCCTTCTCCGAACGGCCGCGCCGCACCGCGCTCCTGCTCGGCTGCGATATCGGTTTCCGCGACGAGATCGTCTATGGCGCGGCGCTGCCGGTTGGAGCCGCCGGCAAGCCCGGGCAAGGCTTCGCCACGCCGGTAGGTCCCGCCTGCAGGCTCTGCGAGCGCGTCGGCTGCCTGGCGCGCGCCGAGCCGCCGGTGACGCGCCCGCTCGGCCTCGACGAGATGGTGACGGGCCTCAGCGCCTTCGATTTCCAGGGGTGATCCCGGCGGATGTGCCCCAAGCTTCGCCGGATGCTGGATCACGCCGGTTTTGCGCCTTTGCGCTACGCGATTGAGACGCAGTTCTTTGTCGTTCCTGGTGCATCGTGTCGAACGCAACCCGCTGACAGTCATCTGCCATGACCGATACCGCCTCGGCCCCCGTCGCCCCATCCTCCACTGCCTTGCCGGCCGTCTCGCCGCGCGAGGAGCGGATCGGCATGCTCCTGGTCTTCCTGTCGGCGCTTATGTGGAGTTTCGGCGGCACCATCGCCCGTTTCATCCATATCGGCGACAGCTGGACCGTGGTGTTCTGGCGTTCGCTCTGGGCCGTGGCCTTTCTCATCGCATTCATGCTGTGGCGCGACGGTTGGCGCGGCACCTTGAACCTCTTTCGGCACATGGGCCTGCCCGGCCTCGGCGTCGCCTTCTGCTTCGCCACCGCCTCGACCAGCTTTGTGGTGGCGCTTGCCTACACGACGGTCGCCAACATCCTCCTGATGCAGGCCGGCGTGCCGCTGCTTGCGGCTCTGCTTGCCTGGCTCCTGTTTCGCGAACGTGTCGGTCCGGCAACCTGGATCGCGATTGCAGCCGTCATCGTCGGCGTCGCCATCATGGTCTCCGAATCCCTGGGCGGCGCCGTCTCGCCGATCGGCGACGGACTGGCGCTGCTGATCGCGGTGATGTTTTCGGTCGCGACCGTGATCACCCGGCGCTTCGCGCATGTGCGCATGGTGCCGGCCAACTGCCTTGCGGCATTGCTTGCCGGTGCTTTCGCCGCTTCCCAGGCCTCGGCATTCGCGGTCTCGGCCCGGGACATGGGCTTCCTCTTCGCCTTCGGCGTCGTCAATCTTGGCGTCGGCCTCGCCTTTTTCGCCATGGGCGCGCGGCTGGTGCCGGCGGCGATCGCGGCGCTGCTCGGCACCTTCGAGCCGATCCTTGGGCCGATCTGGGTCTGGCTCGTCCATTCCGAAGTGCCGTCGGTGCGCACCATCATCGGCGGCGCGGTCGTGGTCACGGCGCTGCTCATCCATATCGGCCTGGAGTTCAAGCGCCAGGCGCGGCCGGCGCGTCCCGGCGTCACCGGCCTGCCGTCACCCAATTGACCAATGCATGTCGCTCAGAAGTGCGCAGCGGTTCTGGGAGAACGACATGCATCAAGACAATGCATGTCGCCCAGAAGTGCGCAGCGGTTCTGGGGCAACGACATGCATCAAGACAAAGTCCTAAAGCGCGTCGCCTGAATCCGTTTCAGCGCGGCGCGCTTTAGGACGATAGGCAGCGTTCCCCATTGACAACCCTGTTGCCGGGCGGGCAGGCTGCGATTACGGCAACAACAAGACAGGCGTATCTTGCCAAGTGTCTCCGCCGGCCTGCTCGGGGCCGGACAGCATCGTCATAGCTCTCAATACGCCACGGTGCATGCCGTTGACGCCACCCGGGCGCCTCGCCGGGGAGGCCGGGACGCCTCGAATCTTGATGCCATGATCGGGCCTGGCGTGTTGAGTTCACGCTTGTCGCTCTCCGGAAAGCTCAATAGTCTAAAACCAACGCCGCCCCGCCATATCGCGACGAGCCGGCGAGGGAACACTCACCAAAGGAGAACACCATGATCCGCAAAGCGCTTTTGCTTTCGGCGACGTCGGCATTTCTGACGCTTTTCACACTAAGCGGCCACACGGAGGACCGCGTCGTCAACGTCTACAATTGGTCGGACTATATCGACTCTTCGATCATCGACGATTTCACCAAGAAGACCGGCATCAAGGTCGTCTACGACACCTTCGATTCCAACGAGATCCTGGAGACGAAGCTGCTTGCCGGCGGCAGCGGTTACGACGTCGTCGTGCCGAGCGCCAACTTCCTGGCGCGCCAGATCCAGGCGGGCGTGTTCCAGAAGCTCGACAAGTCGAAGCTGCCCAACATTTCCAACATGTGGGACGTCATTTCCGAGCGCACCGCCAAATACGATCCGGGCAACGAATACTCGGTCAACTATATGTGGGGCACGGTCGGCCTCGGCTATAACGTCAAGAAGGTACAGGCCGCGCTCGGCACCGACAAGATCGACAGCTGGGACGTCTTCTTCAATCCGGAAAAGCTGGCCAAGCTGAAGGATTGCGGCGTCTATGTGCTGGATTCTCCCGCCGACGTCATTCCGGCGGCGCTGAAATATCTCGGCCTCGATCCCAACAGCACCTCGCCCGATGATATTTCCAAGGCCGAGGAGGCATTGCTGAAGGTGCGGCCCTATATCCGCAAGTTCCATTCGTCCGAATACATTAACGCCTTGGCCAATGGCGACATCTGCCTGGCGATCGGCTGGTCGGGCGACGTCTTCCAGGCGCGCAACCGCGCCGAGGAGGCCAAGCAGGGTGTCGAGATCGGTTATTCCGTGCCGAAGGAAGGCGCCCAGATGTGGTTCGACCAGATGGCGATCCCCGCGGACGCGCCGCACGTCGCCGACGCGCTCGAATTCATCAACTACATGATGACGCCTGAAGTTATCGCCAAATCGTCGAACTACGTGCTCTATGCGAACGGCAACAAGGCTTCGCAGCAGTTCATCGACAAGGCGATCCTGGAAGATCCTTCGGTCTATCCGGACGAAGAGACGACGAAGAAGCTGTATACGGTTGCGCCATACGATCCCAAGACACAGCGCATCATCACGCGCACCTGGACCAAGATCGTCACCGGCCAATAAGCATTGAGAGACGGCCCCGGCAGCCAACTGCCGGGGCCGCTTTCTTTTGGGAAATTTAAAAAAGTAACGGAGTGGGGATCATGAAATCGCTTGGCAGCATCCGCAGGGATTTCGCGCCATGGAACGACCCGAATGCCAAGCCTTATATCCAGTTCGACAAGGTCACCAAGAAGTTCGGCGACTTCACCGCCGTCAACAATCTGTCGCTGACCATCTTCGAGCGCGAATTCTTCGCGCTGCTCGGCGCTTCCGGCTGCGGAAAGTCGACGCTGCTCAGGATGCTCGCCGGCTTCGAGGAGCCGACGGCGGGCCGCATCCTGCTCGACGGGCAGGACCTGCGCGGCATCCCGCCCTACAAGCGGCCGGTCAACATGATGTTCCAGTCCTATGCGCTGTTCCCGCATATGACGGTGGAGAAGAACATCGCCTTCGGTCTCAAGCAAGAAGGCATGCCCGCGCCGGATATCGAAAAGCGCGTCGCCGAGATGCTGAAGCTCGTCAAGCTCGAGCAGTTCGCCAAGCGCAAGCCGCACCAGCTCTCCGGCGGTCAGCGCCAGCGCGTGGCGCTGGCCCGCTCGGTCGCCAAACGGCCGAAGGTCCTGCTGCTCGACGAACCGCTCGGCGCTTTGGACAAGAAGCTGCGCGAGGAAACCCAGTTCGAACTGATGGACCTGCAGCAGGAGCTCGGCCTCACCTTCGTCGTCGTCACCCACGACCAGGAGGAGGCCATGACCATGGCCGACCGCATCGCCATCATGGACAAGGGCGAGGTGATGCAGGTCGCCACACCTGCCGAGATTTACGAGGCGCCGACCTCGCGTTTCGTGGCGCATTTCGTCGGCAACGTGAACATGTTCGAGGGCAAGGTCGCCGAGCGCACGGCAAGCACCACGCGTATCACCGGCGCGACCGGGGCGCAGATCGTCGTCGACAATGGCGGCCACGCCGCCGCCGGCTCCGACATCGTCTTCGCGATCCGGCCGGAGAAGATCAAGGTTTCCTCGAAAAAGCCGGCCGATGCCGTCAACGCGCTGGAAGGCGAGGTCTACGACGTCGCCTATCTCGGCGACATGACCGTCTATCACATCAAGCTCGACGACGGGCAGATCGTGCGGGCGAGCGCGCTGAACGCCTCGCGCATCACCGAGGATCCGCTGACCTGGAACGATCGCGCCTGGGTCTCGTTCCGGCCCGACGCCGGCGTCGTGCTGACAAGGTAGGAGGCTGAGATGACCGATATCGCAGCGACCGCCGCGCCACCGACCGAAACCGCGACGCTGCCAGCCAGGCTGGCGGCGGGCTTCGTCAGCCGCCTCGTCATCATCATCCCCTATCTCTGGCTGCTGTTCTTCTTCCTCGTCCCCTTCATCATCGTGTTCAAGATTTCGCTGTCGCAGACGGCGATCTCGATGCCGCCCTATACGCCGGTGCTCGACTTCAAGGATGGTGTGGCGGGATTCCTCGCCGGATTCCGCGAGCTCAACTTCGACAACTACACCTGGCTCACCCAGGATGCGCTGTATTTCAACGCCTATGTGACGAGCCTGATCATCGCGGGCATCTCGACGATACTCACGCTGATCGTCGGCTATCCGATCGCTTATGGCATGGCGCGCGCGCCGGYCACGATCCGTCCGACCTTGCTGATGCTGGTGATCCTGCCGTTCTGGACCTCGTTCCTGATCCGCGTCTACGYCTGGATCGGCATCCTGAAGCCCGAGGGGCTGCTCAATCAGGTTCTGCTTGCCACGGGCCTGATCAGCCAGCCGCTGGTGATCCTCAACACCTACACCGCGATCTTCATCGGCATCGTCTATTCCTACCTGCCCTTCATGGTGCTGCCGCTCTATTCCTCGCTGGAGAAGATGGATTATTCGCTGATCGAAGCAGCCCAAGACCTCGGCTGTCCGCCGACGGGCGCCTTCTGGAAGATCACCTTCCCGCTGTCGTTGCCCGGCGTCGTCGCCGGCTGCCTGCTGGTGTTCATCCCGGCGGTCGGCGAGTTCGTCATCCCCGACCTCCTCGGCGGCTCGCAGACGCTGATGATCGGCAAGACGCTCTGGAACGAGTTCTTCTCGAACCGCGATTGGCCGGTGTCGTCGGCTGTGGCCGTCATCCTGCTCCTGGTGCTGACCATCCCGATCATGTTCTTCCAGCAGGCGCAGGCAAAGGCACAGGAGCAGGGCAGATGAACTCGACCTGGAGCCGCTTCAACATCACCTCGATCGTGCTGGGCTTTGCCTTCCTCTATCTGCCGATCGTGCTTCTGATCGTCTTTTCCTTCAACGAATCCAAGCTCGTCACCGTCTGGGGCGGCTTCTCGACCAAATGGTACGTGTCGCTGTTCCACAACCAGGGCCTGATGGACGCGACCTGGGTGACGGCGCGCGTCGGCGTCATATCGGCGACGGTCGCGACCGTGCTTGGCACGCTCGCCGCCATCACGCTGACCCGCTACACGCGCTTCAGGGGGCGGGTGCTGTTCTCGGGCATGGTGTTTGCGCCGCTGGTCATGCCGGAGGTCATCACCGGGCTGTCGCTGCTTTTGCTCTTCGTCGCCGTCGGGCTCGACCGCGGCTTCTTCACGGTGACGCTCGCCCACATCACCTTCACCATGTGCTTCGTCGCCGTCGTGGTGCAGTCGCGGCTGGTCTCCTTCGACCGCTCGCTGGAGGAGGCGGCGATGGATCTCGGCGCGCCGCCGGTGAAGACCTTCTTCCAGATCACCTTGCCGGTCATCCTGCCGGCGATCATCTCCGGCTGGATGCTGGCTTTCACGCTTTCGCTGGACGATCTGGTCATCGCGAGCTTCACCTCGGGTCCCGGCGCCACCACGCTGCCGATGAAGATCTACAGCCAGGTGCGTCTCGGTGTAACCCCGGAAATCAACGCCGCCTGCACGATCCTGATCGCGGTGGTGGCGATCGGCGTCATCATCGCCTCGATCGCCAACAAGCGCCGCGAGATCCAGCGCCAGCTCGACGAGCAGGCCGCGCAGCGCGGTTGAGCGACAGGGGGCGGGCGCCGCCCCCTGTTTACTGGCCTGAAACGCCGGGAGCGATTGGCGATATGAACGGCGCGCTCCAGTTGCCGCCGACGAAGAACAGCGACTGGTTCGGCGGAGGGGCAGGTGGGCTGGCCGCCTGACCGTTGGCCTGCTGGGGCTGCTGCGCCGGCTGTCCGCTGGGCACCACGCCGCCCGAGAGCGCCAGCCCGCGCCCGACATAGGAGGCGATGCCGGACAGCCAGATCTTGTATTTCTGCGCATTGATCTCGGCCTTGTCCAGTCGCGCCACGCCCTTCGAAATGCTTGCCTTGATCTCGGCGCCGTCGATCGGCAGCGAACCGTTGGCGACGTCGTCGAGCGCGAAGAAGCCGCCTTGCTGGTTGCGCTTGAGGAAGGCCGGCAGGTCGAGCCCGTTGAGCATGCCCGGCCCGAACGTCGCCGAGAACGATCCGTCGGCATTCTCGAAGATGGAATTCCAGGCCTTGCCCGGGCCCTTGAGGATGACCGATACCGTGCCGGTGCCGGCCGGCACCAGCCGCGTCATTCCCGCCGCCGTGGCAAAGGCACCCGTATCCACGTCCGACGCCAGGAGCCGCATCTCGACCTGCGTGCCTTCCGGCTTGCGGTCGAAGCGCAGGCTGCTCTGGATGGTGCCGTTGAAGGCCGACGCGTCGGATATGTCGAAGACGGCAAGGCCGTTCTTGACTTGCGCGGTCGCCGCGACGTCGGCAAGCTGCACCGGTCCAGCCATGGCATGCGCCGCCGACAGCCTGAGGTCGAGGTTGATGCGGTCGGCGAAGCTGGTGTCGATGTCGCCGGGGCCGGCCTCGCCGGTGGGCACGACAGGCGTGAAGGCCGACAGGAAGGATTTCAGATCCAGCGTGTCGAAGGCAAGCGTGCCGGCAATTACCGGGCGTCCCTCGGCAAAGGAGAAATCCAGCGCTCCCATTCCCGGATTGTTGTTGAGCGTGACCGTGGTGTTCTCGAACTTCGCGCGTCCCGCCGAGGCGTTCACCTTGCTGCTGACCGAGACGGCGCCGATCGCAGCGCCCGGCGCGATGCCGGCCTGCGACCATTCCAGCACGCGCCGCAGCGACGGCGCGGCGAATTTTGCCTGGCCGTCCAGATAGGCATTGTCCGACATCGATGCCGTTCCGTCGAAGGAGAATGTCGCGGGCGCCGCTTTGAAGGAGAAGGTGACGGGCGCCGCGCCCCCGGCAAACAACACCAGCGGCTTTGTCGAGGAGAAATCGACCTGCACGCTTTCGCCGCGCCAGATGCCGGTCGCGGTCATCGACGCATCGCTGTTCATCGCTTCCCAGTTCACCTGGCCGTTCAGGCTGCTCAGGATTTCGCTGTCCTTGCCGTCAACCGAAGTCACCACACGGCCATCGCGGAATTCCACGGTGCCGAACGGATCGGACGGCAATCTGCCGAGATCCGGCTTCTGCGGGTTGGCGGTGACCACGCCGCGCGCGGTGTCGATCGAGCGCGTGATGCGCCCTCCGGTCGGAAGCGGCGGCAGATAGAAGCCGTTCGCCATGCGCTGGACTCTGATTGTCGGGCGCACCAGCCTTGCGGTCGAGAAGGCGACGTTGCCCTGCAAGGCCGCCATGGCTGAGAGATCGACTTCCACGCGGTCGGCCTCGACCACCGGCGGCGTTTCGGTCTCCGTCCATTGCGACAGCGTCACGTCGCTGAGGATGGCCCGGAACTTCGGCCACACCTCGATGCGCGGCGAGCCGTCGATCGTCACCCTGAAGCCGCTCCAGGCGCTCAATTCCCAGGCGATGCGGTCGCGCACGATGCGGGTCGAGGCAATCAGCGGCAGCGCCGCGACCGCGAGCGCGATGATGAGCACGGCAACGCCGATCACCCATACCCCGCGCCGGATCAGAGATGATGGCATTTCGCCCCGTATGCTTTCGTTGCCGACAAAATCGCCCGACGGGTGTAACCGAGCGCCGACGCTTTTCAAGTCTTTATGGCCTTGCGATGGCATTTGCGCGGCGGCGACCATGGGCCGACCGAACAAAATCTTGCTCTGCTGCGCTGCAATATGCATAAGCGGGCTGCTCGATCCCGATCCGCAATCGCGCGCCGTTTCTGGGACGATGGCATAGGCGACGATGAGCTTAACTGGCTCGAATGGGACGCGCTTTGGGAGGAGCGATCATGGCCACCGACACACCTTTGTGGACCCCGACGCAAGAGCGCATCGACGCAGCGCCTCTAAGCGCGTTCATGAAGGCCGCGGAAGCAAAAGCCGCGGTTTCCTTCTCCGGCTATGCCGAACTTCATCGCTGGTCGATCGACAACCGCGAAGCCTTCTGGAGCCTGGTCTGGGATTTCTGCGGGCTTGTCGGCGACAAGGGCGAGCGGGGCCTCGTCGACGGCGAGCGGATGCCCGGCGCCAGCTTCTTCCCCGACGCCAGGCTCAATTTTGCCGAGAATCTTTTGCAGAGGACCGGCGGCGGCCCGGCTATCGTCTTTCGCGGCGAGGACAAGGTCGAGCGCCGGCTCTCCTGGAACGAGCTCCACGCGCTGACCTCGCGGCTGCAGCAGCTCTTGCTGTCGCTCGGCGTCAAGGCCGGCGACCGCATCGCCGCCATGATGCCGAACATGCCCGAGACGATCGCGGCGATGCTGGCGGCAAGCTCGATCGGCGCTGTCTGGTCGTCATGCTCTCCCGATTTCGGCGAGCAGGGCGTGCTCGACCGCTTCGGTCAGATCGAGCCGGTCGTCTTCATCGCGCCCGACGGCTATTGGTACAACGGCAAGGCGATCGAGGTGGCCGACAAGGTGCGCGCCGTGGCCGAGAAGCTCGAGAGCGTGCGCAAGGTGCTCATCGTCGACTATCTCGGCACCTCTCAGGACGTCGCCGCCACCATCGACAAGGCAACCGCGCTCGAAGATGCGCTCTCGCCATTTGCGGTGAAGACCGTCAGCTTCGAGCGGCTGCCCTTCGCGCATCCGCTCTACATCCTGTTTTCCTCGGGCACCACCGGCATCCCGAAATGCATCGTCCATTCGGCGGGCGGCACGCTGATCCAGCACGTCAAGGAGCATCGGCTGCATGCCGGCCTGCTCGACGGCGATCGTCTGTTCTATTTCACCACCTGCGGCTGGATGATGTGGAATTGGCTGGTCTCGGGCCTCGCTTCCGGCGCGACGCTGCTGCTCTATGACGGCTCGCCTTTCTACCCCGACGGCAATGTGCTGTTCGATTTCGCCGATGCCGAGAAGATGACCTATTTCGGCACCTCGGCCAAATTCATCGATTCGGTTCGCAAGGCCGGTCTGAAGCCGATCGCGAGCCACGATCTGTCGAGCGTGCGCACCATCTCCTCCACCGGCTCGCCGCTGTCGCCGGAGGATTTCCGCTTCGTCTATGACGGCATCAAGAAGGACGTGCACCTGGCCTCGATCTCGGGAGGCACCGACATCGTCTCCTGCTTCGTGCTCGGCGTGCCGACCGAGCCGGTCTGGACCGGCGAGATCCAGGGCGCCGGCCTTGGCCTGGCGGTCGACGTCTGGGACGACGACGGCAAGCCTGTGCGGCAGGAAAAGGGCGAGCTTGTGTGCACGAAAGCCTTCCCGTCGATGCCGGTCGGCTTCTGGAACGATCCCGAAGGCAAGAAGTACCACGCCGCCTATTTCGAGCGTTTCGACAATGTCTGGTGCCATGGCGACTTCGCCGAATGGACGGCCCATGGCGGCATGATCATCCACGGCCGCTCCGACGCCACGCTCAATCCGGGCGGGGTCCGGATCGGCACGGCCGAGATCTACAACCAGGTCGAGCAGATGCCGGAAATCCTCGAGGCGCTCTGCATCGGCCAGGACTTCGACAATGATGTCCGTGTCGTGCTGTTCGTGCGGCTGGCGGCAGGCGTTACCCTGGACGACGATCTGGAAAAGCGCATCCGCGCCAGGATCCGCACCGGCGCCAGCCCGCGTCACGTGCCGGCCAGGATCGTCGCCGTCACCGACATTCCGCGCACCAAGTCCGGCAAGATCACCGAGCTCGCGGTACGCGACGTGGTCCACGGCCGCACGGTCAAGAACAAGGAAGCGCTCGCCAATCCCGAGGCGCTGGAGCTGTTCCGCGACCTGCCGCAACTGGCTAGCTGACCGCCTGATATGGTAAATAAAATCTGCCCACCGAATTTACCTAGATTTCATGGGTGGTACACATTCGTAAATTTTTTTGAGGCCCGGTAAGGACTTGTTAAGGGACGACCCCGATAGTCGCGTGTAACTTGAGGGAGAAATCCCGTTCCTCGTCCCCTGAGGTTCAGCTCAAGCCCCCGTTGTGACAGCATCCCATCTCTCAAGGCGTCCAATTGGACGCCTTTTTCTTTGGCCGGACCTTCCCCGTATAATCTTATTCAGCGAGCACGCGCGTCGAGGGGAAGGCGACCTCGACCAGCGTTCCTTCGCCAGGCGTCGAGGTGATGGCGAAACGGGCGCGGTTCGCCTCCACCATGGCCTTGGTGAGCGGCAGGCCGAGGCCGGTGCCGTCGCCGCGTCCGCGCTTCAACGCATTGATCTGCTTGAACGGCTTCAGCGCCTGCTCGATCTCGGCCTGGGTCATGCCGATGCCGGTGTCGCGCACGCGCATGACGACGTCGCCGGAGGCTTCGTAAGCGGTCGAGACGATCACCTGGCCGCCGGCCTGGGTGTAGCGGATGGCGTTGGACAGGATGTTGAGGGCGATCTGGCGCACGCTTCGCAGGTCCGCCACCACCTCCGGCAGCCGCGAGGCGAAGCTGGAGCGGATGATGACGCGTTCGCGATTGGCCTGCGGCTGCATCATCGCCACCGTCTCGGCCAGCGTGTCGTTGAGCGACACCGCCTCGTAATCCATCTCCTGCTGGCCGGCCTCGATCTTCGAGATGTCGAGCAGGTCGTTGACGAGGTCGAGCACATGGTTGCCTGACCGGTTGATGTCGCGCAGGTAGTCGCGATAGCGGTCGTTGGTGATCGGGCCGAATTTCTCGTCCACCATCAGCTCGGAAAAGCCGATGATGGCGTTGAGCGGCGTGCGGATCTCGTGGCTGATGCGGGCCAGGAAATCCGTCTTCTGCGAGGAGGCGCGCTCGGCCACCGCGCGCGCCTGCGTCAGGTCTTCCTCGGCCCGCTTCCATTGCGTGATGTCGCGCACCACGGCGCAGAAGCCGCTGTCGTTGGGCAGCCTGCCGATGGTCATGAACAGCGGGATGAAACGCCCCTGAGCCTCGCGGCCGATGACCTCGCGGCCGTCGTTCAACACGCTGGCGACGCCCGGTTCAGAAAGGCCGGCGAGATAGTCGCGCGCCGCGCGCTGGCTTTCTATGGCGAACAGCGAGGCAAACGGCTTGCCCGCGACCTCGTCGCTGTCGAAACCGAACAGCGCTTCCGCCGGACGGCTGATCGAGCGGATGTCGCCGTCGCGGCCGATAAGCACGACGCCGTCGGTGGCGGTGTCGATGATGGTGCGCATCTCGGCGATGCGCGATTTCAGCTCCGGCACATCCGGCTGCAGCGCCGGTTCGTCATTGGCGGCGGTGAAATGCGCCGCCGCGTCGTCCTCGCCGGAGCGCCGCACCACCAGCATCAGCGCCTTGCCGCCGCGCCACGGCACCGAGCGCAAGAGCGCGTCGATCGGGAATTCCTGGCCGTTGCGGGTCTTGAGCTTCAGCGAGTGGTCGCTCTCGTCAGTCGCGGTGTCCTCGGCATAGGGATCGGCAAAGAGCGCGCCCAGCCCCCCCGCATCCGCGAGGTCGTCCAGCGCGTCGTAGCCGGTGAGTTCGAGGAAGGCGTCATTGGCATAATGCAGCACGTCGCCCGAATGGATGAGCAGCGGCACCGGCAGCCGGGCGAGGATCGAAGTATCGGGCGCCTTGGCTTCTTCTCCGGTCGAAAAGGCGGAGGGTACGAAACCCGACAGTTTCAGCGGCGGCACGTCGAGGCGCGGCCGCACCGACACTGGCGCTTCTTCCGCAGCCTCGACAGTGTCCGCGTCGGACCCGGCCCAATCTTCATTGTCCTGCGCATCGCGGAAATCGTCCGCGGTCATGCTGTCGTCGTCGGCCGTCGCACCGAGGTCAGGCTGCCCGGCCGCGGCCTTCTGCGCCGTAGGCTGTTCGACCGGCTGCTGCGGCTCGGCGGCCTGCCGGGCGTCCTCTGCCTGCTCGGGCTGGGAAACCGGTGCGCCCTCGATTTCCTCGGCGGATTTCTCCTCATCGGCATAGTCGAGCAGCGAGCCGGAGACGGCCGAGGTCCCGGTCTGGCGGGGGGCGCCCGTCCCGGCGGAGTCATCGATGCCGTCGAGCCGCGCCAGGTCTTCCTGGTCCTCAGCCTCGGTCTGCGCCTCAGCGGTCTCCGCATCGGTCTTCGCGTCGTCGGCCTGAGAGGCTTTCGCCGCGGATGCCGGGCTCGCTTCCCGCGCGGAATCGTCGTGCTCCGTCGTGTCGGGCGCAACCGGCTGGTCTGCGTCGGCCCTCGCTTCGTTTGTCGGTTCTTTCACCGTCGCCGTGTTCTCACCGGCGGCCGCGTCGGGCTGCTTGTCGGCTTCAGGCGCGCGTTCCTCGGCAGAACTGTCCTTGCGCAACCGCTCGCCGATCTCGCGGAAGGCGCTGCGCTCGAGGACTGACAGGCTCCGCTGATTTGCCGGCGTGTCGCTTCCCGGCGGCTTGTCGTTGGTCGGCTGGCGATGCTCGGCCAGCCTTATCACCTTGTCGGCGAAGCGACGCTCCGGTTTCGGCACGATGGTCAGCGCCGGCACTTCGCCCTGAAACGGATCTTCGCGCTTTGGCTGTTCCGGCGGCGTCCGCTCCGCAGCTGGCTGCCCGACCGACGGTTCGGTTCCGCCGGAGGTGGCCTCGGTCGGGGCGGCATTCGGCACCAGAGCCATGCCAAGCGCTTCGGGATCGGCCACGGCGTCGGCTGCGCGCGCGACGCCGAAACCCCGGAAACCCTCGAAGGCGCGGCTGCGGCCGTAGACGGGCAGCGCCGCCAGATCGACGGGGATCTTCAGACCGGTTCCGGCCACCGGCCACAGCACCGAGCGGCCGGACCAGGTATCGCGCCGGTCGAGCAGGCCGGCGATCTCGCCCGAGGCGTCGAGGCCGAAGGTGGCGGCGACATCCCTGAAGCGACGGCCGATCACATCGGCGGCAGGCTGGCCGACGATATCGGCGAATTCGGGCGACAGCGCACTGAACCTGCCTTCGGCGTCGGTGCGCCAGACGAAGCGCAGCGGCGGCGCGGAGCGGTCGATGTCGCGGGGCGGGGTCGGCTGGGCTGACGTCGCGGTCCCGCTGGCATCCTGCCCTTGGGCTTCGACCGTGGTGGCTCCTTCCATGTCCTTCGCCGGCGCTGCCGGTTGAGCATGTCCGGCATCCTCGTTGCCGGCATTGAAGTACCAATGGTCGTGCTGGCTGGCGCCGGCATCGACGGGCTGCTGACTGGAGCCGGCGGCATCGGCCTGACGGTTGGCGGCGGTTTGTCGGTCGGCCAAGGTCCGGCTATCGGTGCCGGGCCCCGTATCGCCGTCGAGAGCCTCTGGGGTCGGCTCGGCCTCTTCGCCAGCCGCCGCGGCCGGCACGTGGCTGTCCGGGGCGGACCGGGGCTCGGGTCCGACTGCCGGGCTTTCATCTGACGGGGTAGCGCTAACGGCCTCTGGCGCCGCAGCCTGTCGATCGCTGGTCCGATCGCCTTGGTCGGTGGTCGATCGATCTTCTTGGTCGCTGTCCGCACCGTCGAGCTGGTCTTCGTCGATCACCACCAGCAGATGACGCGTGTCGGTGAGCCGCGCAAGGCCGGCCGGGTAGGAGGTGTCGGCGCCAGGCACCAGGCGCTTGACGACGCGGTCGCCGCTGCTTGCCACATCCGCGACCAGGGCCGCCAGCGTCCGCCGCTCGATGCCGAGCGCCGCGAAACCGTCGGAGGCTGCCTCGACATCGCCCCGCGCGTCGATGAAGGCGATGAAATGCCCGGCCTCCGTAAAACCGCCGATGGCTCGGCCAGCGATTTCGCCGGCGCTGCGCGAGCTGGTCTGGGTCGCCGGTACCGCGAGCAGGATTGCCTTCTCGCCATCCGGCATCGTCACGGCGCTGGCCAGGAAGCCGACGGCGCGGCTCACCATGCCGGTAGCCAGCCTCACCGTGATGGCGCGGTCGCTGCCGATGTCCGGAAAACCGCTGGTCGCCATGATCTGCCGCCGGGCGATCAGCGGCAGCTGCGCCGAGGCGCCGATGATGGCTTCGATATCCGGATAACCGAACGCCGACGCCCCCGGACCGTTCGCCCAGATCACCTGTTCGAGATCGGCCGACAGAATGGCCAACGCATCGCCTGCGGCAAAGCGCTGGCGCACCGCGTCGAGCACTGCGACGTCGAGGAAGGAGTAGTTTTCAGGCGGCATGTGCTGGCCGACCCTCCGGAGCGGGCGTTTTCAGTTAACGCTTTGTTAATAAAAGCCCATGGCCCGGAGGTCCACAAGCCTAGGCTTGCATCGGTCGAAATCTCTGGGCTCTTGGTTAACGGCCCAATGGCTGACGCCCAATGGCTGACGTACGGGAATATTTTTATGGTGCGGTGCAACAAAGATGTTGCAATGCACAAAAAAACCTTTATATTGCCACCATACATGAACGAGACGGCTTTCTGTCAAAGCCGCTACCCCGAAAAAGGTTGGAAAATGTCCAAGACCGCTGCCAAGACCGCCGCAGAGACCATCGAAAACGTCGAATTCCCGAGCTTCGACGCTTCCAAGGCCACCGACCAGATCCGCGCCTTCGCCGAAAAGGGCGTCGAGCAGTCGAAGGAAGCCTACGCCAAGCTGAAGACCGGCGCTGAGGAGACCCAGAAGGTTCTGGAGTCGACCTACGAGACCGCCAAGACCGTTTCCGGCGACGTTTCGCTGAAGGCCATCGCCGCGCTGCGCGCCAATGCCGAGGCCAACTTCTCGCACCTCGAAGCCCTGGTCGGCGCCAAGACCCTTTCGGAAGTCGTCGAGTTGCAGACCGCGTTCCTGCGCAAGCGCGTCGAAATGGCCGTCGAGCAGGCCAAGGAGTTCCAGACCGTTGCCACCAAGGCGGTCGAGGATGTCTCCAAGCCGGTCAAGGCCGCCTTCGAGAAGGCGATGAAGGACGCCAAGGCTGCCTGATTTCATGCACAACCCTGCGATGCATCAAAACGTCGCATTTCGTCAGACAAGCAGTCGTGCGATGGGTTGAGCAACCAGATACCCGGGGATGGAACCTCCTCCCTCCGTCTCCGGGGTGACCAGCCAGCACCTCCTCCCGCTGGCTCGTAACAGGAAAAGGCCGGCACCTCCTCCCGCCGGCCTTTTCTTTGCCTTGACGAAAGGCGGATGAGCAAACCCGTGCTTTGCCTTATCAAGGCCCTTGAATTAGAATCCGATAGCCCGTATTGGACGCATCGCCGAACGACGGGGCGGATCACGGAGAAAGACGCTTCACCTCGATCCGGCTCAGGCACGCGTGCCGTTGTAGCTCAGTTGGTTAGAGCACCAGATTGTGGATCTGGGGGTCGCTGGTTCGAGCCCAGCCAACGGTACCATCGCCTTCTCGCTTGAATGGCTGTTTTCAACTATTTGAAAAGGGCGGCGAGCAAGGTGCGGTTTATGACGCGGGATGGACTTGCCCGATCGGGCCTGCCGACGACAGCTGCGACTCCGCTTCGTTGTCCGAGATCAGTCGCTGTCAAGCGACTGCGGCGGCTCACGCGCGTGACCTTGAGTTCCGTGCATTCAGGTCACGGTTTCTCAGCCTTGCCCGCAAATTGATCGACTGCTCCCGCCATCTGCAGCATGAGCTCGTCCATGGAGATGGAATTGTCTCCGTACGGATAGAAGTCTGATTTGTCGCCCTTCTTCCATTTCTGCCGCAGTTCGGCGTCCGTGATGTCCCAATCGCGATAAGTCTGTCGCGCTAATTCGCGCAGCTCGGCGTGCAATTCCGATACCGATGGCCGCCCCCAATAGTAATAACCATCGTAAATCTTGAACACTTGGAGATTTCGGCCAAGCACGATCGTGTGCGGGATCATCACGTCGTGCGAGCTATCTGTATACTCCTTGATGTCCAAATCCTTCTGCACGATCCGCTCTTCGTCATAGAGGAAAGGCCATGAGGCGGCCGTCTGCTGGCGATAGTTGTTCGTGGTGTGCCAGTCGTCCGTCGTGATGGTGACAAGTTGGGTGTAGCCGACGACGAACTGCGGATGGAAGCGCACGAGTTCGAGCATATGCTGACGGTCCTTCGGGCAAAATGAGCCTCGCGTCAGCACAAGGATCATGAGCTGGTCGCCCTGCAGGTCGGACAAGCGCCGAGGTGTCTTGGTATGGTCGGGAAGAACATAATCCGGGAATTTCGCTCCAGCCGATATATCCTGTCTCATCAGAATTCTCCTATCGTTTGCGCAATGCACCGAACCCGCGCGGCTGTGGCTTGTTCCCGAGGGGCGCGCGGCGCAAACGATGGAAATATCTGTCCATGCCGCGATTGCTCCGGCAACGCTAATCGGGAATCGGATCGGAAACGAAGCGGGTTCCTGTGAGYAGCGCCGAAAGTGCCGCATCTGCACAAGGACGCCCTCTCCATCATCGATCATTTTACGTTCTCGGCCGGAACTCTTTTCAGTTCTGGAAGTTTGGCTCCGCCGGCGCTGCGAAAGAGCTGATTGGCGCCGGGCTGTCAGCTCAATACGCAGCCGATCCAAGGGCGCCTGTGTCGCCACGAACGCAGAGGAAAATCGCGTGCATCAACGAGCACGGCGAGCTGAATGGCCGATATGACCAAAACCGCATTGCTTGGTGGCAAGAATGCCAGCTGCTGGGCGGCGACTGTCAAGCAGCGCTATTATTCGTCGCTTGCTGGCTCCAGCCGAGCCGAGATCGTCATCATAGGAGCGGGGATCGTTGGTCTGACAACCGCATTGCGGCTGTGCGAAGCCGGACGCTCGGTCATCCTTCTCGAGGCGCTGCGTGTCGGATGCCAGGTGACCGGCCGCTCGACAGCCAAGATCACGACCCAGCACGGTTTGATCTACGACAACCTCATTCGTGATATGGGGCCAGCGGCGGCACAAAGCTATGCAGACGCGAATCGCGCCGGCGTCGACCAGATTCTCGACTGGACGATTGCGCACCGAATCGAATGCGAGCTCGAGATCAAACCGGCCYACGCCTATACCACCGACGTCGCGCGGCGCGGAGAATTAACGGCCGAGGCGAATGCAGCGCGGCAAGTAGGCCTGGATGCGGAAGTGGTCGAGCGCGCACCGTTRCCTTTCGAGACAGCCGGGGCATTGCGCTTCCCTGACCAGGCGCAATTCAATCCGATCCAGTACGCAGTCGGTCTTGCCCGGGCCGTGGAGACGTTGGGCGGTCGCGTTTTTGAAATGAGCCGCGTAGTGTCCATTGATGAAGGAAGCCGCTGGCGCGTCTCGACGGACAATGGGATCGTGGATGCCGAGAACGTTGTCGTGGCCACGAATATGACGATCAAAAGCCCGGTCGGGATGGCAAACCGCACCCAGCCGCGCAGCCACACGGCTATAGCGTTCCGACTTGACGATCCGACGCCGTTCGATGGCTTTTTCCTCGGCATCGACGAGCCGACCCGGTCCATCCGGACAGCCCGCGACGACAAAGGGCCGCTGCTTCTGGTGCTCGGGCCGAAATTCAACACGGGTCAGGAAGCGGACGTGGCTGGCAGGTTCGTGGAACTGGAAGCCTGGGCGCGCGCCAATCTTCCGGTGGGCGATGTCGCGTGGCGCTGGTGCAATGAAGACTACGATACGCCGGATCGCGTGCCCTATGCCGGCGAGCCGGATCCTGACAAGTCGCCGAGCTTTCATATTGCAACCGGCTTCAATGCCTGGGGTATCAGCAACGGAACGGCCGTCGGTAAGCTGATCGCGGGTCGTATTTTGCGTCAGCCATGTCCCTGGGAGGAGCTCTACGATCCGGCGCGCCCCTACGACAAGACGTTTCACGTCAACGGGAGCAGTCGATCGATTGTCGCGACTTTCGATGAAATCGGCCCTGGAGAAGGCGGTGTCGTTGTGAGCGGCAAACAGAAGATTGCTGCCTGGCGCGATGGCTCCGGCAAGCTGCATGCAGTTTCCGCGGTCTGTACACATAAGGGCTGCACCGTGAGCTGGAACAATGCCGATCGAACGTGGGATTGCTCTTGCCACGGCTCGATTTTCGCGGCAGACGGATCGCTGATCCACGGCCCCGCCAGAAAGCCGCTTCACCCGGTCGACCTTTGAACGCCTGGCGCTGGAAATGATGAAGGCGGGGATTGGGTTTTCACGTCCCAGGAATCCGGTACCGCCGAAGACTGTAACGGTACGGGTCCTGATTGCATCGCCTCGATCTGCCCGGTTTGCCATCCGCCACCTTTCCTCGCTTCATTTCAAACGAGCAACATGGCGCAATGTTTCTAGCCGTCTTCGACGAGGCGAGCTTTGGCGCTCCGTCCGGAACCAATTCTCCCATCGGCAGTTAGGCCGCCAAATTCGGCGGCGGACACCCAGAAGCGACAGGAGTGYCGGAATGCAGAGCGTTCGTATCCACGCATTTGGCGGCCCTGAGGTGTTGACACTGGAGACAGAGCCGACGCCCGAGCCAAAGCCCGAAGAGATCCTGGTTCGCATCCGTGCCGCCAGCGTCAATCCGGTCGACCACAAGATTCGCAATGGTGGCTATGTCGCCGAAGACCGGCTGCCGCTGACACTCGGACGTGATTTCTCGGGCGTGGTGGAACGTTGCGGGGCAGGCGTCAACGCCTTCAAGCAGGGCGATGAAGTTTATGCGCTCCTGACACCGGACCGCGGCGGCTACGCTGAGTTCGTGGCAACCAGGGCCAAGGACTGCGCAGCCAAGCCGAAACGCCTCGACCATCTGCATGCTGCCGCCGTCCCGCTTGCGGCGCTGACCGCCTGGCAGGGAATCTTCGACAATGGCGGTCTGAGTTCGGGGCAACGGATATTGATCCACGGCGCGGCCGGGGGCGTCGGCCATTTTGCGGTTCAGTTCGCCAAGGCGAAGGGCGCCATGGTTTACGCGACATGCTCCGGGAACGACATCGATTTCGTGCGAAGCCTTGGGGCCGACGAGGCGATCGACTACAAAAACCAGCGGTTCGAGGACACGGTGCGAGATGTGGATGTTGTCTATGATCTTGCCGGCGACACCCAGGAACGCTCCTGGTCGGTTCTCAAGGAAGGCGGGATCATCGTCTCGACGCTTCAGCAACCTTCGAAGGAAAAAGCCGACGAGCGCAAGGCTCGCGGGGCTCACTACATGACGAAGCCGGACGGCGGTCAGCTGGCCGAGATTGGACAGTTGATCGACGCGGGCGCTGTCCGCGTGGAGATCGGCAAGGTTTTCCCGCTGCGGCAGGCGGCGGACGCCGAACGTGCTCTGGAAGAAGGCCATATCCGCGGCAAGGTCGTTCTCGACGTGGCCTAGACCGGCGAAAATCCCGATCGGTCGGTGATGGCCGCCGACCGGGCAGGCCTCAGAATTCCTGCGCCGGCGAGGCTATCTTGACGGGCCTGTTTCTCCCGTGCCCGCGCCGCTTTGCGATATCACCCGGCACGACACATGCGACGTCGTGCGCACGCCCGATTTCGGTGTCATCATCTACGCCTTCGAGCGGGCGGCTGCGCACGGTCTCCAGGAAGCCTCTGATGAACTCGCCGAGATATAGCGGCGGGGTGTTGAGGCTCAGCTTCGTTCGCCCGAGTCTCGCATTTCCTCAATTTCTTCCGGCTCCTTGTCGTCCATTTCGGCGATCTCGTTGCGAGCTTTGTCGTTCGACTTGATCAGCTCATCGAGTTTCGCCTGCAGGGCTTGGGTATCACGATGCTCGGCCCTTTGGATAAGCAGCGTCATCGCCCAAGTGATCAGCGTCGCGACGCCGTGCCAGTCAAGCGTTTCCCGCTCGAAGACAAACCAAGAAACAGTATAGCCGCCGAGAATTAAAAAGGCCGCCGGTCGGGACGTCAGCGTGCCGACCTTGGTCAGCGCTTCTCGAAGCTGCAACGTTGCCATGCCTGCGAACGGCTGAGGGCAATGCGGGTTCCCGCAGAGTCGGTTCTTCGATCCCAGGCAGAGTCACTTATTAAGTCCGTTCGCCATGTCCAGATGGTGCTGCAGATGCGGCAATGTCGCCCCTGCCCAGGCCTTCAGATCGGGCTGATCGCCGCCCTCGCTGTAGCGCTTGAAGAGATCGACCGCGTCCTTGTGCGCATCGACCTGATCGGAATGGTACTGCTTGGTGAAGTCATTGCCCTGCAACGCCTTCAAATCGTTGAGGGTCGACTGCTGCTTGTCGGTCATGGCCGTCGGAAGCGTGGCTTTTACCTTTCCGCTGGTCACAAGGCCCTTCAAGTCGGCGGTGGTCTTCTCGTGGTCGGCGACCATCTGCTTGGCGAAGGCCTTCGTCGCATCGTCAGACCGTTCGAGCGCCAGCTTGCTGGACTCGATCTCGAACATATCGCTGGTGGTTGCTTCGGTAACGAAGTCCTGCGTCGACGGCGCAACGCCCAGAACCGAATTGACGCCGGTCTTTTCCGTGGTCGAGGTCGATTGGGCCCACGCCGGCAATGCAAGCATGACGGCGGTGACCGTCAGAGCGAATGTTTTCATTTGTTTGTCTCCGTTCTGATTTCCCAACCGAAGACAAGTCGGTTTGTTCCCGGGCACGAAACAGGCGCGAGATCTCCGGTTCGCAATGGAAAGGTTCGGCGGGTCTTAATCTAACGCAGCACACCACCTATCATTCCAAGAGTGAGCGCTTCGGCGGCGTGGATATAGCAATTCTGCGTCGCCTGTCGGTAAAGCTCGTCCGCGCTGAGCGAGCTGCCTTCGACAAGTTCCCTGAAGCCTTCCATCTCCAGACGTTGCGATGTCTCCAGCAAGGCAAGCTGCTCGCGAACAACCTGGATGCACGATTGCATCGGGCCGTTGAGCGCAATGCTCGTTTCCATGCGCCGCTCGTGCACGAGAAGAACGGCGTCTTCGGTCAGGAAGCGGTTCTGCTTCGGGAAGGCCGCGAAGATCGTCACTCCCGCCGAATAGACTTTCGTCTTCCCGACGCAGAAAGCGTTCCGGCCGGAATGCCGGCGGAACAACCGAACCTCCAGCGCGACGCGGCGCGCGGCGTCCGCATCGCCGCCGCTCGTGTTCAACTCCATGATCATGTCCTGACCGTCTTTGCGGACAGTTTCCAGGCGACCGAGGAAGAAGCTGACCGTCTCATCATCGATCAGCCCGTTGATGGAGATATTGGGCTGGAACAGGAGCTTGTCCCGGCTCGGGGTCGAGCGGTCCTGCTCGTGTGAAACGCTGTCGTCATGGAAAGTCATGGAATGTCTCGCCGGATGCTCGAGATCCCAACCCTCCATCGATCCGTTCGTTCCTCGCGGTTTCGGATTTACGGGAACATCGACGCCACGGACCGGTTTATTTCGCCGCGAGGAGGAGCTCCATGAACGCGACGAAAGAATTCCTGCGCAGCTGGCTGGAGGAGAATGTCGGCAATTTGCCCGCCGACACCGAGGTCAGCGTGCCGATGTTGGCGCAGCAGTTCGAGCAGGATGCCGATGCCGCCGGCTACACCCGCGAAGTGCGGGAGCAGGAGATCGGCAACATCGAAGACGCCATCCAACGCGCGCTTGATAAGACCGGCAAGGAAAATGGAGAGACGGAATCGAATTCCGATGAGGAGAATTCACTGGCACCGGTTATCGATGCCCTGGAAGCTTCGGAGCCCGACCATGAGGCATCGGACGACGCCGAGGGCTCGGGTAATGATCAGCCGTGGAGGAACAAAGACTGACGCCAAAGGTTGGGCTCCCGATTCATCCACGGCAGCCATGCGGTCGAACAGAGAAGCACACAATGATAAAGTCTCCCGGAAAGAGCGATCCTGTCGCGTCGGAATCGAGCAGTGATCAGGTGAAGCGGCAAACAGAGACATTGCCCGAGCAAGATCCCGCGGAAGGATCGCGCGAGACGGTGGATCACGAATTGGAGCGGCAAAAAAAGCGCTCGCCTGAGGCCGAGGATCGAAAGTCCGGACGACAGGCGCTGCGGGACCAGGTCGAGGAAGAGACGGAGCTGCCTCAGAAAGGGTCGGCCTGACAGCGAGCAGCGCCGCCACCGTCGCAAATGTCGTCTGCTTCAGCACCTGCTCCTTGATTTCCAACCATGACGGTAAAGCCCAGGCGGAACCTGCTTCTGTCGCTTGCGGCCGCAGCGGTCGGGCTGGCGCTCTACAACCATCGCCTCGCGAGGCGGGCATTGGCTGCACGCCCGCTCGGGCGCTTCATCCACTTGCGCGGAGCGAAGCTGCATTTTCTGGAAGCGGGCCGTGGGCGACCGTTGCTGCTCTTGCACGGCAACGGCGCTTCGGCGGAAGACTTCGCGACAAGCGGAATCTTTGACAAAGCCGCCGCCAAATATCGCGTGCTTGCCTTCGACAGACCTGGCTTCGGCCTGAGCCCACGCCCCGCCCGCAGACGACCTTGGACCGCCGGCGCCCAGGCCGATCTCATCCATGCCGCAGCCGCGAAACTCGGCATCGAGCGCTACATGGTTGTCGGCCATTCCTGGGGCGCGACCGTTGCGCTCGAGATGGCCCGTCGGCATCCCCGATCCGTCGCCGGGGTTGTCGTCGTCGCTGGCTATCATTACCCACCGCCAAGGCTGGCTCTTGCCATCTCCGCGTTGCCGGCGATTCCGTTGATCGGGACGGTGTTGCGTCACACCGTGCTGCCTTCGCTGGTCAGGCTGAACTGGCGCTGGGCGATGAAGCAGATTTTCCATCCGGCAACGATCGCGACGCCTTTCGCGGCAATGACAAGGGAGTTGGCGAGCCGCCCCTCGCAACTGCGGTCCATCTCTGCGGAATCCTTCCTGATGCTGGCGTCGGCACTGTTCCCAAATCGTCGATATGCCGAGATCGCCATCCCTGTCGGGATCATCGCCGGCGCTGGCGATCAGCTGTTCGATGCCAGGGCCGAGGCGCTGCGGCTGCACGCCGAGATAAACCACTCGCTGCTGGATATCGTCCTGGATGCCGGGCATATGGTTCATCAAAGCAAGCCGCAGGCGGTCCTGGCGATGATCGACAAGGTAGCCGCTCTTGCCAGCGCTTCCGGCCCGGTCTCAGGGAAGCCTATTTAAGTCTGCGGTCCCCAAGAAACGCCTGCGTCCCGCCGTGCCGTAAGCCATTCGGTCAAGAACCGGACGGCTGCAGCAGCCTCGCGCACAGATCCCGGATGGCGCGAGGCAGCACGTTGAACGCATAGCTTATGTGCAATCGCTCAAGCGGCGTATGGTAATCCCGACCCCACGGGCCGATGTTGATCGTCGGCACGTTGGCGAGACCCTGTCGGGGTGGCCAGCGCACGCTGTCCTTCCAGGCTGGCGTGTTGCGGGCAACGATATCGAGCGAGGACTCGGCAGCCTCGCCGAAAAAGCTCATGTCCGAGATTCCGGCGAAATAATCGGCGCAAGCGATGGTGCTGCCATAATGTTCGGCCGACTCGCGCGCGATTTGCATGGCAATTGCTTTCAGCCGCATGGCCGCCGGCGCGTCGGAAAGGTTCGTCGGAAGATAGGGTATCGAGCCGAAACCGGTGACGATCGCCGGGCCGGTGAGGCGGCTTAAGCCCCAGGCTTGCTGTGTGATCAGCCGGCACTTCTCCGGCAGCGGAAGATCGCTGTCAGCGATCGAGGCGGAGTATGCATCGAGCCTGTGCTTCTCCTGCTGGTCGAGATGCCCGACCAGCGCTTCGAACCGGTAGAGCGGGACGGGTCTTGCAAGATTTGCGATGCCGTCCGGAGCCTGGCTTCGGCGTCTGAGGTCGCCCAGAAGGTTCGATGCGGCTTCCGCGCAAAGCCGGTCGAAGYGGTCGAGCACTTCGTCCGGTGTGCGACGGTAGCTGAGCACGTTGAAGGTGGCGAAGGCGGTTGCCGGCGTCGTGACGTCATATCCCGCCTTTCCGTCACGGATGCCGAGCAGACTGGGCGGGGTGCCGGGCGAAGAACCGCAATGGTCCGTCAGCTCGGTTGCCCATTCGACGCGGGCGGCGATAGAAGCGGCGAGCGCTGCCGCATTGATGCCGTTCAGCGGAAATCCACTATGGGTAGGAACGCCAACCACATAGGCGGTCGGAAGCAGCTTGCCGACTGTCCCAAGCGCGATGATGCGTCCTTTCGAGCCGTCGCCATCATCGGCAATGGCGTCAAGATTGATAGCCGCGACAAGATCGAGGCCGTGCTGCTCATAAATGCCGGGCAGCGCTTGGGCGGCCTTGCGGGCACCGGCCGAATTGTTCTCTTCGTCCGGCACCGCGATGAACAACAGATTGCCCGCGGCATTGGCGCTTTCGGCGAAATCCGCGCATACCGCCAGCCCGGCGGCGAGACCGGCCTTCATGTCCAGCAAGCCGCGTCCGGCCAGATACTCGCCGCTCTCCAGGTCGGCGCGGGCCAACCGGGCGGCAGGCGTATCGGCGTCCATCAGGGAATTGCGCAAGGCGCGCGTCAAAGCTTGAGGCCGCGTGGCCAGCTCTTCCAACTCGCCGTAGTCTCGCGTTGCCACCGTGTCGTAGTGACCGGTCAGAAGCACGGTCGAGCGGCCCGTCCCGCGAAGCAGCATCGCCACGCAATGCCGGCCGTCTCCAGGCCCGACCTCGATCGTCCAGATATCCGCGCGGCGGAAGGCGGGATCCTCCCGCAGTTGCACCGCCAGCCATGGACCGAATGCCGCTTCGTCCTGCGTCCCGGTGACGCTCTTCTGCTCGGTGAGCGCGATCGCCCAGCTGCCGGCGCGCTCAGGCAATGTCTTGGCAAGATCTCGGTCCATAATCGTCCCAATAGCGTTGAAACAGCCTCGATGCCGCAAATCCGGAACACGGAGGAACTTTCCTGAGGCTGCGGCCTTATCCTCGCGATTTCAAGCAATTGCAACGAGTGGAAGATGTTGCGCACCATTGCCCGGCCGAGCCGGGTCTTCCTGCCCCTGCTGGCCTTGGCGCTTGCCTCCTGCTCCTCATCTGAAACCGTCGACCAGCAGTCGAAGCTTGCGGCATCGACAGCGCAGGCGGCAGTGCTGGTGAGTGATGCCTGGCTCTCGGGCGCCGCACCGTCGCACTACGCATCCTCCGCCTTGCAGAGCTTCGCCGAGACGCTTGCCGACGCTGGCCGGCAAGTGGAATCGGCGCCCCTGTCGGACAAGGCAAAGCGAGATGCGTTAGCAGAGACCGTCAACCGGCTGTCGAACGCGGCAAAGCGGGCCAAGGACGCAGTCGAGGCCGAACAGCATGCGCAAGCCGGCCAGGCCCTCCAGGAGCTTCGCGCCGCCCAAGGCGATCTCGCCAACGGCTATCGACAATATTTCTCGCCCGACAGATGAAGAAGCTGCTGGAAATCTCGCTTGGTGTCGTCACCAGCGTCGGCGGCTTCCTGGAGGTCGGGTCGATGGCGACCGCGGCGCAGGCCGGAGCGCTGTTCGGCTTCCAGCTCATCTGGGCGGTCGTGCTCGGCACCATCTGCATCATCTTCCTGGTCGAGATGGCCGGCCGCTTCGCTGCGGTGAGCCATCACACCATCGCCGACGGCATTCGCGAACGGTTCGGCTTCAATGCTTTCATCTGGCCGCTGCTGGCAACCTTGCTGGTCAACTTCCTGGTGCTTTCCGCCGAGATCGGCGGGGTGGCTATCGCTGCCGAACTTGCCACGGGAATCAGCTTCCAGTGGTGGGCGCTGCCGGTCGCCTTCCTGGCGTGGCTGCTGTTGTGGAAAGGCACATTCGGCCTCATCGAGAAAGGCGTGTCGATGCTCGGCCTGGTCACGCTCTGCTTCGTCGTCGCGGCCGTGATGCTTCGCCCCGAATGGAAAGAAGTGGCGCTCGGGGCCGTGCCCAGCCTGCCGCACCACGATACGGCAAAATACTGGTTCATGGCCGTCAGCATTCTCGGCGCCTCGATATCGCCTTACCTTTTCATGTTCTATTCCTCAGGCGCGATCGAAGATCAGTGGGACAAGAGCTATCTCGGCGCCAATCGGGCGATAGCCGGGCTCGGCATGAGCTTTGGCGGAACGATCTCGGTGGGCGTTCTGATCGTGGCGGCGCTCGTGCTTGGCGCTCATGGCGTCACCGAAGTGGACGATTACAATCAGCTGCCATTGATGCTGATCCCGATGTTCGGCTTTTGGGGCTTCGTCCTTTTCGTGGCTTCGCTGGCCATCGCCTGTTTCGGCGCCGCGCTCGAAGTGGCGTTGCAGCAGGCCTATCTCGTCGCGCAGGGGTTCGGGTGGACATGGGGCGAGGATCTGAAGCCGCGCGACGATCCCGGCTTCAGCCTCGTCTACACGCTGACGCTCTTCCTCGCCGCCGTTCCGATAGCGCTCGGTCTCGATCCGTTGAAGGTCACCATCTTCTCGATGGCGCTCACAGCGGCCAGCCTGCCGCTGACGGTCGTGCCGTTCCTTTTCCTGCTCAACGATGACCGCTATGTCGGCAAGCATCGCAACGGCGTGGTTTCGAACGCAGCCGTGATTTTCGTCATCGCGCTCGGCTTCGTGCTGGCGGTGGTGACCATTCCGCTGCAGATATTCGGAGGCACATGATGCAGTTGCTGCGCGATATACTGGACAAGCAGGTCGTCGATCGCGAGCAGGTCAAGATCGGCAAGGTGGATAGCATTGTCGCCGAGCTGAGGCCGGGCAAGCCGCCCAGGGTCATTGCCGTTGAACTCGGCTCGATTGCGCTGGCGCGACGGCTTGGCTCGGCGCCCGGACGATGGACCGCGAAACTCGCGGCAAGGCTGAGCGGCAAGCGTCAGCCACGGCCGCACCGGATCGCGTGGAACAAGGTGCGCGACATCGGCGTCGACATCGAATTCGACATCGACGTGCGCCGCACCAGGATCTTCGCCTGGCAGGACTGGCTGCGCGAACATGTCGTCGGCCGAATCCCGGGAGCCTGAGGATGGCGGCCGTGCATCTCGATCACCTTGCCGGCAGGCGCGTGTTCTCCGAGCAGGGCAGGAGCATTGGCTATATCGAGGAGATCATCGCCGAGCAGGACGGCGGCGACCTCGTCGTCATCGAATTTCATGTCGGTATCTTTGCCGCATTCGAGCGCCTGTCCGCTTCGACCATCGGTACCGCATTGCTCGACGTCTTCGGGCTGCGGCGTCGTGAGCGGCTTTATCGCATTCCGTGGGACAAGCTCGATATTTCGGATCCGGAGCGCCCGAGGCTACTCTGCCCGGACGAGGAGCTTGCCGCTTTGAAGGCGCGGCCCGAGGGCAAATGATAATTCGCTAAAAAGCTGCTGGTGCGGCGGAACATAGCGCCCGGCGCGAAGTTCGGACCGGCATCGAGGAGGCTGCGCCATGAACAGTGTCATTTATCTCATCGGTCTGATCGTCGTTGTGCTCGCGGTGCTTTCCTTCCTCGGCTTTCACTAGGAGGCACCATGCAGCGCGAGAATGATCGGGGCCGCGAGCCCGCCGACTTCGCCGAGGCGAAGGACGAAGTTTCCAATCGGATCCAGCAAGAAACCAAAAGCGCCAGCGAAGCGTTCCACGATGCCCGCGATGACGTCGCCCGCAGGACGGGGGCCTATGCCGCCGAAGCTCGGCAGGCCGTCGCCGAAAGGGCCGAGGAGACGCAGCGCGATATCGGATCGAGCCTGTCCGCCTTCGGCGGCGCCCTGCGCGCCGCGAGCGATCACCTGGCCAACAGCGACCAGAGCGCGGCCTCGAAATTCATGCAGGATGCCGCGAGCGGGCTGGAACGGCTTTCCTCTTCATTGAAGGAGAAGCCATTCGGGCAGGTGCTCGAAGACGTCCAGGCCTTTGGCCGCCAGAATCCCGGAACGCTTCTTGCCGGTTCGGTTCTGGCGGGATTGGCGCTTGGCCGCTTCATAAAGGCTTCGCCGCCCGGCACGCGCCGTCCGACGCAGTCTACGGCCAAGCCTGAATATTCCAGACAAACCGGCATGGGAACGAGCGCCCGCCGGGATACCGCTCCAGCAAATTGGGGCTCCGACGGCGGCATACCCGGGAAGGCAGCGGAGCTGAAGAAATGAACACTCAGGATAACCCAAGTCTCGGCACATTGGTCGCCGATCTGGCGCAACAGGTGAGCACGCTCGTGCAAACGGAGGCGAGGCTCCTGAGAGCGGAGATCTCGGAGAACGCGACCAAGGCTGGCGCAGGCGCCGTCGAGGTGCTGGGCGGTGCGATATGCTTGCTCGCGGCGCTGCTGGTTTTGCTGCAGGCGCTCGTCATCGCCCTGGCCCGCCTCGGTCTGGGCGCCGGGTGGTCCGCCCTGCTCGTCGGCGTGGTGGTTGCCGTGCTGGGCGTGATCCTGTTGCGGACCGGCATGGCAAGCATGGCGCCCTCCGAGCTCGCTCCGGACCGCACACAAGAACAGCTCAAGCGTGACGTGAACGTGATCAAGGAACAAGCGAGATGACCGAAAAATCCGCAGCCGAGCTCGAACGCGAGGCGGAAGCCACGCGCGCAAGGGTGGTGGYGACCGCAGACTCCATTCGCGACAAGATGACCCCCGGCCAGCTCTTCGACGAGTTCACCGGGCTTTTCAGGGGAGGCGCGGGCTCCGAGATGGTCCACAACCTGAAGGTCCAGGTGCGGGACAATCCGTTGCCGCTGACCGTAATCGGCGCGGGCTTGGCGTGGCTGATGTTGGGCAGCGGCACTTCCGCCGCTTCGGCTGGTACCGACGGTACGACGCGGCGCGATCCTAGCCTCGATCATGGAGCATTCGGCGCCGGAATGGGTTCGACGGCCACGGATGTTGCGGGCTCTGTTGCCGAAGCAGCCAGCGGAGCGGCCGGAACCGTCTCGGGAATGGCAAGCGAAGCAGCCGGCGCAGTGTCGAACATGGCAAGCAGCGCTGCGGACACGCTCGCGGGTTCGGCGGCAGCTACGGCCGATATGGCAACGAGCGCTACCCGCTCGGCGCATAGCCTGCTTCAGGACCAGCCTCTCGCCGCGGCTGCCGTCGGCCTCGCCATCGGAGCTGCGATCGGCGCCATGTTGCCCCACACTGAGATCGAGGATGAGCAATTGGGCGCCTATCGCGAGAGGCTTCGGGACAGTGCCGAAGAGACTTTGAAAGAAGGCCTCGACGCCGCAAAGCAAGTCGCGGCCGACGCTTACCAGACGGCGAGCGACGAAGCCGGACGGCAGGCGTCAAGCGAGGGGACGCTGGCCGACAAGGTCGGCGGCGTCGTCAAAGCCACGGCCGACAGGACCGACGAGTCGGTGCGCCAGAAGCTCTCCGATTCCGAGGCAGGTAGTCCGGCAGGACGAGTAAGCTAGTGAAGCTTGCCCTTGGGAGGCTTGGCGGTCAGCCACTTCATTCTGGCTTTGAGCTTCTCCTCAAGCTCCAGCGTGAGCCGGAGGATGGGATCGGGAATCGAAATCAAATCGGGTGCGGCATGCACCGGCCGCGTCTCGGCAGCCGAAACCTCGGACGCTGCTTGTGAAGCGGCCGACTTCGATAGAAGTCGCGAAAGGTGTTGCCGCTGCAGGGCGTGAACGTCTTCCAACAGCCTCAGGAAAGTCAGAGCATCCGTCGTCGGCAGGCTTTTGCTCCTCAATCGGGTAATCCGCTCCTGCTGGCGCGCAATGTGCAGTTCGCCATGCCGAACATGCCTTTGCGCCATGCTGATGTGGTCGTCGAGAAGCATCGCGCATAACGCGAAACCACCGATGTCGTTCCGTATCTCGCGCGACAAGAGAGGCTAAATCATCCGCGGTTCCATTTCATGACGAGTTCGCCAGCCCCTCGCCTGCCCGGTTGCATCCAATCAACCAACAGCGGGATCGAGGGCGAGCCGCGCGGTGGACAACCGAAAAAGTGGGCTTTGGGTGGCGATGCCAACCTTTTCTGTTCGGCTGCGTTGTCCCGAGAGAGAATCAAAGGAGAAAGCAATGCCGACGAAATCCGCCAGAGCGACAAAATCCGCTACATCGATGGCATCCGCCTCACCGACCAAGTCCGCTACCGATCGCGCGGCGAGCCGGCAGCGGAGCGTTCAGCGCAAGGTCGACGCGGCCGACCGCGCCAAGCCGAACGGCAAATCCAAATCGCAGCGAGCCATGCAGGCCGGCGCCAGGCAATATCCAGCGCCGCCATTCCCCAAGCAGCATCATCCGAAGCCCGGCGAGGAATGGGCGATCGAACCGGCGCCGCTTTACGACGCGCCGTTCTGGCGAGGGTCAGGCAAGCTGGACGGCAAGGTGGCCCTGATCACCGGCGGCGATTCCGGCATCGGCCGCGCCGTGGCGGTTCTGTTCGCGCGGGAAGGGGCGGATGTCGCGATCGCCTATCTCAGCGAGGACCGCGACGCAAAGGAGACGAAGCAGGCGGTCGAGGCTGAAGGCAGGCGCTGCATCACGCTTCGCGGAGACGTCTCAAGGCGGACCTTTTGCCATAAGCTGGTCGAGCAGACCGTCAAGGCCTTCGGCAGGATCGACGTGCTCGTCAACAACGCGGCTTTCCAGATCCATTCGACCGACTTCGCCGATCTCACCGAGCAGCATTTCGACACCACGCTGAAGACAAACCTCTATGGCTACTTCCACATGGCGCAGGAGGCGGTGCCGCATATGAAGCCCGGGTCGGCGATCATCAATACCGGTTCCGTCACCGGCATCGAAGGTTCGAAGGATCTGGTGGACTATTCGATGACCAAGGGCGGCATCCACGCCTTCACCCGGGCGCTCTCCGGCAATCTCATCAGCAAGGGCATCCGCGTGAACGCAGTGGCGCCTGGTCCGGTTTGGACGCCGCTCAACCCCTCGGAGAAGGAGGCCGAGGACGTTTCGCGGTTCGGCGCCCAGACGCCGATGAAGCGGCCGGCCCAGCCGGAAGAGATTGCGCCGGCTTACGTGTTTTTGGCCTCGCCGCAATGCTCCAGTTATATCACCGGCGAGATCCTGCCCATCATCGGAGGCTACTGAGCACCACCCGGAAAAGCCCGTTGGAGATGGGCAGCACACATGGCGCAGGACAGGAAATCGAAGACCGGCTGGCCGCAAGAGGCCTGGGCGCTGCTGAAGCAAAGCGTAAGCGGCTACATCGATGACAACGCCCTGAGCCATGGCGCGGCGATCGCCTTCTATGCCACCACCTCGCTTGCGCCGATCCTTCTGATTGTGGTGGCGGTCGCCGGCATCGTTGTCGGCAAGGACGCCGCGCAACTCGCGCTCTCGGCCGAGATATCGGGCGTCATGGGTCCGCAGAGCGCCGATCTCTTGAAGGCCACGATCGCCACCGCTTCGCGCGGGTGGTCCGGCACGGTGGCCACGATCATCGGGCTGGTGACGCTCCTGATAACGGCCTCCGGCGTCTTCGGCGAGATGCAGCAGTCGCTGAACAAGATCTGGAAAGTCGAGCCAAGCGACATGTCGCTTTCGAGCCTTGTGCGGGCGCGGATGGCAAGCCTTGGTCTCGTGGCCGCGCTCGGCTTCATGCTCCTGGTGTCGCTCGCGGCGAGCACGGCCATCTCGGCATTGAGCGATGTGATCAACCAGCGCCTGCCGTTCGGCGAACTGATCGTGAGTTCCATCAACACGATCGTTTCGTTCCTGCTGATCGCCTTGCTCTTCGCGGCGATCTACAAAGTCCTGCCGGACCGCAGCCTCACCTGGCGAGACGTCGCCGTCGGCGCCCTGGTCACCGCGCTTCTGTTCACCATCGGAAAGTCGCTGATCGGCTGGTACATCGGCAGCAGTTCGATCGCGACCTCCTACGGCGCCGCGGGGGCGCTGATGGTGGTGCTGCTGTGGGTCTATTACTCAGCCCAGATTTTTCTGTTCGGCGCCGAAATCACGCGTGCTTATTCGGTGAGCAGCGGAAGCCGCGCCGATCTCGCGCCGGTTGTGAAGCAAAATGTCGAAAAGACACGAAGGTGACCAATCGCCACGTGCTTGACAACGGAGCTAACTTTCCGGCCTGACCTGCACGATCGAGTGCCCTATGGAACCGAGCGCCCGTTAAACGACTTATGGTTTCAGGGCGGGGGCAATTCTAAGGGTGACATGGCCGACGATCGAAACCGCATTTCACCTGCTCGCGAAACGGCGACAGGCTCGCGGCGACCCAGCGCGCGCAACCGCTCCGTTATCGTCATCGGCGCCTCCGCCGGCGGGGTTGAGGCTCTAAAGAAGATAGTGAGCGATCTTCCCGCCGATTTGCCCGCGGCCGTGTTCATAGTGATTCATGTCGGCCAGGTCAGCTATCTGCCGGGAATTCTCCAACGCATCGCGACGCTCGAGACCTCCGTGGCCGAGAACGGCGCAGGAATCGAAACCGGCAACATTTATGTCGCGCCTCCCGGAGCTCACCTCCTGCTTCATGACGACCACATGATGCTGCGTCGCGGGCCGCGCGAAAACCTCGCCCGGCCGGCGATAGACCCGCTGTTCCGCTCGGCGGCGCTGAGCTACGGCGCGAGCGTCATCGGCGTACTGCTGTCGGGCGCGCTTTCCGACGGCACAGCCGGCCTGAGGGCCATCAAGTCTGTGGGCGGTCTCGCGGTGGTCCAGCACCCCAAGGACACGCTGGTACCTTCCATGGTGGAAAGCGCGCTGCGTTATGTTGAAATCGATCATTGCGAACCTGCCGCCAAGCTCGGCGGCTTGTTGGCGCAGCTGGCGGCTGAGCCGGCCGGCGAGACCTTGCCGGCCCCACAGACGGTCAGGCTGGAGGCCGCAATCGCGGCACAGGAGCATTCGACGATGAAAGACGCAGATCGACTTGGGCAGCTGTCGGTGTTTACATGCCCGGAATGCCACGGGCCGTTGTGGGAGATCGAAGACGGTGACATGTTGCGCTATCGGTGCCATACCGGGCACGCTTTCACCGCCGACGCCGTGATGGAGGCGCAGGCGATCGAGGCGGACGAGATCCTGTGGGGCTTGCTGCGGGCGCATCAGCAACGGGCGGAGTTCGCCCGGCGCATGGCCAAGCGGGAAAAGGCGCAGAACCGTGCCACACTCGCCAGCGAGTTCGGCAAGCGGGCGAGGGAATACGAAGCGGATGCCGCTGTCATCGAGCGCATCCTGGAAAGCAGGCGGGCACAGGCAGGCAATGGCGCAGACGGCGAGGAAGGCAAGCAAAAAGAAAGCAAGCGCTAGCTCGCGCGACGGCGCGAAAGAGGCTGCGCCCTTCCCGATCATAGGCATCGGCGCGTCGGCCGGCGGCATCGCGGCACTGCAGCAATTCTTCCCCCAGGTGCCGGCCGACAGCGGCTTTGCCTATGTGGTGATTCAACATCTCGACGCCGAGCACGAAAGCGTCCTTGCCAGCATCATCCAGCGCTCCACCGCGATCGAAACGCAAACCGTGGCCGAGGGCATGGATATCGAGCCCGACAAGATCTACGTCACACCCCCAGGTGTGTCGGTGATGCTGCGCGGCCAGCATTTCCATATGGCCAAGATGGTTGCGACGCGCGCCAGGCGGACGCCGATCGACGATTTCTTCACCTCCATGGCCGAGGAGCAGTCGGAACAGGCGGCCGGGATCATTCTTTCCGGAACCGGCAGCGACGGCACGATTGGACTGAGGGCAATCAAGGAGCGTGGTGGCCTGACGTTGGCGCAGGAAAGCGCCGAATATGACGGCATGATGCGCAGCGCCGTGCACAGCGGCCTTGTCGACATGGTGATGCCGGTCGATGAGATGGCATCAAAGCTGATTGGTTATTTCAATCACGCCAACCGCAATGAAAGCGAGCGCGACCGCCGCAAGCGCGATGTGGCCGACCAGCTTTCGCGCATCGCGGCGCTGCTGCGCGTGCGAACCGGCCATGATTTCAGCGGCTACAAGGACAACACCATCCTTAGGCGCATCCAGCGCCGCATGCAGGTGCTGCAGATCGACGACCCGTCCGCCTTTTACGAGCGCCTGCGCGACGAGCCGCAGCAGGTCGATCTGCTGTTCCAGGACCTTTTGATCGGCGTCACCAGCTTCTTCCGCGACGAGCACGCCTTCGATGTCCTAGAGAGACTTGTCATTCCCCGGCTGTTCGAGGACCGCAAGCCCGACGAGACGATCCGCGTATGGGTGCCGGGCTGCGCCACGGGCGAAGAGGCCTATTCGATCGCCATGCTGCTCAAGGAGGCCGCGCCGCGCGGCGCCGCCTCGCCCAATCTGCAGATATTCGCCACCGACATCGACGAGCGCGCGCTGGAGGTGGCTCGCGCCGGCCGGTATCCGGCGACGATCGCCAGCGACATCACGCCGAAGCGGCTGAAGGAGTTCTTCTCCCGCGAGGACGGCACTTACCGCATCGCCGCCGAATTGCGGGAAATCTGCCTGTTCTCCTCGCACAATCTGTTGCGCGACCCGCCCTTTTCGAAGCTCGACCTGATCGCCTGCCGCAACCTCCTGATCTATATGGGACCGGAACTGCAGGAAAAGATCGTCCCGATCTTCCATTACGCGCTGCGCAACAACGGCTATCTCTTCCTCGGATCTTCGGAGAACGTCACGCGGCACGCCCGCCTCTTCTCCACCGTCGACAAGGCGAGCCGGATTTTCCAGAAGCGCGGGGCGGTGACGCCGCACCGGCTGCCCGAATTCCCGCTCGCCGCCGCCGCCAGGCAGGCGGCGCCCAATGTGCGCCAGCGGTCGACGAACGGAACCCTGCAGGAGGTGGCGGAGCGTGTCATCGTCGAGCGCTATGCGCCTGCCTATGTGGTGGTCAACGCCGGCGGCGAATTGATGCACAGTTCGGGCGGCACCGGTAAATATCTCGAGCTCGCCGCGGGCGCCCCCGACCACAACGTCTTTTCCATGGCACGGCGGGGCCTTCGCATGGATCTGCGTGCCGCGCTCCACAAGGCGGCCAGCACCGGACAGGTGGCGATCCAGAACAAAATCACCGTCGGCACCAATGGCGGCCGCCAGACGATCAGCCTGGCCGTGCAGCCACTGCCCTCCGACGGCTCGTCGGACCCGCTCTACATGCTGGTCTTCCGTGACGTCGGCGGCATCAAGCCGGAATCGGAGGACGAGCCGGTCCACACGACCGACGATGTGGAAAGCGCCAATGTCAGCCAGCTCGAAAGGGAGTTGAGAGAAACCAAGGAGCGGTTGCAGATCACGACGGAGGAGCTCGAATCCTCCAATGAGGAGCTGAAATCCTCCAACGAGGAGTTGTCCTCCATCAACGAGGAGCTGCAATCGTCCAACGAGGAGCTGGAGACCTCGAAGGAAGAGCTGCAGTCGATCAACGAGGAACTGCAGACGGTCAATGCCGAGCTCAACATCCGCGTCGACGAGCTCAGCCGCGCCAACAACGATATGGCGAACCTGCTCGAAAGCACGCAGATCGCCACCGTGTTCCTCGACCGCGACCTTTGCATCAAGAGCTTCACGCCGACGGCGCGCGACCTGTTCAGGCTGGTCGAAAGCGATGTCGGCCGGCCTCTCGCGCATGTGCGCCCGCGTTTTCCCGCCGACGGGCTGCAGGCTGACATGGAGCAGGTGCTGCAGCGGCTCGGCACCATTGAGCGGCAGGTCGCGGGCACCGACAACGGCAGGCGCTACATCATGCGCGTCCTGCCTTACCGCACGGTCGATAACGTCATCGCCGGCGTGGTCGTCACCTTCGTCGACGTCACCCAGATCGCGCGGGCGGAGGAAAGAATCGGCGTGCTCTCGCATGATTTGCGCAATCGGGTCGAAAGCCTCGAAACCCTGCTCGACCTGGTGCCGGTCGGTATCTTCATCGCCGAGGACGGCGGCGGCGCGGAGATACGCGCCAATCGGCGCGCGGTGGAGCTCGCGGGACTGCGCGCCACCGGAGACAAGCTAATCCCTGTCCCTGCTACCCTGCCGCTGACGCTCAACGGGGCCAAAGTGGATGCCGACGACCAGCCTCTGTTCAAGGCGATCCGAACCGGCAAGGCAATCCCAGCCTATGAAGCGAGAATTCTGCGCGAGGACGGCTCCGGCATCGACGTCATGATGTCGGCCAACCCCCTGTTCGACGAAAACGGCACGGTGCGCGGCGCCATAGCGACGCTGGTCGACATATCCAGCCACAAGGAAGCCGAGCGCGCGCAGGAAAGATTGCTGCACGAACTGCAGCATCGGGTGAAGAACATCCTCGCGACGATCACCGCGCTGGCCGGGCGTATGATCCGTTCGTCAGGCTCGATGGGGGAATTCGCTGCCTCGTTCCATGAGCGGCTGCACGCGATGGCCCGTACGCATGAGGTGCTGTCCTCCCATAATTGGGGCGATGCTGACCTGGAGCAGCTGCTCAGGGCGACATTTTCTCCCTACAACAGCGCGGAACGCCAGAACCTCGTTGTCCATGGCCCGTCATTCCATCTCGATGCGGCAACGGCGGCCGCACTGGGCATGGTATTCTTCGAGCTTGCCAGCAACGCCGCCAAATATGGAGCCCTTTCCGCAGACACCGGCCGCGTCGAAGTCTCCTGGGACGTTACAAAGCCTGGCATGCTGTCGATTCACTGGAAGGAAGTGGGGGGCCCGGCCGTGCGGGAGCCGTCGCGAAGGAATTTTGGAACCACTTTCATCCAGCAGAGTTTAGAGTACGAGTTGGGAGGGAGTATTTCTTTGGACTTCAGGCCTGCCGGCCTGGAGTGTCTGCTTGAGATTCCCCTAACCCGGACGTAAGCCTCGAGCCGTTGTCCAGCCACGCATGAACAAAAGCGCTCCACTATCGGGCCTGCGCATCCTCGTCGTCGAGGACGCTTTCCTGGTTGCGCTGGATCTTTCGGACGAGTTGACCGAAGCAGGGTGCGATGTCGTCGGTCCCGCGCCCTCCGTCAAACAGGCGCTCGAGCAGATCGACGGCGTCGAGTTGGATGGGGCAGTGCTCGACGTCAACCTGCAAGGCGAACGCAGTTTTCCGCTTGCCGAACACCTCGCCGCTCGCGACGTGCCGTTTGTTTTCCTGACCGGTTATGACAGCGCCACCGTTTTTCCCGATCAGTTCCGCAATTCGCCGAGATTGTCGAAGCCGGTCGAGACCAGATTGCTCATCGAAGCCGTTTCACGTTTCAGCCAGCACAAGGATTGACGTCTCGCGGCTTTCTCTCCCGCAGCAATACTTTTTCAGCCGCTGCTGCCAAGGCATGCACCTGGGCCAACCAGGGGTTGACGCTTTCCTCTGCCCATGCCGTCACGACCGGTCCATGACCACAACAGATTCAGCTTGCGGGAGGCGACGCCTGACAGCCGGATCAGCCGACCTTGCCGCGGAACAAAACACCTGATTGCGCGGTTCGGCCCAAAACCCAAAGGCGGCACTCACTTACGCATGTTCGGCCGATCCTTTCCAACGGCACCGAGCGCGAGTGATGACCGAACAAGCCAATCAAKGGCAAGACAGGCAAACGCGCAAAGGTATCGGGAGAGCCGTCGGTCTGGCCTTGATCGCCGGTGCGGCCGACGACGACTGCTCGGCAATTGGAACCTATGCCAGCGCGGGGGCGAGGTTCGGGCCGGACCTGCTTTGGACTGCGCCCGTGACGCTGCCGATGATGTACACTGTCGTGTACCTCTCATCGAAGCTCGGCCAGGTATCGGGGCGGGGACTTTTCCAGGTTATCGCTGATTTTTATCCGCGCTGGCTGCTTTGGTCTGTCCTGGTTGGTGTCCTGATCGGCAACACCATCGAAGCTGCTGCGGATCTCGGTGCCATGGCGGCGGCGATCAACCTGTTTGTGCCGTTACCGATCCCAATCATCGTCGCCCTGGTTGCGGCGTTCATGTTTGCTCTTCAGGTCTTTGGTTCTTACGATCTTCTCAGGAATCTATTTCGAGTGCTGGCATTGGCGCTGCTCGCCTATGTCGTCTCGGCTGTCCTCGCCCGGCCGGAGCTGATGCCGGTGCTGAGCGGTACCTTTCTGCCAAAGGTTCACTTCAGCCGTGAGTATTTGTCGATCCTCGTCGCGATCATCGGCACCACACTTTCAGCCTACCTCTACACTTGGCAGTCCAACCAGGAGGTAGAGGAGGAGAAAGCGCTGGGTAGAAACACGCTCGAGAAACGGAAAGGGGCGACAGAGGAAGAGTTGAGCCGGTCGCGCAAGGACATTCTGATCGGCATGACCTTTTCCAACCTGATCATGTATTTCATCATTCTTTCCACCGGGTCGACGCTTCACAAGGCCGGGCAGACCCAGATCGAAACGGCGGCCCAGGCAGCTGACGCGCTGCGGCCGCTTGCCGGCGATGCGGCAGGCATAATCTTCGCCGCCGGTGTGATCGGAGTCGGTTTTCTGGCCGTTCCCGTCATGACAACCGGTGCGGCCTTCGATCTCGCGCAGACAATGGGCTGGAAGAACGGCATGAATGCGAAGCCGCGGGACGCCCCGGGCTTCTACCTGGCTACCGGAGCATTCACGCTGATCGCAGTCGGGCTCAATTTCTTTGGCTTCAATCCGATGCGGGCCTTGGTGTGGGCTGGCATCGTGCAAGGCTTTTCCACGCCTCCGCTCCTGCTGCTCATTCTTTTGATGACGAACGATCGCAGGATCATGGGCGACCGGGTCAACAGCCGGAGCACGAATATCCTCGGGGGCATCACGACGATGGTGATCTTTGCGGCATCGATTGGCTTGGTGGCGAGCTGGTTCTTTTAGGCGCGCTGGCTGAGGCGTCCGAGCAAGTTCGTTTCAAAACAGGAACGATCATCTTTGTCACGCATTGTCCCTAATCAAAACTCATGTCTCTGCTGGGGTTCGAACCGTGTTACCCAATGGTCATGCCGCGCCAGATCGTGCACCGGCGGAAATCTCCGTCGTCGATCTGATCCCGGCCCTGCGCGCTTTCGCGCGTACCTTTTGCCGTGTTCCTGACGACGCCGACGACTTGGTTCAGGAGACCTTGACCAAAGCGCTCGGCAATTTGGACAAGTTCGAACCGGGAACGCGGTTGAAGTCCTGGCTTTTCACCATCATGCGCAACACGCACTACACGCGCGTCAAGGCCGCGGCCAGGGAAGCGCCAGGGTTGCTCGATTGCGCCTCCAGCCGACCGATTTCGGAAGCCACCCAGGACTGGTCCCTTCGCAGCAAGGAAGTTCATGCAGCCATCCAGAAGCTTCCCGAACATCAGCGTGAAGTCTTGATGCTGATCGGTGTGCTGGGGGTCAGCTACGAAGAAACGGCTGAGATATGCGATTGTGCGGTTGGAACGGTGAAAAGCCGCCTCAACCGCGCTCGCGTGCACGTTCTGGAACTCCTGAATGAAAGCTCATCGCAGACACTGGTCGAAAGACAGGACCATCTTCTGGAAGACAGCTGGGAGCGAGGCGCCGACCAACACCGATAAGGGCGGATATCAGCTCTCCGGTTTGCAGTGACGCTTCTGGATCAGGGCATTCTGCAACTCGATCGCGAGCTCGGTCAGCCGATCGGGAATTTTCTCCTGCTCGATGGCTTCCAACAACGACGCAATCTCTTGTTCCACCCTCAGGTTCCCCTGGGGGCCGAAATCGCGCTGGCTCCGACGAGTCATGGCATTCTCTCAGCAAACGGGTCCCTTAGTTTCACGTTGAGACCATAGGCCGCCGGAGTTTACAAGGCGCTTCCTGCCGCCCATCGGCTCCGGCTTCGCATAAGCTGTGGGCAGAGCGAAAACTTTACCAGATCCCTTTGCGGGCTTGCCGACTCCTAAGAGACCAAAGCCACCTCAATCCTTGGGGACCCGGTTTGCCGCGTTGTCCTGATATTGATCGGACTTGATGCGATTGCTATCCAGACCGCGCTCTTTCGTGTGTTGCTTCTTATCCCGGTTCGAAAGCACGTCGTTTTCGCCGACCATGTCCTTCGGAAGCTCCGTCTTCGCTCCGGTTCCCGAACCCTTGCCCTGACTGCCGCGACCCATATGTTTCTTGCCACCGGTTGTCATCTTCTTCTCCTGGGCATGTCAGCTCTGCGAGAGTGGTTCGGCGCCCCAACTTCGGTCTCCCGGTTATGTTCCGCCGGAACGGCGAACAAGAAACGCGGTGCCGTCCCAGCGTCGGAAAGGCAAATCGGCATCGACGAGGACGTCCATTGCGCATGCGTGGGCAAGACGGCGGACATCGAAAGAGTCGACGGCTGGCGACGTCCGGTACGAATAGTTGAGAATGGCCGCCAGTCCTCCTGGCCGCAACAGGCGCGCGATTTCGCTGAAGTGCCGATCGGCGATGCCGGCGAGCACCAGATAGGGGAAACAGTCCACCGCCAGCACACCATCAAAACCGGCGGCGACGAACTCACCAAGATCGAGGCCCGAGGTCTGGCGGAACTCCACATTGCCGAGGCCGGCGCAGCGTTGGCGGGCGATCTCGAGCATCCTCGAAGAGATATCGATGCCCACAATGTGCTTTGCCTTTTGGTGGAGCGCGCGTTCGAAGCGGCCGATACCGCAGCCGATGTCGAGTATTGTCTTGCCCCTGCCCAGAAAGCCTTGTTGCTCCAGCCAGGAAGCAATCTCGGCCGTCGCGGCCGAAAGCTTCTCCTCATCGCCAAGCGACGACAGTTGGACGCTGGYAGCCGGAGAAATGGCGGCGGCCCGGTCGAAGCCGCTGGCCAGCCTGCTGACAGTCATCTCATGCGTTTCGTCGTCCAGACGGTCATGACATACGGAAGCTGCCGTTGTCCGGAGATCGTCAAAGGAAACCGCCTTGCGGGAAAGCAGCATGGCCACCTCTTCGAGCCAGCCTCTCCGACGCGGGGCGTATGAGCGCATGTCCAGCGCGATATCGGCCAGCTCCGCCGGCTTGACGTCCGGCTGGAGATTGAGCGCCAATCTGGCGACTGCGACTTCGGCGGACAGATCGTTTGCCATGCATCTCTCGAGGATATGCCTCGCGGTCATCCTCTCTCGTTCCGCTGCGGTCATGGCGACGCGTTCCGGGTCCAGACTCTTTGCACCGTCCATCGATCTTCTGCCCCCCAGCCGTATTTGTAATTCTCGCGGCCTCGCAGAAAATCGAACTCCCGTGCCCCCTCTCGAGCGGCTTCGGCAATGGCTTTGCCGATCAGGATCGCGCCGGGGCTCTCCTGCGCATAAGCGGGATCGAAGCCGCCGAGATAGGCATATGCGCGACCACGATGATGGAACCCGTAATACGCGCCAACGATGGTATCGCCGATCTCGATCAACCAGCACCTGGCCAGTCCGTTCGCGGCGAGGCGAGGCAGCGCCCTCCTATGGAAATCCTGTGCGATGTCGGTGAGCACACCCTGTCCGGCCCAACGGGCGCTGTGCAGTCGAACCAGCTGATCCATGAATGTCTTCGGATCGGCCTCGCATCGCTCGACGGCTACCCGTCCTCGCCGTTGCGCAGCTCTTTCGGCGCGGCGCAGTTGGCGCCGGCGCCGGGAAGGTATCGAGCGTGCGAATGTCTCACCGCGGGCAAGCGAGAGCACCGGGCAAGCGGCATGGTTCGGAGATCGGCTCTCCGCGACGTTCGGCAGCCCGAGGTGGAGGGAGGCAGCCCCAGCCGGCAGATCCGGCAAGATCCATTGCGACCACTCCAGCGAGAGCGTGGCCTCGGCGATAGCCGCACTTACAGCTGCCTCCTGGTTGGGCGCGCACAGGATATCGAAATAATCGCTCAGCGAGATTCCGACCGGCAGCAGCAAAGAGCCGGAAACGCGCGTCTCGCGATAGAGAGGCGCCAGGCCGACGAGATCGTTTCCGCTCCATATGGCGATCGCGCAGAGATCACCGGGCGAGAATGTCCGCCACCACGGCAACAGCCAGGCGGGTGACTGGAAAGGCGTCGCGGAGGCGCTTCGGAACCATAGTACCCACCAATGCGGCTCAAGGTCATCGAACGCAGCCTGGTCCCGGATGATATCGGCACACAAGCCGCTCACCGGGCGGCCCCCGATACCGCGCGCGAAGCGCCAAGCTTGGCCAGCCCCCGATAGGCATCCATATAGGCCGAAACCATGCGATCGAGCGAAAACCGGTCACGCGCCTCCGCCCGGCATGTTTCGTTATCGAGGTCGCCCGCGGCGTCGATGGCGATCGCCATCTCATCGATGTCATTGACCAGAAAGCCGGTCTTGCCGTGCTCGACGACATGGGGCAGGGCGCCATTCGGGAAGGCCACAACGGGCGTGCCGCAGGCGAGGGCCTCCATGGCGACCAGCGAGCTCGTTTCCGCGGCAAGGCTCGGAACAACCAGGCAGCGGGCGCAGTTGAGGAGCCGCCGCTTGGCGCAAAACCCGAGCGGTCCCAGGAAGCGGCACCGCCTGTCAAGACGAGGCTCCACTTCGTCGGCGAAATACTGGACATGTGCCTGATAGGGATAGAGTTGCCCACCTATCGCAAGCGGCACGCCGGCGCGCTTCGCGGCGTCGATCGCCAGGTGGATGCCCTTTTCCGGGCATATCCGGCTCAGCACGAGCGCGAAATTGCGACGCGACCGGGCGTCGTTCAACGCATCGACGTCGATCCCGTTTGGAATGGGCGGGATCAGCCTCGATCCTGCCGGCGCTGTTTTTTGCTGCGCGTCCGACACCGCGTGCAGCCACAGGTCCTCGCGTGCCGGCCTCAGGACGTCTTGCGGATACCAGGCGAGCGGCAGATGCAGTGTCACGAGCGTCGGGCCGTCGCCGGRCAGATAAGCGTCGAAATCGATACCGTGCAGGTGGACCACATCAACTGGCCAGCGCGCCCGGGCGGCAGCGATCGCCGCGCGATGCGCGCGCTGGGCGCGGCGCTTTGCCGTCTCGTCGAGCGCGCCTGTTTCGGCGGGCGTCTCCACCAGCGTGCCGGCGGCACTGGAACCCTTGCAGGCGACGACGATGGAACGATGGCCTTGCCGCACCAGCGCGCGATCCAGCGCCGACAACACCTGCTCGGCGCCACCGACCGCATTGAGGCCGACTGGCGCAAGCGGGTAGGCGACGTTGAGCACGGTGAGCGTCATGGCCGATCGAACCGAAGCCCCTCAATTTCGCGAAAGTCGCCTGCCGGCGCCCGTCGACAGCGCCCGATCGAACCGGAGAACGGCGCGAACATCAGCTGTTGCGTCGTGTGGCCGGCCGGCATGGCTTGTTTTCGCCGAAAGGCGGGTTCGGTCAGCGCATGTGGCGAGTGCTCGGCGGTCGGCATGATGATCTCACGCGGCCGAGACCCGCCGCGCGGGCATGACGGCGTTGTGCACGGCCGGGGCATAGCGGCGGATCATGCTCGCACAGAATTCGGCGAATTCTTCGGGCACCTGGGGTGGGCTGGTGTGATGAGGCTGCAGGCCGCGATGTTCTGGCGTGAAACAAAAGGTGACGGTGACGTCGAAGTCGGCGAGCGCTTCCATCTGACGATCGAACCAGTCGAGCGCGTTCGGCCTGAAACTGTCGGCCCAGGAAAGCCCCGTGCGCAGATTGGTGACGCCCAGGCGCTTCATCCAGGCAACCGCGTCGTCCAGCCGGTGGTCCTCGAAATGGAACCACTGGACCAGCCCCATCTCCGGAGTGTGGAGCAGGAACTCCTCGAGTGCCGGCTTGGGCGTGCCATCCTCGCGCAGCAGACCCATGTAGAAATGACGATAGTAGGAAGAGCCTTCCACCTCGCGATGCCGCGTCGTCGCTCCCCATGCGTGAGGCAAGTCATAAAGACTGTACCATTGCACACGGGGCGCGTTGCCACGCAGCAACTCCGCTGTCTGGCGCAGGCCCCAGAGCTGGACCTCCTCGGCGCCGAAACTCGACACGCCGGCTTCGCTGACCCAGATCGGCAGATCGGTGACCGCGGCGATCTCGCCGAGCTTTTGCGGCCATTCATGGATCTGCCAAAGATTCCAGTCGAGCGGGAAGCCATGCACGCCAACGGCGTCGACGTGATCGAGTACTCCGAACCCCTTCATCAGCGACATGAAGCCGGCATCGATCGGCGAAATGCCACCAAGGATCCGGGTGATCGCAGGGTTTTCGAGGCCGATGGCATCGCCCGCCAGGATCGCCATGCTGGCGAAGCGGCTCCAGTCCGGATCGAGCTCGGGATCCCAATGCGACTTGTTGTTGGGCTCGTTCCAGATCATGGCGGCTTCAATCATCGTTTCGTCCTTTCACTGGATAGACCGCGCCTTCGCCGGCCGGCTCACCGGCCGCGCGGCAGAAATAAACCTCATCCTCCGGGTGAATCAGTATCTCGAAACCGGCGCTGCGCAGCATCGCCTCGATGCAGCCGCGGTTCGGGATCCACCAATTGGTCGGGTCGTCCGCATAGCGATGCTCGATGAAATGCAGCTTCGGGAATTCGGGCCGATCGAAGAGGTCGTGCGTCCAGAAATCGTAATTCTGTTCGAGCGCGAGGACCTTGCTGCTCCCGCGTTGCATCGACTGGAAAATCATCAGGTCGCGCGCGACGTGCTCGCGGATCAGGTCCAGCGCCAGCAACGGATGGCGCAGGTGGTAGAGCACTCCCATGAAAAGCACGATGTCGAAGGTCTCGCCGAGGGCGCCGACGTCGTAGACCGAGAGCTCGCGGAACTCGATGTCGCAATCCGCAATTTCCGCGGCGAAGCGTGCCTGTGTCAGATAGGCCGGATCGAAATCGATGCCGAGCACGCGGTCGGCGCCCCGCCGCTTCATTTCGATCGAATAGAAACCGGCATTACAGCCGATATCGAGCACGGACTTGCCCGATAGATCGGCCGGGATCGCATCCGCGAACTTCTGCCATTTGATCAGCGGATAGTTCCCAAGAAAATGGTCGGGAGCCGTCTGCACGCCCGCCAGTTCCATGTTGTGGAACCAAGGGCCCAGCGCGTCGATGCGACGGCGTATTTCCGCGTCGGAATGCAGCATAATCAGGCTCCTTCGCCCGGCAAGAAAGGTGTTTGCGAGCGGCTTGACGTCACCAATATCGGCATGCCGCCGTCTTTCGGCGCGTCGTTGTTTTCAAGCAGCCGGAGCGCCGTGCGATAGCCGTTGAACGTCCCGACATCGACATAGGCCGAGCCCGCCTTAACGCCCCAGGCCTCACCTCCGGCGGCAAGGTAGGCATTGATCAGCGTTCCGAAATACTCGTCGTAGCCGTCCCGCTCGCGCCAGAGCGCAGCGAGCCGGTGAAAAATGCGCCCCGGCATCTTGAATGCTCCCCAGACCCAGTTGGTGACAGCATCCCGCTGCTTGACCTGGATCTGCTCGACACGGCCATCCCGATCCACGGCCACGGCGTCAAAAAGCTCCGGCCGGTCGACAGGGAACAGCAGGAAGGACAGCCGGTCGTCCGGAAGGTGGCAGAAGCCGTCCTCGGGAAACCAGATCGTGTCGGGCAGGCCGATCAGCACCGTCTCTTCGGGCGCAACGATCGGCGCGGCGCGGAAGATCGCGTCGCAGAGGCCGACTGGAGAAGGTTGCGCCACGAAGATGGCGGCGGCGCTGTCATAGCCGGCCGCATAATATTCGAGGATGTCCGACTTGCCCGAGCCGATGATGAAGCAGATCCTGTCGACGCCGTTTCGCACCATCCGGCGCACCAGATATTCGCTGACGGCGCAGGGGCGTTCGGTTTGCCCGTCCATTCGACTGCCTACCGGCAGCAGTTCCTTGGAAAAGCCAAGCGGTTGAATGCGGCTGCCCCGCCCGGCGGCCGGCACGATACCCAACATCAGACGGCTTCCTTCAAAGCTTCGCTTGCTCGCGCCCGAACGGTCTCGTTCAGGATACGGTCCAGTTCCGCGGCGCGGCGCGTCGATGTGTGTTCATCGAGGACGCGCTCGCGGGCCTTGCGGCGCAGCGCCTCGAGCTCCGCATCCGACAAACCGAGCGCGGCGACCACGTCGTCCGTGGAATGCGCAAGCACGATTTCACTGCCGGGGTTGAAGAAGCTGTCGATGCCCGGCCAGTCATCGGAAATCATAGCGGCGCCGCAGGCTGCCGCTTCGAACAGTCGGCCGGAGGGACACCAGCCCTTGCGCGCCATCGCTTCACGCGTGACGTTCAGGGTCAGGCGTGAGGAGCAGAAGAAGGCCGGATGGTCGGCAGGCGGCAGATGCCTGACAAAGAAGATGTTGTCGCACCACGGAAAATCCTGCGGGTATTGCGCGCCGCCGATAATGAAGCGGCAACCCGGCATCCGCGCAGCCGGCGCCACCAGCAATGCCTCGACTCCCGCCTGACGATCCTCGGCATAGGTTCCGAGATAGGACAGATCGCCAGCGAACTCCGGTCTGGGCTGCGCCGGCCGATGGCGATCGGGGTCGACATGTCCGTAGAGCGGCACGACGAGACGCGCACCCAGCGTCGTCTTGAGCGCATCGAGCGCCGGGCCGCCGGTGTAGCTCAGCACCAGGTCGAAATCGCGAAGGCCTTCGGAGCCGAAATAGGATGGCTGGTCGCCTTGCTCGATGCGTGCCAGCGTCACCGCTGTGTCGAGATCGTAGAACACCTTGAGCCCGCGGCAGCTCTCTTGCGCAAGGCGTGAGGCCTCAACGGCATCCGGGCAGTAGGAGGTAACGATCACAACGTCAGCTTCCCGGACCGCGGCAGCCGCGAGCTGTGCGATGTCGTTCCAACGCGGATAAAGCACGAGTTCGCCGCCATCGAGGTGATGGAGATCCCTTGCGCCGGCGTAATAGGGCACGTCGCGTTCGAAGAAAGTGATGGACCAGCCGAGGGGCGCCAAGGCGCGTATCAGCCCGCGCCAGAGCGTGGCATGCCCGTTTCCCCAGGAGGAGGTGACAGTGAGGCCGAAGATCACCATCCGCATCGGACAGCTCCCGTCAGGMAATTTCGTTCAGGCGAATGAGCTTTGAACCCCAGTCGCCATGGACAATGGTCGTAATCGAGGCGGGCTCAATGTCGAAACGGAAACAGTCGCCGAGCTGAAGGCCAAGGACCTTGCACACCGCGGCCTTGATGACGTCCGCATGGCTGATCAGCGCAAGGTGCCGGTTTGGGTGTTGCTGGCGCAGCGCATCCATCAGGCCGATAATCCGCTGCTGCGTGTCCTGCATGGTCTCGCCGTTTGGGGTGCGTGCGCTCTGTCGCTGGTCGTTCCACATCCGCCAGGCGGCGTCGCCATTCAGCTCTTCGAACGTCTTGCCCGACCACGCACCGAAATCGATCTCGTCCAACTCCTGACGTATCGAGATCCGTTCGATGCCGCAGGCGGCAGCAATGGGTTTCGCGGTTTCCAGGGTGCGCCTGCGTGGGCTGCTCAAGATCCCGGCAAGCGGCTCACTCGCCATGCGGTCCGCCAGTTGCCGCGCCTGCGATTGGCCGGCGCGGCCGAGATCGACATCATCCAGGCGTCCCGGCAGACAGCGGCCGACATCATCGTGCTTCGCATGCCGGACAAGAAAGAAGATCGTGGTCATTCGGCGGCGTCGAGCATCGGCTCGTCCCTGCCGTCGATGAAGGCGAGCGTGCGCAGGCGGGCTTCGGCGTCGGTGAACTGCTCCGGCGGCGACTTCATGAAGTAGCTGCAGGGCCCGGTGAGTGCCCCCGCAATGCCACGATCGAGGGCCAGCTTGGCGCATCGCACGGCGTCGATCACGACGCCGGCGGAGTTGGGCGAATCCCACACCTCCAGCTTCAGCTCGGCATTCAGCGGCACACCGCCGAAAGTTGTGCCTTCGACGCGGATATAGGCCCATTTGCGGTCGGTGAGCCAAGGTACATGGTCGCTGGGCCCGACATGGATATTGCCCGGTTCGAGCGGAACATCGATCTGGCTGGTGACCGATTGCGTCTTGGATATCTTTTTGGATTCCAGCCGCTCCCGCTCCAACATGTTGAGAAAGTCTGTGTTGCCGCCGAAATTGAGCTGGTAGGTGCGATCAATGCGCACTCCGCGGTCTCGGAAGAGATTGGCGAGCAGCCGGTGAACGATGGTCGCGCCGACTTGGCTCTTGATGTCGTCGCCGACAAGGGGGAGGCCACGCTCCTCGAAGCGCCGACGCCATTCCGGCCGCGAAGCAATGAAAACCGGTATGCAGTTGACGAAAGCGCAGCCGGCTGCCAACGCGCATTCGGCATAGAAGCGGGTGGCCGCTTCTGATCCGACGGGCAGATAGGATACCAGCACCTCGGCTCCGCTTTCCCGGAGGCTCGCGGTCACGTCGACGACCGGTTCGTCCGCTTCCTCGAGGAGATCGCGCAGATATTTGCCGATGCCGTCGAGGGTCRGCCCGCGTTCCACGCGCACGCCGGTCGGTGCCACATCGGCAAAGCGGAAGGTGTTGTTGGGCGCGCTGTAGATCGCCTCGGCCACATCGCGGCCTACCTTGTGCTTGGCAATGTCGAAGGCACAGACAACTTCGACGTCGTCGACATGATAGCCCCCGAGATCGGCATGCATCAGCCCGGGGATCGGCTCGTTGCTTTCTGCCTGGCGGTAGTAGGTGAGGCCTTGCACAAGGGAGGATGCGCAATTGCCGACACCGATGATGCCGATGCGAACCTTTTTCGATGTCACGAAACCGCTGCCTCTGTTGTTGGAGGTAAGTTCCTCGCCGCCGAACCAGGATCGGCCAGGAATGTTCCTTGCTCTCGGAAAAATTGCTGGGCCGATCGCGGGTCAACGCTTCCGAGAGCGCGTTGCTATCGCATAGTGAAGCCTTGGCGTACGAGAATGGAACCTCGCCCATCCTGCCAAGTTAAAGCGCCGGAGCGATGTCATGTCCGCAAACGTCGGCCTGTTTCTTCTGGTTGGCTGCGCATTTTGTTTTTTTGCCAAGAGCATCGGCTGGGCCGCAGCCGACGAACTCGGCGAGCCCCGGGCGACGGCCCTCGGACTTACGATCGCGCCGACAACTATGACTGCGCCGCAACCCGACAACTCAGCGGCACTTCGAGACCCGGGCGGTGGGCTTTCGCTGTTCCTGCGCAATGGTTGCGGCGCATGCCACACCATAAGAGGCACCAATGCCCATGGAACGATAGGCCCAGACCTTTCCCACCTCGGGTCGCGAACAGCGATCGGTGCCGGCGTTTTGCCGAACACGGAGGAGGCTATCGCGCGGTTCATCGCCAGGCCAGATCTGCTCAAGCCGGGCGTGAGGATGCCCGCGTTCGATATGCTTCCGCAAACCGATATCCAGGCGATCGCGCGATATTTGAAAGCCCTGCAGTGATGTCCGGTTCTCGAAAGCGCCCTTTGCCACAGAGGTCCAGGATTCCTCCTGACGCGGGAACTGCTCTCGAGCAGGTCGAAGACCAGCCGATAATGATCCGCCTGAAGCATGTCGTCCTCGGCGCTGTCGGTTTGCCGATCGTCATATTGCTTGGAGCGTGGGTCGGCTTCTTCAACGTCGGTGCCAGCAGTGGTCATTGGAAGGTGACCGCCTGGTTCCTCCAGCTCGCCATGCGCTCGGCCGTGCGCACTTATGCGTTGGCCGTGGATGCCCCGAAAACGCTCGACAGCCGGGGCCTTCCGGCGGCAGCCGGACATTTTGCCCGGGGCTGCGCGATCTGCCACGGCGAACCGGGTGAGCCCCGCTCACCGGCGGTGATGCGGATGCTTCCGCAGCCGCCGGATCTTGCCTTGACGGTCGGAGACTGGACCGACGCTCAGCTGTTTCGCATCGTCAAGCATGGAATACGCTTCACGGGAATGCCCGCCTGGCCGGCCCGCGACCGGGATGATGAGGTCTGGGCCATGGTTGCCTTCCTGCGGGAGCTGCCGAAGCTCGATGCAAACGGATTTCGGGACCTTGCCCTAGGTGGATCGCAACCTACCGCTCCGGCGGCGCTCGCCGACTGCACGCGCTGTCACGGAGGGCACGGCGGGGGCAGGGGTGACCTCGTACCCGCTCTCGCCGGGCAGAAGGAAGCCTATCTGTTCGCGAGTCTCCAAGCCTATGCCAGAGGCGATCGCACGAGCGGTTTCATGGCTCTGCCGGTGACCGGCGTCGACCCCGCCGACCTGGCTGCGCTTGCCCGGCATTTTGCGGCGCAGCCGTCAGTATCAGCGGACAGCGATCAAGTTCCGGCAGAGGTGATCGGCAGGGGACAGCAAATCGCCGAGGACGGAATTCCGGAGCGGAACGTGCCTGCCTGTTCCGGCTGCCACATCGGCTCCGACAAAAATCCGCTCTACCCGCGCCTTGACGGCCAGCATGCCGCTTACCTCGAACGGCAACTGAAGCTGTTCCGATCCGAGAGCCGAGGCGGCACGCGATTCTGGCATATCATGGCGACCGCGGCGCAACGCCTCACGGACGACGACATACGGGCGGTATCGGCCTTTTTCTCCAAGCGCTCTGCAGGTCCTCAATGACCAGGATGCGCGGCTTGCGGAATCGAAAGCGGGGAGGGCTGCTGGGCGGGCAGGTCGAGATCGGCTCCAAGGAACTTTATCCCTTGCTGCCAGTTCYGAATGCGCACAGCGGGCCGCGTAAGGCGGACAGCCGGCTGAGGCGTCCTTCTCCGGGTGAACCACGCTGAATGGATTTCTGGCAGGCTCACGAGATGCAGAATTTCGGGGCGGGCGGTCACCCCCGGCATCCGCTGACCTTATGGCGCATAGATGCCGCAAAACAGAAGAACGCCACCAATCAGGCAGAAGGCGAGGAATGTCGCAAGGTAAAATCCGGGCTCACGGAAAATCCTCATATCGCGTCTGAGACTCACGGCTCGGCTTCCTCGGCCTCGGATCAACCCAACAACACGGAACGGAACTGGAGAGTTCCGAATGCCCTGTTTGCTCGGTTTCTGAAGGTCTTCGAAAGGGGAGCGGCGGCGTTGCCAGGTCTCCTAGGCGCTCACAGCTGCATGCTCGTCTCGGGCTGTACCGGCACGCAGTCGGTCCTCGATCCGCATGGCAGACAGGCCGACGCTCTGGCTGTTCTGTTCTGGACCTTCGCGTCAGTGCYCGGCTTTATCTGGCTCGTCACCATGGCGGGGCTGCTGCTCGCGCTTGTGCACAGGCGCGGCAGTCCCGGCGAGCCTGCTGAAACCCGTCCGGCCGTCAGGCCACCGATGCAGATCGCCTTTGCCGCTATGTTGGCGTCGAGCACCATCATTCTCTCAGGCCTGACCGTGCTCAGCTTCGGCGGACAAAAGGCGGTGTTCAGGAGCGGGGCAGGCGCGGCGCTGACGATCTCCGTCATAGGGCACCAGTGGTGGTGGCAGGTCCGGTACGAAGGAGATAACGGCTTCGAGACGGCGAACGAGATTCGCATTCCGGTCGGCAGCCCGGTCGACATCAAGCTCGCCACCGCGGATGTCATCCACTCTTTCTGGGTACCAAGCCTCGCCGGCAAACTCGATCTCATTCCCGGCAAAAGCAACGAGCTCCGTATTGAAGCCGACAAGCCAGGCACATATCGCGGCCAGTGCGCCGAATTCTGCGGTCTGCAGCATGCGCATATGGCGATCTTCGTGGTGGCAATGGAGCCGGAAGAGTTCGAGCGCTGGCGCGCCAATCAGGCCGCACCGGCAAGGCCGATGGCGCATCTTGCAAGGCAAAGCGTTGCTTCCGCGGGGTCGCCTCCATCCGCCGCTCCGTCGGAGAGTTCGCAATGAGCCCGGCGGCCGAAGAACGTCACGAGACCCGCGATACCGATCTGGGTGAAGAGGAACTGCGCGCGAGGCTAAGCAAGACCTGGGGGACGGGGCGTGGTCTGATCGGAGCCCTCTCGACGGTCGATCACAAGATCATTGGCATCCGATATGCCGTGACGGCCTTCGCCTTCCTGTTGGCCGGAGGCATCATGGCGATCATCATGCGGCTGCAACTCGCGCGGCCGGACAGCCATCTCGTCGACGCCGAGCTCTACAATCAGCTTTTCACCATGCATGGCACAACGATGATGTTTCTGTTCGGCGTGCCGGTTGGCGAGGCGTTCGCCGTCTATCTGGTGCCGCTCATGGTCGGCACCCGCAACATCGCATTCCCGCGCCTCAACGCCTTTTCCTATTACGTCTACCTGTTCGGCGGCCTGATGTTGTGGGGCGGCTTCGCGTTGAGCATTCGCCCGGACGTCGGCTGGTTCTCCTACGTCCCRCTCGCAAGCCTGGATTTCACTCCAGGCAAGGGGCCCGACTATTGGGCGCAGATGATCACCTTTACCGAAGTCGCCGCGCTCGCGGTCTCGGTGGAGATCGTCGTCACGGTGCTGAAGCAGCGCGCGCCGGGCATGACGCTTGACCGCATTCCGCTCTTCGTATGGACGATGCTTGTCCATTCCTTCATCATCATTTTCGCTATGCCGGCGGTCATGCTCGCCTCGTCGATGTTGATCATGGATCGGCTGGTCGGCACGCAGTTTTTCAATGCCGATGCGGGCGGTGATCCGCTGCTTTGGCAGCACCTTTTCTGGTTCTTTGGCCACCCCGAAGTCTACATCATCTTCCTGCCTGGAACCGCTTTCGTGTCGGCGATCGTGGCGACATTCTCCAGGCGGCCGGTCTTCGGCTATCTGCCGATGGTGCTGTCGCTGATCGCAATCGGCTTTCTGTCCTTCGGCTTGTGGGTTCACCACATGTTCGTGACCGGCCTGCCCGAGGTGGGCGCCGCCTTCTTCACCGCCTCCAGCATGGCTATCGCAATTCCGAACGGCGTCCAGATATTCTGCTGGATCGCGACGCTCTGGGACGGCAAGCCGGTGCTCAAGACGCCGCTGATCTTCGTGCTCGGTTTCTTCTTCATCTTTGTCGCCGGCGGCCTCTCGGGCGTGATGCTGGCGTCGGTCCCGATCGACACGCAAGTGCACGACACCTATTTCGTCGTCGCTCATTTCCACTACGTGCTGATTGGCGGCACTCTCTTTCCGCTTGTCGCGGCGGTGTACTACTGGTTCCCGAAGGTGACGGGCCGGCTGATGGATGAGCGGGTCGGCAAGTGGCAGTTCGCGCTTGCCTTCATCGGCTTCAACACCGCCTTCTTTCCGATGCATCTGCTTGGCCTGCACGGCATGCCGCGCAGGGTCTACACCTATCCCGCCGAGATGGGCTGGGGCGGGCTCAACCTGCTCGCCAGCGCCGGTGCGCTGCTGTTCTTCGCAAGCTTTCTGCTCATGCTTTGGAACATGGTCGTCAGCGCTCGCTCGGGGGCCTTTGCCGGCGACAATCCCTGGGATGCCGAAACGCTGGAATGGGCGGCCAGCTCGCCGCCCCAGCCCCAGAATTTCGATCGCATCCCCTACATCACATCCCGCTCGCCGCTATGGGATCAGGGCGACGACAAGGCGGTGGTCGGCGGCCTCAAGGTCGATGAGCGCGAATTGGTGGTGACGAGCATCACCGAGGCTCGGCCGGACATTCGCGAGGAATCTCCGGCGCCGTCGATCTGGCCCTTTCTGGCGGCGTTCGCCACCGCCGTCGCCTTCATCGGTTCGATCTACACACCGTGGGCGATTACCTGGGGCTCGCCTGTCGTCGCCATTGTCCTGGTCGCCTGGTTCTGGCCGAAGACCATCGAGGAGAACGTTTAGATGGTCCGCAGCGTCATCGATGTCTCCGGTTTGCCGACCTATGCCTTCGGCTCGCGTGTCACTCCCTGGTGGGGGACCCTCTCATTTTGTCTGCTGGAAGGAACTGGCTTTGCCCTTGGCATTGGCGGCTATCTCTACCTGGCCGTCACCAACACGCATTGGACGAAGGACGCGGTTCCCTTGAATTTGGCCTGGTCCGCGCTCTTCACGATCGTCCTTGTCGTCAGCGCGCTGCCGAACTTCTTGATCAGGCGAGCGGCCATGCGGGAGAGCCTGCGCTCGGTCCGTGTGCTGCTGCTGGTCATGAGCGCGGTCGGTTTGGTGCTTGTCGGACTGCGTGTCATGGAATTCTCGGCCTTGCCGGTGCGCTGGAGCGACAACGCGTACGGCTCTTTTGTCTGGCTTCTGCTCGGCCTGCATGGCGTGCACGTGCTGACGGACGTCGCCGACACGCTCGTCCTGACCGTGCTGATGTTCACCAAGCATGGGACGGGCAAACGCTTCAGCGATGCCGAGGACAATGCTTTCTACTGGTATTTTGTCGTGTTGTCGTGGCTGCCGCTTTACGCGGTGCTCTATTGGCTGCCGAGGCTCTGATGCGGGGCGTCCTACGCATCGGCCAGGCGCAATTGCTCGGAGCGCTTGCTTCGGCAGCATGCATGGCGCTGACGCCGGCCATCGCCTTTGCTCATGGCGCGGATCAAGCGCCTGGTGGCGGCTGGCCGGTCTCCGGCGTGACCGTCATTCCGCTTGGCCTTGCATTGTTGCTCTACATCGGTGGCGTGGTGCGGCTTTGGCGGCAGGCAGGAGTGGGGCGCGGCGTCGCATGGTGGCAACTGGCCTGCTTTGCGGCAGGTTGGGCAGCGCTTGCTGCGGCCCTTGTGTCTCCGCTACACGAATTGGGCGAGCGGTTGTTTACGGCGCACATGATTGAGCACGAGGTGTTGATGATCGCCGCGGCGCCTCCGCTTGTGTTGTCGCGACCGCTCGGCGCCATGTTGTGGGCGTTCCCTCGCGCCATACGGCGGCACCTTGCGCGCGGGGCACGATGGCGCCTTGTGCGAATGACGTGGCGCGGCCTGACCGAMCCAGCGTCCGCGACGATCTTGCATGGCCTCGCGATCTGGTCATGGCACATACCAGCTCTGTTCGACGCCGCCCTCGCGAGCGAGCCGGTGCATTGGCTGCAGCATTTCAGCTTCCTGGCAAGCGCGCTGCTCTTCTGGTGGGCTTTGCTCAATGGCCGAGCGCGCCGAAGAGGCTACGGCGCGTCGGTGTTTTATCTGTTCTTCACCTCCACGCATTGCGGGCTGCTTGGCGCGATTCTGGCTCTGTCAAAAAATGACGTGTTCGTTCCGAAGAACTCGGCAGCGTCGCAATGGAACCTCACGGCCCTCGAAGACCAGCAGCTTGGCGGCTTGATCATGTGGGTGGGCGCCTCCGCGCTCTACCTCGCGGCCGCATTGGTCCTGACGGCCTTTTGGATCGGAAGCGGATCGTCCGCCGTGAAGGCCGGCAGTGCGAGTTCCATGCGAAATTAGAGCAATTTCAGGCTTGGCCGGGCTATCCAATCCTCAAATCCTGCCCATGAGAGCCAGGATCACCAAGATGACAAGTATGACGCCGACGAGGCCTGAAGGGCCGTAGCCCCAGCCTGACGAATACGGCCAAGCCGGGATCGCGCCGATCAGCACCAAGATAAGAATGATGATGAGGACTGTACTGAGACCCATATCGGTTCTCCTTTCCTGGTTTGCGCAATGCCGGCCCGGTAGTCGCGAAAAATGGAACAGTGCCCAGGTCTCAGTCCAGCTTGCGCAGCATGTCAGCTTCCTGCTCGAGGATGCTGGCGACTTCTTCGCGTTGGAGATGCGTCATCATCAGACTGACGCAGCATTCGAGATACGTGATGGAGGCTCGTCGCAGGAAGGCGGCGGTTTCCGCGGCCACCATCTGGTCGATGTCCTTGGCTGATCGCTTCGACTGCACGGCTATGTTCTCCTAACTGGTTGTCAGGCCCAACCAGAACCTTGGTCKGATGTTCCGCTCGGGTGAAAAGAACGCTCGCCGGATCCGCATCGTTGGAGCTGAAAGATCCAGATCTGCCCACCCCCGACTTGGCATTCGGTGCGGCCGACCGCACAGACGCAGTGTCGTCCAGATCGGCGAAGTAGACGACTGTCTGCAGCAGGCCCTGCCTGAGCGGCACCTTGGGTGACCAACCGAGAAGCGCTTTCGCGCGAGCTATGTCGGGCCGTCGCCGGCGAGGATCGTCTTGTGGCAAAGGCAGGAATTTCACGGGCGACCTGGTGCCGGTCAGTTCCCTCACCAGGCCGGCCAAGTCGAGGATGGTGAATTCTCCGGGATTGCCAAGATTGACCGGCAGGCGCGGATTGGGCTCGACGTTCATGAGCCGCAACAGGCCATCGACCAGGTCGGTGACGTAGCAGAAGGATCGCGTTTGCCGACCGTCGCCGAATATAGTCAGCGGTCGTCTTTCCAGTGCCTGCATGACCAGATTCGAGACGATGCGGCCGTCGGCAGGGTCCATTCGCGGGCCGTAAGTGTTGAAGATGCGAGCGACACGCACATCGACCATATCGGCCCGCAAATAATCGAAGCAGAGCGTCTCTGCCGCGCGCTTGCCTTCGTCGTAGCAGGCGCGCGGGCCAGTGCAGTTCACATGGCCGAAATAATCCTCGTGCTGCGGATGCTGTTCGGGATCGCCATAGATCTCGCTCGTTGAGGCTTGCAGGAATCGCGCGCCGTCGCGCACGGCAAGCTCAAGCAGGTTGAGCGTTCCGATCACGCAGGTGCGGGTCGTGTGAACCGGGTCGGCTTGGTAACGGGGAGGAGACGCCGCGCATGCCAGGTTAAAAATATGATCGACCGGCTCACCGAGCTCGAGCGGAGTGCAGATATCCTGCTCGATCAGCCGAAACTGCGATTGGCCGACAAGGGGGGTTATGTTTTCCACACGCCCGGTGAGAAAGTTGTCGACACAGATCACTCGATGGCCCTCGGCAAACAGGGCCTCGCATAGGTGCGAACCAAGGAAACCCGCACCGCCGGCGACAAGCACCGTCCGTGTCTGTCGAACCATTCTTGAACGCCGCATCTCTACGTTCTCCTGTATGCCTGTTATGCTGCACTTTCGACGTCCACCGCGAGCAGCGGACGTACCCGTGGCTGCGCGAGCACTGACGTGAACTCACGTGCCCGAGCATCCCCGGTGTGTCCGCCGAGGACCAGCGAACAAGCCTGTCTGGCCATGTTCAGCCTGGCGCGGTCCGACTGTCCCAGAAGGATTTCCGTCACATCTTCCGCGCTCGCGGCCGTCCGGATTGCCGAGGCTGGAAAGAAGTTTTCCAGGCCCGGCCAGCGGTCGCTGATGATCGGCGTTCTGCACGCTGCGGCTTCGAAAAGCCGCACGCTGGGAGACCATCCGGCTGCGATCATCGAAGTGCGTGTCAGGTTCAGCGTGTAACGTTGCTTGCTATAGAAGGCGGCATGATCGGCGGGTGGCAGGTGCTCGATCCGCTCGACGTTGGAAGGCCAGGCGATCTCGGAGGGGTACTGCGAACCGGCAACCACGAACTTTCGCTGCGGCAGCCTGCGCGCCGGTTCGACCAGCAGCGCTTCCAACATCGGCTGCCGGTCAGTGCTATAGGTGCCGAGATAGCCCAGATCCCATTCGATCTTGCTTCCGATCCGATGGTGCCGCTCGGGGTCAACCGAACAATAGAGCGGCTCTGCCCGGCGCGCTCCGAATTCGAGCTTCAGGCGTTCAAGGGTCGGCCCTCCCGTGAAGGAGAAATAGACGTCGAAATAGGGGATCTGCCGACGCGCGAGGTAGTCGCAGCTGTCTTCCGCGACCCTTGCCAGCGTCACCGGAGTGTCGATGTCGTAGAAGCAGAATTGCCCGGTGCACAAGGACGCGAGATCGTCGATGATCGCTTTGCCTTCAGGTACGAACGAACCAATGACCACGACATCGGCAAGCCGAAGGTCTCGCTCATGGTTGCGGCGGAGTTCGCCGACCGTCTCGTAATAGCGCAAGTCGCAGAAATCGGGGTCGCGCAGATCGCGGTGACGCGCATACCAGGGCACGTCGCGCTCGAGGAATGTGACGCGATGCCCGAGCTTGTTGAGCGCTCTCAACAGCCCCCGAAAGGTCGTCGCGTGGCCGTTGCCCCAGGAGGAGGACAACGACAGACCGAGGAAAACGATGTCGAGCGGCTTCGTCATTCCGCGGCCTCCACGGTCCGGCGCTCGAAATGCGCCTTGAAGATGGCGTCAACCAGTTCAGCCCTCAATGTGTAGGTATGTTCGGCAAGAACGCGTCGAAGCGCCGCCTTGCCGATTCTCTTCGCGCGCCCAGGCGTAAGCGTGCGCATGATCTCGACAACGTCGGCGCCGTCCCGAGCCACCAGGATTTCCTCGCCAGGCGTCAGGAACAGCTCGATGCCGGCCCAGGCATCCGTGATAATGCATGCGCCGGCGCCGGCTGCTTCAAACACCCGCGTTGCCGGCGAAAACCCGTTGCTGGCCATGCTGTCGCGGCTGATGTTCAGCACCGCTTTCGGCGTGACATTGAACGCGTTGTGGTCCCGCGTGCCGACATGGCCGAGCCAGGAGACATTCGCCGGCATTGGCTTGTCGCCCCAGCCTGACCCGCCGAGCAGGAACTTCTGGTCCTCCAGGGCACTGGCGGGCTTGAGGAAGAAGGCCTCCACGCGCGCCTCGCGGTCCGGCAGGCGGTTGCCGAGAAAAGCGAGATCGCAGGCGAAGCGGGGATCGCGGGCGACGGGGAAATGCGTCTCGGGGTCGAGCGCGTTGTAGATCGGCACGCATTCGGCCGCGCCAAGCGCCCGGTAATCCCATACGACGGGATCGCCGCCGCCATAGGTCAGCACCAGGGCGATCCTCTTGAGCTCCTCGTGGAGAGGATGGTCGGGATGGTTGCGCAACTCGCTGAGCGTCGCCGGGGCGTCGACGTCCCAGAACACCGTCAGCGCGTCGCTGCGGGAGTGGTCTAGCACGGCGCGCAACAGGGCCTCGTCTTCGAAGCCGACACCGCTCGCCTTGACGACGATATCGGCCTCAGCGGCGCGGGACGCGACCTGCATCAGCGCATCCGGCGTCGCCTCATAGACGACGACGTCGCACCAGTCGGGAATGTCGATGTCGCGATGGTTCTGGCGGTCGAAGGCATCCGGCTCATAAAAGACGATGTCGTAGCCATGCCAGGAAAGCGCTTTCAGYAGCCCCCGATAATAGGTGGCGGCGCCGTTCCAGTAGGATGACAACAGGCTGGATCCGTAAAAGGCGATCTTCATGCGGCAGCCTCCTTTGCTGTCGTGCTGTCGACCGCAGCGCGATTGCCGCACGCGGCGAGTATGTCGAACAGTTCGTCCACGCGGTGCCGGCACGTGTGCCGCGCGAGAATGGTTTCCAGCCCGGCCGCCGCCAACGCCTGCGCAAATCCGGCATCGTGCAGCACATCGCACAGATGTTGCCGCATCTCGGCGCCGTCGCGGGCAAAGAGGAAATCCTGGCCGGGACGGAACAGCCCTTCGACGTCCGGCCAGGGTGCCGAGATCAAAGGAATGCCGCAGGCCAACGCCTCGAACATGCGGATCGTCGGAATGCCGGGCAGGTGTTCGCGGTAAGGCCGGCGCGGAATGTGCACCGTCACACGATGCTGCGCGAAGGTTTTCGGGACATCGGCATTGGCGAGCCAACCCTGGTATTTGAGGCCAGCGTCGGCCAGTGCCGCCCGCGCTCGTGCCGGATAGCGTACGCCGTGGACGGTTCCCGAAAGGCCAAGCTCACGTGCCGGCTCGACGAGGAACTCCTGGATTTCGGCGCTACGCTCGTCATCGCCCCAGTTGCCGACCCACACCAGATCCAGGAAGGGATCGACGTCGGGGAACGGCTTGAACAGCCGATCGTCGGCTGCCTCATGCCAGGTGAAGGCCCGTTTGCCCCATCCGGCGCGCAGATAGCTCTCTCGCAATGCCTGGCCGAACAGCAAGACGCCGTCATAATGCTCAAGGTTCAATGCCGAAATCCACTGCGTGGCCGATACGGCGCGATGATGCGTGTCGTGGAACAGCAGCGTGAAATTGCCGCCGTTGAGTTTGGCCCGGCCGATACGGGCGACAAGATCCGGATCGGTCCACTCATGGACGACCACCACATCCGCGTCCGCGATCCAGGCCTCATGATCGAAGGATGCGTCGTAGGTCACCGGTATCAGCTCGGGAAAATCCTTCCGGAAACGTTCGACTGCGAAAGGACCTTTCTCGACCAGCAGGTTCGATCGGCTCCATCCGTCCGCGGGCTCGAGCGCGAATGCGTGGTGTCCTCTCGCGATGAGTTCGCGCATGATGCCGCGCTGGAAATGCGCGTTGCCATGGTTCCAGTCGGAAACGACGGAATGGGTGTAGAACACGAACCGCATGGTCAGCGCTCCGCGACGGCCATCGCCGCCCGATCGTAGATTTCGCGCATCGCCGCTGCCTGCGCCTGCAGCGAAAGTTTACGCGCGCGCCGGGCGGCGCGCCGGCCGAATTGGCGGCGCAGGTCGGCGTCGCCGGCGAGGCGGGAGATGCATTGGGCAAGGGCGCGAGGATCGTGCATGTCGAAGAACATGGCCGCGCCGTCCCAGATCTCGCGATAGGTCGCGATGTCGGCGAGCACCAAGGGCGCACCCGAGAGCGCAGCCTCCAAAGCGGCAAGTCCGAAAGGCTCGTAGATGGAGGGCGAAACGAAAATGCTGGCCCGCGCCATCAGCCGCCGCGCCTCGGCGTGGCCGACCGGGCCAAGCGTGACGCAATGATCGAGGCAAGTCCGCTGTCCATCACCACTGTCGAGCGGGCCGGCGGCGTAAATCGGCCATTCGGTGATCGCGGCGGCGGCATCGAGCACCTTGGCGTTCTTGCCCTCGTCCCACCAACGGGCGGCGGCGAAAGCGAACGATTCGCGGCGCGACTCCGGTGGGCCAGGCAGGGCGCCGTTGTGGATGACGCTCAGTCGCGAGATCGCTCCATAGCAGGACACAAGCATGGCGGCGTGGCTGCGGCTGGGTGCGACGACTACCCCGGCGCGGTCGAATCCAGCCCGGTTGCGATCCTTCTGCCACGCCCAGTCGCCCGCCACGACCTGGCCGCGTACAGCATGCAGCCACGTCACGACGCAGGAATGCGAGACCACCACGAGAGGGCAGGGCAGATCGATCCTTGCCGCCTGAGCCGGTGCGTTGAGATGAACAAGATCCGCGGCGAAGGCTGTTGCGATGGCCTGCATTTCTTCGGGAAACCGATCGAGAGCGCTCTCGTCGCGCGTCATCCAGTCCGGCGGGGTTTCAAGCCACGCGAGCGATGCGAAGGATTGCGCTTCCCGGACCTGTTCCGCCGAAGGCCGGGGTCCCAGGCCGGCCAGCATGACGGTGTCGCCGCCGGCAACGAGCTCGCGCGCCAGATCGAGCGAATAGCGCCAAACCCCGCCGACGGCGTCGGTGGTCATCAGGATACGCCTTGGGCGATGGATCAGCGATTGCAGCATGAGGACTCCAACTCGGCCAATGCGCGCGGACGCTGGTCCTGGATGTCGCTGAATGTTCGAAACGAGGCGAGGTAATGCTCATGCGCGCGCTCCCACGCGAAATCGTCGGGCTCGCCCCATAGCTCGCGGTAACTGGGCGAGCTTGGATAGGGGTAGAGCGGCACCGGTTCGTTGGCCCAGACGCCGTTGTCGATAAGATGCTTGCGCCAATAATCCACCAGCGCCGGGTCGTCCTCGACCACGCCGATCAGATTGGCTTGGACGAAGGGAACGTGACGCCGGGCATCGACCAGCAGCGCGGCCAGTTCCTCCGTGTCCAGCCGGCAGCGCTTGGCCAGCATCTCGCGGCCTTCGACGGTCAGGCTTTCGAGGCCTGCTTCGAWCGAGACACAGCCGGCCTCGCCCAGCAACTCGAGCAGCTCCGGTTTCCAAAGATCGATGCGGGTCTGGACACCGAATTGGACGTCGCGGCTGATCAACGCCTCGAGCAGCGCCTTCTGCGGCAGGAAAATCTCGTCGATGAAATAAACGTAGCCAACGCCCTGCGCGATCAAGCAGTCAATCTCGGCAATGACGGCGTCATGGTTCCTGCGCCGGTATGCATCGCGAAAATCGATCTTGGCGCAGAAGCTGCAATTATATGGACAGCCCCTGGATGCCTCCACTTCCGCGCCGAAGCCCTTCTGGTTTGTATCGAACCGATGATGATGATGCGCATGGGCAGCAATCCAATCGGACGGCCAATGGAGGGCCGGGTGGTCTACAAAGCGGCTGACCGCGACGCCACCGTTGCTGACCGGCGCGTCGCCGTCCAACCACGCCGTGTTGGGGACGGCGGTCCAGTCGTCGCACCCAGCGAGTTCGGCCACCACTTCCTCGCATTCGCCTCGCACGACGATGTCGGCGCCAAGCTTGCGCAGGGTGGGGGCAGGGGTTGCCGAGCCGTGCGGCCCGACGGCGACGGTGCGGCCGCCGCGTCCGGCGAGATGCTGCAGGAACTCTGCCGGCACCCGCAACTCCGGAGGCGCGCAGCGCCAGAACAGGTAAGTCGGCGCCGTGGTCACGACAGTCATGTTCGCCCCGAACGCGGCCACTCGCTCCGCGAGTGTGGCGTTGTCGAGGTCCTGCAGCTGTCCATCCAGCATCAGCACCTCGTGGCGGTTGGCTTCCAGCAGCGCTTTGCAGTAGCCAAGCTCCAGCGGCAGATGCGGCTGCCGGCATCCGAAATAGATGCTGTGCTCGTATGTCCAGTGCGGGTTGACCAGTGCGACCTTCATGCGACATACCTCGCGGTTTCGGGGCGGGGCTGTAGACGGTGCCGCAGCAGCCATTCAGCGAGATCGCAGACGCCCTCGCGCCACGGGACGCGCGCCCGCCAGCCCAACGCGGCCTCTATCTTGCGGGTGTCTGCGACGAAGAAGGGTTGGTCACCGGTCCGCTGCAGATCGTGGCGGAGCGTGATGTTGCGGCCTGTCATGGCGGCGATCTCCGACAGCAGCGCGCGCAGGCTGACGGCGTTGTGCGGTCCGCCGCCGAGGTTGAAGGCTTGGCCCTTGAGGTCTTCGATCCTGCCAAGCAAGCCGCGATAGGCGGCAACCGCGTCGGACACATGCAGGATGTCGCGCACCTGCTTGCCGTCGCCGTAGATCGTGATCGGTCGGCCGTCGAGCGCGCTGAGCAGGAAATGCGCGACCCAGCCCTGATCCTCGGTACCGAACTGGCGCGGGCCGTAGATGCAGCTCATGCGCAGCACCGCCGTCGGCAGGCCGTAGGACTTGGTGTAGTCGAGGACATATTGGTCCGCAGCGCCCTTCGAACAGCCATAGGGCGTGCAGAAATCGAGGCCGATCGTCTCGGCCACGCCATTGGCGCGGATGGCTTCGTCATCCGGCTCGTATCGATCGTCGGCTTCTCGCACCGCGATCTGGGGCAAGCTGCCATAGACCTTATTGGTGCTGGCGAAGATTACCGGGACGCCCGTGCGGCGCGCCGCTTCGAGCACGTTGAACGTGCCTTTGAGATTGATGTCGAGGTCTTGCGCGGGATCGACCAGGCTCGTGGTCACGGCGGTCTGGGCGGCCAGATGGAAGATCGCCTTGGCCGGCGCCAGGGCCGAGGCCAGGCTGCTCCCGTCGCGTATGTCAACGGTTTCCACGCTGAGCCGGCTGCCGTGCTTTTGCGCCAGCCACTCGAGGTTCTGCTCGACGCCGGAACGGCTGAAATTGTCGATGACCAGCACCGGCTCGCCGTCCGACAGCAGACTGTCGGCCAGATTGGAGCCTATGAAGCCACTGCCGCCGATGACAACCACCGGCGCCTTGCGAGGATTGCGATCCCGTTGGCTCATGACACCAACCCTCGCTCTTCAAGCTCGCGCTTCATGTCGGCGCCGCGGTCGATGGCGACGCTGTTGCGAACCCAGGCCGCGAATTCGCCAAGCGAATCCTCCAGCCGGCGGCTCGGCTCGAAGCCGAGCAGCTCGCGCGCCTTGCCGATATCGGCGAAGCAGTTGCGGATATCGCCGGAGCGCGCCTTGCCGAGAATTTCGGGTGGCCGCTTCGGAACGCCCATTGCCTCGGCGAGCAGGCGGGCGACCTCGCTGATCGTGTAGGACCGTCCGCTGCCGATGTTGATGGCGTGGCCAGCTGCCTGGCGTTGCTCCAATGCCAGTCGGAAGGCCCGGGCGACGTCCTGCACATGGACGAAGTCGCGCTTTTGCTTGCCGTCCTCAAAGACCATCGGCCGCTTGCCGTTGGCAAGACGCGAGGCGAAGTTGGCGAGCACGCCCGTGTAGGGGTTGGCGAGCGCCTGTCCGGCGCCGAAGACGTTGAACAGGCGCAAGGCCACCGCATCCGCATCATAGGCCTGGCCGAAGATCAGCACCGCCCTCTCCTGCGCATATTTGGTCAGCGCATAGATCGAGGCGAGGTCAGGCCGCTTCTCCTCGTCGGTTGGAATCGGCGACAGGCTTTCGCCCGCAGCAGACAACGGGTCCCACTGGCCGTTCCTGATATCGCTCGGCTTGCGGCGGGCGTCGTCAATGCGCCGCCCGTCCGGTGTCTCATAGAGGCCCTCGCCGTAGATGCTCATCGAGGACGCGACGACAATCCGTTCGACCGGTTGCTTGATCAATGCCTGGAGCAGGGTCGCGGTGCCGAGATCATTGGTGCCGACGTAGCGGGCGATCTCGTACATGGATTGGCCGACGCCGACCTCGGCAGCGAGATGGATGACGGCGTCGATACCCGAAACGGCTTCTGCCACTGCTCCCGGGTCGCGCACATCGCCCTTTGTCAGCTCGGCGCCACCCGGGATGCTGATGGCCTCGCTGCCATGGACCTGATCCAGAAGCACGTCCAGGATACGCACTTCATAGCCATGTTCTATGAGCTCCTGGGCGACATGCCGGCCGATGAAACCGCAGCCCCCCGTAACCAGTACACGTTTCACGAGAACTCCTTGCGGATTTGGCGTTGGGTTCCCGAACTGCGGGACAAAAGGTTTGTTCCCTGCTTCAACAAAGCTCCTCCCGCAATGCGCGTGACAATCCGTGGTCGGACTGCCGATCGGTTGGAACATTGCCCTTTGCGCGCTGTTAGGACCGCGTCGGTCCCGCTGCGAGAAAGGAAAAGCCATGTCCGAGGCGAAGACGACCACCAATCACGACGAAATCCGTAAATGGGTGGAGGAAAGGGATGGCCATCCCGCCGTGGTCCGCACCAAAGGCAAGGGTGGCATCCTGCGCATCGATTTCGGCGAGCCGGAAGAAGCGCTCGAGCCGATCGAGTGGGATGAGTTCTTCAGGATCTTCGACGAGAACGATCTGGCTTTCCTTCACCAGGACAAGGCCGGCAGCGGAGGAGAAAGCCGTTTCAACAAATTCGTCGAGCGCGGCCGCAAGACTTGAGCTCTTGCCGGCATCGATGTCCGTTGCATTAAGAGCGATCGAGGTTGCGCGACCTCACAGGCCTGTGGGTTGCCCCAAACTGCGCGCTGATATTTCCTTGCGAAACTTTGAGGCGCTGGCCAGAGCGGCCGCTATGGCGCGGAACCATTTTCAGGATCCGGCCGTTCCGACGTCAGGTTCGGAGCGATAGCATGGGCACTTTTTCGGATCTGGATAAAAAGCTCACTGAAAACATCTACGATCACGGAAGCCGTTTGACCGACCCAAGCGCGGATCTGCCACGGCGGGTCGTGGAGACAGTCGGCCTCCTTATGCCGTTCATTCAGCCGGAGGCGCGTGAGGCGGTGAGGCTGCAAATCCTGGGCATCATCCACGAACACATATTTGATGAGATCGAGACCGGGCCTGGAGATCCAGCGGCCGGGGACTGAGAGTTTCCGTTTCGTAACTCTCGATCATTTCAGTCCGCCGTGCGCATGCCTGGTCCGGCGTAATGCCAAGCGCCCGCCTGAAGCTCGTCGTTCTCTGTTGCGCAGGGAACATCTGAGTCCTTCCCCGGGTTCAGTACGCAGGCAATGACTTCAATGCAGAACGGACGCTCCGAGTTCGAACGATCATCGCCGGCTCCTGTGGAAACGGCCGAGCCCATCTTGCAAACCGTTGAGAGCCGGCAAGCAGCACGATTGCGCGCGGTGACATTCTTCACAGGCGGTCTTTTCGTCCTGGCAATCCTTGCCGCCTTCTTCGCCGCGGGCGCCATCGTGCTTCCGCTCGTTCTCGCCGTCTTTCTCAAGTTGCTCCTGCAGCCCGCAGTCAGCCTGCTGGAACGCCTCTTTGTGCCCAGGGGCTTGGCAGCGATCTTGCCGATCGTACTGGTGGTCGGAATCTTGGTCCGCCTGGTGGCAGCCTTGCCAGGGTGCAGCAGCACCGAGCGGAGCCAGGCGTTAGCTGATATCCGTCATTTTCCGTTTCTTCATTGGCGGTGGCTTGGGTCCGGTCGCGCGAGGAGGCGGTTCGGCAGGAGAGGGCGTCTTTGTCGCCGGCGTCGCGGCCAGACGCTGCTCGCGCAGCCGAGCGGTCTTCGCCTGGCGCGTCAGTCGCTCCGCTTCCATCAACGCGCGCGCCGCGGCCGATGTCCGTTCGTGCCTGTCCTTGTCGATCTTTCGCGCGGTCACCATGCGTTGTTTCAGAAACGGTTGGAGGGACATCCAGCTTGTCCGCCGTTGTTCCGAACGGCAGGACGCGAAACGATCGATATTTCTACTCTTTGCCGCCGTGCAGCTTCTGGTCCTTTGCTTCGCGCAGCAGCCGCACGATCGCATCGACCGGAGAGGGATCCGCCGTCGGTTGGATTTTCCGCCGCCACAGACGGCGAAGGAGCTTTTTCAATGTTGGCATCAAAAATCACCCTCTGAGCTGTTGAATGCAAGACGGATATTTCAGCCGTGGCGCCACGTCGTTTGAGGAGACGACGGCAAAGGAGTTACCCGAGCAGCGCGGCAAGCAGGATCGCGGCGGCCGCGAGGACTACGGCCGCCGCGATCACCAAAACCGGCCCCTTTCTGCCGGGATGAAGACCGGACGCATTCTCCGGGCGCCGCATTGCATTGGCGAAACTCGCCTGGTTGGTGAATTTCGCTTCATGTCGCGTCGCAGGCCGCGCCGGATTGGCGGCGTCGCCAGCCTCGGCATCCGTTTCCAGGGGCGCGGCCGCCGGATCGAACCCGGGCGTCTTGTCTTCAGTCCTGCCGGCCTGGATTTGACCGCGATCCTCGGCAGGTGTCCGCTTGCTCGGCGAGATCATTCGATAGCTCCTTCGCAACCAAACTTCTGTTCGGCCCTGCTGTTCCAATAAGGCTGCCGGAGGTGGAGAAGAATGCCGCCATGACATGGCGCGGATTTTGGGCAGGGCGCCCACATCGCGGAAGACGAGCCTGATTGGACCCGGAACCTTTCCGATTGGGCCAGCTTTAATCTTCACCGATGCGAAGACGACGAGGCGGCAATGCAGGTTCTCGAAACTGAAATACATGCCGGACCGGAAGGTACGGTGGTCGAGTTTCTTGGCGACGGCGGCGAAAAGATTGCCGTCACAATGGCGACATCGGATCCGCGACTGACGCTTGATAAGGCCGCTCTCGTCGGCTGCGCCAAAGAGATGATGGCCCAGTGTGCGGCCTTCGGCAACACGGAGCGGGTATCCGGGCAGAGCGGCTATCGCGACCTCGGTGGGCCGTCGATCAAGTCGCAGGGTCTGTTCACATTCGAGTATCGCGACAACAACAGTGTGCGCCAACTCCAGGGGGTGGAACTGGCGAGCCTCGAGGCCGCGCATGGCGAGGCGCTGCGGTCGGCCATCGATCTGTTGGACGACACGCCCGAAGGCGGGCAGGAGGGCTGGGCCGTGCGGGTCCGCGACGGAAGCGGCAAGATCGTGTCGTCGGTCGACTTCGATGAGGCAAGGCGTGAAAAGGCGGCGGCGGAATGAGGACCGAGCTGCATAGCCGAAGAAAGGATAAACGATGCTTCCCTTCCTCTCGCTAGACGCGATGGCAGCTGCCAGAGGCGATGGGCTGCATCCAAAGCTTGCCCGTCTGCTCAGGACACGGCTCGCATCGGCTGGATCTGGAGTGGTTGTGCTCCGCCAAACCCGGAATGGCGCCCCGATCCAGGCCGGTCCTAATCCGATTGGCAACATCGACGGAGAGCTGCAAGCGGGTGTGCTCCGGTTTCCCACCCGGCAAAGTCTCAAAGCTCGACGCCGGAAGAATTAGACAAGCGTCAGCGGTCCTCAGCTCCGCCGAGGTCAGCCCTTTGCCTTCCGTCTCTGTGGAACTAGGGATCAGTCTTTTGTTTAGGCCGCAAGAAGCAATGAACGTTAAGGAAGCCGATATGAGGGCGCCCTTGGCGCTGGTCGTGGAGGACGAGTATCTGATCGCTTCGGACATGGCGAATGGATTGATGGACAGCGGGTTCGACGTCGCCTGCGTGGCCTCCGAACGAGCAGCCGAAACATGGCTGGCCGACCACAGGCCGGATTTGGCCATCATCGATATACAGCTGCTGGACGGCCAGCGCGGCATTGCCGCCGGCCGCCTTAAAGCGCTGAATGTGCCTTTTATCGTCCATTCGGGCTATGACCCTGAATTTCAGGCGCCCGCCTTTCACGACGCGCCGTATCTGCCGAAGCCGGCCGCGATCCAGGATCTGATCAAGCTTGCAAATCGAATGATCGAGAGTCGAGCTCGAGCCTGAGATTCAGTCGAATCTTCGAGCACGTCCTTGGTCCGACACGCCGCCGCTTCTCGCGACGGCGCCGCTCAATGCGCGGAATTCGGTCTTCCTACGGAACATTCGGGACGGCGGTCAGTTCAGTGCAGTGCAGGCTCCGCTGCTGGATGTCTGCCGAAGATCGGTGGGCAACACTGATCGGCCCGCGCTTTGGTCCCTCGGGCGCGGGCCCGCCGACCTCTCGCTATGACGAACCGGTCACGGAGGGATGGACGGGAGCTTGTCATGAAACACCAAACGCTCGACCAATTGCACGCAGTCGCTGATATCAATCCGTTGGTGCCGCTCGCCACGCGGACTGAAAAGATTGAGAGGTGGGCAGAACTGCTCGACAGCAATCCGTTGCGCTGTCTCGCTGCTCTCACCGGCACCGAATATCTTTATCCAGGGATGCGCGAAGAAGCACGGGCGGCAGGCTCCCCGCTCACGGTTGCCTTTGAGGACCCGCTGCTCAGGGCATCGGGCTTGCGATCCGATACATACGGAGAGGCCAGACGTTTCTTTGAGCTGTCCGATTGGCAGTTGCATGAAGTCGTCTGCAGCTGCCATGCCGGCGCAACCATGCAGGCAGGTTGGGCGGCGCAGCGCGTTCGCAGGATCATCACCGGCAATCGTCTACTTGGCTGGCTGAGAAGTCGCTTCACGCACTGACTGAGCGCGAGCCGTCGGCGGCACCTGGGCTCATTCGGCACCCATTGCGGGGCAAAGTTCGGCCCCGGCGGTGTTTTGCGCGAATGTGAGTTGGCATGAGGGATTTCATGGAGGACGTAGCAGCACGGACAGATCAGAGCTGGGGCACGGCTCGATGCTGAGCGATCCAATGGTGCTGATACTGATGTACTTCGTGTTGCCCGTCTGGTTGATCGCCGGCTTCGCCGATTGGCTCTGTCACCGCGCCACGCACATCGAAGCGACGACCGGCGCGAAGGAATCGCTGATCCATCTCCTGATGTTCGTCGAGGTAGGCATTCCTTTGCTCGCGGCGATGTTCTTGGAGATTAATGCCCTGATCATCGCCGTGATGATGATCGTCTTCGTCCTCCACGAGGCCACCGCCATATGGGACGTGCGTTACGCAACGACCGCGCGCACCGTAACTCCCATCGAACAGCACGTTCACAGCTTTCTGGAGATGATCCCGCTGATGGGCCTTGTCAGCGTGGTTTCATTGCACTGGGGCCAGTTCCTGGCACTGTTCGGGTTTGGGCCAGAGAAGGCTCGGTTTGACCTTGCCTGGAAGGAGCAGCAGCTGCCCGTGGGGTACATCGCAACGGTGATGACCGTGATTCTGCTGTTCGAACTCTTGCCTTATGTGGAAGAGTTTTTCAGAGGCCTGCGAGCCAATTCCGGCCGACTGGTCCCTCCCAAGGCCAGGCGAAACAAGGCAGGTGACACGGCAACGCGCTGAGGATGCCGCCGGTCCATTCGCGGAACGTTGCCAGCGTTCGCGGCAGCATCATCCCTCGGCCTCCATCATCGTCTTGGCCGGCTCCCGCGCGACGTTCTCCTCGATCCGCTCGCGCCCGGGGGTATCCGGCAGCGCCTTGCGGAAGTTCTTGGCATAATCGGGCGGCATCTTCGGCGGCATCATCGGCTCGTAGGCATCGACGAGCGCCTGGATGACGACCGGCCCATCGGCAGCGAAGGCTTGGTCGAGAACGCGCTCGACCTCGTCGGCCCGCTCGATGCTGAAACCTTTGCCGCCCATCGCCTCGGCCGCTTTGGCAAAATCGATCGGCTGCAATTCGCAGCCGAATTGCGGATTGCCGAGAAACATCATTTGCTCCCAGGCGATCTGGTTCAGCATGTTGTTCTTGATGACCAACAGCTTCAGCGGAATGCCGTAGCGCACGGCTGTCGAGAACTCACCGAGTTGCATGGCAAATCCGCCATCCCCCACAATTGCAGCGATCGGCCGGCCGGGAAACGCAATGCCGGCGGCTATCGCATAGCTCAGACCGCAGGCCATGGACGCAAGCGCGCCGGAGACACCGAACTCCTGCCCCTCGCGCAGGTCGACATGGCGTGCGGCAAGTTCCGTATTCTGCCCGGAGTCGGTAGCCAATATCGTGTTGTCGGCAAGCCGTTCGCCGAATGCGCGGGCGATCAGTTGTGGCTTGAGAGGATGCCCTTCGCCATCCTCTGACTGGCGCATCATCTCTCGCCACTCCTGCATGGCGGTTCGAGCCGCGGCGAGGAAGGCGCCGTCGGCCTTCGGCTTCAGCCTGCGGTTAAGTGCATGAAGCGTTTCCGCTGCATCGCCAACCAGCCCGGCTTCGACGGGGAACCGCAAACCGATACGCTGCGCGTCGCAATCTATCTGAACGCCGCGCGCCTGCCCCGGCTTCGGATAATATTCGATGTAGGGAAATGTCGAGCCGACAATGAGAACGGCGTCGCAGGTTTCCATTGCTTCCTGCGACGGCAAGGTCCCCAGGATGCCTATGCCGCCGGTAGTATAGGGATGGTCGTCTGGGAGTACCGCTTTACCTAGTAGCGCCTTGATGACCGGTGCCTGCAGCAGTCCTGCGGTTTCCTCCAGCTCGGCCGCGGCACCCATAGCGCCGCGGCCCGCCAGAATGGCCACGCGCTTGGCGCCGTTCAGGATGGCTGCCGCCTTGTCCAGTTCCTCGTCCTCGGCGACGCAATGGGGAACGAACATGTCTTGTGGCGTATGCGCCGGACGGTTGCGCTTTGAACGCTTGGCCGCGTCGGAAGGCTGCTCCTGGATGTCGCTGGCGATCGAAAGATGGGCGACGCCCTTGCGAGCGAGCGCGGTACGGCAGGCAAGGCTTGCGACGTTCTCCATATGCGCCGCGTCCGACACCTGCACGTTGTAGACGGCGACGTCGTTGAAGACACGGGTCAGGTCGACATCCTGCTGCGTGAATGTCTCGATGAGATCGTGGAACTGCATCCCGGTAATTGCGAGCACGGGAGCCTGATCGAGCTTGGCGTCGTAGAGCCCGGTCAGAAGGTGGGCACCGCCGGGGCCGGACGTGGCAAGGCATACGCCAAGCTTTCCGGTCCATTTGGCGTAGGCGCAGGCCATGAATGCAGCGGATTCCTCATGGCGCACTTGGACGAATGAAATTCTGTCCTGCTTTTTCCGCAGCGCCTCCATGATGCCGTTGATGCCGTCGCCGGGCAGGCCGAATATGACCTCGACGTTCCAGTCAATCAGAGTATCGACGAGAATTTCCGCTGCATTTGGCATGGGAAGGCTCCGCTGAATGCCCCCGAACCAGCAGATCAGCAGTTGGTTCCGTTAATGGTGCAATGCTGCGATCGGCGCTCTCGAGCCGCGACAGGCTCGCTTGAGCCTTGTCGTGGCCCGTTGGTGCCTGCAGCAAACGCCTTTGGCGGGACGCGGGAACGAGTGAGCCGGATATGGATTGAGTTTTATCCGCTGACGAGAGCGGCAGGAACAGAGATTCAGAGCCGAAAGGGGTTCATCATGAGCGAGCCGCTGAAAACCATAAACCACGAGGTGATCCGGGCGTGGATAGAAGCCCGCCAAGGCAGACCTGCGGTCGCGCGGACCGCGGCGAAGGGCGCGATGCTGCGTGTGGACTTCGGTGACCAGGAAGACGATCTGGAACCCATCGAATGGCAAGAGTTCTTCACCATATTGGACGACAACGGACTTGCCTTCGTGCATCAGGACATAACCGCGGAAGGCGTACCCAGCCGTTTCAACAAATTCGTCGAACGCGGTTGAGCGCGCCACCAGACGATCAAGCGAACGCACTCGATCGCCTGACACTCATTGGTTGCCTGGCATTTTGTTGCTGTCTTGCGGGCTCTTCTTTATGCCGGCCGCCGGGGACGTATCCTGCGGTGCGTTGCCACCCTGGTTCTGCTCGGGCGTTCGCTTGAGCGGGGCCGTGGGCCAACCTCGCTCGACGTAGATGAACGCCCCGTAGCACGCCAGCAGGACCACAACTGTCAGGATCAGGGGCCACAGCACTCGTTTCACGCCAACCCCTATTTGCTCTGCTGACGGTAATCTCTGGCCGCCTGGTCAAATCCCGTCCAGCCGTCAGCTTCGTATTCGCTCCGCCGTTCGGCGACATCCACGGACCTGGAGTCGTGAAGGATCGCTTGCGCCTGCGGGGCGAGCTCATCGTCGACGCGAGCGGTGACCAGCGTGCCGCCGCGGCGGAGGCCTTCAGCATAGACCTGGGCATCACGCTCCGAGACATCGGCGCCATCCGTCAGGCTGCCGATGATGCCGCCGGCCGCTCCACCGACGACCGCGCCGGCGACCGCGCCCGCGGCAGTCGCCGCGAGCCAGCCAGCCGCCACGACCGGACCGACGCCGGGTATTGCCATGGCGCCGAGACCAGTTGCCAAGCCACCGGCGCCGCCCACGACAGCGCCGATGCCAGCTCCACTGGCTGCATCTTCGGCCGCGGGGGAATGCCGGCCATCGGCGTTGCTTGCGACGATGCTGAGATCGGATGTCGGCACACCCATGGACTCGAGTTCGCCAACGGCATCGGCGGCATCGTCATAGTCGTCGAACAGCGCGGTGATCGTTTGCATTTTTTGCTCCTGTGATGATTACTGCTGACCGGCAAAGACGTTGCCCTGATAGTCGAGCGCGACGGAGATGCTCTCGCCATCCTTCTTCGCCTGACCGCGCCAGATCCCCTGGCCGTCCTTGGCGAGCGACGAGATGTCGCTATAACCGGCGTCTTGGATGCGGTTTTTTGCCTGAGACTCGGTGAAGCTGTTGGCGCCCGGAACCGGTGCGGGCGGTTTGGGTGTCGATGCCGACTTGACCGCCGGCATGCCTGCGTTCGCCGCCGCGATCTTGTCGATCATGTCCTGATGCATCTTCAGTGTCGGCAGGGTCTCAGCGGCGAACGCCTTTAGGCTGGGATTGTCGCCCTCCTTGGCATAGGACTGGAACAGATTGACTGCATCGGCATGCGCGCTGCGCTGCATCTCGACGTAAGGCTGGTCAAATCCTGTCGTGGTGTTCTGCAGCTTTTCAATGTCGCTTTTTTGCGTGGCATCGAGTTGAGCCGGCACTTGCAACTTCTGCTCGGCGGCGAGCTTTTTCAGCTTTTCATTCGCCGCGCTGTGATCGGCAATCATCTTTCCCGCAAAATCCTTGACCTGCTGCTCCTTCGCTCTTTCCTGCGCAAGCTTGCTCGAATCCACCTCGAACATCCCGCCGGCAGCGGCCTTGTTGACAAAGGTTTGCGCGTTCTCGGCGGCAGCTGCCGGAAGAGCCAGCGACACGATCGCCCAAGCCAGCGGTGCAAGAAGTGTCCGCGCTTTCATGATTCAAGCTCCTCTCTCGATGGACTGGAGCCGAACAACCGTTTCACGGCTTTGTTCCAATGGCAGCCGCTCGATTTCGGGCATCGGCTGTAGGGAGGAAGCGACGGCGCCGGCGTCGGCCGAGCCGCCGCATGGAACAAAGATGGCGGCGCACTATTCGACCTCAAATGTTCGAGACATTTGGATGGCTAGCGAGCAAGGCGAGCCTGATCTCCGCGTTTGCCAGCATAGGCATGCTCGTGATCTGGTCCGTCTATCTGCACGTTTTCTGGCGAAGTCACCGGCGACGAAGAACGCCCAAGCTCTTGATTAACTGGGGCGAGGGGCGGGAGCTATCGGCGCGATGCTTCGTAACCAACATGAGCGAAGGCGCAGTCTTTATTCAAAGCGTCATCGTCGATCTGGGAACGCCGCTCGGCCGCCATCGTATATTCATCTCAGACGCCGAAGATCTCAAGAATTCCAAGCGACCGTCTGGCTGGAAATACATGACGCGACAGGGCCCGCTTGGCGCCGGAAAAATCATCGATATGGGAAGCTTCTCCGGCATTCTGGGCTACGCGCTCCATGAAAGGACCGGCGACGTCAACCAGACCATCGGCGACGCGGACTTGAGCCGGAACATCCACCAGTTCGAAATTACGATCATTGGAATGTACGGTTCGGAGGATACTTTGATTGGAGCGTCACGCCGGTTTGAGATCGTCCAGCACCGCGGCCGGGCATGCTTGCGATCCGCGACCGTGGAGACACATCAAATAGTCTCATCCCGAGAGCGAAGACAGCTGGCCAGGGAACTTGCAGAGCACCTGTGAGTGGCAGGGCGGTAGCGAACCGGTTCGAACGACGATTCCGGCCGACGGAACGGGGTGCATGGCTGGACGTTACATCAGCACGATCCGGGAACCGAAGTGTCGAGCCGACCGCGCTTTGCAGCTCTTCCGACCCACGCACGACGCACTGATGCCTGTCTATCACCAGCCCTTCGCGCAACAGGTCGAGACCGTCGAGATGGAGACGGTTCTCTCTGCCTGGACCTGAACGTTACGCGACGATCCTCACCGGCACCGACTTCGCCGCCGGCACGTGTGCTTTGTGAGCCCGATGCCAGAGAGGTATTAAAGGGTTGAGTTCGGGATAATAGCCGGCGCAATTGCCGCTTGGGATGGAGTAGGGTGTAACCCGCAGACCTTCAACCCGCCGTTCGACGCCGTCATCGGCATGCGCCTCGAGAGCGACTTCCTGCCCCGCGCTAAGACCCATGCGGCGGATGTCCTCGTCGTTCATCAGCAGCACCATTCGCGTTCCCAGGATGCCGCGCAGCCTGTCGCGATAACCATAGACCGTCGTGTTGAACTGGTCGTTGGACCGCACGGTGATCAGGGTCAGCACATCCCTGCCGGAAACATCGATGTCCGGATCGGTTTCCAGCGTGGTGGGCAACTTGAAATTCGCCTTCTTGTTCGGCGTCTGCCAGACGCGCTTCGATGCCTTGATGTCGCGATGGAACCCGCCGGGCGTGAGAAAGCGCTTGTTGAAGTCCTTGAAATGCGCCGGGAAGCAGCGCTCGATCTCATCGCGGATGCGGGAATAGTCCGCGACCCAGTCGTCCCAAGGGATCGAGCTCTTGCCGGCGACAGTCGCCTTGGCGAGTTCGGCGACAATGCTCGGCTCCGACATGAGGTGCTCGCTCGGTTTTGGCCGGGACCCGAAGGAGCCATGGATGCAGGCGGTCGAATCTTCCATCGAGACCCATTGCGGTCCGCTGGCCTGAACGTCCTTCTCCAGCCGCGACAGGCATGGCAGCAGATATGTGACTTTCCCGGCGATCAGATGGCTGTGGTTGAGCTTGGTCGCGATCTCGACGTGCAGGTCCAGGTTCCGCCAGGCCTTCTCGACCAGTCCGGTTTCTGGCACGGCCCGCACGAAATTACCGCCGAGTCCGACGAAACCGTGAACCCGCCCGTCGATCACGCCTTCGCACGTCTCGACGGTATCGAGCCCTTTGTCCCGCGGCGGCTCGAAGCCGTAGAAGTCGCGGAATTTATCGAGCGGAACGAGCTCCGGCTTTTCGGAAATGCCGACCGTGCGCTGTCCCTGGACGTTGGAGTGTCCGCGCAACGGCGATATGCCGGCTCCGGGCTTGCCGATATTGCCGCGCATGAGCAGCAGATTGCATAGCATCTGCACGTTCTCTGTGCCGTGGCGATGCTGGGTGAGACCCATGCCGTAATTGCCGACAACCGCATTGGCCGAACTGTATATTTCAGCGACATGTTCGAGATCGGCTCGCGAGATGCCGGAACGTCGAACGATGTCTTCCCAATCGGTCGCGCGCAGATAGGCTTCGAACTCGGCAAAGCCGGATGTGTGCTCCTCGATGAAAGCGGTATCGAGGATACGTTTTGCGCCACGTTCCCGGGCCGCGTCGTCGAGCGCCATCACCGCCTTGGCTATTCCGGTCATGGCCGCAATATCCCCGCCAGCCCGGATCTGGAAGAAGTCGCTCGACATCTTCGTCCCCGGACCGGGCGACAGCATCTCGACTGGGTTCTGCGGGTTCTTGAACCTCACCAGGCCGCGCTCCCGCAGTGGATTGAAGGTGATCACCGGAACACCGCGCTGGCGAGCGTCCTCAATGGGATGCAACAGGCGTGGCGCGGTGACACCGGTATTGTGGCCAAAGAAGAACATCATGTCGGATTTGGCGAAGTCCTCCAATTGCACCGTGCCGACGGGAGAGCCGATCGATTCCGGCAGGCCAACAGACGTCGACTCGTGACACATGTTCGAGGAATCGGGCAGGTTCGAAGAGCCGTAGATGCGAGCGAAGAGCTGATACATGAACGAGGCCTCGAGCGAGGCGCGTCCGGACGTGTAGAAAACCACGGACTTCGGGTCGAGGTGCCTGAGCTGAGCGCCTATGTCGCCGAACGCGTCCGGCCAGGCTACAGGCTCGTATTTGTCGGTGGCGCGGTTATAGCGCATCGGCTCCGTCAGGCGTCCTTGTTTCTCAAGATCGTGATCCGGCCAGTCCAGGAGTTCGGTTAGCGTATGGGCGGCAAAGAAGGACGGCTCGCAGCGTCTGCTGGTCTGCTCCCACATGGTTGCCTTTGCGCCGTTCTCGCAGAACTCGAAAGGCCGCGGCTCGGCCGGCTTCGCCCATGAGCAGGAGACGCACATATAGCCGTCCGCCTTGTTCTGCTTGAGCAACGTGCTCCATATGTCGGATAGCAGCAGACCTTGATCCCGAGCTTTGCGGATCAGCGATTTAAGCGAGCCCCATCCGCCGGTCGGATGATTGTATTTCTTGATCTCGACGTGATCGGTAACGGCAGGTTGCATGGCGGTCGTCCAAAAGAGGAAGCAGAGGGAAAACTGCAGCGAGACGCAGTTGTTCCGCCTTGCCGTCAAACGTCCCCAAGCCTTGCGCTAAAGCGACGCCATGCCTGATAGCTCCGCCGTCGCGGCCTCGATCCTCGTCGCCTTGGGCTCGCGCTTGAACGCTTGAACGGATTTTTCCGGAGCGGCACCTTCACGCCGATGACACCTGGAAATCATGTTGCTGACTCCTGCCGGCGCCAGATATCGAGCACCGCGGCAACGATTGCTTCGGGTGCATCTTCCTGAACGAGGTGCTTCGCATTGGGGATGACCGTGAATGACGCGCTTGGAATGCGCCTTGCGAGTTCCTGCCCGTCCTTCAACGGGATGAACTCGTCTTCAGCACCCCACAGGATCGTCACAGGGCAGCGGATCTCGCTATAGCGCCATTCGACCTCTTCGCTATATTTGTCATCCATTTGAGTGATCTGGCGCCAGAATGCCTTTTGCCCCCCATCGCCGAGCCAGGGATCGAGATAGAGCCGCATTTCCCCCTCATCCAACCTGCGCTTGACAGCCGCACCGACATACGCGCGCAGTATGGCTTCGTGCACATAGGCAGGCAGTCGGGTGAACACATCTCGATGCGCCCTCGCCGCCTGCACCAGGGCTGAACCTTGCGGGCTGATCGCGACTGGGTCGATCAATACGAGGCTGCGGTAATTGATGCCGTCAAGCAGGTGAGCGCGCAGCGCCACCGAGCCACCGAAGTCATGCGCCACGATGTCCGACCGCTCGGCGCCCCAATGCTTCACAAGGGTCGCGAACAATCGGTTCTGGGCGCCATGTAGAACATCGGCCTCGGGCTTAGCCGAGCGCCCATAGCCGAGCATGTCGTAGTAGAAGACCCGCCGATGACGCGCGAGCCATGGTGCGATCCGCCGCCACTCGATCGAAGAGAAGGGCGAGCCATGCATGACCACCGCAGGCGGACCTTCGCCAATGACGCCCCACGCGATCGCGTTGCCTTCGAAGTCGAACTGCTCAGGCATCTGCCAATCCATGGCTTTTCTCCTAGTCGGTTTTTTCACCGGGATCGAAATGGTCGCCCTTTCCGGGTCGACCCGGCCTGCGATCACGAAAGGTAACGAGTGCAGGCAGCGCAGTTTCAAAAGAATGTCTCGACCGCTCCGACGACGTTGTAGTTTTCGTCAACCTCGTAGATCAGGCGCCATTTGTCGAAGGTCGTGCACGGATGTGATGGGCTCAGCGCAACCATGTCGCCGACTTTCAACCCGTGGCCGACCGGCACCTTAACGGTCGTATGCTGATCGTTGATCATCGCAATCTAGTAGGCGCCTGCATCGAGAAGCCGGGAGCAAACTCCTTCTTGTGCGGTCTTCAGGATCACCGGCGGTCCGGCGTCATGGCCGAAGTCCCGCTGACCCGCACCCAAGACAATTCGATCCAGTTCGGGAGTTGAAAGGACGTGACACCAAATCTCCAATGCCGGTTCGAAGGAGAGGTCGCTCATTCGTGCCATGTCGCTGCGTTGCTTCAGATCCTCGAACAGCCGTGCATACAGTCCTGAATCATGTGTTAGATAGCACCCGCTCCGGACCACGACCTGTAGTCGCTTGCTGAGTTCCAGATGGCGCGGCACGTCGGCAACCAGATCGTAAAAAGAACTGCCGCCCGCGCTGAGCATGATCTGATCGCAGGCGTTGAAGAGGCCTTCCGAGTCACAGGCCTGGATCATTTCGACGAGGGCATCAAGGAAGGAGGGTACGGCCGTTTGCCGTTCGTCCTTGGGTTTCGTTTGCAGCACACCCTCGTATCCCTCCAGCCCGACGAGCCATAGGTGAGGAGAACTCGCATGCGCCGCACGCGCGACATCCAAGGCTGCCTCCACTGTTCGAACGCCGCAGCGGCCGCCGGGAAATCCCCCTTCCACAAGGACCTGCAGCGGTCGGCGGGGTGAGATTTCCTCCGCGCTCCTGCGCAGCCGCTCGACGCCGTCGATCGAGTCGACGAGACAATAGAAATCGAAAGCAGGATCCCGGCCGAGCTCTTGGAGAACAAAGGCGATCTCCTGAGGCCCGACGAGTTCGTTCGCGTAAAAGATGCGCTCGAAGCCACGGCGCCGTGCGGCGCGGACCTGATGAAAGGTCGCAAGACTGATACCCCAGCAGCCGTCGGCAAGCTGCCGCTGGAACAATTGGGGGCTCATCGTTGTCTTGCCGTGAGGGCAAAGAACGATGTTGGGGGCAAAGGCTTGGAGAAAGCGAAGCATCCGCTTGCTGTTATGCTCAAGTGCTTTCTGGCCGAGAGTGCATACGGGAAGCGGAAGGTCGCCGCGCAGCAGATTCCAATTGGCTCGTGCAACGGATGAAAGGTCAGGCCCGTCGTAACCAGGGCCAGGCAACCCCTTCTCCAGGCCCGTCAGCCGCCCCGTCTGCTGCAAGCCGAATGCGGTTACCTCAGCCTCACCCGACATCGCTTGCCGCCGTGCCCGTCAACAATTGTCGAATGGCAGCCAAGACCTCATCGGGTGCCTCCCGCGGAATGAAATGCCCGACGCCCGGCAGGACGCGCCTCTCATACGAGCTAAGAAAGAATCGCTCTTTTCCCTCGGAGGTCTCCGGAAAATTGTCGGCGTCGTCGGCGCCTTGCAACATAACGGTGGGAACTCGGATGGGTGGATTTTCGAGCAGTCGCTTTTCGAGTTCCTCATGCTCTGGCGCGCCTGCGGCCTCACCCCAGCGCTGCAGATAGGCGTGAATGCTGATCGGCGCCCAGTCGCCATTCTCCCAGGATGAGGCCGTGGCCTCAAACTCCGCGTCGTCAAATGTCCAGCCGGGCGACCATGTCTGCCAGAGATAGCGGCAGAGGCGCCGCCTATCCTTGTCTATCGCCTCGCGACCCTGCTTGGTCGCCACCAGCCATTCGTACCAATAGGCCTTCGCCAGATCGTAGGACATGTCGCGGACGGGCTTTGAAGTGGCGTAGCCAGCGGACATCGCGAGGAGCGCCCGCACGCGCTCGGAAAACAGCGCGCCGACGACGTAGCCGGCTCGCGCACCCCAATCATAGCCCACCACGAAAACGTCGCGCAGATCGAGAGCATCGATGAAATCCGCCAAGTCCTGGCCCAGCGCTGCTATAGCGCCGCTTCTCAGAGTCTGCTCCGATCGGAAGGTCGTTGGGGTGGAGCCGCGCGAGTAAGGGGCGAGAATTCGACAATTGAGCTTGGCAAGCTCGGGCACGACCTTATCCCAGCAGCGCACATCGTCCGGCCAGCCATGGACCAAAACGATCGGGTCCCCCTGAGGATTACCCGCCTCTTCATAAGTGAGATTGAGATGCGGCGTTTTGATGTGTTTCGTCATGAGCGTGAAAACAATTCGTCCAGCACGAGTTTCAGAGCTTACTCGGTGGAGTGGCGGAGCACTGCGGCTACTTTGCCAGGCGGCCGTACGTCATCTTGGCCACGCGATTGACTTCGGAGTTCCTCAAATAACGGCCAGGGAAGGTGCCGGTTCCCGGGTAGCCTCAGGACAAGATCCGGCCCCCATCGCGAGTCGGCGGCAATCTTCGGCGCGTGCCTGGCAACAATCGAAGATTTAGCGCACCCGGCGAGATTCGAGCTCACGACCTCTGCCTTCGGAGAATGGATAATGGCTTCCGCCGAAACTATCCATTTCTATCCGACTTCGCGCTATATCGCTGAAATCACAAAACAAATTTGAATTCGATAAGCGTCGACGCTACGACAGGGCGGCCGAAACCTTGCCCTGCCGTGCTTACGCGCGGAATCTTTCAAGGGGGCGTTCGAGCATGGCGAAGCTGACCAAACGAACCGTTGATACCACTGAAATTCGTTCCGCGGACTACGTCATTTGGGACGAGGAGTTGCCCGGTTTCGGGTTGCGCGTCTTCGCTTCGGGGAAGAAAAGCTACGTCGTGCAATACCGTGCCGCAGGCCGGTCGCATCGCTACACGATCGGGCTGCACGGCGTCTGGACTCCTGAGGCGCGAGGCTAAGGTTCTGCTTGGCCAGGTCGCACGAGGCGGCAACCCTGCCCAGGAACGCAAGTTCGATCGCGAAGCGATCACCGTCAAAGGAACTCTGCACCCGCTATCTCGAAGATCTGAGGAACGGTTAGCTTGCAGCAGCACAACTCCCGGTCCCGCATCAGCTCACATCGATAACCATCATCAGCCCGCCGCCGCCCTTCTCCTCGGCATTGTTGTTCGTGGTGTGATGCGGGATGTGACAGTGGATCAGCCATTTGCCGGGACGCCTCGCCGTCCAGACGACATCATATCGCTGGCCCGGCCCGACATTGATCGTATCGGCCTGGAAGCGTGCGGCGGCGGGAATCGTCTCGCCGTCGCGCGCGACCACTTCGAACGGGCCGCCATGGATGTGCATCGGGTGTATGAAGCCGTTGTTGGTGCCGATGAAGCGGACTTTTAGCGTTTCGCCGACCTTCATACGGATCGTGTCGGTCGACGGATAGGCCCTGCCGTTGATGGTGAAGAAGTTCGGCATGCCGCCGTCCATCGGCATCGATGGATAGGTCAGGCCTTCGCGCGCCAGCCATTCCTGCAACTCGATGACATAGTCGTGGTCGGCGGCGACCTCGTCGGCCGGGTTGGCCGGATCGATGATCAGCGCGCCATAGAGGCCGAGTGCCTGGGTGCGGTCGGGCTTGGCGTGCGGATGATAGAAGTAAGTACCGTGCTGGGTGGCGGTGAACTCGTAGGAATAGGTCTGTCCCGGCTCGATCGGCGCCTGGGTTATCTCGGCCGGACCGTCCATCTGGTTGGGTAGGATCAGGCCATGCCAATGCACCGTCGTTGCCTCCGGCAGTCCATTGGTGACGTTGATGCGCACCCGGTCGCCCTGACGGATATGGATGCGCGGGCCCGGAATCTGGCCGTTATAGGCATAGGCATCGACCGCTACGTCCGGCAGGATCTGCCAGCGAACCACCGACGGCCTCAGCTCGAACACCTTCACGCCGTTCTCCATCCGGAACGGCAGGTCTTGGTCCCCCCTGGCCGAAAGGCCATAGGATGCGGTTACGAGGCGCGGATCGGCCGCCGCCATGTCGCGCATGGCGTCGGCCGGCGTGTCACGGTCCATGATCATGCCTTGCGGCATGATCACGCCGCCGACATCGCGGGCCGAGAGGCTGAGGTTCAGCCAGTTCGCAGGCGCCACCATGCCGAGCGCCAAGGCCAGCGCCGACACCGCGCCGAGCGCCACGATTTGCGCTGAGGTCGCGTCCGAGCGCATGTGATGGCCGGCAGCGCGCTGTTCGCCCGGCGGTCCATGGCCCTGCCGGCGATGGCCGTGCTCGCTCGCTCCTGCCGGCTGCAGGCGCTCGGTCATCAGCCCATGCTTGAGGCCGCGCGCGACCAGCCAGACATTGGCGGGATAGGCTAGCACGAAGCCGGCGATGACGCCGAGCGACATCACGCCCCAGAACAGAAGCTCGCTGGGCTCCATGGCGCGCATGTCGCGGCCCATCATCAGGAAGCTCATGACCGGCGCCATGCCGGCCATCATGAAGTTCATGGAGATGAACTCGGGCAGGAAGCTCTTCTTCACATTCTCCCAATAGCTGCCGCCCATCATCGATTTCATGAACAGCGATTGGAAGATGAACAGGCCGAAGGCAAAGCCGGCGAGGTATTCAACGATGAGGTCGAGCCACATCGGCAGGCCGAGCGTGGCGGTGACGACCGCGGCAAGGATGATCCCGGTCGCATCGCCCGCGACGCAGTGGATGGTCGAGCCGACGCCCTGCTTCCAGAGCGGGCTGGTGAAGGCCTCGTGCTGGCCAGGGCGCGGTTCCTTGTCGCCGAGTACATAAAGCAGCAGGCCGAGCGGCCCCATATAGAGCGTCACCAGGATGAAGCCCCATTTCATCACCACCGGCTCGGGATTGTTGCGGTACTGGTCGAAGCCGACATAGAGCGTCGAACCCGCCGCCAGCACAAACCAGGCAACGAGGAAATAGTCGATCGGTTGGATGAGCATCCGGCTTTCTCGCGCTGGTCGATGAAACGGGTGGTTGTACCAGCCCTGCGGATGAACGCGCCGGCGGTCATTACGATCCGCAAGCCGGAAATTCCGGTCCGGCTAGCGGACAAATCCGGACGACCGCTGGCCAAGCCTCCACTACAAAGAGGCCATCTTCGGCCCTCCCTCCGCCAAGAGACGACCAAGAGGCCAAGGACTAGGGGAACGCTTTAGCCCGCCACACCGTTAGGATGATGGCGCTTGTGGACGACATTCAAACGGTGTGGCAACGCGTCCGACTGGGCGAGCGGCACATTGCCGAGCGACGACGGCGCATCATTGAGTTGCAGCTTCTTCACATTTCGACCGAGCTAGTGTGCGATTTTCTGGACCTGCTCGAACGCACCCAGGAGTTGCACCACAAGCATTTTGGAGCGACTGCTGGAAAAGGCATCGCAAACGAAAGCTGCCTAAGCGCGCGCCATCTTGGCAGTGCAGGATGATGAGTAGCCGGCCCGCTTATCATGGTGACACAGGATTTGAGGGCCGGACTACCCAGCAAGGCCAGGTTTATCCCGACCCACCCTTTCAAGCTCTATCGATATCTGATCAGGGTCGATCATGCCGCGCCTGAAAAGGTTCATCACCTTGACAGCTATCTGTTCGCGCTCGTCCGAGCGCGCGATCTTATGCTTTGTGCAGTAATCGCTCACAGCCTTGGAAAGGATTGCGACCTCTGCGGGTTCCGCTACACCGTGCCCTAACATTCCAGCCTCTGTTCGGAACGGGACGACCTTAAGACGATACACCCAAAAAAAGTCAGCTTCGAGTCAATTTGCTCGGATCGAGGGCCAAGGCAGGGGGACGGAGCCGGACGACTGCTGCCCGGTAGGACAAGCGCCACGCTGTGGTGAACCGCACCCCCACACAGCCGTCCAGCGCCACCCAACCCCAGCACAAGGTTGCAGTTTAGATGGCCGCCTTGCGATCCCAGCCAACGGTACCATCGACCTTGAACAAGGAACTGTTGGCCCTGCTGCGCGGAGCTCCCGGAGCTGATGCGTTTTCGGACAAAGGAACGTCGGCCGGCGATCTCGCGGCCGCCGCCCGCGTGCTGCTCGACGAGATCGCCGCGGCCGTCTCTTCCGGAAAGCGCTGGCATCGCCACACGATGTTTCCGACGTGCCAGCTGAACCGATCCGCCGACAAATGGCGGATCTTCGTCGAGATCGAAGGCGAAGGCTCGATGTATGGCCGCGCTACAGTGGTTGGTCCAGACCTCGCCCGCGCCCCACAGTCTTGGTCAGCAGCGCCGCCGCCTGGGTTCCGGCCAAGCCAATGTCTCGGATGCTGCTCATGTGATTGGCCGCAACAAGGTTGGTTTGGGAAGCGCTTAGTCCTTGCTGTTTTAGACTATCTGTGAAGGTCGCGGCCCCGTGATGGAATGGCAGAGTTTCGTCGGCCCCGACCGCGACCTCGACCAGCACAGAGGGATCGAAGCGATGATTGATTGGTGAGTATCGCCTAACCTCTTCGTCGGTAATCGCGATCTCATTGGCGAGAAACGAAGTCTGTAACGGCTTCAAATCGTAAATACCGCCCAACAGGAGCGCGCCTTTGATGCCCGATGGCCGGCTGTCGTCGTCGAAGAGCATCGTCGCGAGATGCGCGCCGGCCGAATGGCCGCTAACGGTCAACTTGCCGGGGTCGCCGCCGTGGCTCGCGATGTGTTCATCAACCCATCGCCTGGCGCGGCGAACTTGGTCGACGATAGTTGCCATCCTCACCGCCGGCATCAGCGCGTAGCCCAGCAGGACCGCAATCGCCCCTGCGTTGGTTACAGTCTCGGCGACATAGGAATAGTCGCTTTTCGAGAACATGCGCCAGTAACCGCCGTGAATGAAGATATGCACCGGCAGCCGATCGCGTCCGCCTTCCGGGAAAAACAAGTCAAGGGTTTCGCTGCGGTCGGCTCCATAAGCCACATCGGCGACCATCGGGATTTTCGCCCTCGTCTCCGCGCTTCTGCGGCGGATCTCGTCCACTATGTCGTCGAACTCGGGGACGTGGTCGCGGGTGCGGAATGGATCTTTTGCCAACTCACTCATCAGATCGTCACGGCGATGTATTTCGCTTCCATGAACTCGGCTATGCCGTGCTTCTGGCCGCCCTCGCGCCCGAGCCCGCTCTGCTTGACCCCGCCGAACGGCGCGGCAGGGTCGGACATCAGACCGCGGTTGAGCGCAATCATGCCGGACTCGATCTTCGATGCCATGCGCATGCCCTTCGCGAGGTCGCGGGTGTAGATATAGGCGGCAAGGCCATACTCGGTATCGTTCGCCTTTGCGATGACCTCGGCCTCTTCTTCGAAGCGGCTCACCGGTGCCACGGGGCCGAATATCTCCTCGTGAGCCATGGCAGCGTCGGCCGGCACGTCGCTCAACACCGTTGGCGGGTAGAAAAATCCCCTGCCTTCAGCGATCGTGCCGCCGCACAGGATCTTCGCGCCACGGGCAACCGCGTCCTGAACCAGCCGGTCGATCTTGTCCACAGCCTTTCTGGTAATCATCGGCCCGCATTCGGTCTCCGTGTCAGTGCCCGGGCCGACGGTCAGCGCCGCCATGCGCTTGCGCAGGCCTTCGACGAACGCATCATGAATGCCTGCCTGCGCGTAGAGCCTGTTCGCCGCCGTGCAGGCTTCGCCGGCGTTGCGCATCTTGGCGATCATCGCGCCGTCGAGCGCCGCCTCAAGATGGGCATCGTCGAGCACGATGAACGGCGCGTTGCCGCCAAGTTCCATCGAGCAGGAAATGACGTGTTTCGCCGCCTCGGCGAGAAGCGTGCGACCAACGCCGGTCGAGCCGGTGAAGGACAACTTCCGCACTCGCGGATCGGCCAGCATGGCTGCTGTTACCGGCCCCGGGTTCGAGGTGGTGATGACGTTGACGACGCCGGGCGGCACGCCGGCTTCCTCATAGAGGGCGGCAAGCGCATAGGCTGTCAGCGGCGTTTCGCTGGCCGGCTTCAGAATGACGGTGCACCCCGCGGCAAGCGCCGGCGCGATCTTGCGCGTGGCCATCGCCGCCGGGAAATTCCACGGCGTTATCAGAACGCAAATGCCGATGGGCTGGTAGTCGACCACGATCCGGTTCGTGCCCGACGGGGCAAGGCCGAACTCGCCGCTGATGCGAACCGCTTCCTCCGCGTTCCAACGGAAGAACTCGGCCGCGTAGGCGACTTCGCCGCGCGCGTCGCGCAGGGCCTTGCCGTTCTCCAGCGAAATCAACGCGGCCAAGGTCTCGGCACGTTCGCTCATCAGCTCGAAGCAGCGCCTCAGGATCTCCGATCGCTTGCGTGGCGGTGTTTCACGCCAGCCCGATGCTGCCGCTGCGGCCGCCTCCACCGCCGCCGCGGCGTCTGCGAGCGTCGCGTCCGGAACCGCGGCGATCACAGCCTCCGTCGATGGGTCGACCACTTCGATGACGCGGCCGTCGGAGGAGGGTCGCCACTTCCCGCCGATGTAAAGGCCTTGCGAGAACGGGATGTATTCGGACATGTCGGAATCCTGATCGACTGTTAGGTGGGAAACGTTCACTGGAATCGGGCTCCTTCCTCACATCGTCGCGACCGACATGTCGCCGCTATGAGCAGCCCTGACCAGGCGCTGCATCGCGGGCAGGTCGAAGGAGCGGGGATTGTTCTTGATCAGCCGGTCGATGCCGAGCGCCTGTTCAGCGGTCCAGTCGATCTTGTCTTCGGGAAGACCGAGGTCAGCCAGCGTTCGCGTGATGCCGATGGCGTTGAACAGTCGCGCGACTTCCGCGATCGTGGCATCGGCCAGCTGATCGGCATCGCGGTCATGGCGCGGCAGGCCAAGCGCAATGCCGATTTCCGCGATCTCGGAGGTTGCCGCGGGCAGATTGTAGCGCATCACATAGGGAAGCATCGTCGCGACGCCCAGACCATGCGGCGTGTGGGTGAGCGCGCCGACCGGATACTGCACGGCATGCGCGGCCGCCGTTCCCGCTGTGCCGAAGGCGCAGCCGGCGGCCAACGCTCCCATCATGACATCCGCGCGTGCGTCCTCGTTCGACCCGTCGCGATATGCTGCTTCGAGGCTGCGGCCCAGGAGCCTGATCGCCAGAAGGGCGAAATGATCGGTCAGCGCGCTCTTGCCGACGAAAACATGGCGTTGCGGCAGATCGGCATCCGCACCGCGTTTTGCGGCGGTGAAAGCTTCGATCRCATGGGTCAGCGCGTCGGCGCCGGCGATGGCGGTCAGTGATGGGGGACAACTCGCTGTCAGGTCCGGGTCGCAGAGCGCAACCGCGGCGATGAGATGCGGGCTGGAGATGCCGACCTTGAGCGTCCGCTCCGGATCCGAGATCACCGCTACGGGAGTGACTTCGGAGCCGGTGCCGGCCGTGGTCGGCACCGCGATAAGGGGAAGGGTAGGGCCCGGCACCCTGAACTCGCCATAGTAATCCTGGAGCTTGCCGCCATGGCTGATGAGCAGCCCGGCGCATTTGGCCATATCGAGGCAACTGCCGCCGCCAACGCCGATCACCATGTCCGGCCTGAATCCCTTCGTCTCGGCGATGCACGCGCCGACGCTGTCGCGCGGCACGTCCGGCAAGGTGCGATCATAGACGAGCGTGTCGATCCCGGCAGCCTTCAGCCCATCGAGCATCTCGATGAACTCAGGCGTGCCGGCGAGCCGTTCGTCGGTGCAGATGGACGCGCGCCGGCCATATCGGCCGGCAATGGCGGGCAGCGCATGGCGCTGACCTTTGCCGAAGAGAATTTCGCGCGGCAGGCGCGCGGCTGCAAAAAGGGTCATGGACTGAGATCTTTCGAAAGAGACTGATGGAAAAGTGTCGTGTTCATCGGTGGGCCGTCTTCAGTTCGGAGGCCGGTGCTTTGTCGGCTTTGGTGCCCGCGTCGTTGAATGCGGGCGACAGGGTTTCTAGCCCATCCGTTCGTATCCTCTATAAAATCGTATAGGATATCCTATTGAATTGGCCGGAGCATCATGTTAGGGCTTGCTCCTGTCAAGAGGTAACCGATGGAAAATCCCGACCTGACGGTTGAAACCGAAGCCCGCTCGAGCGGCCGCATCCAGCGCGCCAACAGCTTGGCGGGCGATGTCTACGAAGCAATCTTCGCGCAATTGATGTCGCTGAAGATTCCGCCGGGATCACGCATTACCGTCGATAATCTTGTCAGGGAATTCGACGTCTCGCACACGCCTATCCGCGAAGCGCTCGGGCGGCTGGAAGGCGAGGGCTTGGTCGTGAAGACCCATTTGATCGGCTATCGCGCGGCCCCGCAAATCACGCGACGCCGGTTCGATGAGCTTTATGAGCTTCGCCTTCTGTTGGAGCCCGCTGCCGCCGCCAAGGCTACGGCGGCACTGGATGAAGAGCGCCTCGCGGTCTTGCAGGAAGCGGCGGGCGTCATGGCCCGGCGGGTGGGGAAGGACGAGCGCCTGCGCTATTCCAACTTCGCGCGGCAGGACGCGATCTTTCACGACAAGATCATGGAGCTCGCGCAGAACGAGCTCATTCGCGAGACGCTGAACCATCAGCATACCCACTTCCATATCTTCCGCCTGATGTACCACTCGCGGGTCACTGAAGAAGCCTTGGATGAGCACGAGGCGATCCTCGCCGCATTCGCCGCCGGCGACGCGAGCGGCGCAGCGGACGCGATGCGCGTTCACATCGAGAATTCGCGGGACCGGCTCCTGCCTGCCTTCGAGTGACGCGTCCCATGTCCATCGCCGCCCGCATCGACACAGATCGCTTTGCCGCGCCAAGCGACGCGCTGCCGGTCGCACCTGTTCTGCGCGCCGAAGGCGTGTCCAAGCAGTACGGCACCGTCACCGTGTTGTCGGACGTCACGCTCGATATCCTGCCCGGCGAGATCCATGCGGTCATCGGCGAGAACGGGGCCGGCAAGTCGACGTTCATGCGGCTGCTTTCCGGCTACATCGAGCCGACGCAAGGCGCGTTGTCCATGGCCGGACAGCGGGTGCGCTTCACCAGGCCGGACCAGGCTCAAGCTGCCGGCATTGCGCTGGTTCATCAGGAGATCCTGCTGGCGGAAGCGCTGACCGTCACCGACAACCTTTTTCTCGGCCGTGAGCTCACCAAGGGCGGCATGGTCGACGATGCCCGAATGCGCCGGCTCGCTGCGGCAAAGCTCGCCGAGCTGGGCTGCGAGGTCCCGGCGACGGCTCTCGTGCGCGACATTTCGCTGGCCGATCGCCAGATGGTGCAGATAGCCCGCGCGCTGCTCGACGAGCATCGTGTGGTCATCTTCGACGAGCCGACAGCCGTGCTGACGGGCGGCGAGGTCGAGCGCCTGCTCGCCATCATCTTCGAGCTCAAGGCGCGGGGCATCGCCGTCCTTTACATCAGCCACCGGCTCGACGAGGTGCAGCGGCTCGCCGACAAGGTGACCGTGCTGCGCGATGGCAAGATGGTCGGCACCTATCCGGGCCACACGCTGAGCCAGATCGACATGGCGCGGCTCATGGTGGGGCGCGAGCTTGCCGCCCTTTACCCTCAAAAGCAGGCGACGCGGACAAATCAGCCAATGCTGAGCGTGCTGAATGCGATGGTTCCGGGATTTGTCCGGGATGTGTCCTTCAGCGCGCACAAAGGGGAGATTCTGGGCTTCGCCGGGATGATCGGCGCCGGACGGACGGAGCTGTTCGAAGGGATCCTGGGACTTCGACCCGGAACCGCCACGGTGGAGCTCAACGGCGCTCCGATACGAATACGCTCCCAGCGCGAAGCGTTGGACGCCGGCATCGCCTATCTGACCGAGGATCGCAAGGGCAAGGGACTGCTGCTGCAGGAGCGGCTTGGCCCGAACCTCACCCTGTCGGCACTCGCCAGCTTCCATCCCGGCCTCGTCGTGAAACGGGCCCGCGAGGCCGAGGCCCTGGGGCAGGCGGTCTCCACCTACGACATCCGGCTGAAGAGCCTCGGCGCGCGCGCCGGACAACTCTCCGGTGGCAACCAGCAGAAGCTTCTGCTCGCCAAGGTTCTTCTGACCGACCCGTCCGTCGTCATCATCGACGAGCCGACCCGTGGCATCGACATCGCCAACAAGGCGCAGATCTACGGCTTCATCCAGGACCTCGTCAGACAGGGCAAAGCCTGCATCGTAATATCCTCGGAAATGCAGGAACTGGTGGGTATCTGCGACCGCATCATCGTCATGCGAGAGGGCAGGATCAGCGGCGAAGTCTCGGGCGAAACGATGACCGAGAGCCAGATAGCGCTGCTCGCGACCAGCGAGCGAGCGCACGTCCCCCAGGGAGGAATAAAGTGACAGCGCTTACCCAGTCCGTGCCGGCGCGACACGAGCGGCGGTACCAGTTCTCTTGGGCTGATGCAGGGCCGTTCCTTGCTCTTGCGGCGCTGCTTGCGCTGGGCTTCCTGGTCAATCCCGACTTCCTCTCCGCGACAAACCTCAGCAACGTGATCACGCGCAGCGCCTATGTCGCCATTATCGCGGTCGGGGCCACGTTCGTGATCTCGTCGGGCGGCCTGGACTTGTCCGTGGGCTCGATGGTTGCCTTCATTGCCGGCATCACCATCATGTTCATGAACATGATGGCGCCAAGCCTCGGCCTCTGGGCCATTCCGGCGGGTATGGCGATCGCGGTCGTGACGGGGCTGCTTTGCGGCCTGGCAAATGGCGTCATCGTCACCGTGGGCAAGATAGAGCCGTTCATCGCCACGCTCGGCACGATGGGCATCTTCCGGGCGCTGATCACCTACATGACCAATGGCGGCACCATCCCGATCGACAGGTCGCTGCGCGAGGCATACCGGCCAGTTTATTTCGGAACTCTGGGCGGGATTCCAATCCCCATCCTGATTTCCGCAATCGTCGCGGTGCTCGGCGCCTTCGTTCTCTACAAGACCAAATACGGCCGCAAGTGCGCCGCCGTGGGCGCAAACGAGGACGTGGCTCGCTACTCCGGCATTTCGGTGATCAAGACGCGCACCGTCGCCTATGTCATCCAAGGGGTATGCGTCGCCGTTGCGGCCATCTGCTACGTGCCGCGGCTTGGCGCCGCCACGCCCACGACGGGGCAGCTTTGGGAGCTGCAGGTCATCACTGCGGTCGTCATCGGCGGAACCGCGCTTCGCGGCGGCAAGGGGCGGATCTGGGGGACGATTGCCGGTGCGGTGATCCTCGAGCTGATCGCCAACCTGATGGTGCTGTCAGACTTCGTCTCCGAATACCTCGTCGCCGCGGTTCAGGGCGTCATCATCATCATCGCCATGCTCGTGCAGCGCTTCTCCAAATAACCCGTCTCGGGACCGGGCGGGTGCCTGTGTTCGATTGGTCCACATCTCTGGGAGGTTGTTATGTTTAGTAGAAAATGGGTTGCGGCAGCCGCTGTCGGCGCCCTGATGGTCGCCGGCCAGGCGCTGGCGGCCGACAAGAAGGTGGTCGCCGTGTCAATCCCGGCGGCGGACCATGGCTGGACGGCGGGTGTCGTCTATCATGCGCAGGCGGCCGCGAAAGAGATCAACGCCGCCTTCCCGGACGTCGAGGTGGTGGTGAAAACCTCGCCCTCCGCTGCCGATCAGGTCAGCGCGCTGGAGGACCTTTCCGCAAGCCGCAAGCTCGATGCCCTGGTCATCCTGCCCTACACCTCCGAAGAGCTGACCCAGCCGGTCAAGGCCATCAAGGACATGGGCACCTTCATCACGGTTGTCGATCGCGGCCTGACCGACGCCTCTATCCAGGACCTCTACCTTGCCGGCGACAACATCGCGGTCGGCGCCAACACGGCCAAGTTCATGATCGACAAGCTCGGCGGCAAAGGGGACATCGTCGTGCTGCGCGGAATCCCGACGGTCATCGATGACGAGCGCATCAAGGGCTTCCAGGACACGATCAAGGGCACCGGCATCAAGGTGCTCGACATCCAATACGCCCATTGGAACAGCGACGAGGCGTTCAAGCTGATGCAGGACTATCTCGCCAAATATCCGCATATCGATGCGGTCTGGGCCAATGACGACGACATGCTTCTCGGCGTGCTGGAGGCGGTCAAGCAGTCGGGCCGCACCGATATCAAGCTGGCGCTCGGCGGCAACGGCATGAAGGACATCGTCAAGAAGGTGATCGACGGCGATTCCGTCACCCCGGTCGAAACGCCTTATCCGCCTTCGATGATCAAGACGGCCATCTACATGACTGTGGCCAATTTGATCGGCCAGGCTCCGGTTCGCGGCCACGTCAAGCTCGACGCGCCGCTGATCACCCAGGCCAACGCCAAGGAATATTACTTCCCGGATTCTCCGTTCTGAGAGCCGCCATCCACAATCATGGGCGAGGCGTGTTCGCGCCTCGCCGCCCCCAATCAAAGAGGACAAATCATGCCAGCCAAGAAAATCCTGATGCTGACCGGTGAGTTCACCGAGGAATATGAAATCTTCGTCTATCAACAGGCCATGGAGGCCGTCGGCCACACGGTTCATGTGGTCTGCCCCGACAAGAAGGCCGGCGATGTGATCAAGACGTCATTGCACGACTTCGAGGGCGACCAGACCTATACCGAGAAGCTCGGCCATTATGCGTTGATCAACAAGACCTTTTCCGATGCGGAGAAGCAGCTCGACCAGTACGACGCGGTCTATTGCGCCGGCGGCCGCGGGCCGGAATATATCCGCACCGACAAGCGCGTTCAGGCGATGGTGCGGCACTTCCATGAAACGAAGAAGCCGATCTTCACCATCTGCCACGGCGTGCAGATCCTGGTCGCGGWCGACGGCGTCGTGCGCGGCAAGAAGGTCGGGGCGTTGGGGGCCTGCGAGCCGGAGGTGACGCTCGCCGGCGGCACCTATATCGACCTGTCGCCGACCGAGGCCTATGTCGACGGCACGATGGTTTCGGCCAAGGGCTGGACCGCGCTTGCGGCCTTCATCCGGGAATGCCTGAAAGTGCTCGGCACGGAAATCCGGCACGGCTAGGTTTGGTGCGCAGGAGGTACTTGGAGCGGGTGAGTTCGTGCCGCTCCAAGTACACAAATCGCGACTTTCGTCAGGCGGTTAACGCCTTGCGTTGCGCCACGCCTCATACTCGCCACGAGCATCGTCGTGCAGCGGATAATAGCGCTGCAGGGGTGCGCCCTGCATGAGCTTCTCCCGGGAAAACTCTTCCCAGTCATGATGCTTCCGGGCCTCCTCGATCACCATGGCCGCCATCGAGACGGGAACCACCACCGCGCCGTCGTCGTCGGCGACGATGATGTCGCCGGGGATCACGGTGACGCCGCCGCAGGCGATCGGGACGTTGACCGCATTGGGATAGATGCTGGTCTGCACATGATAGTTGGGCGTCCAGCCGCGCAGCCATAGCGGCAGGTCGAGCTTTTCGACATTGGGCCGGTCGCGCATGCATCCGTCGATGACGATGCCCGCGCCGCCTCTGCCCTTGAAATAGGTGGACATCATATCGCCGAAGACGCCGGAACTCATGTCGCCGCGCGCGTCGACCACCACCACGTCGCCCTCCTGCGCGTGATAGAGCACGTGCCGGTGCAGTTGCGTTTCCGGATCGGTATATTCTCCCTCGTCGAACAGGTCCGGCCGCTGCGGCAGGAATTGCAGCGTCAGCGCCGGCCCGACGATYGACTTGCCGTGGTTCTGCGCCACCGGGCCGACCATGTGCGGCTTGCGGAAGCCCATGTGGCCGAGCGTGCCGGCGACCGTCGCGGYGCCGATCTCCTTCAGGGCGTCGATCAGATCCTTGGGCGGCCGCGTGATGTCAGGAGTATGCGTCATTGTCGGACTCCGGTTGGAATTGAACTACCAGTTGGTGACGGAACCGTCGCGGCGCGTGAGGTGAGGCGCCTCCCAGAAACGGAAACTCTGCGCCTTGATCGCCGCCTCGTTGACCTCGACGCCCAGTCCCGGCAGATCGCTGACCGGATAATGGGTGCCGTCCAGCCGCGGTTGCACGGGAAAGAACTCGGAATTGTCGAAGCCCAGCTTCCTTTCCGGCACCCTGGTTTCGAGCCAGGCGAAGTTGGGCACCGCGGCGCCGAGATGCACGGTCGCGGCGGTGCACACCGGGCCAAGCGGATTGTGCGGCATCAGGTCGACATAATGCGCCTCGCTCCAGCCGGCGACCTTCATCGCCTCGGTGAGCCCGCCGACATTGCAGACATCGAGCCGGTTGAACTGGTGGATGCCGCGCTCGATATAGGGCAGGAACTGCCACTTGCTGGCGAATTCCTCGCCGATGGCGAAGGGGATGTCGGTCATCCTGCGCAGGGATTCGTAGGCCTCCGGCGTCTCGTCGCGGATCGGTTCCTCGAGGAAATCGAGCACGCCGCGGCCAAGCTTGTTGCAGAAGCTCGCCGCCTCGGCCACCGACAGCCGATGATGGTAGTCGATGCCGAGCACCACGTCGTCGCCCAGCGCTTCGCGCGCCTTGTTCAGCATGGCAGCGGTGGCGCCGATCGACTCGCGCGGCTCGAAAATGTCCTTGCTGCTTTGCCCGGCGGGGAAGAAGCGGATCGCCTGCCAACCTTGCGCGCGCAGTTCGCGGGCGCGTTCGATGGCGACGTCGCCTTCGGCCTCGTCTCCGGTCGAGGCGAAGGTCGGGATGCGGTCGCGCTGCTTGCCGCCCAGAAGCTCATAGACCGGCACGCCCAGCGCCTTGCCCTTGATGTCGTGAAGGGCAATGTCGATGGCGGAGATCGCCGCCTGCAGAACGCGCCCGCCTTCGAAATACTGGCTGCGATAAAGTTCCTGCCAGATCCGTCCGATCTGCATGGCTTCGCGGCCGACGAGAAACTCGCGATAATGCTCGATCGCGCCGGCCACGGCCTTCTCGCGACCGCTCAAGCCGCTCTCGCCCCAGCCGGAGATGCCCTGGTCGGTCTCGACCTTGACCAGCATCTGGTTGCGCGTTCCCACCCACGCCGGATAGGGCTTGACCGCGGTGATCCTCATCTCATCCAAGCCCACGTTCCACGCCTGTTGCCCGCGTCAGTTGGCCCTGAGGGCCATTTCCGTTTCGCCGTCGAACAGGTGCATGCGCTCCTGGTCGAACTCGAGCCAGATCTGTTCGTCAGGCGCCACGGCGATGTTGGGCGGCACGCTGATGTTGACGATGGCGCCGGAGAGGAAGGCCTGCACGAAGGTGACGTCTCCGGTCGGCTCCACCGTATAGGCCTTGGCCGGAATGGCGCCGGCGACCGCGCTCTTGTGCAGCTTGATCGTCGAATGGCGTGCGCCGAGCACGATCTTCCTGGTGGTCGCTCCCTGGATCTTGCGCGCGTTGGCTTGCGACAGCGCGAGGGACCAGCCCTCCGCGCTGATCAGAACGGCATCGCCGTTTGCGGTGGATGCCTCCAGCGGAATGAGGCTCATCGCCGGGCTGCCCACGAAGCTTGCGACGAACATGTTCACGGGATGGGCGAAGACCTGCGCGGGCGAATCGTATTGCTGAAGGTAGCCGCCATTCATCACCGCCATCCTGTCCGCCATGGTGACGGCCTCCAGCTGGTCGTGCGTCACATAGATGATGGTCGCCTTCAGGTCCTGATGGAACCGCTTGATCTCGGACCGCATCTGCACGCGCAGCTTTGCGTCCAGATTGGAGAGCGGTTCGTCCATCAGGAACACCGCCGGGTCGCGAACGAGAGCGCGACCGAGGGCCACGCGCTGCTGTTGTCCGCCCGAAAGCTCGCGCGGCTTGCGCTCGAGCAGCTGCGTCATGTCGAGCACGCGCGCCGCTTCCCTGACCTTCTTGTCGATCTCGTCCCGGGGCAGCTTGCGCATCTGCAGCGGGAAGGCGAGGTTCATGTAGACCGACTTCTGCGGATAGAGCGCGTAGTTCTGGAACACCATGGCGATGTCCCGGTCCTTGGGGTCGAGGTCGTTGACCACCCGGTCGCCGATGACGATGTCGCCGGACGTGACCGATGTCAGGCCCGCAACGAGATTGAGCGTGGTCGTCTTACCGCAGCCCGAAGGACCGACGAGCGCGACGAACTCGCCGTCATTGACCGTCAGCGAAACCTCGTTGACGGCTTTGAAGCCGCCATAGGTCTTGACGAGATCTTTGAGGACCACGTGGGCCATGCGGGCAGCTCCTTAGTGCTTGACCGCGCCCTCGGTCAGGGCGCGCACGAAGTATCGTTGCAGGAGGAGGAACAGCACCACGACGGGCACGCTCATCATGAAGCTGGCCGCCATCAGGCCAGGAAAGTCCGTCGTGTTCTCTGAGAAGAAGCGCTGGATGCCCACAGGCAGCGTCAGCTGCTCGTTCTTGGAGAGGAAGGTGTAGGCGTAGATGTACTCGTTCCAGGCGCCGATGAAGGAATAGATCGCGGTGGCGATGATGCCCGGCGTCGAGAGCGGCATCACGATCAGCATGAACGCCTGGAACCGCGTTGCGCCGTCGATGCGCGCCGCCTGTTCGAGCTGCACCGGGATGTTGTCGTAGAAGCCTTTCAAGAGCCAGATGGCCRGCGGCAGGCCGAAGGTGAGGTAGGTGAGGACAAGCGAGCCATGCGTGTTCACCAGTCCGATCGCCCGCATCAGGATGAAGAGCGGCACCAGGAAGATCACCGCCGGGAACATGTTGCGCAGCAGGACGGCGAAGAACAGGAAGTTTCGACCCGGGAAGGTGAAGCGTGAGAACGCGTAGGCCGCGGGAACCGCCACGATCACTGAAAGGATGGTCGTGGCGGTCGAGACGATGAGACTGTTCCAGAAGAAGCGGAGGAAATCCTGGCCGACGCTGTTCTGCGGATCGAGCAGCTTCTGGTAGCTGGCAAGGGTAGGCTGGTCGGGCCATAATTGCGGCGGGAATTGCATCGCCGCGAATCCGGACTTGATCGAGGTGCTCAGCATCCAGACCATGGGCAGGGCCGTGTAGAGCAGCATGAACACGAGGAAGAGGCGCCCCGCCCATCGCCACCCATCGACACGCTGGCGGCGACGGATCTGGTCTCGAGAGGCCGTCTCGGCAATGGTGCTCATGCGTTCCCCTCCTTCCGCTCATTGCTGCTCAACGCGCGGACATAGAAATAGCCAAGCGTCATCAGGATGAGGAACAGGAGCACGGAGTAGGCCGCCGCCACCCCCCAGCGCTGCCGGCCGAAGGCGAGTTCATAGATGTGGGTGATCCAGATATGCGAAGCGTTGGACGGACCGCCGCCGGTCATGATCCAGGGGATGATGAAGGAGTTGAAGTTGGCGACTGCGAGCAGCAGGATCGTCACCGTCGAGACATTGCGCAAATGCGGGAAGGTGACGTGCCAGAAGCGCTGCCAGGCATTCGCCCCATCGACTTTCGCCGCGCGTAGCAACTGTTCGGGAACCGTCTGCAGACCGGCCGTCATCATGATCATGGCGAAAGGGAACTCGCGCCAGATGTTGACGACGATAAGCGAGGGCAGCACCGTTGAGACGCTGTCGATGAAATTGGGTGGCCGCTCGGCCCATCCGAGCTCGACCAGCACCGCGCCGATGATGCCGAAATCCGAATGGTAGATCCACTTCCAGATATAGGAGGCAGCGACGGCGCTGATGACCCAGGGAATGATGAGGATGGCGCGCAGGACGCCGCGACCGATGAAGTCGCGGTGCAACGCCAGCGCGGCGGCAAACCCCAGGACGAAGGAAAAGAAAGTGGATGCGGCTGTCCAGATCAGGGTGTTGAAGGTGACTTGCCAGAACACCCCGCTGGTCAGGATGGCCGTATAATTGTTGAAACCGACGAAGATCTTGTCACGCAGTTGCAGGCCGGGCGGCGTGTTGAAGAACGACAATTCGATCGTGTAGTAGATCGGATAGGCTATGACGACGAGCATCACGGCAATCGCCGGAAGCACATAGGCATAGTCGGYGCGATGCTCCCACATCTTGCGGAGCACATCGGACCTGCCGGATTGCAATGGTCTGCGAGCCTCGGCCTTGCCGCTCACGATCGTCACTTTGGCGTGCCCTTGTTCATCGGAACGAACCGGCTGTGTTGTCGGCGCAGCCGGTGAGATCGCAGGTCAGACTTCCAAGTCAAAGAAGCAGAGCATGATGTCGTCGGAAAACCGCTTCACGCTTTTCGGCGTCATGCTCTAGAGTCCGCCGCCCATCAGGTCCTTCACCTTCTTGGCCGCGTCGTCCGCCGCCTGGTCGACGGTCATCGCTCCGGTCAGGGCATTCTGCAGCATATCCGGGACGATGATGTTCATGATCTCAGGCGACTGCGGCAGCGCCGGGAAGGGGATGCCGTAGGGCAGCATCGACGTCGTGACATCGAGGAACTTGATGCTGTCCAGACGCTCCTTCATCCATTTGGTCTTGAAGCCGTTGAGGTTGCCCGGGTTCGAGCCGGCATAGGCCATCTTCAACGACCATTCAGGGCTGGTCCACATGCAGATGATGGCCTTTGCCGCCGGCTCATCCACCTTGCCGCCCTCGACATATTCAGGCTTCAGGATGTGGATGTTCGAACCGCCGAACACCACGGCGCGCTTGCCGTCGGGACCGGTCGGAATGAGGCCGTAACGCATATTGTCGATGACGGTCTGGGCCTTCTCCTTGTCGGTGCCCGTCGCCTTCTTCTGCAGGTCGAGCATGACGTTGTAGTCGGACGGATGCGAGATCATCATGCCGAGCTGGCCGGCGAGGAACAGGGGCTGGTTGTCGGCCTGCTGGTTGGTGAGCGCCGAAACCGGCACCGATTTGTCGCGGACATACATGTCGTAGGAAGCTTGCAGCGCCGCCTTGCTCTGCGGGCTGTTGAGCTCGATGTCCTTGTAGGTCGGGTTCGCTGCCGCTTCGTCGAAGACGCCRCCGCCGTAGGCCCATAGCTGCGGCATGAAGCGGTACGGCGTGTTGCCGGCATTCTTGCGCGCAACGAGGCCGTAGCCGGCAATGCCGAGCTTGTCGTGGATCTGCTTCGAATATTTGACGACGTCGTCCCAGGTTGCCGGAGGCTTGTCCGGATCGAGACCCGCGCGCTTGAAGATATCGGCATTCCAGATGAAAGCCATCGTCTCGTTGTTGGTTGGAATGCCGTAGGTCACGCCGTCCCAGGTCACCGCCTTCATGGCGCCGGGCCAGAAATCCTCGGTCGAATAGCCGACGTCCTCGGGCTTGAGCGGCTGCAGATAGCCCTTCGACGCGAATTCGGTACCACCCAGGATCTGCAGGCGGACCGCCATCGGCGCGGCATTGCCAAGGAGCGCGGTGCGGAACTTGTCGAGCAGGTCGTTGTAGGTGAGGGCCTGTTCCTCGAGCTGAATGTTCGGGTAGGTCTTGCGGAAGGTTGCGAAGAAATCCTTGTAGTATTGGCGCAGCAGGTCGGGGTCGCCCTCGAACACGCCCTGATACCAGAATGTCAGTCGCCCCTTGTAGTCGAGCGGCGTGACCTTGGCRCAATCGCCGGCCGTGTCAAAATCCTGCGTGCCGGCAATCGAGCGCACATATTCGGGCGACCACTTGCTCAGGTCGACCGGCGGCGCCGCCAGTGCCGAAGCGGACATCAGCGATATCGTCAAAGCAGTGGAAACAGCGCCGCGCAGAACGGCACCGCCGCGTGTGATCCTCCTCATAGGTCTCCTCCAGCTTCTCCCATGCCGCTCTGCGTCGAGGCAAGCGGTCCTTGGTCGTTCGATCCCGGGGATATTTCTCCGCCCTAATGTATCCCTTCGATCACTTCATACGTTTTCAGATCGCAGAATAGCTGTCAACGCAACAAATCGTACATTGTTTGTCGAAGATGTGCATGATATCGATCGGATCGTGTATTGGACTAAGGGGGACTGGCCTTGGCGGAAACGAGCGATTTCAAAGCAGAGCCACCCGAGGGGATTGACGCTCTCGGGGCATCAAGCGAGGGCGCCTCGCTTTACGAGCAGATACGGGAAGACATCATCGAGGGACGGCTGGCTGCCAACGAGCGGCTCGTGGTCACCGATCTCGCCCGCCGCCACGGCACATCGACCAATCCCGTGCGCGAGGCGCTGCAGCTGTTGCGCGGCGAGGGCTTCGTCACCTTCATTCCMAACCGGGGCGCGCGCGTCCGGCCTATAGATCAGGATTTTGTCCGCGATATCTACGAGATCGGCGTTCTCATCGAGCCCGCCCTGACGCGGTGGTTTGTCGGGATGGCGACCGAGGAGGACATCGCCGAACTCGAACGGCTCCAGGGCCTGATCGAAGAGAACAACTTCGCCGACACGTTCAGGCACAGCGAACTGGATACCGCCTTCCACACCGTGATGTACCAGCGGCACTACAACCGCCACGCAGCCGAGCTCTGGTGGAAGCACCGCGAAGTGCTGCGGGCCGTGAGCCGCCGTTTCAATTTCACGCTTGCCCGTCGCGCCGCGATCATCCGCGAGCATCGCGAGCTCATCGCGTTGGTAAAATCGGGAGAAGCCGACAAGGCGGCCGAACTCATTGCTCGCCATGTCGAGGGCTCCGGCCGGCATGTTCTCGAACACATGCGCGCGCGCAGCGCTGCCCGGGCAGGGTAGCGGATCCGCAACGTCGTGAGCCTGGCCATTTCAGAGAGGATAGTTCAGATGAAAATCACGAGCATTCGGCCATGGCTGATCAAGTCCGACGCTTCCTACTGGGGAGAGTACCTGTTCGTCGAAGTGACGACCGACGAGGGAGTGAGTGGCTGGGGCGAGATCACCACCACGACAAAGCTCGCCAACCGCGCGCTCTGCACGATCCTGCGGCAGATCGGCGCCGCCGTGACAGGCGAGGATCCGGCGCGCATCGAGCATCTATGGCACAAGGTCTTCCGCAGCTTCACCTACATGGGCAGCCGCGGCGCCGCCGTGGAATGTGTGAGCGCCATCGACATCGCGCTCTGGGATATCCGCGGCAAAGTTCTCGGCAAGCCGATCTACGAGCTGCTGGGCGGACCGGTGCGCGATGAAATCGCACTATACACCCATCCCAACCAGGCCAAATTCACCAGCAAGGAGGCGGTGGTCCGCGAAATTCGCGACATCGTGGAGTCCGGCCACACCGGGCTCAAATTCGATCCGTTCCCCCACCAGGGCCCCAGCGTCGATGGCGTGGCCCGCGAAAGGCGGGACGGCTATCTCGACGGTAGCATGACCCGCAAGGACGAGCGCGAAGCCGCCGAGCTCACCGCTCTCATCCGCGAGACGGCGGGCCCCGATGTCGACATCCTCATCGACGCGCATGGGCGCTTCGATGTTCCGACCGCCATTCGTCTCTGCCGCAGCCTCGAGGAGGCCGGCCAGATCGACTGGTTCGAGGAGCCGTGCCCGCCCGAGAGCCTCAACGCCCTCAAGCAAGTGCGCGAGAAGGTCAGCGCCGCCATCTCCTGGGGCGAGCGCGGCCATACGAAATGGGATTTCGTGCCGGTGCTCGAGGGCAAGCTCGCCGACTACATCATGCCCGACGTCACCTGGACCGGCGGCATCACCGAGCTCAAGAAGATTTCCGCTCTGTGCGAAGCCTACTACGTCCCCGTGTCGCCGCATGACGCCGCCGGACCGATCAACGTGGTCGCGGGAGCGCAGGTGATGATGACGGTTCCCAACTTCTACAAGCTCGAGACCTCGGAGTGGAACCTGGGCAAGTACGACCACCTCATCGACAAGCCGCTCGACGTTTCGAACGGCCACCTCAGGCTGACGACGAAGCCGGGTCTCGGTGTCGAGATGAACCGCGACTACCTGCAGGCCCACGAGATCGAGCTGGCCTAGCAACCCGGCCCAGCATGCGGGTGACAAACCCCGCCAAGCAGAACGAGGATAGGCCATGCCAAAAACGGATGGAGCCGACGCGGCCCTCAATAAGGTCAACACGAATTCCAAGCCGTCCGACCTGCGCATCACCGACATGCGGGTGGCCGAGATCGTCGGCGCGCCATTCACCTCGGCGCTGCTGAAGATCTACACCAACCAGGGGATTGTCGGGCTTGGCGAGGTGCGCGACGGCGCCAGCGCCACCTATGCGCTGATGCTGAAGAGCCGGCTGCTCGGCGAAAACCCCTGCGATGTCGACCGCCTGTTCCGACGCATCAAGCAGTTCGGCGGCCATGGGCGGCAGGGCGGCGGCGTATCGGCGGTCGAGATCGCGCTCTGGGACCTCGCCGGCAAGGCCTATGGCGTGCCGATCTACCAGATGCTCGGCGGCAAGTTTCGCGACCAGGTGCGCGTCTATTGCGATACGGATGCCGAGAAGCCGAGCGGCACCGAGACCGGCAAGCGCCTCAAGGCGCGCATGGAGCGCGGCTTCACCTTCCTCAAGATGGACCTGGGCTTGATGCAGATCGCCCACATTCCGGGCGCTGTGACAGCGCCCGCCGGCGCGCTCGAAGGGTTTCACGCCAATCCGCGCGGCCGCGGCGGCACGATCGAGGAACGCAAGGCCCGCAATCTCGCCTATGACGCGCAGAACGTGCAACACCCATTCACGGGCCTGCATTTTACGGAAAAGGGCATCGACCTGCTCGAGCAGTATATTCACGAGGTTCGCGAGGTCATCGGCTACGAGATCCCCTTGGCCATCGACCATGTCGGCCACATCTCGCTGCAGGACGGCATCCGCCTGTCGCGCCGCATCGAGAAATATGTCCCCGCATGGCTCGAGGACGTCATTCCCTGGCAATACACCGAGCAATACCGGCAGCTGCAGCAGGCGACCTCGGTGCCGATCTGCACCGGCGAGGACATCTACCTGAAGGAAGGCTTCGAGCCTTTGCTTGCGAGCGGCGGCGTCTCCATCATCCATCCGGACCTGCTCACCAGCGGCGGCATCCTCGAGACCAAGAAGATCGGCGACATGGCGCAGGACCACGGCGTCGCCATGGCCATCCACATGGCCGAAAGCCCGATCGCCGCGATGGCCGCGGCGCATGTCGCGACCGCGACCGAGAACTTCATGGCGCTCGAATACCATTCCGCCGATGTCGACTGGTGGGACGACATCGTCACCGGCCTCCCCAAGCCGCTTGTGGAGGACGGCTTCATCACCGTTCCGGACAAGCCGGGCCTGGGGATCGACGATGTGGTCGACGAGGTGATCAGCCAGCATCTGCAGCCTGGTGTCACGGGGATATGGCAATCCACCGGGCATTGGGACAATGAATATAGCTGGGACCGGACCTGGAGTTAGCCCAGCCCCCTTGCCCTCATTCCCCCAGGCTCACAGGGCCACCGACCGACCATTCGCGTCGACCTCTCCCAAGGGAGAGGCGAAGAAAGAAACGGACGAAACCATGATCTACGAACTGCGTATCTATGACTGCCTGCCGGGCAGGCTGCCGGCTTTGCTCAAGCGCTTTTCCGAACAGACGCTGGCCATCTGGGAGAGGCATGGCATCCGCCAGGCCGGGTTTTTCACCACCGCGATCGGCGAGAACAGCAATCGCCTCACCTATTTCCTCGCCTGGGAATCGCTGGCCGAGCGTGAGGCGAAATGGACGGCTTTCGTCACCGATCCGGTATGGCACAGGGCCAAGGACGAGTCTGAGCGCGACGGGCAGATCGTTGCCAATATCAGCAGCCAGCTGCTCACGCCGACAGCTTTCTCGTCTGTGAAGTAGGACTGCGCCATGAAGATCACCGACCTGCGCTGCGCCGTCATCGGCAAGCACCCCATCGTCCGCGTCGTCACCGACGAGGGTCTCTATGGCCTTGGCGAGGTCGAGTTCACCAAGACCTACCTCAAGCCCTTCGTGCTGCATTTCCGCGAGGCGCTGATCGGCGAGGATCCGACCGACGTCGAGCGGGTGATGCTGAAGATCCGCCAGCGCGGCTCATTCAAGCCCTATGGCGCGGCGGTCAGCGCCATCGAGCACGCGCTGTGGGACATCGCCGGCAAGGCCGCGGGTGTGCCGGTCTACAAGCTGCTCGGCGGCAAGGTGCGCGACAAGGTGYGCGTCTATAACGGCTCGATCCGCCGCAAGCGTACGGGCGACCGGCCGGAGGACTACGCGGCCGACGTCAAATGGATGATGGAGCAGCCGCAGAACTTCTTCATGGTCAAGCAGGGCATCTCGTTCCACTCCAACATGAAGGACAGCGTCGAGGGTTTCCACTACGGCGTGACGCAGAAGAAGGCTGGCTATCACGGCGCGATGGATCAGGGCGTGATCAGCGAGCGCGGTTTCAATCACATGCTCGACTGCGTGATCGCGATGAAGGAAGTGCTGGGCGACAAGGTGAGCCTGGCGCTCGACTGCGGGCCGGGCTGGATGCTGCCCGATGCGATCAGGTTCGCCAGGGCGGTCGAGAAGTACAATCTGATGTGGCTCGAGGACATGCTGACCGGCGATTATGTGCCGTGGGTCAATCCCCAGGCCTATCGGGAGCTGACCACCTCAACCTCGACGCCGATCCATACCGGCGAGCAGATCTACCTGCGGCACAATTTCAAGGAACTGATCGAGACCCAGGCCGTGCGCGTCATCGGCCCCGATCCGGCCGACATAGGCGGCATTGCCGAGCTCAAATGGGTCGCCGAGCACGCCTATATGCACTCGATCCTGATGGCGCCGCACGGCACCGCCAACGGCCTGCTCGGCCTCGGCGCGCTGATCAATGTCTGCGCCACCTTGCCCGCGAACTATATCGCCTTCGAATATCCCAGCGCCTCCGACCCTTGGTGGGAGGACCTCGTAATCGGTCTGCCGAAGCAGATCGTGAAGGACAGCATGGTGGATCTGCTGGAAGCGCCGGGGCTGGGCCTCGATATCGACGCCGAAGCAGCACGGAAATATCTCAACGAAGAGGATGCAGGCTTCTTCGACTGAGCTTCCTGGCAACCCGGCCTTTGGGTGCCGGGGACTGCGGCGACTGTGAGGTCGCCGATCAGTTCACTGTGTCCGCCAGTCATGCTCTTGCCGGAACCCGAGGACGTCGCGCAACTTCCGGTTCGAGATCGGTCCTTCGAATACGTCCATGGCGCGGGTGACCGGTATGTTGGGCGCATGCTTCTTGAGAAACTCCGCCGTCGGCAATTCAGACACGATGTTGTCGTTGACGGCGTTGAATATCTGGAACCCCAGGCTGTCCTTCTCGATGCACAGGTGGACGATCTGGCCGAGATCGCGCGCGTCCATATAGGTCCAGGCGTCGCGCCGCCGCTTCGAGGGATCGGCCAGGAATTCCGGAAAGCGGGCATAGTCATGCGGTTCGACGACGCCGCCGATCCGCAGCGCATAGATGTCGGCTCCCGTGCGGGAGGCGAAAGACCGCGCGATCCTCTCGCCCAGCAGCTTGGAAAGGCCGTAACTGTCGGTCGGATCGACGTCGTAATCCTCATCCACCGGAAACGATGAGAAGTCGCGTTCGCCTTCGGCAAAACAGACGCCGTAGACCGTTTCGCTGGAAGCCGTGACGATCTTGCGGACGCCGAGCTTGGTGGCGGCCTCGATCACGTTGTAGGTCGACTGCACATTGGCCGCGAACATGGCGTTGTCCGGCCGCAGGAATATGCGCGGCAGCGCCGCGAAATGGACGACGGCGTCGACCGGGCGGCGGCCCTTGCCGCCGAAATACTCGCTGAACCCGAAATGCAGCGTCAGCGCATTGTAGGTTTCGCCGGCGTCCGCAAGGTCGGTGATGACGGTGTCGACACCCGGCACATCGAGCGGCGTCAGGTCGAGGTTCAGGACCTGATGCCCGCGTTTCAGCAGATAGGGTATGACGTGGCGGCCGATCTTGCCGCTGCCGCCGGTGAAAACGATCCGTTTGCCCATGGCTTCCTCACAACGGGTTCATCCGATCGAACAACGGCATCCGGCCTGCAGGCCGGACGATCCGTTATTCAAAAATGCCGAAGCCGGGCACGGCGTGTTTATGGACGCCATCCATGTTGAGCTCGATGCCGATGCCGGGCACGTCGGACACGGCGATATGCCCGTCCTCGACGATGGACCTCGCGCCGTTCGGCAAGCGGACATAGCTGTCCCATGCTTCCCGCTCCTCGAGCGCGTGCCATTCCAGAACCAGGAAGTTCGGCACGCTGGCGCAGACATGGCATGTCGCCATCGTGCCCAGCGGCGTCGACACCAGATGCGGCGCGAAGGGCACGTAGTACATCTCGGCGAGGTTCGCGATCTTGCGGCTTTCCGCCAGGCCGCCGCATTTCGGCACGTCGGGCATGACGACGTCGGCGCCGTAATTCTGGAACAGCTCGCGGAAGCCCCAGCGCAGGTAGAGGTTTTCGCCGACGCAGATCGGCGTTTTCGTACGCATTCTGATCTGCTTCAGGGCCTCGACATTTTCCGCCGGGATCGGCTCTTCAAGCCACAGAAGATTGAAGCGCTCCATCTCGGCGGCGATGCGGCTGGCGCTGAGCACGTCATAGCGCGCATGCAGGTCGATGCAGAGATCGATGTCGGGGCCGACCGCTTCGCGCACCGCCGCCACACGCTCCACCATGAAGCGGAGTTCCGCGCCGTTGATGGTGTGGTTCATCCGGTCGAATTTTGTTGGATGGTGCAGATTGTCGATGTCGAACTTCAGAGCGGTGAAGCCCTCCTCAACCATGCGGCGGGCGCGGGCCGTACATCCTTGCGGCGATCCCGATTCGTCATCGCCGTCGCCGCAATCGGCGTAGAGCCTTATCCGGTCGCGGAACTTGCCGCCAAACATGCGGTAGAGCGGCTGGCCGGCGGCTTTCGCAGCCACGTCCCATAGCGCCATTTCGAGCCCGGTGAGGGCGATGAGAAAGACGCCGGCCTGCGCGCCGGAAAACACGTGATCGCGGCGGATCTTGTCCCAGCAATATTCGACATTGCGCGGGTCCTCGCCGATCAGCTCCGACTTCAGCTCCGAGATCAGCCCGACGATTGCGGCCGCGCCCGCATCGGGATTGGCTTCGCCATAGCCGGAGATGCCGGCGTCCGTATCGATCCGGATCAGGGTTGCCCTGCCGTGATAGGCGACGACCGCCGTCTTGATGTCCACGATCTTCATCGGATCCTCTCCCCGTCATGGCGCCGCGCTTGCAGGGCGCAAAATTTCGCCTAGAATCTAACTTGTCTAATAAGCATACAAGATTGAATATTGAGACGTAAACCCCCTTTGAAAGGTTTTGCGCGGCGGACCTTTGATGGCGCTCACTAGCATTGAATTATTTGATGAATTCATGACCCTCGATCAGGAATCGCGATTCTCCAGAAAGGCACTTGTTAGACGAGTATATAAGCGTATAAATTCGATGAACGCAGGGCTTGACCCATTCACGCCGCCAACCGGGAGGAAAAGAATGCAACAGCGACAGCTGGGATCGTCGCCGGTGAAGGTATCGGAGATCGGCCTGGGGACCTGGGGTATGTCCGGCGCCTTTTGGGGCGCGGCCGACGACAAGGAATCGATCCGGGTGATCAGACGCGCCCTGGAGCTTGGCACCACGCTGATCGATACGGCCGAGGCCTACGGACACGGCCATGCCGAGGAGGTCGTCGGCGAGGCGCTGGCCGGTCGCCGCGACAAGGCAGTCATCGCGACCAAGGTCGCGCCCAATCATCTCGAACCCGCTGCGATCGAGGCGGCGCTCGACGGTTCGTTGAAGCGCATGCGGACGGACTATGTCGACGTCTATTTCGTCCACTGGCCGAACTCGGATTTTCCGATCGGCCCGACCATGGAGATGATGGAGCGGCTGCGCGCGTCAGGGCGCATCAAGGCAGTCGGCGTCTCGAATTTCAGCGTCGCCGACATGGACAGCGCCCGTCAGCATGGCGTCATCGACGTGCTCCAGCCGCCCTACAACATGCTATGGCGCGAGGTTGAGGCTGAGACGCTGCCCTATTGCCGCAAGCACAATATCGGCGTCATGCCTTACAGCGGTCTCGCCCAAGGACTGCTCACCGGCACGCTGTCACCGGACACTAAATTCGTCGAGGGCGATGAGCGGCGCACGACGGTGCTGTTCCAGCCAGGCACCTATGAGCGGGCTGTGAACGCCGTCGACCTCCTCAAGCCGATCGCGGCACGCTACGGCAAGACGGTTCCGCAGCTTGCGATACAGTGGCTCACCAGCCGACCAGGCGTCAGCTCGCCGCTGGTCGGCGCTCGCACCGTCAAGGAGCTGGAGGAGAACGTCGAGAGCGCCGGCTGGACGATTTCCGATGCGGACATCGCCGCGATCGACAGGATCACCGCGCCCGTCTGGGCGGAAATCAAGGACAAGGGCGACATGTTCGGTTTCCGCGCACGCCAGCGCCAGGAACAACAAGCGAAGAGGGCCTAGCTCACTTCTGCGGGATTGCTCACGTGTCCTCCCGGCACGCTGCGGCGCAGCCAGCGCAAATGCTGGCTGCGCCGCTTCTTCAGCGAGGCAGGCCGACCGCGGTGGTCTTCTTGAGGTGCCGGCGCATCGCTTCCTCGGCCCGCTTTTCGTCGCGCGCCACGAGCGCCTCGTAGATCGCCCGGTGCATTTCAGTTGCGGAGGGAAGCGCATGGGGCATCTGATTGCTGATGCGCCTGCTCGCCATCTGCCACCACCGGGACGAATACATGAAACGGTCGAGAATCCTGTTCTGCGCCGCCCGGCAAATCTCCATGTGGAAATCGAGGTCGAGCTTCAGATAGGCGTCCGGATTGTCCTCGCTTGCCGACATCGCCGCCAGCAAGGTGCCAAGACGCTCGAGCTTTTCCTTGGTCATATGCTTGGCCGCGATGGCGGCGATGGCCGGTTCGATGATTATCCGCGTCGCATGCGCTTCGGCCAGGATCTCGCGCATCTGCTCGGGCGGCAGCCAGTCGATGAGCAATGGGCTGAGATAGTCCCATTCCTCGGCTGGGCGCAGCACCACGCGCCGCCCTTGAGCGATCTCGATCATATCGAGCGACGCCAGGATCTTCAGCGCCTCTCGCGCGACCGCACGCGAGACCCCGAATTCCTGGAGGATCTGCTGTTCCGACGGTCCCTGCCCGCCCGCGACACCGCCGCTGGCGATGCGACGCGCAAGCACGCCCGCCACTTGCTTGGGCAAAGTTTGAAGCTTGACCTCGACGGTATCCATCACTAACATCCACTTGTCTGATAAGCTTATAGGCTGATAGCTAGATATGCAGTCAACTTATCTCATAAAAACGCTCACTAGCCTATAACACGGCCTGCGGAAAGGGATCGAGGCGGTGTCGAGCCGCCATTCTCTGTCGCCGCCGTCCGAGATCACGATCGATACGCCTGCGCAACCGAGCGAGGCGTGTTGGAGCGCAAGTGCCGATCGCCCGGACGTTGCAAGCGTCGTTCGGGACCAATCCACGCAGCCTAGCGGCGGGAGGAGCACGCCGCTGGCTGCCGAGGCTGAAAGTCGTCGGCCGTCCCTGGATGGACCGACCAGTCAAACCAAGGAGGAGATTGTGATGTCCGGAAACTTATCGAGACGCAAATTCCTGGCCGCGAGCGCGGCAGTGACGGCCGGCTCGCTTGCCGCGCCGTGGGTTGCCAGGGCAGACGCCAAAGAGATCACCGCATTGCTGATCACGGGCGGCCCGCTCTATCCCAAATACTGGGAGAAGATCGTTCAGGACTTCACCGCCAAGACCGGCATCAAGGTTCGCTACGACCTTCTGGAATTCACGCCCCTGACGGCGAAGGTGGTCACGTTGAGCGCGGCGCGCTCGAGCCAGTACGACGTCTACAGCACCCACACGGCGCAGATCGATTCCTATTTCAACCATTTCGCGCCGCTGAACAGCTATTTCAGCGACGCCGAACTGGCGGATTTCTATCCGGTCGCGGTCAAATATTTGCGCGATCCCAAGACGGGAAATCTGGCGGCGATTCCGCGCAACATGGATGCGCGCGTTCAGTATTACCGCAGCGACATCTACCAGGAGAAAGGCTTGAAGCCGGCCGAGACCTGGGAAGAACTCGTCGATGTCGGCCTGAAACTCACCGGCAACGGTCACTATGGCCTTGTCGTGCCGGGGCAGGGCGATCCCGCCCAGCGCACTTTCAGCGACCTGCTTTGGCAGGCTGGCGGCGACTGGGTCGACCAGGCGAACAAGCCGGCATTCAATTCCGAAGCCGGCATCAAGGCGCTCACCTTCTACCGCGATCTGATCCAGAAGCACAAAATCGTGCCGTCCGATGCCGTTGGTTATCAATGGAACGAGAACTCGACCGAATTCTCGTCCGGCACGGTCTATGCCACTTTCGATTGGCCGGGCGCCTTCGCCACCCTGTCCAATCCGGAGACCTCGCGCATCGTCGGCAAATGGTCGACAGCTCCCTACGTGCGGGACAAGGCAGCGATTTCATGCGCCATCTCCCATGCCATGGCGCTGAATGGCCAATCCGGACGCAAGGACCCCGCCGTCGAGTTCATCAAATACACGGTCGGTGCGGATGCCCAGCGGCTGCAGTTCGAACAGTTTACCAACTTCCCGAGCAGCCAGGCGATTGCCAAGGAGGTGATCGCCGCGGCGAAAGGCCCGCAGGCCACATGGCTGCAGCAGCTCGAGACGACGATCGCGAACGGCAAGGAATGGCCCAAGCTTGCCGGGTTCTCAAAGGTCTGCACCTTGATGTTCTCGGCCATCGAGCAGGCGCTGTCCGATCAGGTTTCGCCCGCCGACTCGCTCAATCAGGCGGCGACGGAAGCGGAAGAGATCATGCGCCGGGCCGGAGCTTACGACTGAGAATGTCGGCCGTCGCACAGCACCAGGCGCCAGGGCGCCGGCGACGTTCGCCGCTGCCCTACACCTGGCAGAGAGGCTACCTACTGGCCAGCCCGGCGCTCCTCGTCATGCTGGCCATCCTCATCTATCCGCTCGGATACTCCTTCATCATGAGCTTCTTCCGCTGGGATTTGAGCGGCTCGGCGCCATTCATCGGGACCGGAAACTACACCGACGAGCTTTTCGGCCGACAGTTCAACCAGGCGCTGCGAAACCAGACCATTTTCAGCGTCGTTTCCATCACGATCGAAGTGGTGGCCGGCATGGCGATCGCCGTGCTCGTCAACGGCAAATTGCGCGGCATGCGCCTTGCGCGCACGTTGCTTTTGGTCCCGCCGATGATCGCGCCCGCCGTCGTCGGCCTGAACTTCCGCTGGCTGTTCAACACCCAATACGGCTTGGTCGACGCGTTGCTGCGCATGTTCAACCTGCCCGACATCCCGTGGCTCAACCATCCGGCCTGGGCACTCGTCTCGGTGATCGTCGCCGATGTCTGGCAGAACACGCCGCTGATGGTGCTTTTGTTCCTTGCCGGCCTGCAATCCCTGCCGCAGGAGCCGCTCGAGGCGGCCACCGTGGACGGCGCCACGCCATGGCAGCGCTTCTGGCACATCGTGCTGCCGCTGATGCGTCCGGTCATCATGATCGCGCTGATGCTGCGCATCATCGACACGTTCCGCACYTTCGATGTTGTCTGGCTGATGACCCAGGGCGGACCGGGCGGCGCCACCAACCTGCTCACGGTCTATTCCTATCTGCTGGCGTTTCAGGCGGTGGATTTCGGACACGCGGCCGCAGTCTCCTACATCGCGCTGGGCATGTCGCTGTTCGTGCTCGCCCTGCTCTACGGAGTGCCGTGGCTTATTGCGAAACGGAGGGCGATATGACCGAAGCCGTTATCGTCGGCGCGCGTGCCAAGCCAAAGCGGCGGCGCCGCCGGTTCACGGCGGGGATCGCCGGTCAGTATTTGGCGCTGGTCCTGACCGTCGCCCTCACCGTCTTTCCGTTGGTGTGGCTGTTCCTGACCTCGATCCGCAGCTCGGCCGACATATTCTCGGTTCCGGTGCACATCATTCCCGAGACCGCGACGCTGACGCAGTATGTCTCCGTTTTCGCCCAGTACGACACGATGGGCTATGTCTGGAACACCGTCATCGTCTCGGTCGCGACGGTCGTCCTCGTCCATCTGCTGGCCATTCCCTGCGCCTATGCGCTGTCGCGCTTCAGGATGCCGGGCGCCATGCTGATCTTCGGCTTGCTTTTGATCATGCGCATGATCCCGGTCATCGCGCTTGCCATCCCGCTCTTTGCCGTGTTTGCCGCCATGGGTCTGCTCGACACGGTCTGGGCGCTGATTCTCAGCCATACGGCGGCCAAACTGCCCGTCGCCATCTGGCTGCTTCTGGGCTTCATTCAGGACGTGCCGAAAGAGATCGAAGAGGCCGCCCAGTCGGACGGCGCCGGCACCGTGCGCACGCTGGTCCAGATCGTGGCGCCGCTGATTGCGCCCGGCATCGGCGCCAGCGCCGTCATCACCTTCCTCTTCACCTGGAACGACCTCTTGCTCGCGCTAACGCTGACCTCGAGCAAGGCCGCGCAGACGCTGCCGGTCGGGCTCACCAATTTCGTCTCGCAGTTCGGCATCGACTGGGGCGCCATGTCGGCCGCCGGCGTGCTCATGGTCATCCCGACCTTGGTGTTCGTCTGGTTTGCCCAGGGGCTGCTGGTCAAAGGCCTGACCACCGGCGCGGTTCGCGGCTGAGTAGCGGACATAGACCACAGGGCGCTCGACGGCTTCGCCGAGGGCGACTGAGTGACGATCGATGAGGTTGGCGCCTCACCGCACATTGGAGGAAACGGAATGGAAGCTGACCAGATACCTGCGATACAGGACATTTCCCGGCCGCCGCGAGAGCTGGTCGACGCGCTGGCGGCGATCGGTTCGGCGACGCTGGCCAGCGAACTCTACCACAAGATGGGCATTCGCGATCCGCAGATCCGCGGCCCGCGTCCATTGCGTTCTGGCAGCACGGCGGCAGGCCCCGCCCTTACGCTCCAGTGCATGCCGAAGCGCGAGGATCTGTACAACGAGACGGAGTATGAGGAGCCGGAGCGGCAACTGCACCGACACGTGCTTTATCCCACCCAGCCTGGGGACATGGTGGTGGTCGACGCCCGCGGCGATCTGGGCAGCGGCATCTTCGGCGAGATGATGCTGACCTATTTCGCCGGGCGTGGCGGCGCCGGCGTTGTCGTCGACGGCTGCATTCGCGATTCCGCTCAGGCGGCGGCGCTCGACATCGGCATCTGGGTGAGGGGCGTCACGCCGAATTTCCACGCCCAGACCAACATCGTCCCCTTTGCCGTCAACGTTCCGATCGCCTGCTCGAACGTGCTGGTCATCCCCGGCGACATCATCGTCGCCGACGACGATGGCGTGGTCGTCGTGCCGGTTGGCCTTGCTGCCAGGCTGGTCGAGCTCGCGGGCGAGCATATCGAGTGGGAAGAGTTTTCGCGCTTGCGGCTCGCGCAAGGAGGAGACCTGCGGAAATACTACCCGCTGAGTCCCGAGGGCGAGGCTGAATACCACGCATGGCGGCAGGCTCAACGAAAATGAGCCGTGCCGGTACGGGAGAAGAATAGGTGTCAGCAATCGAGATAGAACAGCTCGGCAAGAGCTTCGGCGCGGTGGAAGTTCTGCGCGACGTCAACATCGAGATCGCCAGCGGCGAGTTCGTGGTCCTGGTTGGTCCGTCAGGCTGCGGCAAGTCAACGCTGCTGCGCATAATCGCGGGGCTCGAAGAGCATACGACTGGCGAAATCCGCATCGGCGGGCGCGTCGTCGACGAGATGCCGGCCAAGTCGCGCGACATAGCCATGGTGTTCCAAAGCTATGCCCTCTATCCGCATATGAGCGTGGCCGACAATATGAGCTTCGCGCTTCGGCTGGCCAAGGTTCCCCGGGAAGAGATCGTCTCCAGGGTGAAGATGGCGGCCGAAATCCTCGGTCTGCAGGACCTGCTCGGCCGCATGCCGCGTCAACTGTCCGGTGGCCAGCGCCAGCGTGTCGCCATGGGCCGCGCCATCGTCCGAGCCCCCTCGGCCTTCCTGTTCGACGAGCCGCTCAGCAATCTCGATGCCAAGCTGCGTGTGAAGATGCGTGCCGAGATCAAGAAGCTGCACYAACGGCTGGGACGAACCAGCATCTACGTCACGCATGACCAGACCGAGGCGATGACGCTCGCCGACCGCATCGTGGTGCTCAACAAAGGCCGCATCGAACAGATCGGCACCCCCTCCGAACTCTACGAGAATCCGGCCAATCTGTTTGTCGCAGGCTTTATCGGCTCACCGGAAATGAATCTCATCAACGGTCGCATCCAGGGTGGCGCATTCATCGCGGAGCAGGGCCTGCGCCTGCCCTTGCCGCACGAGACAGGGGATAGGCAAGGTGTGGTTTACGGGATTCGGCCCCAGCACATCGCTGTCGGTGGAAGCCACGCAAGGGCGAGAGTCCAGGTGGTCGAGCCGACTGGTGAAGCGCAGGAAATCACCTTAACCGCCGATGGCGTCGACCTGATGGCGGAGATTCGGGACCGGCCACCCTTCAAGCCGGATCAGGAGGTGAATCTGGAGATCATGATGCATAAGGTGCATCTGTTCGACGCGCAGAGCTGCAGGAGGATAGACTAAGCCTGTCCTCTCCGGGCTGTCCCGGTTCGAGTGTGCTATGCCGGCGGCGTCCTGCCAGTGATGAGATCCGCTGCCTTTTCGGCGATCATGATCACCGCTGCGTTGGTATTTGACGACACGATGCGCGGCATGACCGAGCTGTCGCAGACGCGTAGGCCATGCAGGCCGCGCAGGCGCAACTCGGGATCGACGACGCTGTCGGCATCGCCGCCCATGCGGCAGGTGCCGACCGGATGATAGGCGCTGCGGCCATGCTCGCGGGCGAAGGCTTCGAGCGCCGCACGGCCCTTCGTTGCCGCGCCCGGCAGATGCTCGCGGCTGATGTATTTGGCGAAGGCCGGCTGTGACAGGATCTCCCGGCTCATCTCGATGCCGTCGATGGCGCGTTCGAGGTCGTAGCGTTCGGCGAAGGGATTGGGGTCGATGACCGGCGCGTCGCGCGGGTCCGCCGAGCGCAGAGTGACGCTGCCGCGCGAACGCGGCCGCACATGGTAGGAATTCAGCGTGCAGCCGTTGCCGCCGGGGACCGAGCCTATACCCTCCTCGACGCCGGCGCCGGGCAGGAAATGGAACTGGATGTCGGGCGTCTTCTCCGCGCGATCGCCCCACCAGAAACCGCCTGCTTCGACGATGTTGGAGGCAACCGGTCCCTTGCCGAAGAGCGCGTATTCGAGGCCGGCGACGGCCTGCCAGCGCTTCTTCTTGTAGCGGTCGATGCCGTGCGGCCCGTTAAGCTCGGCGACGACGTCGACATCCATGTGGTCATGCAGGTTCTGGCCGACATTTTTCAGATCGTGCACAATTTTGATGCCGTGCTGCCCTAGCTGCGCGGCCGGGCCGATGCCGGACAGCATCAGGAGTTTCGGGGAACCTATGGCGCCGGACGTGACGATCACCTCGCGTTCGGCGCGCATGAGCTCGGCGCGGCCGTTGACAATGATCTCGACGCCGACGGCGCGGCCGTTCTCGACGACGACGCGGCTGACCGTGGCGTCGGTGCGCAGCGTCAGGTTGTTGCGGCCGAGCGCCGGCTTCAGATAGGCGACCGCCGTGCTCGAGCGCTTCCCGTTGCGTGTCGTCGTCTGGTAGAAGCCGGCGCCTTCCTGCTCGCCGGCGTTGAAGTCGGCGCGGAAGGGCAGGCCGGCCTGCTGCGCCGCCTTGACGAAGATCCTGGTCAAAGGATGCGGCGCGCCGCTGGAAACGCCGAGCGGACCGTCGATGCCGTGCCGGGACCCGGCAAAAGTGTCGTTGCCCTCGGACCGGGTGAAATAGGGCAGCACATCGGTGTAGCTCCATCCGGCGCAGCCGAACGCGGCCGCCCAGTCGTCATAGTCCTGCGGGCAGCCACGCGTGAACACCTGGGCGTTGATCGAGGAGCCGCCGCCGAGCACGCGCGCCTGCGGATAGACCATGACGCGGCCGTCGATCTCCTTGCCGGGCGCCGCGTCATAACCCCAGATCAGCGGTCCCGACGTCATCTTGAAGAAGCCGACCGGCATGTGGATGTAGCGGTCGGTGTCGGGCGGGCCAGCCTCGAGCAGGACCACCGATAGATCGGGATCCTCGCTGAGCCTCGCAGCAAGAACGCAGCCCGCCGAGCCGCCGCCAACAATGATATAATCAGCCATTCCTGCTCCTTGCCGAGGCGAGATCCGACTTCGCTCCTTACGCGCGACGATCTCAAGTCGCTTGTGCCACGTCAAGAGAAAGGGTATGGTTGCCGTGTTGAAGGGTTATCGTACAAGTGGAGGAACTTGACGAGCCGTCAATTGGAGGCCCCGGCCGCGCTCCCTGCGCAAGCGCCGGGCGGGAACAGTTTCAATCGGGAGGTTCAAAAAATGAAGGATGGAAAAGCTCTTACGTTTTCCGGCTCGCTCAGCCGTCGGACGCTGATGATGGGCGCTGCCGCCGGCGCGGCGACGCTGGCGATGCCGAAAGTGTTGCGTGCGGCTGACAAGCCGACGCTGGTGACGTCGATCCGCTCGCTGTCCAATCCCTACCACGCGGTGTGGAAGACCGGCGCCGAGGCCTATGCCAAATGGGCCGGGCTGGAGCACGTCACGCTGGTCTCGGAAGGCAACTCGGAGAAGGGCATTGCCGACATCAAGGCAATGCTGGCCAAGACCGGCGGCAACATGGTGCTCAATTCCGATCCCAACGACACGCCAGATGCGCGCCCGATCGTCGAAGCCTGCGCCAAGGCCGGCGCCTATGTGGTGACGCAGTGGAACAAGCCGGCCGACCTGCACCCGAAGGATTTCAACCCGAACTATGTCTCGCATATCGAGTTCGACGGCATCGCCAGCGGCAAGACCATCGCCGAGATCCTGTTCAAGGCCATCGGCGGCAAGGGCGGCATCGTCGCGCTTGGCGGCCTGATCTCGACCACGGCCGCGATCGAACGCAAGAAGGGCCTCGATGCGGCCCTTGCCGCCAATCCCGACATCAAGCTGCTCGACTTCCAGGTCGCCAATTGGAAATCGACCGAGGCCTTCGACCTGATGGGCAATCTGCTGACCCGCTTCGGCGACGACATCAAGGGCATCTGGGCCGCCAATGACGACATGGGCTCCGGCGCGCTCGAGGCGCTGCGCGCCGAGAACCTCGCCGGCAAGGTGCCGATCGTCGGCGTCGACGGCATCAAGACGGCGGTCGACGCTGTGCGCACCGGCGAGTTCGCCTGCACCGTCACCTCGGATCCGTTCTGGCAGGGCGGCATGGGGCTTGCCATCGGCTACAACGCCAAGATCGGCAAGTTCGACCCGGCCAAGGAGCCGCCGGAGCACCGCGAATTCTACGGCAAGGCGGTGCTGATCTCGCATGACAATGTCGAGGAATATTACAAGACCAATGTCGAGTCGAAGCCCGAGATGGACTGGAACGATCTCTGGGGCCGGGTGACCGGAGCGATCCGCGCCTGACCGCCAGGCGGGCTGCTGCTCCCTGGCGGCCCGCCTCCTCTTGCAGCCGCCGCCTTGATGGTGCGGCGGCCGTCACCAGCAGACGGGAAGCGGTTCATTGACAATCGATACAGAACCCCTGAAGTCCGTTTCGGACATCGAGCGGACGACGCTTATGACATTCCTCCCCGGCCGCATCGCCGGCATGCTCGGCGGCAGGCGCTGGCGCAGCCTGGCGCCGCTGGCGGTGCTGGTCGTTCTGTGCGTTCTCATCACCATTGCCAATCCCAATTTCATCGAGCTGCGCAATCTGGTGCGGCTCGCCAACTCCGCCGCCGTGCCGCTGACGCTGGCGATGGGGCTGACCTTCATCATCCTGATGGGCAGTATCGATCTCTCGGTCGAAGGCACGTTGTCGGTGGCGGCGATGGTGGTGGTGCTTCTCGCCGCCAATGACAGCAACGGCAACGACTATGGCTGGTGGGCCGTGCTGGCGGCGGTCGCCTCGGGCACGATCATGGGGCTCGCCAGCGGTCTCGTCCAGACGATGCTGCGCATCCCATCCTTCATGGCGACGCTCGGCATGTGGTTCATCGGGCTTGGCCTGTCGGTCTACATGCTCGGCGGCTCGGCCATCCGCCTCAACGACGCGTCGATCCGCGACCTGGCGCTGCAGCGCTTCCTCGGGCTGCCGCTGGCGGTCTGGGTCGCGATCGGCGCCTTCGTGCTTGCCGCCGTCATCCAGTATCACACCCGGCTCGGCCGCCACATACTGGCGATCGGCGGCGACGAGGATGTGACCAAGCTCTCCGGCGTCAATGTCACGCGCGTGCGCGTCGCGGCATTCGCGCTGGCCGGCTTCTTCTTCGGCATTGCCGGCGTGCTTGCAGCGGCCCAGCTCGGCCAGTCGCACGCCGTCATCGGCGACGGCAGGCTGTTTGCCGCTGTCACCGCGGTGGTCGTCGGCGGCACGGCGCTGACCGGCGGCGAAGGCGGTGTGGTCAACACGGCTGTAGGCGTGCTGATCGTCACCGTTTTGGCCAACGGCATGATCCTGCTCGGCATCTCGCCCTATATCCAGCAGACGGTGCAGGGCCTGATGATCATCGCAGCGGTGGCGCTGTCGCTCGACCGCGCCCGCCTCAAGATAGTGAAGTGACCGCCATGCTGCAGGCAAACGGCATCGTCAAGAATTTCCCCGGCGTCCAGGCCTTGCGTGAGGTGTCCATAGAGGTGCGGCCGAACGAGGTGGTCGGGCTGATCGGCGAGAACGGCGCCGGCAAGTCGACGCTGATGCGGGTGCTGGCCGGCGGCTACCGGCTGGATGGCGGCAGCCTCACGCTGGACGGCGAGCAGCTCAAGCTGCGCAACGCCCGCGACGCCGCCAGGCATGGCATCGGCATGGTGTTCCAGGAGCAGTCGCTGGTGCTGAACCTCACGGTCGCCGAAAACATCTATCTCGGCGAGGAAGACCGCTTCACCCGCTTCGGCCTCGTCAACTGGCGCGCCATGAACGCGGCGGCGCGGCGGCAGCTCGCCAAGATCGGCGTCGACATCGACGTCACCGCGCGCACCTCCGAGCTGACCTTCGCCGCGCGCCAGATGGTCGAGCTCGCCAAGGCGCTGACGCTGGAGGAGATGGTCGAGCGCCCATTGCTCATCCTGCTCGACGAACCGACCTCGGTGCTCAACGCCGCCGATATCGACGTGCTGTTCGCGCGCGTGCGCTCGCTCAAATCCCGCGCCAGCTTCGTCTTCGTTTCGCATCGCCTCGACGAGGTGCTGGCGATATCCGACCGCGTCTACACGATGAAGGACGGCGCGGTCGTGGCCGAGCACCGTGCCGCTGAAGTCACCGCGCCGGAGCTGCACGAGATCATGGTCGGGCGCGGGCTGCAGGCCGAATATTACCGCGAGGTCCGCCAGCAGCCGCCGGGCGAAAAGGTCATGGTCGAGGCGAAGGGACTTGGCGCGAACGGCTTTTATCACGGCGTCGATCTTTCGATCCGGGCTGGCGAGATCGTCGGCATCGCCGGCGTCGTCGGCTCCGGCCGCGAGGAGGTCACGCGCACCGTCGGCGGCTTCCTGCCGCACGATGCCGGCGAGATGAAGATCGCCGGCGAGACGGTGCGCTTCGGGTCGCCGGAACCGGCAGTGCGCAAGGGCATCGGCTATGTGCCGCGTGAACGCAGGCTCGAGGGCCTGGTGATGTTCCTGTCGATCGCCGAGAACATTTCGCTGGCGGACCTCTCGAGCGTCATGCGCAACGGCGCCATCGACTACGCCAAGGAGCGGCGGCTTGCCGCCGACTGGATCAAGCGGCTCAGCATCAAGGCGCCCGGGCCGGACGCTGCCTGCCGCAAGCTCAGCGGCGGCAACCAGCAGAAGGTGGTGCTGGCGCGCTGGATGACGGCGGGCTCGCGCATCCTGGTGCTCGACCACCCGACGCGCGGCCTCGATGTCGGCGCCAAGGAAGAGGTCTACGAGCTGGTGCGCGATCTCTCCGAGCAAGGCGTGGCCATCCTTCTGATCTCCGACACGCTGGAAGAGACGATCGGCCTGTCGCATCAGGTGCTGGTGATGCGCGACGGTGAGATCACCGCGCGCTTCGATGCGAGCCCTGGCAACAAGCCGAAGCAGGTCGATCTGCTGCGAGCGATGGTATAGGCCGATGAAAGAGACGTTCTCCATAAAGCGGGTGTTCGAGGGCAAGTGGACACAAGGCGCCATCCCGCTGGTCCTGCTCGTCGCCTTGTTGCTGATCATCGAGATCGCCGCGCCAGGTTTCCTGACCGGCGAGACGCTGTCGCTGCTCTTCGCCAACACCGCTGTGCTGTTTATCCTCGCCACCGGCGTCACCTTCGCGATCCTGCTCGGCGGCATCGACCTGTCGATCCAGGCGGTCGCCTCGCTGGCGAGCGTGATGCTGGCGCAATTGCTGCCTTCGCTTGGCTTCGCCGCCTTTCCGGTGGCGATCCTGTCCGGCCTCGCCTTCGGGCTGCTGAGCGGCATCGTGCATGTCAAGCTGCGCGTGCCGTCCTTCGTGGCGACCTTGGCCACCGGCGGCGTGGTTACCGGCCTGGCGCTCTGGGTCTCCAACGGCCGCGCCATCACCATCGAGGAAGCCGGACGCGAAAAGACCGCATGGATCAACGCCACGATTTCCGGCCTGCCGGTGGTAGTGCTGATCTCGGCCCTGATCGGCGTCGTCAGTTTCCTCGCGCTGCGTTACACCCGCTTCGGCCGCCAGGCGATCGCGGTCGGCGCCGGCGAACCGGCGGCATGGGCTGCAGGCATCAATGTCGATCGCACCAAGATCATCGCCTTCGCCGCGTCGGGCATGCTGGCGGCCATTGCCGGCGTGGTGCTGGCGGCCAGGTTGTCGAGCGGCTCGCCGGTGCTTGCCAACCAACTGCTTTTGCCCGCCATCGCCGCCGTCATCGTCGGCGGCACGGCCATCACCGGTGGGCTGGGCGGCGTCGCGCGCACAGCGGTCGGCGCGCTGATCATCTCGATCGTGCGCATCGGCATGACCTTCGTCGGCGTCAACATCTTCCTGGAAAACATGGTGTTCGGCGCGGTGCTGATCGCCGCCGTAGCCATCACCATCGACCGCAGCAAGATCGCGGTCATCAAGTGAGGAACCTATCCGCACCGCCTCCCAAGCAAGCGCGGACGCAGAGGGACCGCATCGGCGGGGAGCCGGTGCGGTCCAGGCTGCAGTCATTGCATCGTGTCGAGGCCGATCAGCTCGATCTTGTAGCCGTCCGGGTCTTCGACGAAGGCGATGTGGGTGGTGCCGTGCTGCATCGGCCCCGGCTTGCGCGGGATCTTGGCACCGCGCTTCTCGAGCTCGGCGCAGACGGCGTGAATGTCGTTGACGCCGAGCGCCAGATGGCCGAAGCCGGTGCCGATCTCATAGGGCTCCTCGCGGCCCCAATTCAGCGTCAGCTCGACGACCGCTTCTTTGTCCTCCGGTCCGTAGCCGACAAAGGCGTTGGTGAACTTGCCGCCGGGGTAATCGTCGCGGCGCAGCAAGGTCATGCCGAGCACTTCGGTGTAGAAGGCGATCGACTTGTCGAGGTCGAGAACCCTGATCATGGTGTGCATATAGCGAAAGCCTGGAGCGTCGCTCATTGGGAAAGTCCTCCGAATTCAGTGATTTGCCGTTCTGACCATCCACATCAAACGGTTGGCGGGTACGATGACGCCGCTTGATGTTCTCAATCAGGGTTGTATGATAACACGACAAGATTGGTGGTTGTCCAGTCGTTTTCCGGAAGGATCCAGGTCCAGTTCATGAATGCCGTGCCGCCCAATTCCGCATCGCTGATCGCCGCGCTGGCGGGCATGCTGTCCGACGGCGGGCTGCTGACCGAGGCGGAGGACCTGGTCCGCTACAGCCGCGACTGGTCGGGCGACCATTTCGGCCGGCCACTGGCGGTGGCGCGGCCGGCTTCGGTCGAAGAGATGTCGGCGCTGATGCGGCACTGCCATGCCGAGCGCGTCCCTGTGGTGCCGCAAGGCGGGCTGACCGGCCTTGTCGGCGCGGCGGTGGCGGCCGACGGCAACGAGGTCGTCGTCTCGCTGGAGCGCATGAACAAGATCCGTTCGATCAGCCCGATCGACTTCGCCATGGTGGTCGAGGCCGGCTGCATCCTCGAGGACGCCAAGCGCGCCGCCGAGGCGAACGACTGCATCCTGCCGATCACCTTCGGCGCGCAAGGCAGCTGCCGCATCGGCGGCAATGTGGCCACCAATGCCGGCGGCTTCAACGTGCTGCGCTACGGCATGACGCGCGACCTGGTGCTCGGCCTCGAAGTGGTGCTGGCCGACGGCCGCGTCTGGAACGGGCTGAAGGTGCTGCGCAAGGACAATCGCGGCTATGATCTGAAGCAGGTCTTCATCGGCTCGGAAGGCACGCTCGGCATCGTCACCGCAGCGGCGCTGAAACTCTTTCCCGGGCCGACGCAGATCGAAACGGCCCTCGTCGGCCTGCGTTCGGTCGAGGATGCCATGGCCCTCTATGCGCGGGCGCGGCGCGGCTGCAGCGATCTGCTCACCGCTTTCGAGCTGATCCTGCGCGGCGGCATCGAGATCACCATGCGCGAGGGGAAGGACTTTCCCGATCCGCTTGCCGAAGCCTATCCAGCCTATGTGTTGATCGAGGTTTCCGGCGGCGGGCTGATCAATCTCAAGGATATGCTTTTGAGTTTTCTCGCCTGCGCCGAGGATCTCGTCCAGGACGGCATCGTGGCATCGACGCGGGCGCAGGCCGAGCGCCTGTGGCTCTACCGCGAGATCATGGTCGAGCGGCAGGGCCGCGGCGGGCGCTATCTGCGCACCGATGTTTCGGTGCCGATTTCGAAGCTTGCCGATTTCGTCACCGACGCGCTCTTCGAACTGGGACGGGCGAGACCCGACGCGCTGCCCGTCACCTATGGCCATGTCGGGGACGGCAACATCCATCTGAACGTCGTACCGCCGGAAGGCATGGGCGCCGAGGCGATCGAGCATCTGTTCGAGCAGGCGGAAGCCGAGATCTTCGCCGTCGTCGACCGCTATGGCGGCTCGATCAGCGCCGAGCACGGCATCGGCCGGGTCAAGCAGCGGGCCTTCCTCGAGCGCATCGATCCGGTGACGCTCGATCTCGCGRCAGGCATCAAGGACGCCTTCGATCCGCGCCACATATTGAGCAACGGCCGCATTCTGGCGTCCGCATCCGCGCTCGACTATAGGTGAGCGATGACGCTGAAGCTCGACAAGGTCAATCGCGGTCCGCACCTCTCCACCCTGGTGGCGAGTTCGATCTCGCGCGAGATCGCGCAAGGGCGTCTGAAACCCGGCGATCAACTGCCGACCGAACAGGCGCTGGCGACCACGTTCGGGGTCAGCCGCAACGTGGTGCGCGAAGCGATCGCCAGGCTGCGCTCCGAAGGCCGCATCTGGTCGCAGCAGGGCAGGGGCGCTTTCGTCGCCGACGCAACCAATGCCACGGTGCTGACGATCGACTATGAGACCTTGCAGCGGGCGGATTCCTTCCGCAACCTGTTCGAGCTGCGCGGCATGCTGGAGGTGCAGATCGCAGCGCTGGCCGCGACCCGCCGTTCCGATGCCGATATCGAGGCGATGGAGCGGGCGCTCGATGGGATGCGCACGGCCCCCTATGGCAGCGTTGCCTGGCTGAAGAACGACCTCGGCTTCCACCGCGCCGTCGCCGAAGCGACCCGGAACCCCTATATGGGCCAGTTTCTCATCTTCGTCTCGGAGCGGGTGCGCGAAAGCATCCTGGCCGCCGGCAACCAGCAGAAGTCCGACGACATGGCGCGCACGACACTGGGCGAGCACGAGCGCATCTTGGCGGCGATCAAGGCCGGCGACGCGAAGGGCGCGAGCGCGGCGATGACGCGGCACCTTGCCGGCGCGGCCTCGCGCGTGGGACTCCCGGGAGGTGAGGCCGAGGCCGCGTCGCCGGCACGGCATTCGAGGCTGCGGAAGGCTATGCGCGGGCGGGCTGCGGGATAGAGTTCGCGCCATCCGCCTCCTCACTCGGCTGCGACCTCATTCAATGAAACGCCGTTGAGCCCGGCAACAATATCCGACAGCGCCGGCACGAACCTCTCGCCGTGTCCCGTAGCCACCGCCGTCGCAAAACCGTTGCGCACGACGGCGCCGACCGGGTTGGCGATGCCGGCGGCCTGGGCGAAGGAGGCGAGGTAGGTCATGTCCTTCAGCGCATTGGCGATGGCGAAGCGCTGGGCGTTCTCGTTGCGGTTGAGCACGAAGTCGAAGAAGGCCTGGTAGAAGCCGCAATCCATGCGGCTGCCGGAAATCACGCTGTTGAACACCTGCGGCGTCAGTCCGGCCTTGGCGCCCAGCGTCAGCGCCTCCGAATAGATCGCGGAATAACCCATCGAGATGAAATTGTTGAGCAGCTTCATGGTGTGGCCGCTGCCGGTCGGGCCGGTGTGGACGATTCGTGCGGCGAAGGCTTCGAGCACCGGCCGCGCGCGGGCGACCGCTTCCGCCGCGCCGCCGACCATGACGTCGAGCTTGCCTTCGGCGGCCTCCTTCGGCGTGCGCGCCAGCGGCGCGTCGATCAGCGTCACGCCCTTGGCGGCGAGCTCGGCGGCAAGCGCGATCGTCGAGGAGGGGTTCGAGGTCGAGCAGTCGACGATCAGCAGCGGCTTACCGGAGGCTGCAAGCCCTTGCGGTCCTTTCACGACCGCCTCCACCTGCGGCGAGCCGGTGACGCAAAGGAGAACGATGTCGCAGCCTTCCGCGAGCGCGCGCGGCGTCGCCGCCTGGCGGGCGCCGGCGCTGACCAGCTTCAGCGCCGCCTCCTGGTTGCGGTGCGCCCAGACCGTCAGCGGCCAGCCCTTGGCCACGATGTTTGCTGCCATGCCCGAGCCCATGGCGCCCAGGCCGACAAAGCCGATTTGCTGCTTCATGTTGGTCTTCCAGTGCTGTTTAAGTCGCTGTCTTGATGGATGTCGTTGTCCTGGAACCGCTGCATCGGTCTGGGGCGGTATGCGTCGGGCCCAAAGAAACGAATGATTGCCGTTGCAACCAACCAGTGCGATCCTTGGCGTAAGAATCGATTTAAGGGGCCGGCTTTCCGATGGCGGATCGCGAGGGAGCAATGTTCGGTGCCATCCGCCAGTCCCCCAATCTCAGGGGCGAACTGGTGGACAAGTTTGCCGCGCAGATCGAAGCCGGCGATCTCGCGCCTGGCCAGCGGCTGCCCACCGAGCAGGAGATCGTCAACGCGACCGGCGTCAGCCGGACCGTGGTGCGCGAGGCGCTGGCGTCGCTGCGCGCGCGAGGGCTGATCACGACGCGCCAGGGCCTCGGCGCTTTCGTGGCGCAGGAGCCGCCGCCCAAGACCTTCTCGATCGTGCCGACGGATGTCGCATCGATCGACGATATCCTGGCCGTGCTCGAGCTGCGCATGGGCGTCGAGGCGGAAGCGGCGGCGCTGGCGGCTACGCGCCGGACCGCGAGGGACCTCGCCCTCATGGCCAGGCAGCTCGATGCCATCGACCGGGCGATTGCCGAGACGGGTCTTGCCGCGACCGAGGATGCGGCTTTCCATCGGGCGATTTCGCTCGCCTCGCACAACGCCTATTTCAGCCGGCTCTTCGACACGTTCGGCACCGCCATGATCCCGCGGCAATGGACGCAATTCGATCGCCTGGAGCCCGCCGAACGCGAACGGCATTTCGAGCGGACACGGCGCGAGCACCGGGCGATCCACGACGCCATCGAGGCGCGCGACGCCAAGGCGGCGCAGCGCGCGATGCGGCTGCACCTGACCCGTTCCTACAAGCGCTTCGAGCAGCTCCGCGACGGCGCCGGACATCTGAAATAGATCAGGCGAGGGCGCCCGAGCGGAGCCTGGCCTGCCGCGACAGGAGGCGGCTGCGGCCCGACGTTCTAAGTCCGCCCGGCCTCGATCGGCATCTTGCGCGAATGCCAGGAGCATCCCGTCGTCCTCCAGCCTTCCGATAGATCCAAACCCGGCGCTATCTGTAGTCATCTTTTGCATGCTTACAGGGTTGTCATACAACTATCCGATCTGATATTCCTGCCGGCACGACCCGTCAAGACGACGCGGGCTTTGAGGAGTGAGTTTCCATGCATCAAAGGCGATTTGGCCGCACCGGCTGGCAAGTGTCGGAAATCGGCTTCGGCAGTTGGGCGATCGGCGCCGACTGGGGCGACGTCGAGGAGAAGGACGCCATTGCGGCGCTGAATGCCGCGCTCGATTCAGGCGTGAGCATGATCGACACCGCCGATGTCTATGGGGACGGCCGGGCGGAGAAGCTGATCGCCAAGACGCTCAAGGGACGGGGCGGCGCAAGACCGATCGTCGCCACCAAGGCCGGCAAGCGGCTGAACCCGCATGTCGCCTCCGGCTACAACCGCAAGAACCTGACCAGCTTCGTCGAGCGCAGCCTGCGCTATCTCGAGGTCGACGTCCTCGATCTGGTGCAGCTCCACTGTCCGATGACGGAAGTCTTCTACCAGCCCGAGACATTCGAGGCGCTGGAGAGGCTGGTCGAGGAAGGCAAGATCCGCCACTACGGCGTCAGCGTCGAAAAGGTCGAGGAAGGCATCAAGGCGCTGCAATATCCCGGCGTCGCCAGCGTCCAGATCATCTACAACATGTTCCGGCAGCGTCCGGCGGAGCTGTTCTTCGACATGGCGCTCCAGAAGGACGTCGCCATCATCGTCAGGGTGCCGCTGGCCAGCGGCCTCTTGTCCGGCAAGTTCCGCAGCGATTCCAATTTCAGCGCCAAGGACCACCGCAACTACAACCGGCAAGGCGAGGCCTTCGACGTCGGCGAGACATTCTCCGGCGTCAATTATGAGGAAGGATTGCAGGCGGTCGAGGAATTGCGGCCGTTGCTGCCGCCAGGCGCCACCATGGCGCAATGGGCGCTGCGCTGGATCCTGATGAACCCGGCGGTGACGGTGACCATTCCGGGCGCCAAGTCCGTCCGGCAGGCGCAGGAGAACGCCGCCGCGTCCGACCTGCCGGCGCTGTCGCCGCAACTGATGGAGCGCATCGCCGACATCTATGAGCGGCGCATCAAGCCCGCCGTGCACCAGCGCTGGTGAGCGCCATGGGCAGCGACAGGCCTCTGGTTGCTGGTGAACAACTTGTTGCTGGTAAGCAACTTGTTGCTGGTGAGCAACTTGTTGCTGGTAAGCAACTTGTTATCGACGGGCATCAGCATTTCTGGGACCCGGCGGACGGATCCGGCGGCTGGATGACGGAGGATTACGCCGCCATCCGCCGGGTGTTCTCGCCCGACGATCTCAAGCCGGCGCTCGCCGCAGTTGAAGCAGTCGCCGGTCATGCAGGAACTCTATCTCGGCAAAAGGGCACAGCAGAACCATGACCCCTCACGGGCGTGACCGTGAGGGGCAAGCCTTGACAATCCGCGCTTCCCTTCGGCCGAGCCACGAGCGCAGCCGCCGAGATCGCCGTATCGGTGCCAAGCTCGTCGCGCGCAAGGAATGGCATGCTGTGATAGCCGGTGCACCGCGCGGCGCCTGCGGCTGCTTCGCGCCCCATACGGCCATTCAGGCAAACACGGCATCCACCCGAAAATAGGCATCCAGATCATGACGCCGAGGCTATGATCGTGAAGCCACGGGCGGCTCATCATGCCGGCTTGTCGTCAGGATGCCCAAGCTCGCAGAACCAGCCGCCGAGATATTTCACCGACGGCTTGTTCGGGTCGGGTACCGGCGTCTTTGCCTCGACGGCGGCGCGGAACGGTTCGGCACTGTCCTGCGGGATGAACCCCAGGTGGTTCGCGCCGCTGTTGTCGACCATCTTCAGCTTGTTGTCGGAAATGCCGAAGGAGATCGTGTGGCCGACGCGCGGCGCGGTGAGCGAGGCCTCGACCAGGCGCACACAGTCGGCGAAGGAGAGATAGGACCACAGCATGCGGCGGTCGGCGGGTTCGGGGAAGGACGAGAAGATGCGCAGGCACACCGTCTCGATGCCGAACTTGTCCCAATAGAGCCGGCTGAGGCTCTCGACGAAATTCTTCGACACCCCATAGAGGCTGTCGGGACGCACCGGCGCGTCGACGCCGATATGCGCCTCGATCTCGTGATAGCCGATGGCATGCACCGAGGAGGCGTAGATGACGCGCTTCACCCCATGTTTCCGGGCGCCTTCGTAGATGTGGTAGGAGCCGCGGATGCTGGAATCGAGGATGGTCTGCCACTCGCATTCGAGCGGCGCGCCGCCGAAATGCACGATCGCGTCGCAGTCCTTGGTCGCGGCGATCGTCGCCTCCATGTCGGCGAGATCGAAGACGGCTTCCTCCTCGTGCGGCGCGAGATCGCCGAAGGGTTCGCGGCCCGCGAGGCGGATCGTCTTGGCCAGCGGCACCAGTCCTTTGCGCAGCTGCGAGCCGAGCCGGCCGGCGGCGCCCGTGATCAGGATACGTTCGTAATGCGGCATCATTTACTCCACTTGCGCGACGGCGGCGTTGATGCGCGCGATCGCTTCGGTCAGCACCTCTTCGCTGGTCGCGGTCGAGATGCGGAAATAGGGTGACAGTCCATAGGCGACGCCGGGCACCGACGCTACCCGGCCTTCGTTCAGAAGATAGTTGGCTACGGCCGTATCGTCCTCCAGCACGACGCCCTTGGGCGTCTTGCGGCCGATCAGGCTGGCGCAGCCGATATAGGCGTAGAAGGCGCCCTCCGGCGGCGACAGCGTCAGCCCGTTGATCTTCCTGATTCCGTCGACGACCAGGTCGCGACGCCGCTCGAAGGCCTTGCGGAAACGCGCGACCTCGTCCTGCGGGCCGTTGAGCGCGGCGACGGTGGCGGCCTGCGCGATCGAGCACACCGATGTGCAGGACTGGCTCTGGATCGTCGACATCGCCTTGAGAAGCGGCGCCGGCCCGGCCGCATAGCCGACGCGCCAGCCGGTCATCGCATAGGATTTAGAGACGCCGTTGACGATCAGCGTGCGGTCCCTGAGCTCCGGGCACGCCTTGCCGAAGGAGACGAACTCGCGCCCGTCGAACAGGATGTGCTCGTAGATCTCGTCGGAGAGGACAAGCACCTGCGGATGTTTTGCCAGCACCGCGCCCAGCGCTTGGAGATCGGACCCGGAATAGACCGCGCCGGAGGGGTTGCCCGGCATGTTGAGGAAGAGCCACTTCGTCCGCGGCGTGATTGCCTTTTCCAAGAGCGCCGGCGTCAGCCGGAAGCCGGTGGTCTCAGGGCATTCGACGACGACCGGCGTGCCGCCGAGCAGCTTCACCATTTCGGGATAGGAGACGAAGTAGGGCGCCGGCAGGATCGCCTCGTCGCCTGTTTCCAACGTCGCCATAAGCGCGTTGAAGATGATCTGCTTGGCGCCGTTCGCCACCACGATATCGTCGGCCGTGTAGTCCAGCCCGTTCTCGCGCCGGAATTTTCCCGCGATGGCCTCACGCACTTCGGCTGTACCGGCGGCAGCGGTGTAGAGCGTTTGCCCGGCCTTCGCCGCGAAATGGGCGCCATCGATGATGTGCAGCGGCGTTGGGAAATCGGGCTCGCCCAGGCCGAGATCAATCACGTCGACGCCCTTGGCGCGCAACGCCTTGGCGGCCTGCGAGGCGGCCATCGATGCGGAGGGCTTCACCACCGAGAGGCGGGAGGCAACATAGCTCATCAGTCGTTCTCCGTGATGTAACCCTTGGATCGGTCGTTGGCCCGCGCGGCCGCCTCGCGTTTGGCCGGATCGCCATAGCCGCCGCCGCCCGGCAGTTCGAGGATCAGCCGGCGTCCCGCCGGCACATGCTGCCAGCCCTTGGGGCGCATCTTGGTGCCGTCGTCGAGCTTGACCACGCCGGCGACGCCTGACTTGCCGCCATTGCGCCCACGGGCCGGATGATTGACGCGGTCGAACATGGCGGAAAAGTCGAACTCGTGGCCGTCGGTCGCGGCGATCTCGATGACCTGTCCGAGCCCGCCGCGGAATTCACCATCGCCGCCGGAATTGGGCCGCAGCTCCTTGCGCCAGATGACGATCGGGCCGGTATGCTCCGTGGCTTCGATCGGCATTGTGTGCACGCCCGAAGGGAAAGCCGTCGCCGACAGGCCGTCGAGCCCGGGGCGGGCGCCCATGCCGCCGGAATTGAACATCAGCACCTCGGCGCGGCGGCCGGATGCGCCGGCGGCCGGGCGTGCCGAGATGTGGATGTTCCACAAGGCGCCGGCGCCCTCGGCGAGGATCTTGCCGGGCAGCGCCTTGGCGAAGGCGCCCAGCACCAGATCGGGAACCATGTGGCCGAAGATGTGCCTGAGCGCCACCGGCGCCGGCCGCACGGCGTTCAGGATATTGACCGGCGACGAAACGGTGAAGAAGGCGAGCGAGGCGGCATTGTTGGGGATGTCGGGAGCCACCATGCATTTCAGCGCATAGCAGGCATAGGCCTTGCTGTAGATGATCGGGCAGTTGATGCCCCAGCGGCTCATCGGGTCGGTGCCGGTGAAGTCGACCTCGACATGGTCGTCGCGGACCGAGACGGTGGCTGCGAGCTTCACCGGCTCGTCATAGCCGTCGGTCACCAGCTCGTTCGACCAGCTTCCCTTGGGCAGCGCCTCGATGCGCTCGAGCATGGCGTCGCGGGTACGCGAGAAGATGAAGTCGCCGAGCCCGTCCAGCGAGGTCAGCCCGATCTCCTTCATCATGTCGACGAGGCGACGGTGACCGACCTCGTTGCAAGCGGCAAGCGAATAGAAATCGCCGACGACCTGGTTCGGCTCGCGGACATTGGCGCGCAGGATGCGGACGAGGTCGAGATTGACCTTGCCCTTCTCCGCGAACTTCATGATCGGGATCTGGATGCCTTCCTCATAGACCGACTTGCCGTCGGCGCCGAAGCCGCGGCCGCCGACATCGACGACATGCGCCGTGCAGGCGAAGAAGGCGACGAGCTCGCCGTTGAGGAAGGACGGCGACACCATGGTGATGTCGTGCAGGTGGCCTGTGCCGAGCCAGGGGTCGTTGGTGACATAGGTGTCGCCTTCGAACATCTCCTCGCGCGGGATCGCGTTCATGAAATGCAGCACGGCCTCGGCCATGGTGTTGACGTGGCCCGGCGTGCCGGTCACCGCCTGCGCCAGCATCTGGCCGCGCGGATCGAACACGCCGGCCGACAGGTCGCCGGATTCGCGCACCGAGGTCGAGAAGGCGGTGCRCAGCAAAGTCAGCGCCTGCTCCTCGACCACCGAGATCAACCGGTTCCACATGACCTGCATGCGGATTTCGCCAATATCGCTCATGCGCGGCTGCCTTTGCGGATCAGGAGGATCGCGCCGTCGCTCTGGATGACGGCGTCGAAGCTGGTGGTGACGACGGTGGATGTCTCGCGCTCGACGATGACGGCAGGTCCCGCAATGYGATCGCCGGCGCAGAGCGTGTCGCGCTCGACGATGCCATAGCTGCGCGGCCGGCCACTGACCGGGTCGAACACCTCGCGCGTCGTTGYCGGTTTACCGGTCTTCTCGCCCATGGTGAGCTCATGCCGCGCAACCGCKGGCCGAACATCCGTCGCCTTCACCGACCAGGTGACGATCTCGATCTCCAGCCCGTCGAGCCCTTCGATGGCGCGGCCGAAGAAGCGCTGGTAGTTCTCCTCGAACAGGTCCTTGAGCTTCACCACCGCGTCGTCGCCGAACGGCTCGTCCGCCAGCGGCACGGGGATTTCCCAACCCTGGCCTGCATAGCGCATGAAGGCGGTGATCTCGCAGACGATTTTTCCGCTGGCACCGCTGCGCACAAACCCTTCGGCGGAGGCTTTGAGGTCGGCGAGGAGCGCGTTCACCTCGGCCGCCTTGAAGCGGGACAGGCGCGTCAGCTTCGACGCCAAAGCTTCGTAGCCGAAGGGCGCCTTGAGGAAGCCGATCGCCGACCCGACGCCGGCGCCGCGCGGCACGATGCACTGGTCGATGCCGAGCTTTTCGCACAGCCTTGCCGCATGCAGCGGCGCGGCGCCGCCAAAAGCGATCATCAGATTGTCGGAAATGTTCTTGCCGTTCTCGACGGCGTGGACGCGCGCGGCGTTGGCCATGTTCTCGTCCACCACCTCGCAGATGCCGAAGGCGGTCGCCATGGCATTCAGCGACAGGCGCTCGCCGACATCGCGCAGGATCGCCTGCTCGGAGGCGGCGGTGTCGAGCCTGATCGCGCCGCCGGCGAAATTGTCGGGATCGAGCTTGCCGAGCACCAGGTCGGCGTCGGTGATCGCCGGACGCTTGCCGCCGCGGCCGTAGCAGGCCGGGCCGGGTTCCGAGCCGGCGCTTTCCGGTCCGGTCTGGATGCGACCCATGGCGTCGACCCAGGCGATCGAGCCGCCGCCGGCGCCGATCTCGATCATCTCGATCACCGGAATGGAGATCGGCATGCCCGAGCCCTTTGAGAAGCGGTAGGTGCGTGCCACTTCGAAGGTTCGTGCTGTGCGCGGCGCATAGTCCTCGATCAGGCAGATCTTGGCGGTGGTGCCGCCCATGTCATAGGAGACGACCTTTTCGAGCCCGAAGCGACGGGCGATGTCGGCGGCGAAGATGGCGCCTCCGGCCGGGCCGGATTCGACCAGCCGGACCGGGAATTCCGAAGCGGTTTCCACCGAGATCAGGCCGCCGCCGGAATGGATCATGAAAACCGGGCAGTCGGCGCCCATGTCCTTCAGGCGCGTCTGCAGGCGGGCGAGGTAGTCGGCCATCTGCGGCCGCACATAGGCGTTGGCGCAGACGGTGTTGAAGCGCTCGAACTCGCGCATCTGCGGCGAGACTTCGGCGCTGATCGAAATCGGGATGCTGAGCTTGCGGGCGAGGATGTCGCGCGCCCGGCGCTCGTGGCTGGGGTTGGCGTAAGCGTGGATGAAGCCGATCGCCACCGAGCCGAAATTGCCGGCGGCGATCCGATCGGCTATCTCCTCGAGCGCGGCTTCGTCGAGCGGCTGCAATTCCTGGCCCTCGGCGCCGATGCGGCCCTTGACCGTGAAGCGGTCCTCGCGCGGGATCAGCGGCGTCGGCAGCTGCAGGTTGAGGTCATATTGCTCGAAGCGGTTTTCCGTCCGCATCTCGATCACGTCGCGGAACCCTTCGGTCGTGATGAGCGCGGTCCTGGCGCCGCGCCGTTCGATCAGCGCATTGGTGGCGAGCGTCGTGCCGTGGATGATGATGCCGATCTCGGCTGCCGAAATTCCGGCATCGCGGATGACCACGTCGATGCCGTCGAGGATCGCCTGCTCGGGCGCCGCATAATTGGTCAGCACCTTGGTCGAGAACATCGTTCCCCTGACATCGAGCGCGATGTCGGTGAAGGTGCCGCCGATGTCCGCGCCGAGACGGATGTCGTCTGATCTGGAGGTCATGCCTTGGCCTTCTGCGAAGCGAGCGCGGCGTCGCGCATCTGGGAAAGGGTTTGCCGGGGCGTGAGCGCTTCGGGCGAGATGGCGATGTCGAGGACCGCGCCGGTCACGGAGTTGAGCGCCCGCTCGAATGCCGCCGCGAAATCCTGTGTTGCCTCGACGCGCTCGGCGTGAAAGCCGTAGGCCTTCGCAAGCGCCACGAAGTCGGGGTTCTCGAGCGAGGTGCCGGAAACGCGGGCCGGATAGTTGCGCTCCTGATGCGCGCGGATCGTGCCGTAGATGCCGTTGTTGATGATGAGCACGATGGGCTGCGCGCCGRCCTGCATGGCGGTGCCGAGCTCCTGGCAGTTCATCTGGAAATCGCCGTCGCCGGCGAAGCAGACCACCGTGCGCTGCGGATACGCGACCTTCGCGGCAATTGCCGCCGGCAGGCCGTAGCCCATGGCGCCGGATTGCGGCGCGAGCAGCCGCGCCTTAGGTCCGAACTTGAAGAACTTGTTCGGCCATACCGTGAAATTGCCGGCGCCGTTGGTGAGGATGACGTCGGCCGGCAAGGTCTCGCGCAGCCAGGCGCTGACCGCGACCATGTCGACCGGGCCGGGCTGCACCGGCGCGGCGAACGTGCCCTCATAGGCCTTGCGCGCCGCAGCGCGCCACCCGGCCCAGCCACCCTTCACCGGCATCAGCGCCTTGGCGAAAGCATTCGGGCCGGCATGGATGCCGATGGCCGGCACATAGATCTTGCCGATCTCCCGGTCGGAGCCGTGCGCATGGATCAGCTTCTGGCGCGGCACCGGAACGTCGAGCAGCGTGTAGCCGTCCGTCGTCATCTCGCCGAAGCGGACATTGACGGCCAGGATCACATCCGCATCGCGGATCAATGTCTTGACATGCGCCACCATGCCGACGCCGGCCTCGCCGACGAAGACCGGGGAATGGTTGTCGAACTGATCCTGGTAGCGGAAAGCGGCGATGACGGGGATGTCGGAAGCCTCGGCAAAGGCCTGGAGCGCGGCGCGTCCATCCGCTTTCCAGTTGGCGCCGCCCATGAGCAGCACCGGCCTCTCGGCTGCAGCCAGCATCTCGAGCGCCGCCGTGATGGCATCCTGTGAGGGAGCGGCTTCGAAGATCGAAGCAGGGCCGTTGAGCGGCGCGGCTTCGGTCGCGGTGGTCAGCATGTCTTCCGGCAGTGCGACCACGACGGGGCCGGGCCTTCCGGTCAGGGCCGTAGTCCAGGCCCGCGCCACGATCTCGGGAAGTCGTTCGACGTCGTCGATTTCGACCACCCATTTTGCGACGGTCCCGTAGACCGCCCGGTAGTCGATCTCCTGGAAGGCTTCGCGGCCCTTCATGTCGGTGCCGACCTGGCCGACGAACAGGATCATCGGCGAGGAGTCCTGCATGGCGGTGTGGACGCCGATGCTGGCATTGGTCACACCCGGGCCTCGGGTCACGAAGCAGATGCCCGGCGATCCAGTCAGCTTGCCATAGGCGGAAGCCATGAAGGCCGCGCCGCCTTCGTTGCGGCAAAGCACATAATCCAGTTTGCCCTTGGTATCGTGCAGCGCGTCGAGAACGGCGAGATAGCTTTCGCCGGGAACGCCGAAGCTCTTTGTCGCGCCCAAGGCGGTCAGGCACTCGACAAGAAGGCGACCGCCATTGCGGACCATGCTTCGACATCCTCTTAATCCGGCGGCAAGCGGACCGAGCCTGCCTTTCGGATTTATACCTGCACTGCGGCCGGCCGGCGCGAAATCAAGAAATGCGATCGATACGAAAGTTTTTCTTTGCTATGAAATCCGCACCAAAACACCGGGGTTCATCGTGCCCGACGGATCGAACGCATCCTTCAGCCGTGCCATGAGCTCCCGCTCCACCGGACTTCTGTTCCGGTCAGCCATGGCGATCTTGGCGCGGCCGAGCCCATGCTCGGCGGCAAAGCTGCCGCCCATGTCGGTGGCTAAAGCGGCCAGCGCCTCGGCGAACGCTGCGGCCTTGCCGTCGAAATCGGCGCGGCCTTCCGGCGGCGACAGATTGTAGTGGATGTTGCCGTCGCCGAGATGGCCGAACGGGTTGATCCGCACGCCCGGAAGAATGTCGTGGCATCGTTTCGCGCCCGCTTCGATGAAGCGCGCGATCGCGCCCGGCGGCACGGAGATGTCGTGCTTGAGCTGCTCGCCTTCCAGCCGCTGGCCCTCCGGCTGTTCCTCGCGCAACCGCCAGAACTGCGCCCGCTGCGCGCCCGAATTGGCCAGCGCGCCATCGACGACCAGCCCTTGCTCCATGCCCCATTCCAGCGCCGAGGACAGGATCTCGTCGAGGGGAACGCGTGTCGAGCCCGACGCCATCTCGACGAGCAGATAGACGTCGCCCCTTGTCTCCAGCTGATAGGCAAGGTCAGGCAGATGCTTGAGCGCCAGCGTCAGGCCGACATCCGAAAAGAATTCGAGGCCGGCGAGGAATTCGCCGGCCTCGCCGCGCAGGAAGGCGCCGAACGAAACGGCCGCCGCGAAGTCGGACATCACCAGGAGCGCGCTCGCCTGCTGCTTTGGCGTGGGATAGAGCCTGAGCACCGCGCGCGTCACGATGCCGAGCGTGCCTTCCGACCCGCAGAACAGCTTGCGCAGCTGATAGCCGGCATTGTCCTTCTGCACCGCGCGAAGACCGTCCCACACCGTGCCGTCCGGCATCACGACTTCGAGGCCAAGGACAAGATCCTGCATCATGCCGAACCGGAACGCGTGACTGCCGCCGGCATTGGTGCCGATCAGGCCACCGATCCTGGCGCTGCCTTCGGCGCCGAGATGCATCGGGAACATCAGCCCATGCGGTTCCAGCGCCTCATGCAGYCCGGCGAGAACCACGCCCGCATCGACCAGGATAGACCCGCTCTCCAGGTCCGGTTCGCCGATTGCCGTCATGCGCGACAGCGAKACGATCACCGCGTTGGCCTGATCGGCGACGGCGCCGCCGCACAGGCCGGTGTTGCCGCCTTGTGGCACGACTGCCAATTGGGCCTGCCTGCAAGCCTTGACCACCGCGGCCACCTCCGCGGTATTCGCGGGGCGGGCGACGCCCAGGGGCCGGATGCCATAACGGTTGAGCCAATCGCGCTGGTAGGGTTGGGCATCATCGCCCGAAAGCCAGCCTTTCGGTCCGAGTATCTCGCGCAAGGCGATTGTAGGATCGGTCATTGAAATTCCTGCTGATGTGCTGCGCGCGGAACGTCGCATCTCTCGGCATGCCGTTCAATGACCCAGCACCTGCGACAAAAACTGACGGGTGCGCTCGTTTCGGGAGGACGTGAAGAATTCCTCCGGCGGCGCTTCCTCGACGATCTCGCCGCCGTCCATGAAGATCACCCGGTCGGCGACGCGGCGGGCGAAGCCCATTTCATGGGTCACGCAGATCATGGTCATGCCCTCGGCGGCGAGCGTCACCATGACGTCCAGCACCTCGGCGATCATCTCCGGGTCGAGCGCCGAGGTCGGCTCGTCGAACAGCATGATCTGCGGCTGCATGCAAAGCGCCCGCGCGATCGCCACGCGTTGCTGCTGGCCGCCGGAGAGCTGGCCGGGAAACTTCATCGCCTGCTCGGGGATGCGGACCTTCTCCAGAAAGCGCCTGGCCGTCCTCTCGGCCTCCGCGCGCGGCCGCTTGCGCACGATCATCGGCGCGATCATGCAGTTTTCAAGCACGGTCATGTGCGGGAACAGGTTGAAGTGCTGGAACACCATGCCGACCTCGCGCCTGATCCCGTCGATGTTGCCGATATCGTCGTTGAGCTCGGTGCCGAGCACGGTGATGCGGCCGCCTTCGTGCTCTTCGAGCCGGTTGATGCAGCGGATCAGCGTGGATTTGCCGGAGCCTGACGGACCGCAGATGACGATCCTTTCTCCGCGCTCGACGGAGAGGTTCACCTTCCGCAGCGCATGGAACGACCCGTAATGCTTGTCGAGGCCTTCGATACGGACGGCCGGGCCGGATGGGAGCGTCGAATCCAAGTGCGCCTCCCTAGCGTTCGCCGACCGCCATGCGCCGCTCGAGGTAAGCGCCGTAGCGGGACAGGCTGAAGACGAAGACAAAATAGATGAAGGCGATGAAGGCATAGACCTCGACATAGGCGAAGCGCCATTCGCCGGTGCCGTAGGCGGCGTTGCCGGAGGCCAGGATCTCGAAGAAGCCGACAATGACCACCAGCGAGGTTTCCTTGAACGAGATGACGAACTGGTTGATCGTCGCCGGCAATGCGTTGCGCATCGCCTGTGGCAGCACGATGCGGCCGATGCGCTGCCAGTAGCTCATGCCGAGCGCCATGGCGGCTTCTTCCTGTCCCGCCGGAACGCCCTGCATGCCGCCGCGCACGATCTCGGCCTGATAGGCGGAGAAGAACAGGGCGGAACCCAGGATCACCCGGTAGAGCTTGTCGCCCTGCAGCCATTGCGGCAGGGCGAAAGGCAGAACGACGGCAAATGTGAAGAGGATCGAGATCAGCGGCAGCGAGCGGACGCCATCGATGATCAGGCCGGTGGTGCGCGATATCCAGGGCAGGTCCGAGCGGCGCAGCAGCGCCAGGCAGATCGCCAGCGGGAAGCCGATCAGGCAGGTGGTGACGAAGATGAAGAGGGTAAGCGCCAGCCCGCCCCAGGCCTCCTCGCCGACATAGGGCAGGCCGGGCACGCCGCCCTTCATCAGCACGTAGTAGAGGCCTGTTCCTGTGCCCCAGATGAGAGCGATGCGGCGGCCGGTCCAGAAGGCCGGGATGCAGCTCAGCACCGTCATGACCACCACGCTGACGCAGGCGAGCGCGGAGCGCCATTGCTCCTCGAAGGGATAGAGACCGAACAGGATGATGCGCCACCGGGCGGCGATGACCGACCAGCAGGCGCCGGCCGCCGCCTGGCAGGCCTCAGGCCCGCCGGTCGTGGTGAACACGGCCGAGAAGACGGCCCAGTCGAGCAGCTTCCAGACGATGAAAGCCATGATCGTCAGGGATATCAGCGACAGCAGCGCCTGAAGCGGCGTTGCGAAGAAGCGGCGCTTCAGGTCTTCGAGCCTGCCCGGGGCAGGGGGAGCGACAACGACCATCTCCATTTCTGTCATCCCCTCAGCTGATTGCCCTTGAGGGCRATGGCCTTGTTGATGCGGTTGAATACCGCGGCAAGGCTGAGATTGATGGCGAGGAAGCCGGCCATCAGAATGCCGATCACCTCGAGCGTCTGGCCGGAGTGGTTGATCGTCAGCGCCACGATCATGAAGAAGTCGGTGAAGCCCACCGCAATGCCCATCGTGGTTGCCTTCATCAGCCAGACATACTGGTTGGCGAGGATCGGCAGCATTGCGCGCAGCGCCAGCGGCAGCCTGACCAGCGTGAAGACACGCCAGGGGCTCAAGCCCAACGAGAGCGCCGCCTCCATCTGGCCCTTGCTGACGGCCTTGAAGCCGCCGCGCACGATCTCGGCGATGTAGGAGCCGCCATAGATGGCGATGGCCACGGCCAAAGCGGAAAATTCAGGCGGGATGCGCAATCCACCCTTCAGGTTGAGGCCTTGTAGGGCAGGAAAGTCGAGCAGTGGTGCATCCGGCAGGCGACCGATCATCAGGATGACAACCGCGCAGGCGAGCGCCACTGCCGCACCGGCGAACTGGACGGCAGAACGTTCGCCGACCGGTTGGCTGATCTGCGATGTGCGGCCGAGCCAGACCGGCAGCGCGATCGCAGCGATCACGGCCAAAACGGCCAGCGCCAGCGCCGTTCCGCCGACATTGGGAATAGGCACATAGAGACCACGGCTGGTCAGCAGCATGCCGAATGCCTCATGCGCGGCGCGCGGTGTCGGCAGATGCGTGATCAAAGCGTACCAGAAGAAGACCTGCAGGATCAGTGGGATGTTGCGGAAGATGTCGACATAGGTGCGGCCGAGCAGCCGTGCCAACTCGTTCGATGACGTGCGCGCCAGACCGACGATCGTGCCGACGATCGTCGCCAGGATAAGGCCGGTGGTTCCGAGGAACAGCGTGTTGACGATGCCGATCAGGAAGAACCACCAGTAGGGATCGTTGGCGGTGGCCGGCAGCAGCGAGAAATTCACGTCCCAGCCGGTCGACTTGAACAGGAAGTCGAAGCCGGAGGTGATGCCTTGCTCGGCAAGGTTGCGCCGGGCGATCATCACGCAGGCAAGGACCATCGCGGCGAGTGAGCCGACGTAAAGGGCCTGCAACAGCGCGTTGCGGACCTTCTGATTTCTCAGCAGGCTGACCATCAGGATCTTCCCGAATTGGCGCCGGCTCCGCCGGGCAGGCAGCCGGGCGGAGCTCAAAGCGGATGCGTTAGGAATGGATCAATCGATCACCAAGGGGATCAGTCGATCACCAGCGGGAACAGGACGCCGCCATTGTTCCACAGATTGGTGAGCTCGCGATCCATCTTGTAGGGCGAGTCCTTGCCGAGATCGCGCTCGAAGATCTCTGAGTAATTGCCGACCTTCTTGATCACGTTGTAGGCCCAGTCGTCGGAAAGCCCGAGGCCCTTGCCCATGCCGGGGGTGACGCCGAGGAATTTCGCCACCTGCGGCGAGGTCGGCTTGGCCTTGATCTCGTCGACATTCTTGGAGGTGATGCMTTCCTGCTCGGCGAAGATCAGGGTGCTCAGCGTCCAGTTGGCGATGTCGACCCAGTTGTCGTCGCCCTGGCGCATGATCATCACTTCAGGCTCGACCGCGAGCACGTCGGGCAGGATCACGTGGTCCTCGACCTTGCTCTTGGCGATGCGGGCGATGGCGAGCGTCGGGCCCCATTGCGCATAGAGATCGCAGCGACCGGAGAAATAGGCCTGCTCGAGCTCCTCGGTCTTCTCGATCAGCACCGGCTCGAGCTTGATGCCGAGCTTCTGGGCGTAGGCGGCGACCTGCTGCTCCTGCGAGGTGCCGGCGGGAATGCAGATCGTGCCGCCATCGGCATCCTTGAGCGATTTCAGGTTGAGCTCCTTATGCGCCATCACCTTGGTCGTGCCGAGATAATAGGAATTGGAGAATTGCAGGCCGAGCTCGGTGTCGCGGCTGAGCGTGCCGCCCGAGGCCTTGATGATGATGTCGACGTCGCCCGACTGGAGCGACGGCCAGCGCTGCGCCCAGCTGATCGGAACGATCTTCAGCTTCGCCGGATCGCCGAACACGGCGGTGGCCACCGCCTTGCAGAGGTCGATGTCCATGCCTTTCCAGTTGCCCTTGTCGTCCACCTCGGCAAAGCCGAGATAGGAGCCGTCATGGCCGGTGCAGTTGAGCACGCCGCGCGCCTTGACGGTTTCGAGCGTCTTGCCGCCGGCGGCTTCGGCCGGTGCTGCCAGATGAATAAGGCCCAGGGCCATGGCGGCGGCCCCCCATTTGATCATTTTCATGTTTGATAGTCTCCACTGTTGAGGTTGTTCCGTTTCTTGTTGTTGGAGCCCCGCAAGACGTCTTACGGAACTCGGTCTCGAAGCCGCTTCTCAGTCGGAAAGCGGTGTCGGTTTCGGCAAGGAGAGCTTGAGGTCGCTGCGCCAGTCCTCCTGGGCGAGCCATCGATGCAGCGCGGCCACCGCCTTCACGCGCAGATGCCCGCGCGGGACGACGAGATAGAAGCCGGGGACTTCCTCCGGCTTCATGTCGGCAATGGCGTCGCGGCCGATCGGTGCGACCAGGGCGCCGGAGCGGAAGTCCTCCTCGGCGTCGATGACGGAAACCAGGCCGACACCGATGCCTTGCAGAGTCGCCCGGCGCATCGTCGCAGCGTCGTCGAAGCTGATGCTGCGGTTGCCGTCCGACAGCTCGACGCCGAGGTGCCGCAAAATATCCGGCCACAGGCGCTTCGACTTGACCGTGTCGAGCAGCGTGAATTTCGTCAGGTCTCGCGCCGAGCTGATCTTCTCGCCGATCGCCGGCGTGCAGCAGATGATCTTCGGATCCGGCACCAGCAGCGTGACTTCGTAGTCGGGCCAGTTGCCGTAGCCMCACTGCACAGTCATATCGATATCGTCGCGGCCGAAGTCGGGCAGGTCGACCATTGTGGTCAGGCGCAGGTCGGCGCCCGGCAGCATCTCGCGGAAGAGCGAGAGTCGGGGCAGCAGATAATGCGTGGCGAAGTAGGGACTGGCATTGAGGTTGATGCGGTCGCGGTAGTTCGACTTGGTGACGCGGCGCACGCCTTCGGAGAATTCGTCGAAGCCTGCCTTGACGTAGTGCGAGAGCAGGATCGCCGACTCGGTCAGTTCGATCGATCGGCCCTTGCGTTCGAACAGCGTCACCTGAAGCGTGTCTTCCAGGAGCTTGATCTGCTGCCCGACCGCCTGCGGCGTCACCAGCAACTCGTCGGCGGCCTGGCGGAWGCTCTTGTGCTGCACGACCGCGTGGAAGACGCGCAGCGCGTTGAGCGAAGGGAGGCGAAGCTTGCCGGTCATGGTGAATTCCGCCTCCTTTCGTTCGAGACTCCGTCGGTCAGGCACTGCCGGATGTCAGCCGCGCCCGGCTGGCGACGTTTGTCAGGCGTAGATGTAACCGCCTGAAACGATGACATTTTCGCCGGTCATGTAGGTGTTCTTGGGCCCACCGGTCATGAGCACCCATTCGGCGATTTCGGTCGGCTCGGCGCCGCGGCCGAGCGGGCTCGCCTTGGCCAGTTCCTCGAGGAAGCCGAGAGCTTTGGCCTTCTCGGTGGCCATGCCGGCCGGCGCGACGGAATTCACCAGGATCCCGTCCTTGGCGACGTGATGGGCGAAGGAGCGCGTCAGGCTGACGACGGCGGCCTTGGTGGCCGCGTAGTGCGCGTTCTGCGGATGCGCCTTGAAGGCGTCGACGGATGTCAGGTTGACGATGCGGCCGCGCACCTGGGCTTTCGGCTCTTGGCGTTGCATATGGCGAACGGCCGCCACCATCATGTGGTAGGTGCCTTTGATGTTGATGCCGTTGGAGGCGTCCCACTCGGCGTCGGTGATTTCGAGCAGCGGCCGACGCGGATAGATCGCGGCGCAGTTGATCAGCGTGTCGACGCGCCCAAGCTTCGCGACGATGGCGTCGAAGGCGGCGTGGCACTGCGGGCCGACCTGGATGTCGCAGGTCGCCGCTGCCGTCGGCAGGCCCTTGGCTTTCGCCGGTTCGAGCGCGCCCTCGGCGGCTTCCTTGTTGATGTCGATGATGCCGATCTTCGCCGCGCCGGCGTCGACAGCCATCTTGGCCAGAAGGGCGCCGAGACCGGCGCCGCCGCCAACGATCAGAACGGATAGGTCTTTCATCCTGTTTTCCTTACTTGGTGCCGCTCGGCGAAGTCGGCCAGGTCGGCATGATGTCGAAACGGGTGACGTCGGCCCACGCCGGCAGCGCGAGCACGCCGACGACCATCCTGGCCACGTCGTCCGGCTGCACCACTTTGCTGGCGTACATGGCTTCGCGCGCCTTGGCGTCGAGGATGTCGTTGTAGAGTTGCGTCTCGACGCGACCGGCGACGATCTCGGTGACGCGGATACCGGATGGAGAGAGGTCGGCGCGCAGCGCGCCGGCAAAACCGGAGATGGCGGCCTTGGTGGCCGCATAGACGGCGATGTTGGAGAATGCCGCGTGGCCGGCGACGGAGCCAGTGAACAAAATGTGGCCCGACTGCCGCTCGCGCATCTGCGGCACGACGAGCCGGGTGAGCAGGATCGCCGCGCTGAGGTTCACTTCGAGGGTGGTGTCGATGTCGGCGATCTTCATCTCGGCGAAATTGCCGAGCGGCGGCATGATGCCGGCATTGTTGATCAAGACGTCGATGGTGAGATCGGCCAGCACCGATTCCAGCGCTTCGCGATCGGTGACGTCGACGGCGATCGGCACGATGCCTGGGCGTTCGGCCTGCAGTTCCTTAAGCGCCGCCTTGCTGCGCCCGACCGCATAGACCTCGTAGCCGGCATCGCTCAAGGCGACCGCCATGGCGCGCCCTATGCCGCTCGTCGCACCTGTGATGAAGGCTGTCGTCACGTAGGGCTTCCCCGGTTGCTTGATGCTCAGTTTGCGGCTTGGGCCGATGTCGCGAAACCAAGAAAAGCAGCAAAAAGGAAAGATAAACTTTCGAAAATGGTTTCGGCGCTCGAAACGTTCCGCGCTGCACGCGTGATCGGCGAGGCCGCAAACCAAAGAAAAACAACGCCTTCAACGGCGAGAGAACGGGATCCGGCCGCCAGCCGAAGCAAAACATGGCTTTCGCAACCGCGTGACGGTTTGCGTGTTCAGGCTCGAGGCCTATGCCCCTGTTGGCAGCGGTCTTTTCATCCTCGTGAAGAGCGAAGCCGCGGCGGCCTTTTGCTCGGCATCCGTCGCCTCGATCCCCGACGCCTTCGCCAGCGCGCGCACACGACCCAGGCTGTTTTGCAGATGCTTGCGCATGGCTTGCCGGGCCTTGCCGCCGTCCTGCCTTTCGATGGCGTCGACGATGGCTTTATGCTCGCTGTGGATGCGCGCGTAGTAGCTGTCCTTGAGCGCCGGCTCGACCACATAGCCGAGCTGGAAACGCGGCACGATCATCGGCCCGAGATAGGCGAGAAAGCCGTGGATGAATTCGTTGCGCGCCGCCTTGGCGATCGCGAGGTGGAAGTCATAGTCGTAGTGGATCTGGACGGCGGCGGGGTCGGCGTGCCGGGCGTCGATGTCATCCATCATGACGCGGATATCGCGGGCTTCCTTTTCGGTCCGCCGTTCCGCGCAGAGCCCGGCGGACTCCACTTCGACGCTCAGCCGCAATTCGAGCAAGGCGATGGTTTCCGGCAAGGTCCGCAGCGCCTCGTCCGGGATCGAGAAGTTGCGTGGAGCGGGTGTTTCGCTGACGAACATGCCGCGTCCCTGCTGCGGCACCACCATACCCTCCGAGCGCAGCCGCGCGACCGCCTCGCGCACCACGGTGCGGCTGACATCATATTCGGCGCAAAGCTCCGCCTCGGTCGGCAGTTGCGCGCCAGGTTGCAACTCACCGGAGCGGATTTTTTCGGCCAGGCTTTCCGCCACGACGGTGGAAAGCGGCTTGCGCTTCGTCATTCAGGTTCTTCCGTTCAAGTTCAGATTCGGGATGATGCCCGAACCGGCAGGACCATTCAAACCGCCGCTGTGACGATGAGTTCGACCAGCATGCCGGGCTTCGCCATCCGGCCTTCGCCGGAGGAACGCGCCGGCGCATGCTCCTTCGGCATCCAGGCGTCCCAAACCGTGTTGACCTCGTCGAAATCGCGCACGTCGTCCAGCCACATCTGGACATGCAGGATGCGGGTCTTGTCGGTGCCAGCCTTGGCGAGCAGCGCGTCGATCTTGGCGAGAACCTCGCGCATCTGGTCGGCCGCGGGCTGGCCCGGCCTCGCCACCTGGCCGGTGAGGTAGAGCGTGCCGTTGTGGATGACGCCGTGATGGATTCGGGTGTCGAAGTCGAAGCGCTGGATATCGCTCACGGTATGCCTCTCAGATTGCCGGCGTCTGCCGGATGGGGTTGCCCTGCAGGTACTGCGCGTAGGGCGCCTGGACGAGCCAGCCGGCATCGACCGGAAGCGTGACGCCGGTGATCGAGGCGGCGCGGTCCGAGCAGAGGAACAAGGCTGCCTCGGCGACATCGCGCGGCTCGACGAAGCGGCGCAGCGCGGTCGTGGCCTGGATCGCTTCGGGCTTGCGTTCGCCCTTGGCGATCTTCGCCTTCAGTCCGTCCGACAGCGTGTAGCCGGGCGCGACCGCATTGACGCGAACCCCGTGCGGGCCGAGCTCGGCGGCCAGCATCTGGGTGAGCGCCAGCACCGCATGCTTTCCGGGCGTGTAGGCCGGCAACGACAGCGGCGCGAAGGAGGCGAGCGAGCCGACATTGAGGATCGCGCCGCGCCCGGCGGCCGACAGCAGCCGCCCGAACACCTGGCAGCCAAGCAGCGTGCCGCGATAGTTGATGCGCCACATCTTTTCGTCTTCGTCGAGATCCTGGTCGAGCACATGCTTGCCGCTTTGCAGGATACCGGCGCAGTTGACGACGACATGTGGCGTGCCGAACGTGTTCACGACGCCCGCCGCCAGGGCCTCGACCGAGACGGGATCGGCGACGTCGGTCTGGACGAAGAGGGCGCGCGGCGCGCCGCCGCGCTCGCAGGCATCGGCGGCTTCCTTGCCCCGGGCAGCATCGCGGCCGGCGACGACCACCTGATAGCCATCCTCGGCGAAGCGCTCGGCCATCGCGCGGCCGATGCCGGACGTGCCACCGATGACAACGGCGGTCGATACGTCAGCCATTGCGGCGATCCTTCCGCTCGATGTCGAAGAATTCGGCCATGGCCTCGACCTGGAAATCCATCATCGGGCGTCCCGGCTGGATGCGGCAGCCGATCTCCTTCGCCGCCTTGAGCAGCGGCGTCTCGGCCGGCTCCATGATGATGTCGACCACGGTCATGTTCGGCGTCAGCTTGCTCACGTCCATCGGCAGCGGATCGCCGGCCTTCAGCCCTGACGGCGTGGCGTTGATCGCCATGTCCATCCCGGACGGATCGGGCTGGCCGACCTCGATGCGGCAGTTGGGAAAAGTCTTGTTGACCAGCGAAGCGAGCTTTTGCGCGCGTTCCTTGTCGATATCGGTCAAACGGATTTCCGCCGCGCCTTCTTCGGCAAGGCAGTAAGTCAGCGATGCGCCCGCGCCGCCGGCGCCGACCTGGAGGATGCGCCTGCCGGCGATCTGGTGCCCGCCCGCCTTCAGCCCCTCGATGAAGCCGACGCCGTCGAAATTGTCGGCATACCAGCTGCCGTCCGCCTGCCGGCGCACGGAGTTGGCGCTTTGCACACGCGAAGCGCGGTCATGAGCCGCCGCGCATTTGTGGTAGACCAGAACCTTGTAGGGCACCGAAATGATCACGCCGCGGATGTTTTCCGCCGCGGTGATGCCGGCCCAGAAAGTGTCGAAATCCTCCGGACGGCAGCTCAACGGCACCATCAGGCTGTCGAGCCCCTTTTGCTCGAAGATCTCGTTGAAGATCCCAGGGCTCTTCGCATGGCCCACGGGATGGGCCAGCATGACGAAGACATCGGCCTTGCCGGTTCCACGCATCGGTTATTCCTTTCCATTTGAGAGTTCGTGATCGCCCAGGATTTCGAGGGCCCGCACGAGCGACGAGTGATCCGCCTCCGCGCCGCCGGCTCGGGCCGAACAGGCATTCATCAACTGCTGCGTTGTTGCCGTGCCCGGCAGGGCGACGCCCAGCGCTCGCGCGCTTTCCAGCGCAAGGTTGAGATCCTTCTGGTGCAGCCGGACGCGGAAGCCCGGCGCGAAGGTCCGTGCGATCATCCGCTCGCCATGCACGTCGAGCACGCGCGAGGAGGCGAAGCCGCCCATCAGCGCGCTGCGCACCTTGGCGGGATCGCAGCCGGCCTTGCTGGCGAAGACCAGCGCTTCGGCGACGGCCTCGATGTTGAGCGCGACGATGATCTGGTTGGCGATCTTGCAGGTCTGGCCGGCGCCGTTGTTTTCGCCGATCAATGTGATGTTCTTGCCGAGCCTCTCGAAGATCGGCCGTGCGCGCTCGAACTCGGCGGCCGGCCCGCCGACCATGATGGTGAGGCTGGCCGCCTTGGCGCCGACCTCGCCGCCGGAGAYCGGCGCATCGAGATAGCCGGCGCCTGCTCCCCTGATCCTTGCCGCGAACTCGGCCGTGGCGATCGGGCTGATCGAGCTCATGTCGATGACCAGCTTGCCGGCTGAAATTCCCTCCAGCACGCCGTTCTGCCCGAACARCACGCGCTCGACGTCGGGCGTGTCGGGCAGCATGGTGATGACGATCTCGCACGCCCGCGCCACCTCGGCGGGAGAGGCGGTGACCGTTGCTTTCAGGTCGTTTGGAAGTGGGGAGCGATTGAGGACCGTGACGATCTCATGTCCGGCATCGGCGAGATGCCGCGCCATCGGAGCGCCCATGACGCCAAGTCCGATGAAGCCGATTTTCATACGCAACCTCCCGTACTTCGTCAGACCATCTTGCAGCTCGTCGAAGGCATATGATATAGGACATCATACAAATTTCAATCCATCTCTTCACGGCTGGAGACCGATCGCAAAATGCAGGAGCGCGTCAATTCGCTGAAGGCGGCCGTTCAGGCCGGCCGGGCTCATATCGGCATCTGGTGCTCGCTGGCCTCGGCGCTCACCACCGAGATCGTCGCGGGCTCCGGGGCGGGCTGGCTGCTGATCGACGGCGAGCACAGCCCGAACGACCTGCGCAGCATCATGGCGCAGCTGCAGGTCGCGGCGGCGTTTCCCTGCGAGGCGGTCGTGCGCTTGCCATCCGACGATCCCAATCTGATGAAACAGGCGCTGGATGTCGGCGCCCGCAGCCTGATGATACCGAACGTGCGCACCGCCGAGCAGGCGCGCGCCATCGTCGCCGCGATGACCTATGCGCCGGGCGGCTTCCGCGGCTTCTCGGTCGGCCACCGCGCCAACGCTTTCGGCCGCATCGCCGGCTATCACGCCAAGGCGCGCGAGCAGCAGTTGCTGGCGGTGCAGATCGAGGACGAAACCGGTGTGGCCAATGCCGCCGAAATCGCCGCGGTGGACGGTGTCGACGTTCTCTTCGTCGGACCCGGCGACCTCTCCACCAATATGGGTTCGATGGGCAATCCAGGCGCCGACCATGTGCAGGAAGCGATATCGTCGGTGCGCAGGGCCGCCGCCTCGGCAGGCAAGGCCAGCGGCATCCTGGCTCCCGTGAAGGCCGACGCCGACCGTTATCTCGCCGACGGCTTCACGATGGTGGCTGTCGGCTCCGACCTCGGCCTGCTGGCGCGGGGCTCGGACGCCTTGATCGCATCGTTCAACCAGTAGAGCGGAGTACAGAAGTGGCGATCCCCCCTTACAAGGCCCCGGCGCGCAACGCCTATGACATCGTCATCGTCGGCGGCGCGGTCGTCGGTTCCTCGACGGCCTACTGGCTGAGCCAGGCGCTGGGCAGCGGCGCCTCGATCCTCGTGGTCGAGCGCGACTCGAGCTACACCTTTTCCTCCACCGCGCTCTCAACCAGCGCCATCCGCCAGCAATATTCCAATCCGATCAATGTGAAGATCAGCCAGTTCGGCATCGAGATCATCCGTGGTTTTGCCGAGCGGATGGCGCCTTTCTACCCGAATGAGCCGGCGCCCGATCTCGGCTTCAAGGAGCACGGATATCTCTATTGCTGCTCGCCCGAGGGGGTGGAAGCGGCGCGCGAACGGGTCGAGCTGCAGCGCAGCCTCGGCGCCCATACCGTCTTCCTCGAACCAGGCGCGTTGAAGGAACGTTTTCCGTGGCTCAATGTCGAGGATCTCGGCGGCGGCTCCTGGGGTTCCCGCGAAGAGGGCTGGTTCGATTCCATGGGCCTGCTGAACGGCTTCCGTCGCGCCGCGCGCGGCAGCGGCGTCGAATATGTCGACAATGCCGTGACGGGATTGGACCTCGCCGATGGGCGGGTCGTCTCCGTTCGCCTTGCGACCGGCGAGACGGTTGCTTGCGGAACGCTCGTCAACGCGGCGGGTCCGCGCGCACAGCAGGTCGCCGCCATGGCCGGCCTTTCCATCCCCGTCGCGCCTTACAAGCGCTACAGCTTCGTTTTTGCCAGCGCCAATCCGATTCCGGGCCGGATGCCCAATGTCATCGATCTCTCCGGCACATTCGTGCGCCCGGAAGGCGAGCTCTTCCTCACCGGCAACACGCCGCAGGGCGACGGGCCGGCAGACTATGACGACTTCGAGATGCATTTCGAGGAATTTGACGACTATATCTGGCCGGCTCTCTGGCACCGCATCCCGGCCTTCGACGCGCTGAAGGTGCAGACGAGTTGGACCGGCCATTACGAATACAACATGCTCGACCACAACGGCATCGTCGGCTTCCACCCGGAGATCAAGAATTTCATGTTCGCCAACGGCTTCTCAGGCCACGGCCTGCAGCAGTCGCCGGCGGTCGGCCGTGCGGTGTCGGAGCTGATCGTCCATGGCGCCTTCCAGACGCTCGACCTGTCGCCCTTCCGCTATGAAAGGATCCCGCGCAACGAGCCGTTCCTGGAGGAAGCAGTGATCTGAAGCGCGTCGCGATCTTTCAGGTCCGCTCCATGCGCTTTAGGTTTTCGATTTCACGCATGTCCTCATCCCGAAACCGGTTCCCACTTTCGGGAGACATGCTTTAGTGGGCTTGAGTGTTGGCCACCAACCATCTTGCTATCCCGGAACGACGCGAAGGCCGATCAGCGACTTGCTTTCAGCAACTTGACGGCCCAGCCAATCCTTGGCGCCGCAATGGTTTGCCGGGCATGCGATCGCAAGTAGGCCGATGCACCATAGTGTCGTGGTGTTGATCACCCCGTGCGTCTCTTCACGATCGCGGGCATGGCACTGAGCTGATTGACCATATGGCGAGGAATCCAGGTGACGCGATCACCGGAAAGTTCAACCTCGATATCTTTTTCAAGAAAGACATCCAGAAGAACCCGTATCAACATCACTCCCAGATGCCTTCCCGGGCAAATGTGGATGCCCTTGCCGAAGGTGGTCAGTCCGGCGTGGATCCGGTTGATATCGAAGCGTTCCGGGTCCGGAAACACCGACGGATCGTAATGGTGCGCGCGATGCGTGCCATTGATCTGGTCGTTGGCGCGCAGCATCGACACCGCGCCGACAGCCGCCGCCTCCTGACCTATGCTGGAATGCGCTGGACCATGGATCAGGCCGGCTTTCTCCAGATCGAGAATTTTCTCCTCGAAGCGCCTGATCAGCTTCATTTGAGCATAAAGGCGAACCAACTCCCGAGCGGGAAGGGCGCTCCAGTCGGATTCGTCCGCCTCGATCCGGTACCAGGGTGCCGATGGTTTCAGTTCATGCTTTTGGGCCAACTCGTCTCCTCCCGCTCGGCCTATTGCAAAGAAAGGCCTAGCTCCGCGCGTCGCCGCAGCCATAGGCTTGCCCTGTAGCGAGGGTCGCGGGTGCGGTCATAAATCGTGTCCAGGATGCGCAGAACGCGTTTGGGGCCGATCTTGTCGCCCCATTCCAGCGGCCCCAGCGGGTAGCCCAGGCCAAGCCTGACCGCCGCGTCGAGATCGGGTGCCGAAGCGATTTTCTGCTCGACGATTTCGCTGCCGATATTGACGATCATGGCGATGATGCGCTGGCAGACGGCCCCGCAGCTATCCTCCACCATGGTCGCCTTGCGGCCGGCGCGGCGGACCAGGCTCAAGGCCGCTTCCCTGGTCCGGTCGGACGTTGCGGCGGAGGCCACGAGCGTCACGTGGCGGTCGATGCCGAAAAACGGATCGAAGCCGACGCAAAGCGAAGCCGGCAGACCGAGCCGCACCGCGGCGCCGGCCACGTCCTCGCCCTCCAGGCCGATGAGAATGAGGTGGTCGCCGTCGATTGTCCGGTCGGTGGCGCACGAGTCGACGAGTTCCTGCATGCCCGAGGCCTCGTTGTCGGCGATCACGGTGACACGACCCGGCAAAGCCCCTTCGGCGCCGACCGCTTCCACCGGTCCCGCGGGAGGGATCGGTCGGCCATCGCCATGGTCGTAGAACCCGCGTTTGGTCTTGCGGCCGAGAAGACCGGCCTCCACGCGCCGGGCGGCGAGGACCGACGGGCGATAGCGCGGATCCTGGTAGAATTGGTTGTAGATGCTTTCCATGACCGGATGCGAGACATCGAGCCCGGTCAGGTCCATCAGCTCGAACGGACCCATCCTGAATCCGGCGGCGTCCCGCAGGATCGCATCGATGTCGTCGACCGGCGCGACGCCTTCGCGCAGCATCGCCAGGGCTTCCGTGCCGAAGGCGCGGCCAGCGTGATTGACGATGAAGCCGGGCGTGTCGGCGGCGATGACGGGGCGATGGCCAAAGCGGGCCGCGAGCGCGACCAGCGCGCGCTCGACCTCAGGCGCCGTATGGGCGCCGGAGATGACCTCCACCAGCTTCATCACCGGGACGGGGTTGAAGAAATGATAGCCTGCGATCCGCTGCGGGCGGCTGGCCGCGGAGGCGATCGCCGTCACCGACAGGGACGATGTGTTGGTCGCTATGATTGCGTCCGGCCCGACGATCTTTTCCAGCGTCTCGATGAGCTGACGCTTGGGCTCGAGACGTTCGACGATGGCTTCCACGACCAGGTCGGCGCCGGCCAGGCGGCCCAGCGTCTCGACGGGTTCGATACGGGCAAGCAGTTTTTCGACCGTTTCCGCGCTGACCTTGCCCGCGGCGGCCCTGGCGCGTTGACGCGACGCGATCTGCTCGAGGGCGGCTGCGGCTTTTCCCGGCGCTTCGTCGACGATCATCACGTCGACGCCCGCCGCCGCCAGAACCTCCGCTATGCCGGAGCCCATCACCCCGGCGCCCACGACACCGGCTTTTTCGACCCGACTTCTCGACACCCCTCCCGCGTCCGCCAAGTCAGCGCCCCGTAAATGACGCTTTGCGCTTTTCCAGGAAGGCGGCGATGCCTTCCCGTTTGTCGGCCGTATCGAAAAGCAGTTGAAATGCCTTGCGCTCGAGGCGCAACGCCGTTTCCAGGGGAGCGTCCTCGCCATTGACGACGGCTTCCTTGATCTGCTCGACGGCCAACGGCGGGAGACGGCTGATCTTCTGGGCGATCTGCAGCGCCTGCCGCAGGGCATCGCCCTCATCCGTGAGCATGCTGACGAGGCCGGCGCGCTCGGCGTCTTCCGCCGGGAACATATCGCCGGTCAGGACGAGCATCAGCGTCTTGTACTTGCCGATTGCTCTCAGCAGCCTCTGGGTGCCGCCGGCGCCCGGCATGAGGCCGAGTTTGACCTCTGGCTGCCCGAAAGTGGCTGTGCGCGCCGCCACGATGATGTCGGCATGCATTGCAAGCTCGCAGCCACCGCCCAGCGCAAAGCCCTCGACCGCGGCAATAACCGGTTTCGGACATTTCGCGATCACATCCCAGTAGCGATGGGTGCGTTGAAGAAGCAGGTCGGCGGAGCCGAGCTTTTCAAACGCTCTGACGTCGGCGCCGGCGGCAAAGTTGGCGCCGCGCCCGGCAATGACGATGGAACGGATCTCCGCGTCGTCTGAGAAGCTTGCCACCGCAGCAGCCAGCTTCTCCCGCACTTCGAGATTGATTGCGTTGCGGACTTCGGGGCGGTTGATCTCGACCAACCCCACATTGTCGAACGGGCGGCTCTCCACCACAACAAGAGACTGATCGCTCGCGGGACGCATTCGTACCTAGTACATGGAATTTAATTTCATATCCGTGACTGTAGTCAGCGTCAGCGACGCCTACAAGGCTAACATGGACGTCCTGACGACTATTCTCCACACCGCTCCGGAAACGATGTCCCGTGGGCGTTCGAAGCGCGTCTGGGCGGTTCGTAGGAGCGGCTGCGGTGCGGCGTCGCTGCATGAGTTCGGCAGGGCATCCGGCGTGCCGAAGCGCGCCATGGTCCAGCCTATGCGGCTCGCTTCGGCGTGAGCTTCAAGGTCAGCACCGCCGCGGCGTCGACGGCCTTGTCGGTGTAGAGCAGCGGCACGTAGTCGCCCGCGGCCCAGAGCGGCGCCATGTCGCCGTAATGGTCCGACCGCGGATCGCCGGATTGGCCCGGCGTGTTGATGCAGACACTGTTGTCCCAACCGCCGACATCGACGACAATCCGGAAGGAGGCGCCGATGGTGAGCCGGAAGTCGGTGGGGCGGTACGAGCCGTTCATCGGCGTGCTGCCGCTGCCGCCGAAGGGGAAGGGGCCGACATTCCATCGGCCCCCGGCATTGGCGACCGCTCCTGCCGGGTGCTCGAAAAGCGCCTCGTGCAGGCGGCCCCATGCCCATTCATCGGTGTCGGGGCCGAGCGCCTGCCGGCATGCGTCGTAGGCTTTCGCCAGGCTGCCCAGCGCCAGCGCGGCAAACGCCACCGGGGTCCCGGCCGCGATGGCTTCAAGCCGATCGAGGATGCCGGCGGTGTCGCCGGGCGCGAACAATGGCCTCAACTCCGGCTTGCCGACGGCATCGGCAATGATGGCCACGTGCAAGTGGTTCGCCCACCAGACTTCGTAGAGCGCGGCGCCGGGGCTGTCGGCCGCCAGCCGGAAATCCCAGCTGGCGAGTAACTCCAGGGCCGCCGTCTCCGCTTCGTTGCGTCCGGACAGCGTCGACAGCAAGCCGACGACCCGCTTCGCCGGCACGCAGAACACATCGGTCTGAAGACGGCGGGACGCGTCAACGGTATGGCGCTGGTCGGCGGCCAGCACGCCGTCGATGCGCTGGGCGCGCGAGGGCTCCAGCCATTCATAGCCGATCGGCTGGTCCATCGGCCAATCGGCCGGCAGGTTGAACTCGTTGGCGGTGGCGAAATAGCCCTTCGCCGGATTGCGGCTGAAGGGCAGCGCATGACCCGGCAGGAAGCCCTGCCATTCATGCTGCCCGTCGCCGGGCACCGGCAGAAGCCCGTCCCAGTTGGGGCGTATGGGAGAGAACCCGCCGACGGCCCAGCCGATATCGCCCTTGGCGTCGGCATAGACCTGGTTGACCGCCGGCACGCCCCAGCCGCCCATATGGTCGCGGAACGCCTCGAAGCTGGTCGCCCGCATGGCGGCGATGCTCTTGAAGTAGGGGGCCGTGCCGGGATCGGTCCAGACAGTGCGGATCGCCACCGCCAGATGCCGGTCCGGATATTCGGCGATCACCGGCCCGTGGCGGGTGAAACGCAGGGCGAGCGCGGCCTCTCCGCAACCCTTGACCGAGGCGGTCTCGCCGATGTCGCGAAAAGCCTCCCAGCCGTCTCCGTAACGGTAGAGGCCGGGGTCCTCCGGATGCGTCTCGTAGACATAGACATCTTCCTGGTCATGGCCGAGGAAGAGCGTGAGGCCAAAGGCCGAATGGCCGTTGTGGCCGATCGAGATGCCCGGCAGCGCCGGCTCGCCGGCCCCGATGCCGTTGAATTCGGGCGAGGCGATGTGGACGATGTAGCGCAGCGACGGCACCGCATGGGTGCGGTGCGGGTCGTTGGCCAGGATGGGCCGGCCRCTGGCGGTCCTGGCGCCCGACACCACCCAGTTGTTGGAGCCCTGCAGGCTGGTGTCGCGCACGACGTCGCCGAGCGGCGTCATCTTGCGCCAGGCGCGGGCATCGCCGATGCAGGCCGTCAGCCTTTCTCTGCCGAAGGTGACGGGGGCGATGGCGAGCTTGAACGTGTCGAGGCAGTCGAGCGGCAGCGGGGCAGGGCGGTCGCGGCCGGCAAGCGGGTCATGCGGCGGTTCCAGCTTCTGCCGGAGCGCGTCGAGTTCGGCGTCGAGCTCCGCAAGGATGTTGGAGCGGATCACCTCCGAGACGGCGTTGCGCATCAGCGAATGGCTGCGGATGCGCACGACGTCTTCCGGCTGCCATGTGGCTGGGCGGGTGCCAAGGGCGGCGAATTCCGGCGGCAGCCTGTGCGGCTGGTGTTCGCAGAGCTCGACATAGGCATTGATGCCGGCGACGAAATGGCGGCAGATCGACTCGGCGTCGGGGGCATAGGCGTCCCATTCCGCCCGCATGTCGCCGCGATAGAGGAAAAGCCGGGCGGCGCGGTCCTGCTCGAGGTAACCCGGGCCGAAATCCGCCGCCAGCACGCCAAGGCCCCGCTTGCGCCACAGATCGATCTGCCAGAGCCGGTCGCGCGCCGCGTTGAAGCCCTGGACGAAGAACATATCGAGGAAACTTTCGGCTCGGACATGGGCGATGCCCCAGCGGTCGACGACGATGCTGGCCGTCGAGCTCAGGCCTTCGACGGCGAATTCCTCTTGGCTCATGATTATCGATGCTCCCGGATCAGGCTGGGCTCCTCGTCGGCGTCGCCTGCTTTTGCCCCGTCGGCGCCAGCCTTTCGAGGATCTGGATCAGGCCGCCCGGCGCAAGCCTCAGCACCAGGATCATGGCGACCGCGATGACGATGTAGCGCGCGTCCTCGAAGCCGCCAATCCCCGCCATGGCTTCGCTGGCGAAAGTGAGCGCCAGCGCCGCGATCACCGGGCCGAGAACGCTGTTGATGCCGCCGATCAGCACCATCGAGAGCACCAGCGACATCGTCCCGAAGCCGAAGACCTCGGGCGAGGCGACGCGCAGATAGACGGTGTAGAAGCCGCCGGCGATGCCGGTGAAGATGGCGCTCAGCACCAGCACTGAAATTCGCGTGCGCGCCACCGAGATGCCGCGCGCGGTCGCATAGTCCTCGGCGTCGCGCACTGCCTTGAGCGATTTGCCGAAGGGCGAACCGGCGACAAGGATCAGGAAAGCCGTGGACAGGCCGAGCAGGATCAGCGCCAGGTAGTAATAGCCGAGCTTGTAGTCGCGGATGAAGCTGTAGTCGCCGATGGTGAGGAACGGCAGGCGCACCAGGCCCTTTGCGCCGCCCGTCAGGTCGGCCTGGCTGAGCACCAGCTGCACCATCAGCTGATTGACCGCGAAGGTGACGAGCACGACATAGATGCCTTTGAGCCGGGCGACCGGCGCCGCCATGATCACGGCCGAGATCGCCGCCGTGACCGCGCAGGCGGGAATTGCGAGCCAGGGATTGACGCCGGCGGTCTTGGTCAGGATCGCCGCCGTGTAGACGCCGATGCCGAAGAAGGTCATGTGGCCGAAATTGAAGATGCCGCAATGACCGAGGCTGAGGTTCCAGTTCGACGCGATGATCGCGTAGATGAAGGCGATGATGAAGAGGTGCCTGACATAGCCGTCGGTGAAGACCTGCGGCACGAAAGCCAGGACCACGAAGAGCGCAAGCAGCAGGAGGTTGTTTCTGGTCATCATCTCTTTCCGAATATTCCGTTCGGCCTGAGCAGGAGGACGAGGATCATCAGCAGGAAGAGCGCGAAGGGCGTCCAGTAGAGGCCGACCCAGAGCACCAGGAAGGCCTCGATGAAGCCGATCAGATAGGCGGCGCCTGCCGTCGAGCCGAGGCTGCCGAGACCGCCGAAGATGACGACGATCATCGCCTTGGTCAGCGGCTCGCTGCCCATGGCGGGCGTGATGAAGCGGATCGAGCCGAGAAGCGCGCCGGTGAGGCCCGCGAGTGCTGCCGAGATCGCGAAGGCGAGCGCGAAGGCGGTCGGCACGTCGACGCCGATCAGCGCCGCCGAATCCTGGTTCTGGCCGACGGCGCGCAGGCTGCGTCCGATCTTGCTCGAGACCGTGAAGCGCCACAGCGCGATGAGGATGACGGGCGCCGCCACCAGCAGCAAGGCTTCATGCGCGGAGATCGCGTTGCCGAACAGCCTGATCTCGCCGTCGACGAGCGGCGGAAGCTGCTTCAGGCGCGGTCCCCAGATCATCTGCGCGCCGCGTTCGAGGATGATGGTGACGGCGAGCGTCGTCATGGCCGTGACGAGCAGCATGTTGCGGCTGGCATAGAACGGCCGGATGACGAGCCGCTCGATGACGATGCCGATCAGGCCGGCGCCGAGCGTGCCTGCGACGACGCCTGCAACAGGGCCGGCGCCGACCGCTTCGCTGACCGTCCAGGCGATGAAAGCGCCGACCATCATCAGCGCCCCATGCGCGAAGTTGAAGACGCCGAGCGTCGTCCAGACCAGGCTGAGTCCGCTCGCCATCAGGGCATAGAGCGAGCCGAGCACCAGGCCGGAGACCAGCGTGGCGAGGAGCGTATCCATCAATGCGTGCCTCCTTCGCCGAAATAGAGCCGCATGACCTCTTCATGATCGGGCGCGCTCGCTCGGTCGATCTCGCGCACGACGACGCCGTGCTCCACCAGGTAGAGCCGGTCGGTGAGGGAGAGGAGGAACTCGATGTCCTGCTCGACCACGATCAGCGGCACGCCGCTTTTGGAAATCTCGCCGATTGCCGCGCCGAGCTCCTCCTTGAGGCGGGGAGAGAGGCCGAGCGTCGGCTCGTCCAGCATCAGAAGGCGCGGCGCGCACATCAGCGCGCAGCCGATCGACAGCATCTGCCGCTCGCCGCCCGACAAGGTCTTGGCGAGCTGCGTCTTGCGCTCGGCCAGGCGCGGGAAGAGGGCGTAGACGTCATCGAGCCGCCTCTGGGCGCCGGTGCTTGCCCGCTTGCTGAAGGCGGCCAGTTCGAGCGTCTCGGCGATGCGCATGTTGYCGAACAGCGTGTTGCCCTGCGGCGCATGGATCAGGCCGGCCTCGACGATGGCCGGCGGCTTGCGGCCGGTGATGTCGGTGCCGTCGAAGGTGATCGAGCCTGCCGTGGGCCGCACAAGGCTGGAGATGGTCTTGAGCAAGGTCGTCTTGCCATGGCCGTTGGGGCCGAAGAGCCCGATCGATTCCTGCGGTCCGATGTGCAGCGAAAGACCGTGCAGCACGCGCATGTCGCCATAACCGGCCTGCACGTCCTTGACGTCGAGGAGGGGCATCATTGCTTGCGCCCTCCGAGATAGGCGGTGATCACCGCCTCGTTGCGGACGACCTCGGCCGGGTTGCCTTCGGCCAGGACCGAACCCTGGTTGAGGACGATGAGCCGCTGGGAGATCGAAAGCAGCAGGCTGAGAACATGTTCGATCAAGAGCACGGTCACGCCGGAGGCGTTGACCGCGACGAGCAGCCTGTCCAGGCTCTCGATCTCGGGCTTGGTGAGGCCGGACGCCGGCTCGTCGAGCATCAGCACGGCCGGGCGCGACATCAGCCCCGAGGCGATCATCAGCTGCTTCTTTTCATAGACCGACAGGTTGCGTGAGGGGATGCCGCGCCGCGTGTCGGCAAACCCCACGAGACCGAGCACCTCGTCGGAACGCGTCCGCGCCGCGACGCGGCCGAGCTGGCCGTTATAGGTGCCGCAGACCAGCAATGTCTCGTCGGCCGTCAGGTCCGGAAATTCCGCATCCTTCTGGAACGTTCGGGCAAGCCCGGCGCGGGCGATGCGGTGGGCGGGCCAGCGGTCTATCCGCTGGCCCTGGAAGCGTATCTCGCCGGAGGTCGGGCCGAAGGGCACGCCGGTGATGAGATTGAAGAGCGTGCTCTTGCCCGAGCCGTTCGGGCCGGCAATGCCCAGGATCTCGCCGCGCGTTACGCCGAAGCTCACGCCGTTGACGGCCTTCAACCCGGCGAAGTGCTTGCTGGCGTCGACGACCTCAAGGATCGTGTCGTTCATCGGACCGTGTCACTTCATCCAGGCCGGCTGGACGAAGTCGCCGGTCGCATATTTGCCTGGATAGAAGAGGACGCGCTTGCCGTCCTGGATCTGGTAGAACTGCAGCGGAACGCCGTCGGTGTTCTGCACCGACAGATGCGTCGCCGGGTCGAAGGTGATGCGCCCGATCGAGGTCTGCTTGTCGGTCTTGCCGATCTGTTCGCCGACTTCCTTGCGCTTGGTCGGGTCGCCGACCTTGGCCAGCGCGTCGGCGTAGATCATGACCTCTTCGTAGGTCAGCGCGCCCGCGCCGCCGGATTCGATGTTGTACTTCGCCTTGTACTTGTCGAGCACTTCCTGCGCGCGCGGATTTTTCGGCGACAAAAGCAGGCCGCCCAGCATGTTGTAGACCACGCCGGACGACTTCTCCTTGGTCAGCTTCAGGAATTCGGGAACCGACGGCGCGTACTGGATGAACACGAGGCTGTCGGTCGGATTCTCCATGAACTGGGTCATGAAGGTCGCGGCATTGGCCGACAGATAGTCGGTGTTGATCAGCAGCGCCGGCGGGTCCTTGCGCACCTTGCCCAGGAAGGCGCGCCAGTCGCTGACTTCGCCGAACGGCACGAGATCGTTCTGCGTGATCTCCCAGCCGTCGGCGCCGAAGGCCTTGGCCATGCCTTCCGCGATGCCCTTGGAATAAGGGTTGTCGGACGAGATGATCGCGACCTTCTTGTTGGGCAGCTTGATCTTGCCCGTCTCCGACAGCTCCTTGATCACCGGGACGATCTCGGTGTTGTAGCCGTCATAGGACGGGGTCAGCGACCATACGGTGGGGAAGTTCTCGGGGTTCGGCGCGATGATGTCGTGGGTCTGCTGCGAGTTGGCGGCGATCATGTAGACCATGTCCTGCTCGGCCATCATCTCGATCTCGAAATTGGTGCTCGAGGCATAATTGGTGAACACGCCGCCCATATCGTGATCGCCGAGCAGCCGCTCGACCGCCGTCGCGACCTTGTCGGGATTGCCGTCGCCGACATCGGCCACGACCACTTCGAAGGTGTGGCCGGCTATACCGCCGGCGGCATTCAGCTCGTCGACGGCAAGCTTGGCGCCGTTGACGATTTCCTGCCCGTCGGYCGCGGCCGGGCCGGTGAGCGGCGCGAGCACGCCGAGCTTGACGGTGTCGGCATAGGCGAATGCGGACGTGGAAAAGAGCGCCGCGGCCGATACTGCTCCCATAAGAACGCGTCTGGTGATCATTTCGTTACCCCTTGATATTCTTGCTTTGTTGGTTTGTTGGCCGGTTCGTTCAGGCGGTGCCGCACGTGTCGATGATGGCCGCGGCGATGACCTTCGTGGTCTCGATCAGACTTTCGATCTCCACGCATTCATTGTCGCCGTGAAAGCCGTCGCCGGCCGGTCCGTAGATAACCGGCACCACGCCGGCGCCGGCGTAATGCGCGGCGTCGGTGACAGCTTCGAACCCCTTGATCACGGGCGCCTTGGCCTGCGCCTGCGTGGCGCGCCTGTTGAGCGATTGCACGATCGGTGCGTCGACCGGCGTGTTCATCGGCGGAAAGTTGAGGTCGAAGAGATCCCACTCGATCGCTGGCGGATGATCCCGCATCCAGGCGTCGGAGGCGGCGAAGTGGTGGACGAAGTTTTCGAACTCCGCCTTCACGTCCTCGAATTTCTCCTGCGGCATGAATTTGTAGTCGAGATCGATGGTGACGATGTCGGGGATGATGGCCGCGTTGGTCATGATCGCCGGCGTGCCGTCGGGGCCCATGCCCGCGCCACCGCGAATGACGCCTGGATTGATCGTGGCAAGGCCTGCAGGCACCAGCGGATGCCAGTTGTCCCGGCAGCGCGAGGTTTCGAAGTCGCGCAGCGCCATCAGGAAGCGCGTGGCGAGCTCGATCGCATTGACGCCGGGCGTGAGACGGCCCTCGACATGCGGCTGCGGCCAGATCGAGTTGAAGCGCCAGCCGGCATGCGCCTGCTTGCCGAAAATCGTCACGCGCACCCAGGTCAGTCCGCCTTCGGCCGGCACGATGTTGCCCCAGGTCGGCTCGGCGATGATAGCGCTCTTCGCCAGGCGCGAGCGCTTGACGAGGTCCATCGCCCCGAAGCCGCCGGCCTCCTCGTCGACCACGGTGTGGATGGCGAGCCGGCCATCGAGCTTGATGCCTGCGTTGCGGACCGCGCGCGCCGCCGCCACGCAGGCGGCGACGCCTGCCTTCATGTCGATCGCGCCGCGGCCCCAGATGCGGCCGTCCTTGATGTCGCCGCCGAACGGATCGCAGTTCCATTTCGACTGATCGCCCACCGGCACGACGTCGACATGGCCACAGAGGATAAGGCTCTTCTCGTCGCTGCCCGCCCACTCGCCGGTCAGGTTCGGCCGGTCCGGAAACACGTCCCAACGATCGACGCCGAAGCCGAGCGCTTCCAGTTCGCCGGCGAGACGGGTCTGTACGTCGGCCTCGCGGTTGATGGCGGGATCGGCCTGAAACTTCGGATTGACGGATGGTATCCGCACGATGTCCCGGGTCAGCCCGACGACATAGTCACGGTCCTCTTCGACGGCCTTCCAGACGGCGGAAATCGTGTCGCTCATTTCGCGAGCCCCTTCAATTCATCGAGAAGCTGATCGGTGGTCACCTGGCGGCAATAGCCCTTGATGGTGCGCAGCGAATTGTCGTGGCGCTCCTGCGAATAGGTCGCGCAGGCGTCGGTCACCTGGGTGACGAGATATCCAAGGTCGCAGGCGTCGCGGACCGCGCTTTCCACGCACTGGTCGGTCAGGAGYCCGGATATCACGAGCTGGCGCACGCCGAGATTGCGCAGGATGTAGTCGATATGCGTGGAGACGAAGACCGAGGACGAGGTTTTGGGAAGGCAGATCTCGTCGTCCGCGGGCGCCAGTTCGTCGATGACCTTGCCGTCCCAGGATCCCTTCGGCACATGGAAGCCGGTGATCTTGTAATCTAGGCTGCGGTCGCGGCCGTCCTTGGTCAGGCTTTCGATCGTCGTGTGCATCACCTCGATCCCGCCGGCGCGGAAGGCATCCAGCAGACGCTTCATGTTCGGGATGGTCTCGCTCTGGATGCGCTTGAAGAACCAGCCGTACTTTTCCTCGAACTCGGCCTTGCCGAGGTCCTTGAACTCGCCGCCGTCGCGATGCGCCGAGAAATTCTGCACATCGATGAACAGGATGCAGGATTGTTCCGGCACCAGCGGAACGTTGCGTGTCAGTTCCATTCCTTAGTCGCCCTTCTTCATGAAATCGCCGATCGCGCCCGCGAGAAGGCCGGCGAAACGCGCCACGCCTTCAGGGTGCGAAATGTGGTCGTTGCGTACCTCGATCAGGCTGTGGGCGATGCCGTTGCGCTCGCCATGCACCGGTACGAACCAATCGGATTGATCGCTGATCGCGTAAGGCTCCTGCATGCCGATCGAAAGGTCCGGCGCGGCCGCGAGCAGATATCGTTGGAGCGCCGGGGACGTCCGCCCGTCCTTCCTGTAGAGGAAGCCGATATCCCACGGCCTCGACACGCCCCGCAGCACCGGATTGAAGCTGTGGATCGCGAAAATGGCCTTCGGCCTGCGATCCCGGATCGCTCCCGCCAGCGCGCGGTCGAACGGCTCGAAAATCTCCGTCGCCCGCTGCGCCCGTTCCCTTGCATCCAGGTTCCTGTTGGCTGGTATTTCGGTCCCGTCGCTGACCGGCGGGATGGAGTCGTCGGCTTCCGTCGGCCTGTTGCAATCGATGACCAGCCGGCTGTATCGCTGCGCGACGAGGGGCGCGTCGAGGCGCTCGGAGAGCATCAAGGCAAGATCGCGCGCGCCGATGTCGTAGGCGATATGCCTGTCCATCTCGCTCGCCGCGATGCCGAGGTCTCCCAGGGAGGATGGGATCTCCCGGCCGGCATGTTCGCAGACGAGGAGCACGTCGCCGCTGCCGGCGGGATTGACGATCTCCACGGGCGCGGGATCGGATGCGCCGAGAAGGGTCGGTTGTGGTTGATTGGAAATATTCATGATGCCTTCTTTGTTGGAGTCAGGATGATGAAAGTTTTTCATCAATGTCAAATCCAAAATGATAATTGACTAAATTTTTTCTGCGTGGGAGGAAGGCGGGAATGGAACTCAGGGCACAGATCGAAGAGCTTGAGAGCGCGCTGACGCCGGCTGAACGCAAGCTGGCCTCGACGCTGTTGGCGGACTATCCGTTTGCCGGGCTGCAGACGATCCAGACGCTCGCCGACAAGACGGGCGTGTCGGCGCCCTCGATCACGCGCTTCGTTGCCAAGCTGGGCTGCCAGGGCTACCAGGATTTCCAGCACAAGCTGATCGGCGAGCTCAAGGAGTGGCATCGCTCGCCGGTCGAGCTGCACAGCAAAAGCTCGCACGGCGCGAACTTCCTCGAGGCCTATGTCGAACGCGCGAGCCAGATTGTGCGCGCGCTTCCCGCAACGCTGACGCAAGTGCAGTTCGAGCGCATCTGCGGCATGGTGGCGGATGAAAGGCGGGCCATCTATCTGATCGGCGGCCGCATCAGCGACCCCATGGCCCAGCATTTCTCGCGCCATCTGCGCCAGATCCGGCGCGACGTCTTTCATATCCCGCCCGATCCGGAAGTCTGGCCCGAATACATCTTGCGGATGAAGGCGCGCGACGTCTTCGTTGTGTTCGATTTTCGCCGCTACCAGCCGCGCCTCGAGCAGCTCGTGCGCACGGCCAAGYGGGCGAGCGGCATCGAAGTGCTGCTCTTCACCGACAAATGGTTGTCGCCGGTCTCCAGCGAGGCAACCGAGGTCATCGCGCTCGCGATCGACAATGGAACGGCATGGGACACCTACATCGCCGCCATGGTCACGGTGGACGCCATGATCACCCACATTTCCGAACGCGATTGGAATTCCACAAGCAGCCGCATCCGCGCCTGGGACGCCTTGCGGCTGGACAAGGAAAGGAAGCCGACAAAATGATAAGGGAACCCCTGCTCTTCGTCGCCACATGCGACGTTTCGGGGCGCGTTCGGGGCAAGGCATTTCCTCTCGATCTGATCGAGAGGCGGGCAGGGCGCGGCGTGGGCTGGACGCCCACCAACGTGCAGATCACCTGCTTCGATGCCATTGCCGAAAGCCCGTATGGTTCGCTCGGCGATCTCCTGCTGGTGCCCGACCGGGACAGCCGCGTGACGGTTGATTTCGAGGATGGCAGCCCTGCCGAGGACTTCATGCTCGGCGACATCCTGACCCTCGACGGCGTTCCGTGGGAGTGCTGCACGCGCTCCATCCTGAAATCGGCGCTGAAGAAGCTGGAGGATGTCGCGGGTGTCCGGCTGGTCGGCGCCTTCGAACACGAGTTCCACCTCAAGGCCGGCGAAGGCGGCGGCGCCTATTCCATGGAGGGCTACCGCAACCGGGCGGCATTCGCGGCGACGCTGATGGCTGCGATCAAGACGGCCGGCCTGAAGCCGGACACGGTGATGAAGGAATACGGCGTCGGCCAATACGAGGTGACGATCAGCCCGGAGCGCGGCTTGCGCGTGGCCGATGCCGGCCTTGTCCTGCGCGAGATGGTCCGCGCCACCGCGCGGCGCTTCGATGACGAGGCGAGCTTCACCCCGATCCGCCACCCCGACGGCGTCGGCAATGGCGTCCATATCCATCTCAGCTTCGAGGATTCCAGCGGCCGGCCCGCGACCTATGACGAGAATGGTCCGCACGGCATGTCCGCGATCACGCAAGCGTTCGTCGCGGGCGTGCTGAAATATCTCGACAGCATCGTCGCCTTCACGGCGCCGTCGTCGGTTTCCTATCTCAGGCTGACGCCGCATCGCTGGAGTGCCGCCTTCAACAATCTCGGTGTCCGCGATCGGGAAGCGTCGGTGCGGATATGCCCGACCACCGCACGTGACCCGGAGGGCGTGGCCAGGCAGTACAACATCGAATTCCGCGCGGCCGACGCCGCCGCGTCGCCGCATCTGGCGCTCGCGGCGATCGTTCATGCCGGCGTGCAGGGCATCGTGGAGAAGCTCGAGGCGCCGCGGGCGACGCAGGAAGATCTCTCGCTGCTCGATCCCGCGGCGCTCGCCGCCCGCGGCTTCACGCGGCTGCCGCAATCGCTCAGTGAGGCGATCGAGCGGATGATGGCCAACGAGACGGTGCGCGGCTGGTTCCCCGCCGGCTTCTGCGAGGTCTACCGTGACCACAAGCTCGGCGAACTGAAATTCCTCGGCGACCGCAGCGTGCTCGAGCAATGCAAGGCCTATGAGGCCGTTTACTAGACCGGCTCGATCCGTGGCTACGGCACCAGAACGAGCGCCCCGCTGGTCCTGCGGGCTTCCAGGTCCCGGTGGGCGTCCGCGGCATTGGCCAGACCATAGGCCGCGGGCTGCCCGACCCTGACGGCGCGCTGGCGAAAGGCCGTAAAGAAGCGGTCGACATGCGGCGCGAGCTTCTCGGGCGTGTCTGTGTAATGCGCATAATTGGGCCGCGAAACGGTGATCGACTTCGAGGCCAGGCGGTCGATGTCCCAACTGCCGACCGGACCCGACGCCTGGCCGAAGCTGACGAGATGACCGCGCACGGAAAGGGCAGTGAGGGAACCGGCGAATGTGTCGGCGCCGACGGCGTCGTAGATGACGTTGGCGCCTGCGCCGGCGGTCAGCCGCATGACCGCTTCCGCGAAATCCTCCCGGGAGTAGACGATGACATGGTGCGCGCCGAGCCGCTCGACGATGCGCGCCTTGTCGTCGCTCGACACGGTTGCGATCACGGTGGCGCCGAGATGGCGCGCCCATTGCACCAGCAACTGGCCGATGCCGCCGGCGGCGGCGTGGATGAGCACGACCTCGTCCGGCCGAACGGCATGGACGTCATGCAGCAGGAAGCTGGCCGACACGCCCTTGAGCAGGCTCGCGGCGGCGGCTTCGTCCGGTATGTCGTCCGACAGGCGCACCAACAGGTCGGCCGTCATGTTGCGGCGTTCGGCATAGGCGCCGACAGGCGGGCAGGCATAGGTCACCCGATCRCCGACCGACAGGCCGGAGATCGCCGCGCCGACAGCCTCGATGACACCTGCCGCTTCCATGCCGGGCACGCCGGGCAGCCGCATAAGGTCGAAGAAGCCGGTGCGGCAATAGACGTCGATGAAGTTGACGCCGATCGCCGTGTGGCGGATCCGCACCTCGCCGGGCGCCGGCGGCGGCAAGGCGATCTCCTTCAGCTGCAGCACGTCCGGCCCGCCATAGCGCTCGACGAGGATCGCGCGCGTCGTTTCTGCCGTGTTCCGGGACGGTGCGAGGATCGCCGGTGAGGGGACCGGGCGGGCCGCAACGCCTGTTGGCCTCGACGGCATGATCGCCGGCGAAGGCCTCGCCTCGGCCGGCGTGGCGGCGTCCGGGCGCCCCAGCAGATTGCGGATCGCGGCAAAGCCGGCGCGATAGATGTCTTCGGCGACCAGCTTCACCAGTTCGTCGCGGCGATGCGCCGGCGGGTGGAATTCGGAGCGCCATTCCCAGAAGGTGGCGTTGCCGTCGGTTACCGGCTTCAGCCGTATCGATGCGACATAGCCCATCAACGGCAGCGGCGCTTCGAGCAGGCAGTAGCTCAGCCGGCGGTCCTTGTCGGACAGCGCCAGAAGCTGTTCGCGCAGTTCGCCGCCGTCGGCCAGGCGGAAATGGCGCACGGCGCCGACCGCGTCGGCCGGCTCGCCGCCGTCGATCTCGCTCGCCGCGATGGCCGGGTGCCAGCGGTCGTGGCCGTTGAAATCGCGCAGGATCGCCCAGACCTCCTCAATCGGGGCATCGATGATCGTGCTCTGGCGGACCTGGACCATGCGCGGCGGTCAGCGCCCGAAGCGCTGCTTCAACGCGGTGAACGCGGCCTGGAACACGCCGCCGCCGATCTGCTGCGTCAGCGCCGCCTCGCGCTCAGGCGTGCAATCGAATTCCGCCTGCCATTCGGCCAGCGTCATATTGCCGTCGGTTATCGGCGTCAGCGACAGGGTGGCGACATAGTTCTCCACCGGCATCGGGCTCTCCAGGATCGCATAGCTGCAGGAGAGGTCGTAGTCCGACAGCGCCAGCAGTTTCTCGCGGATCCGTCCGCCGTCCTTGAGCGTGAAATTGCGGATGCAGCCGATCCGGTCGGCATGCGCGTTCTGCTCGATGCGGCTCTCGGCCACGAAAGGCGCCCAGCCCGGCAAGCCGTTGAAGTCGCGCACGACGTTCCAGACGTCCGCGGCCGGAGCCGGGATGACCGAAGAGACATAGACCTTGGTCATGCCGGGCGACCGCCGAGATAACTACGGAGTCGTCCGCCCTCGGGAAACGACCTTGCGGACATCTGGTCAATGGTCGCGGTCGTCATCATCGTCCTTGGCGGTCTTGCCTTTGCCTTTCTTGTCGCGGGCGAGGTTGGAAATGTCCTTGGCGTCGCGCAGCACATCGGTCATCCGTCCGAGCGAGCCGCCCTCGATGCCGATCTCCTTCATCAGATTGTCGATCATCGGCGCCTGCACGCGGTAACGCAGCGCCGAATCGATCACCTCGTCGGTGACGTTGCGGTTGCCGCCCGCCCCGCCATTGATGCCGTCGACGTGCAGGATCTTGATGCCGTCGATCTTTTCCATCGGCTTGACGCTCTCGCGGATGATGCCTTCCATGTGATCGAGCAGTTTGCCGCGCAGGCGTCCGGCGCGCGCTTCGCTGGAAAGAAGGTTCTCCGCTTCGTTGATCTGCCGATGGCCGGCCGCGTCGACTTCGTAGCGCTGGGCGGCGGCAAGGGCGTGGATCTTTTCCGCCTCCGCGGCGGCGACGGCCGCGATCTTCTGCGCCTCCGCCAGGCTCTTGGCGGCCTTCATCTCGGCCTCGGCGGCGGCCGTCACGCGAAGCGCCTCGCGCTCCGCCTCGCGTTGAGCGGCGATCAGGTCGGTCAGCTTGCGGCGCTCGGCGATCTCGCGTTCGCGGGCGGTCAGGGCCTGTTCCTCGGCCTGGACGGCCTTGGCGCGGACGGCTTCCGAAGCGGCGATAGCCGAGGAGCGTTCCTGCGTCTTCTTGGCGATGTCGATGGCCTTCTGGATTTCGGCGATCTCCACCTTCTGGTCGCGGTCGACGGCGAGCTGGCGCAGCTCGCGCTCCTTGACGAGCTTGGCTTCCTCGATGCCGCGCTCGGTGGTGATGCGCGCCCGCTCCACTTCCTCGGCCGCCGCGATCTCGGCTTCCTCGAAGGCCTGGCGCTTGGCGATCTGAAGCGCTTCGAGGTGGCGCTCCCTGTCGATCCGCACCTCGTCGACGGCACGTTCCTGCTCGATGCGCGCCGTCTCGGTCGCCTGGTTCTCGACGATTTCGGCGCGGCGCTTCTCGGCTTCCGCCCTGGTCACTTCGAGCGCCTTTTCGGCCAGCGCGATCTGGCGTTCGAGCTCGGCGATCTCCAGCGACTTCTTGCGCTCGATCTCGAGCCCGCTCTGCGCGCCCTCACGCTCGATGCGCGCCTTCTCCAGCGCCAGTCCAAGGGCGATCTGCTCGCGCTCAGTCAGTTCGCGCATCTTCATCTCGGCCTCGTCGAGCGCGCGGCGGCGCGCGATCTCGCGGCGCTGCGTGTCTTCCTCGCTGCGGATGCGTTCCTCGGTGATGCTGCGCTCCTGGGCGAGGCGCGATTTCTCCACCGCCTCGCGCGCCGAAAGCTGCGCCTGTTCGGCTTCCTGGTCGCGCACGGCGCGCTCCCTGGCGAGCTCGGAGCGCTGCGCCGCGCGCCGTATTTCCACTTCGCGCTCCTGTTCGAGGCGGGCGTATTCGGTGTCGCGCTCGATCTCCAGCACCTTGCGCTGCGTATCGAGGTTCTGGTTGCGAATGTCGACCAAAGTGCGCTGCTCGATCTCGTTGCGCATGCGGCGCCTGGTCTCGATGGATTCCGTCAGCTGCGTCAGGCCTTCGGCATCGAAGGCGTTGGACGGGTCGAAATATTCGAGGCTGGTCTGGTCGAGGTCGACGATGGCGACGCTCTCCAGCTCGAGCCCGTTGGCGGCCAGCGAATCCGAGGCGAGCGCCCGGACCTTTTCGGCATAGTCGCCGCGCAACTCATGCATCTCTTCCAGCGTCATCTGGGCGGCGATGGTGCGCATGGCGCCGGCGAACTTGCCCTCCAGCAATTCGCGCAGATTGTCGGGCTGCAGCGTGCGGCGGCCGAGCGTCTGCGCCGCGGCGGCGACGAACTCGCGGCTCGCGCCGACGCGGACGAAGAACTCGGCGATGAGGTCGACGCGCATGCGGTTCCTGGTGATCAGCGCCAGCGCGTCCTCGCGGCGCACCTCGATGCGCAGCACGTTCATGTTGACCGGGGTGATCTCGTGCAGCACGGGGATGACGAAGGCGCCGCCGTTGACCACCACCTTCTCGCCCAGGAAGCCGGTGCGCACGAATGCCGTCTCCTTGGTCGAGCGGCGATAGAGCCACCGCAGGATGTAGACGGCGATCACCACGACGACCGCGGCGACGATCAGCCACAACAGGAAAGCGCCAAAGCTCTGCGCGTCCATGATTTATTCTCCCCTACACAATCCGGTCGGCGCCAGGCGCCAATTCAAAGATCCGTCCGCCGTCAGGTAAAGCCCAATTCGTCATGCCCGCCTCTGCAGCCTTGGGCCGATCGCGTTGAACGCGCCGATCACCGCATCGACGAAAGGCGTGTCGTTGATGTTGGCGCGCACCCGCTCGACATGGCGCAACGGCGTCGGGCGAACGGTCTTTTCGATCGCCTCGAACAGCGCGTTGTCGGCTTCCGGATCGTGAAAGGGCTGGCCGGGCGCGTCGAGCATCGAGACGCCGCCTTCGGGCAGCAGGAAGCGCACCGGGCCGTTCATGGCGTTGAGCCGCGCGCCGATCCATTCGCCGAAAGCGCGGTTCTCGTCGCGCGTCGTGCGCATCAGCGTGACATTGGGATTGTGGATGACGAATTTGCGGCCGCGGAACTTCTCCGGCACGCTGCCGCGCGGACCGAAATTGACCATGTCCAGCGCTCCCGTCGATCCGACATAGGGCAGTCCGCTGCGGATGGCGGCGCCAAAGCGATCCTCTGTCGCGGGGAACACGCCGCCGACGATCATGTCGGCCACTTCCGTCGTGGTGAGATCGAGGAAAGCCGACAGCAGGCGCGAGTCGCCGAGATTCTCCATGGCGCGCCCGCCGATGCCGGTGGCGTGGAAGACGAGGCAGTCATAGTCGGCTTCGAGGCGCCTGGTCACTGCTTGCACGGCCGGCGTGGTGACGCCGAACATGGTGATGCCGACGGCCGGCCGCGCCAGCTTGCGCTTTGCTTCCCACGCTTCCGCATTGGGCAACTGCGCGATCATGCCGGCCATGGCATGCGCGGCGTTGGACAGCACCTGCTCGGTGATGGAGTTCAGCCCCTGAACGTCGGCGACCGAATGGAACATCATGATGTCGGCGCCGCCGACATATTTGGCGACATCGCCCGCAGCCACCGTCGAGACCATCAGCTTGGGGATGCCGACCGGCAGGACCCGCATGCCAGCCGTCGCCAGCGTCGTGCCGCCCGAGCCACCGGCAGAAATGACGCCGCCGATGCGCGGCTCCCGCTCGATCCAGCGGGCGAAGGCCTCCGCCATGGCGCTGACCGAGCCGCCCCGATCGTCGGTGAAGACCGCCGAGGACCCGTGGATATGCATGCCGGYCACTTGCATGGCGGGCACGTCCGCGCTCGACGGCTTTCCCGATGTCGACAGGTCGACGGTGCGGACGGGCAGTCCGAGCGACTTCAGCCGGTCGGCGACGAAGCGCAATTCCTTGCCCTTGGTATCGAAGGTGCCGACGACCAGCACGGTTTTGCCGATGCGCTCGGCAAAGGGGATGGCGAAGACCTTCCTCGGGTCGTCCTGGGGCGCGGCCTTGTCGACAGCCGCCTGCCTCAGTTCGGTGACCGGCACGTTCCAGCGGTTGGGCAATTGGGTGACAGGGCGGTAGACGCCGTCATGCACCGCCGGCTCGGCCGATCCGACCGCCGCGCGGTCGACGCGATAGACCGCCGCTAATTGCTCCTTTGCCTGCGCCGCTTCCGCCGGCGTGACTGGCGCTTCCTCGGCATGGCGTCCGACGCCCAGCAGCCGCTGCTGCAAATCGCGGTCGGCGGCCAGTGCTGCCGCCTCCATCAGCCGATTGATGCGGCCGTTGACCATGATCGCGACCTGGCTGGAGACGGCGGTCGCGACGCCGATATTCTGCTCGATGACGAGCACCGCCATCTCACCTTCCGCGGCCAGCTCGACCAGCATCTTTTCGACCTGGTCGACGATGATCGGCGCCAGGCCCTCGGTCGGCTCATCCATCACCAGCAGTTTCGGGTCGCTGAGCAGCGCGCGCGAGATGGCGAGCATCTGCTGCTCGCCCCCCGAGAGCTGCGATCCGCCATTGTGCCGCCGCTCCGCCAGGCGTGGAAAAGTCTGGTAGACGCGCTCGACCGTCCAGGCGGCGTCGCGCCGGTTGCCGGCGGCAAGCCGCAGATGTTCGTCGACCGTCAGGCTCGGCCAGACGCGACGCCCTTGCGGGACATAGCCGACGCCGAGGCGATGGATCTCGTGCGGCTCGAGCGCGGTGATCTCGCGGCCGTCGAAGCGGATCGAGCCGGAGCGCGCACGCTTCAGTCCGACGATGGTGTTGCACAGCGTCGACTTGCCCATGCCGTTGCGGCCGACGACGGAAAGCACGCCGCTTTCCAGCGTCAGCGAAATCCCCTGCAGGGCATGGCTCTCGCCATAGAAGACCTGCAGGTCTTCTATCTTCAGCACCGCCCTGGCGCCTTTGCCGGCGGAGCGTTCAGCCATGCTTGCCTCCGAGATAGATCTGCTGGACCTCCGGATCGGCCTCGATTTCCTGCGGCGTGCCTTCCTTGAACAGGTGCCCATTGTGCATCATCGACACGTAGTCCGCCACGCGCAGCGCGACGTCGAGATCGTGCTCGATGATGATGAAGCCGATGTGCTTCGGCAGTGCGTTGAGGATGGCGACGAGGTCGCGCCGCTCGGTCGGCGAAAGACCCGCCGCCGGTTCGTCGAACAGGATGAAGCGCGGCGCGCCGGCAAGCGCCAGCGCGATTTCCAGTTGGCGCTGCTGGCCGTGGCTCAGCGTCGCCACCAAGGCGTCGCGATGGGCCTCGAGATGGACAGCCTCGAGGATCGATCGCGCCTGCACCATGTTGACGTCGGCAGCGGCGGGCCTCAGCAGCGAGAACCGCCGGCGCGAGACACCGCGGCAGGCGAGAAAGATGGAATCAAGGACCGACAAGCCCTTGAACAGCTGCGAGATCTGATAGGTGCGGCGCAGGCCGCGGCGGATGCGCTCATGCGGCGGCAGGTCGGTGATGTCTTCGCCAAAGAAGCGGATGCGTCCGGCGGTCGGCAGGAAGTCGCCGGTCACGGCGTTGAAGAGCGTGGTCTTGCCGGCGCCGTTGGAGCCGAGGACCGCGCGCCGCTCGCCGGCCGCGATCCTCATGTCGATGCCCGAAAGCGCCACCAGCGCTCCGAAATGCCGCGCAACGCCATCGAGCTCCAGCGCGTAGGCACCGGAGCTCTGCAGACGGTTCGCGGCCAGGTTTTCGGTCACTGACGATGCTCTCGCAGGTACCGTTACGGGCAGCTCGGATTGTCGCGGTTGACCGCGCCGAGCTTCATGAACTCGTCCTCGGGAATGCCGAGCGTCTGGTTGACCTGCGGCACGACCTTGACCAGCTTGTTCAGGAGATTGCCGTCCGACCCTTCGGTGACCTCGGTCAGGAAGATGTCGGCGACGGCATTGCGGTTCTTGTCGAGCGACACCTTGCCGGTCGGCGTGTCGAAGGACAGCTTAGACAAGGCCTCGCGCAGCTTCTTGCCGCCGTCGGAGACGTCGCCGCCGACCTGGTCGAGCGCCAAAAGCGTCGCCTTCATGTTCACGTAATAACCATGGGCAAAGAGCGACGGCGAGGGGAAGGCGCCCGGCTGCTTGGCATAGGCCGTGACGAACGACTTCCAGGCCGGCGCGTCATTGGTGTCGGCGGTCGGTCCGGCCGAGGGCGTGCCCTTGAGCACGTCGCGCAGCTTGCCTTTCGAGGTCAGCACGGTCTGGTCGACGGTGATCGAGCCGCCGATCAGCGGAGCCGTGCCCCCGGCCTGCTGGTATTGGGTCAGGAAGTTGACGGCGTCGGCGCCGCCGAGCGCCACATAGATGGCATCGACATCCTCGGGGATCGCCGCGATGACCGAAGAAAAATCCTTGTTGCCGATCGGCACCCAGGATTTCGACGGCACGTGCCCGCCGGCCTTGCAGAACTCGGCCATGAAGCCGAAGACCTGCGTGTAGGGGAAGGAGTAATCCTCCGCGACCGTCGCGACCTTCTTGTAGCCCTTGTCGTTGAAGGCATAGGTGCCGAGGCCGGCCATCCACTGCGCCCCGTCGGTGGAGAAGCGGAAGAAGTTCTCGGCCGGATTGCGCWGCGTCGTGTCCTGCGCGGCCGAGGTGCCGTTGATGAACGTCACGTCCGGTTTGGTCTTGGCGTAGTCCTTGACGGCGAGGCCTTCATCGCCCGAAAGCGGACCRACCAGCACCTTCACGCCGTCCTGCTCGACCAGCTTGCGCGCCGCGCGCACCGCGCTGTCGGGCGAGGCGTCGGACGAGCCCTTGACGATCTCGATCTTCTTGCCGGCGACGGTGCCGTTGGTCTCGGCGACCGCCGTCATGGCGCCGCGTTCGCCGTCCTCGCCGAGCACCGTGAACGGCCCCTCGAAAGTGGCGAGCAGGCCGATCTTGATCGTGTCGTCGGCGGCGAGCGCCATCGAAGGCGCGGTCAGCCCGGTGAACAGCGCCAGGGCCAGCAGTGTACGTCTATGCATCCTCAGTTCCTCCCATTGAATTGCATTGATCTGCGGTGCTTCATCCGCGTCGGCCGCTAGGGGCCGGCGCGCAATGACTCCTGGGCAAGATGTGGCTTGATCCTCCCCCACAACCCAAGAATTCCATCCGGCGAGACGAAGACGATCACCAGGAACACCAGGCCGATCAGCGTGTTGAAACGCTCAGCGCCGACGATGTCGATGGCGAAGGTCTGCATCAGTATGACGACGATCGCGCCCACGAACGGACCGATCGGATGGCGCAGGCCGCCGATGACGGCGATGATCAGGATGTCTATCGCCACGTCGACGCCGATCGTGCCGGGCGAAACGCGTCCGTTGAACCAGACCAGAAGCACGCCGGCCAGCCCCGCGAGGATGCCGGCCAGGAACCAGGCGAAGACCTTGTGCGCGGTGACGTGGTAACCCAGCGCCCGCATCCTGCGCGGGTTGTCGCGGATCGCCTGCAAGGTCATGCCGAAGGTGGAGCGGGAGCCATAGAGCACCGCCGCGTAGGACAGCATCGCAAGGCCAAGACAAAGGTAGTAGAAGGGTTTCGGGTCCCGCCAGTTGATACCCCAGAAGACCGGCGCGTGGATGCCGGCATAGCCGGAATGGCCGTTGAAGATCGCGTAGTTCTGTTGGGCGAAGTAGAAGGTCGCCGTCGCGATCGCCAGGGTGATCATCAGCGTGTAGATGCCTTCCGTGCGCACCGAGATCCAGCCGATCAGCGCCGAGGACATCGCCGCCGCGGCAACGGCGAAGGGAACGACGATCCACCAGGGCCAGCCGAAGCCCAGCACGCTGGAATTGTTGCTGCCGAGGATGGCGACGGCGTAGGCGGCGATGCCAGCGACCGTGATCTGCGCCAGGCTGAGCATCCCGCCATAGCCGGCCAGCAGCATCAGCGACAGCGAAAGCACGCCGAAGATCATCGAATAGCCGGCGATCTGCGTCAGGAAGAAATCCGACGCCACCAGCGGGTAGAGCAGGAGCGCCGTGCCGAGGATGACGTGACCTGCGCCGATCTTGTCCAGCCAGTTCTGCTGCGGCGCCGCGCCGTCGGCGGCTGTGGCCAGGCTCATCGCGCCTTCCCCATGATGCCTTGCGGCCTAACCGCCAGCGTCACCACCATGATGACGAAGGTGAGCACCACGCCATAGGTCGGGAAATAGACGAGGCCGATCTGCTCGGCCAGCCCAATGAGCAGCGCCCCGATCGCCGCGCCGGTAATGGAGCCCATGCCGCCGACGATCACCACGACCAGCGAGGCAAGCAGGTAACGCACGTCCTCGCCGGGCGCGACCGAGAGCGCCGATCCGCCGACGACGCCGGCGAAACCCGCCAGTCCGGCGCCGACCGCGAAGACGATGGCGAACACCGCATGCACGTTGACGCCGGATGCCGACAGCATGGCGCGGTCGTCGACGCCGGCGCGGATCATCATGCCGACGCGCGTCTTGTTGAGCATCAGCCAGAGCCCGACCCCGATGACGATCGCCGCTGCCAGCACGACCACGCGGTAAAGCGGATAGGTGAGGAACACCGAAGCGCCGTTCGAGCGCACAGCGGTGATGATGGGCAAGGTCAAGGCCCCGTCGAGCCATTCCGGCGTGGCGATCTGGTAGGTGCCGCCGGCCCAGACCGCCAGCATCAGGTCGGCGGCGACGATCGAGATGCCTATGGTCACCAGGGTCTGCCTGAGGTCGTCGCCCTCCAGGCGGCGGAAGACGAAGACCTGCATGACGACGCCGATGATGGCGAGCACCGCGAAGCCGGCGGCGACGCCGAGCAGCCAATAGCCGGTGCGGCTGGTGACCTCGTAGCCGATATAGGCGCCGAGCAGGTAAAGCGAACCGTGCGCCAGGTTGATGTTGCGCATCAGTCCGAAGATCAGGGTAAATCCGCTAGCGACCAGGAAATAGAGGCCGGCGAGCGTCAGGCCGTTGAGGATGGCGCTGACGAAAGCCTTCTTGGAGATCAGGATCGCGTTCAGCCATTGGGGCCAGACGGCAAAGACCAGCCAGGCGACGATCGCCGCGGCCAACAGGCCGACGAGACCCCAGGCCTGACGGCGCGTCACGCCGCCGCCCGACAGCGACGAGGACGATGGCTGGTCGAGTATGCTCATGCGGTCAGCCGCCGGCGCTGCTCGTTCATGCGCGGCGCCTTGTGGAACTTGCCGTCCTTCATAATGGCGAGGATGCGGTTCTTGTCCTGCAGGATGCGCACGTCGGAGATCGGGTCGCCGTCGATCAGCAGCATGTCGGCGAGATAGCCTTCCTTGATGAGGCCGAGCTCGTCGCCCATGCCCATGATCTGGCCGCCATATTTGGTCGCGGCCTGGATCGCCTCCATCGGCGAGAAGCCGAACATCTCGACGAAGGTCTGGATGTCCTTGGCGTTGGTGCCCTGCGGCGTCCAGGCGAAGCCGTAATCGCCGCCGATGCACACGCGGATGCCGCGCCGGTGCATCTTCTTCATCGTTTCGATGCACATTTCGAGCTCGCGCTCATATTCGAGCGACAGCGGCGAGCCGGGCTTGATGCCCCATTGCTCGGCATGGCGCGCGGTGTTGATCAGCCAGGCGACGCCGGGCGCGACGAAGTGCTTGTCCTTGACCGCCYCGAGCATATCGAGCGCTTCCTCGTCGGCGAAGGAAGCGTGGTAGATGTTCTGGATGCCGTGGCGGACRCATTGCTTGACCGAGCCGGAAGAGCGCGCATGCGCCGACAGCACCTTGTTGCGGCAGCGCGCCTCGGAAGCAGCCATGGCGACCTCTTCCTCGGACATCGGGGTTTCCTCCGCGCCCATGCCGGTGATGCTCTCGCCGGAGAGGTTGAGCTTGATGGAATCGACGCCATATTTGATCAGCTGGCGTACCGTGCGGCGGATTTCCTCCGGACCCGAGACGACGATGCCGAGATTGAGGCCCTCATGCGGAATATGCGAGGGCGCCGAATCGCCGAGACCGCCGACCGTAGTGATCTCAGGCCCGGCCGCGAGGTAACGCGGGCCGGGAAATCGGCCTTGGTTGATGAATTTCTTGGCGACGACGTCGAGCCGCGGCTTGGCGGCGGCCGCGCCCCGTCCGGCGGTGAAGCCGGCATCGAGCACCAGCTTGGCCATCTCCATGGTGACCAGCATGTGCTCCTCGATCTCCATCATCTGGATGGGATCGATGCCGGGCGCGTTGTTCCAGGACAGATGCAGATGCGCGTCGATCATGCCGGGCATCAGCGTCGCGCCCATGCCGTCGATCACGGTAGCGCCGCCATTGTAGGAAGACGACGAGGAGGCGCCGAAGCGGGACGAACCCTTGGTGATCTGCTTGATGCGGTTGCCCTGCACCAGCACCTCGCCGGTGTAGGGATATTCACCAGTCGCGTCGAGCACCCGCACATTGGTGAAGAGCGTACTTCCCGACCCGTTTCCGGCCCAGCTTTCGTCTGCCATAACAAGCCTCCCAACTTGCCGAGCGCGTAAGTCTACGCCCGATGCGAAATCCTCACCTATCAACCCGTCTCAAAAAATCGGCGAGCCTCAAACTGCTCTCGCGCGGACTTTCCACCGTGGCCCAGTGTCCGCACCGATCGAGCGAGGAGAATACGGCTCCCTTGATCTTGTCGGCAAGCGCCTGGGCGACGCCCGGCGGATTGACCGTGTCGGCATCGCCCGTGACGAGCAGCGTCGGTGCGGAAATCCGCCGCGCATCGACCGCGGTGGCCTTCGCCAGGGCCTCGCAGGTGCGGGCATAGGATTCGGGGTCCTGGCGGGTGATCGATTCCCGTACGAAGGCCGCCGCCGCGGGCGACGTCTCCCTCGTGTGCGCCGAGATCGCGTTGGCGACGATCTGATCGGCGATGTCGGCAATGCCGCCGGAGCGCGCCAGGCGCGCACGGTTGCCGAGCCCCTGCCGGGTTGCCTCGCCCGGCTCGGCCAGGGCGCCGAACAGCGTCAGCGATGTTACCAGGGCAGGCTGCGTCGCCGCGATCTGCTGGCACATGATCGTGCCCATCGAATGGCCGACGAAATGCGCCGACGTAACGCCCATGCCGGCCATGGCGCGGATCACGGCTTCGCTCATTCCTTCGATGGTGAGCGGCTCGATCGGGCGCGGCGAGCGGCCCGAACCGGGCAGGTCGAGCCGGATGACGCGGTAGCCGGAGAGCGCGCCCATCTGCGGCTGGAACATGTTCGAGGTTCCGCCGAGGCCGTGGATCATCACCACGGCCGCGCCTTCGCCGGTCACTTCCGCGACGACCTGGCCGACAGTCACAGTCGTCATTGCGGCCTCTCCACGAAACGGTTCTCCAACGTGCCGATGCCGTCGATCTCGATGCGCACGACGTCGCCAGGCTTGAGGTATTTCGGCGGATCGAAACCGATGCCGACCCCGACAGGCGTGCCGGTGGCGATGATGTCGCCGGGCTTCAGCGTGATGCCTTGCGAGAGCGTGGCGATGATGGTCGGGATATCGAAGATGAGCAGCGATATCCGGGAGTCCTGGCGCAGGTCCTCATTGACGAAACAGCGGATGCCGGCGTTGGCGAGATCGAACTCGTCCCTGGTGACGGCCCAAGGCCCCATCGGACAGAACGTGTCCTGCGATTTGCCGATCAGCCACTGGCTGTATTTGCCTTGCAGGTCGCGCGCCGTGACGTCGTTGACGATCGTATAGCCCCAGACGTGTTCGAGGGCGTCTTCCTTCGAGATGCCGCGCCCGCCCTTGCCGATGATGACGGCAAGTTCCGCCTCATAGTCGATCGCCGTCGAGACAGTGGAATCGATCAGCACGCTGGCATGGTTGGGGACGACCGATTCCGGCACCTTTGAGAAGATGATCGGATGCTTCGGCACCGCGCCGGCGCCGGCGCTGGAATCGAAGCCTGAGCGGGCGAACTCGTGCGCGTGCTCGTGGTAATTCTTGCCGACGCAGAAGATATTGCGGCGCGGCTGTGGGATCGGGGCTTCGATCTCCACCCCCGCCAGCGGGATCGGGGAGAGCGTGCGCGGCAGCCCGGCTCCGTTGCGTTCGATCAGCGCGAGCAACCCGGCCTGGGCGCGCTCGACGGGAAGATCGAAGGGGGCGACGGTCTGGGCGGCAAGATCGACCAGGCCGACCCGCCTTTCGTCGGCGAGCGAGAAAGTCGCGACCCGCATGAAGTTCCTCCCGTGAACCAATTTTGAGCCAATTTTCCGCTCTTTTGAAACACGCTAACGTCAATTGGCTTAGGCCGCAAGCCGGATTCTGATTCGTTTCATGAAATAATCCAACGCCTGCGACGCGCAAACGCTGAGATGCTTTCGGCTTGGACGATGGACGGGCGCAAGAAAAGCTGCTATAAATGGTTCACTATTGGATCAGATAGCTGCTGCCAAACATGCCCAAACTGGTTGCCAACGATATCGCCATTGCCCTGAAGAAGCGCATTTCTCTGGGCGAGTGGCTGGAGAACGGCCGCATGCCGCCGGAGCGCGACCTCGCCAGCGAGTTCGGCGTGGCGCGCAATACGGTGCGGCGCGCCGTCGGCATGCTGGAGGATGACGGCACGGTCGTACGGCATGTGGGCCGCGGGACCTTTTTGACGGCGGGCAACCCCGATTCCATGGCCGCGACCGTCGCGCGCATGGAAGGAACCAGCCCTGCGGACATGATGGAGATCAGGCAGTTGCTGGAGCCGGCGGCGGCGTCCTTTGCCGCGACCAATGCCAGTGCCGGCGAATTGAACGCCGTGCGCGAGGCGCACAAGATCGCCTGTGCGTCCCAGGATATGCCGACGTTCGAGCACTGGGACGCGGAATTCCACCACCGCATCTTCGCATGCTCGCGCAACGACTTCCTCAAGGAGATCCACAATCTCATGCGCATCCTGCGCAATCAGCGGCCGTGGTTCGAGATGAAGAAGCGTTCCTTCTCGGAGGAACGCCGCGCCACCTATTGCAGCGAGCACCAGCTCGTCCTGGATGCGTTGCTGGCGCGCGACTCCGAAGGCGCCAGCGCTGCCATGCTGACGCATCTGAGGACGGTCGAGCGCAATCTTCTGGGGAGGTAGCCGCCCGGATGGCGGAGTCCGAGTCGACATTGCATGAGGATGCCACTATATAGCGCCTGCTCCGGCTGAGGCCGGGGCAGCATTGACCGGGAAACTGCGATACGGCTTGTGATACAAATGCGCTGTCAAAGTTAGAAAAAAGCAAGCAAAAACAACAATAGCGGCCTTCTATCGATCCCGGCCAACGATCCCATCATTCTCAATGATCTGAACGTGCACCTCGTCCCCCTCCATTCCTTCGGCTCCGCGTCCCACGGGCAAGATGTCTTGCCGGTCGAGGCCGACTCGGCTCGAATGGGGCATGCATTCTTTGCGGGGGTGCGGACGTTCATGGCTACCAACCGGCTTTGCCGCTAGGGAAGAAGCAATATGAGTGAACATGCGATCGAGTTCCTGCGTGGGTGGATTGGCGAGAAAGTCCAATGCCAGCATTCACCGATCAAGATCGAGCAGGCCGAGACCCTTGCCAAGGAATGCTGCGCCAAGGCCGCCGAGGCAGGCATTCTGCTCGAGGACATCCAAGAAGAGGTCGGCGACATCCAGGAGCTGATCGCGTCGCGCCTCGAGGAAGCCGCCGAAGAGGACACCGGCGAAACGAGTCCCGACAAGCCAGCAGAATAAAGACCGGCCTGGCACGAGCTGGCGGCGCTCTATCCGAATTTTTCCTTCAGCCATTCCTTCGGTAGCGCCGGCACGAAATTGCCGTCGCGTCCCGTCATATCCTCATTGGCGACCAGCGCGTTGAGGATCGCCTCCTCGACGCCTTGCACGACCGCGTCGAAGAACGGGTCGATGTCGACGTCGGGAATGAACTCCGCCCGTCCGATGCGCCCCGAAGCGCCAAGCGCCGCCTCCGGATTGGCGGTCGAAAACGCCAGGAAGATATCGCCCGAGCTGTGGTAGCCATAGCCGCCGGTCATGGCGATACCGAGCGGCACGCGCCGGGCGAGCCGCTTCATCTGATGCGGCAGGAACGGCGCATCGGTGGCGACGACGGCGATGATCGAGCCTTTTTCGGCGCGCGCCGTCGCCTCGCGGATCGCCGGGTCGACAAGCTCCGACCCGATGCGCCGGCCACGAATGGTGAAATTGCGCCGTTGGCCGAAATTCGACTGCACGAAGACACCCAGCGTATAACGCCTGTCCTGCCACTCAACGACACGCGAGGCGGTGCCGGACCCAGCCTTGAAGCCGAAGGTGATCATGCCGGTGCCGCCGCCGACGCTGCCTTCTTCGATGGCGCCGCCGGTGGCGTTGTCGAGTGCCGCCGCCACGTGGTCGGCGCCGACATGATGGCCGTTGATGTCGTTGAGGAAGCCGTCATAGGTCTCCGCCGCCACCGGCAGGCCCCAGCCTGTGTCGAGCGCGACCGGCAACACCTTGTGCATCCAGCGCAGCGTGGCGTCGCGGGTGACGCCGCAGGAATGCGTGTTGGTGATGGTGACGGGGAAGTTGAAGGCGCCGGTCTCCTCGATGATATGCGTTCCGGTCAGCTCGCCATTGCCGTTCTGGCTGAACACGCCGGCGAACACCGGCGTTGCGAGCTCTTGAACCGGCCTTGGCAGGATTGCGGTGACGCCGGTGCGCACCGGTCCGTTCCCGACGCGCAAGGAACCCTCGCCGGAAACCAACGTCGTGTAGCCCACCGACACGCCCGGTACGTCGGTGATGGCGTTGAACCGGCCTGGCGTCCCGTCGAGCGCGATGCCGAACGCGCGCAGGCGCGGCTTGCCCGACGGGGTGCGAAGATGCGGGTCGTGGCTGCTCATGGAAACCCTCAGAACAACGAGCCCTGATTGCCCGGCTCCTTGGCCCTGGCGGGCGACTTCGCGGCCAGCTTCGGCCGCGCGCCGCCGGAGGTTGCGATGGCCTCGGCGGTGCCGTCCGCGAATTCCAGCTGCAGCGCCGCGCCCGGCGCCAGTTCCGCGACCCGTTTGATGACGGCGCCGTCGGCATCCTTGACCAGCGCGAAGCCGCGCGCCAGCACGGCCTTGTGCGACAGCGTGGAAAGCAGCCGGTCGGCTTGGGTCAGCGCAGCGCGCAGCCTGTCCAACTGCCGAGCCGCCGCCTGGTCCTGACGCCGTGTCAGTCCGGCCAAGGCGTCGGCCTGCTGCCTTTGCCTTCTCTCGATCGGCGCCGGCGATAGCCTGACTTGGGTGCGTTTGAAACGCGCGCGCCGCTCGCGCACGATGGCGAAGAACGCCGCGCGGGCACGCGCGATGTCGCGGCCGGTCAGCGTGCGCGCTTCGTTCAGGCGCCGCGACAGGGTCGCCGGTGTCAGCCTTTGCCGCTCCAGCGTGGCCCGCTTGCGCTCGATATTCACCGTCAGCCCGCGGCCGAGGCGGCTGGTCGCATCGTCGAAACGGCGGCGCGGCAGCGCCAGCAACTGGTCGGGCGAGGGGAGCGCGCGTGCCGCGGCCCGGACCGCCTGGCGCTTGCGCTCCAGATGCCGCGAGGCGCAGGCGTTGAGCCGCGCGCCGAGGCTGGCCAAGGTTGCCTCCAGGTCCGCCCTGACCGGCACGGCGATCTCGGCCGCGCCCGTCGGCGTCGGCGCGCGCATATCGGCGACGAAGTCGATCAGGGTCGTGTCAGTCTCGTGCCCGACGGCCGAGATCACCGGGATGCCTGAGGCTGCAACCGCGCGTGCCAGCCCTTCGTCGTTGAAGCCCCAGAGGTCTTCGAGGCTGCCGCCGCCGCGCGCCACGATCAGAAGATCGGGCTGGCGAATGGGTCCGTCCCATGTCAACGCGTTGAAACCGTTGACGGCTGCAGTCACCTCTTTAGCGGTCGTCTCGCCCTGGACCCGCACCGGCCAGACCAGCACATGAAGCGGGAACCGGTCCTTGATGCGATGGATGATGTCGCGGATCACCGAGCCGGTCGGCGAGGTGACGACGCCGATGACTTTTGGCATGAACGGCAGCCGCCGCTTGCGGCCGGCGTCGAACAGGCCTTCGGCCTGCAGCCGGCGCTTGCGTTCTTCGAGCAGCGCCATCAGCGCGCCGGCGCCCGCCGGCTCTAGATTGTCGATGACGATCTGGTAGTTGGATTTGCCGGGGTAGGTCGTCAGTCTGCCGCTGGCGATCACCTCCATGCCTTCCTCGGGGCGGAATTTCAGCCGCGCCATGGTGGTTTTCCAGACCACGGCGTCGATCCGCGCGCGGTCGTCCTTCAACGCGAAGTAAGCGTGGCCGGACGAATGCGGGCCGCGATAGCCGGAAATCTCGCCACGCACCCGCACATTGCCAAAAGCGTCCTCGACAGTGCGCTTCAGCGCGCCGGAAATCTCGCTCACCGTGTATTCGGTGGCGTTGCTGCGTGATTCGGTTGCTGTTTCACTCATTTGGCGATTGGGGAGCGCTTATCGGCCCGCGTCAAGCGCGGAGAAACCTCGCTAATATTATAACGCGATTTTAAGCCAGATTTGCTTTGACTGGCGGCACAAGAGCCGGCCAGGGACGCGATGAGCGCACGCCACGACAGCAGCCCGTTGACGCGTCAGGTCACGCTGACCGTGCTGACGCTCGCGGCTTTCGCCTTGGCCATCGTCGTCGGCTTCGTCTTCTACGTCGCCGGCCAGGCCGATAACGCCTCGCTCGAACGGCAGAAGATGTTCATCGCCGATGGCCTGCAGGACCAGATCGCGGCCGTCGAGCGGGAGCAGGAAAGCGTTTCGGTCTGGGACGATTCCGTCGTCAACGCAAAGGCCGGCAACCAGGCCTGGATGGCCGACAATCTCAGCGTCTGGATGTACACCTATTACGGCCATGACCGGATTTACATTCTGGATGGCGCCAACCGTCCGATCCACGCCATGCGCGAGGGCAAGGTGGTCGATACATCCGCCTATGGCGAGGATCGGCCCGTCCTTCTCCCCACCATCGAAAAACTGCGCGGTATCCTCGCGCGACCGCCCGAAGCCGACACGTCCGGCCGGTCCGCGAAGGCGGTCGCCGAGGATCTGGTGTCGCTCGACGGCAAGCCGGCGATCTTGAGCGTCACGCCGCTGGTGCCGAGCTCGGACACGATCGCTCAGGCGCCCGGCACCGAATATCTGCATATCTCGGTCGAATTCATCAGCGACGCGGTCGTCGGCAAGATCGCCGGAAAGTATCTGCTCGAGGGCGCGCGTCTGGTGCCGTTGTCCGAGCCGGTGGGCCCGGCTGCCGTGCCGCTGGTGGATGCGCGCGGCGTGATCCTCGGCTATATCGGCTGGGACCAACTCCGGCCCGGCCTTGCTTTGGTGCGTAAGATCGCTCCTGCCTTGGCGATCGCGCTGCTCCTGGCGGGCGGCGTGCTGGTGTTCCTGCTGCGCAGGTTGCGTCGCGCCTCGGCCGCGTTGCAGACAAGCCAGGACCAGGCGCAATATCTCGCCTTCCACGACACGCTCACCGGCCTGCCCAATCGCGCGCTGTTCGAGGACCGCTTGCGGCGCACGCTGCTCTTCGCCAGCCAGGACGGAACCCGCGTGGCGCTGCTTTACCTCGATCTCGATCGCTTCAAGCATATCAACGACACGCTCGGCCATCCGGCCGGTGACGAGCTCGTGCGCCAGACGGCGGCGCGGCTCAGGCACACGATCCGCGAAGTCGATACCGTCGCCCGGCTCGGCGGCGACGAGTTCGCCATCATCCTGCTCGACGTTCCCGACGCCGGAAGCGCCAAGGACATCGCCGAAAGGCTGCTGGCGAAGCTGCGTCAGCCGTTCCGGCTCATCGACGACCAGGTCTTCGTCAGCGCGAGCGTCGGCATCGCGCTGTCGTCCGGATCGGAGGCGGACGCGGACGACTTGCTGCGCAAGGCCGACATCGCGCTTTACGAGGCCAAGAAGAACGGTCGCGGCCGCTACGAGGTGTTCGCCGGCGACATGGACGATCTTTTGTTGCGCAAGCGCAAGGTCGAATCGAAACTCCGCAAGGCGCTGGAGGGCGAAGGCGGCATAAAGCTCGCCTATCAGCCGGTTTTCGCGGCCGACGGCTGCCGGATTCTCGGGGCCGAGGCGCTGATCCGCTGGGGGCATGAGGTGCATGGCGCCTTGCCCGCGGCGCAATTCATCGCCATTGCCGAAGAGCGCGGCCTGATCGGCGATTTGGGCAAATGGGCCCTGAGCGAAGCTTGCCGCTTCGCCGTCAGGACCGAACTGCCCTGGGTCGCGGTCAACATCTCGCCGATGCAGTTGCGTGATATCGGCTTTGCCGAACAGGTCTCCGCGGTCCTGAGCGAAACCGGGTTAGACCCCTCACGCCTGCAACTCGAGACCACCGAAAGCGTTCTGCTCGAGCACAATGACACGATCGGCACGGTGATTGACGCGCTGCGCCAGTCCGGCGTGCGCATCGTGCTCGACGATTTCGGCACCGGCTATTCCTCGTTGAGCTATCTGCGCCGCCACGCGATCGACAAGCTGAAGATCGACCGCTCCTTCGTGCGTCTGCTCGACGAGGACGAAAGCGCCCGCGCAATCGTCAAGACGCTGATCGAGCTGGCGCTGGCGATCAAGGTCGAGGTGACCGCCGAAGGCGTCGAGACCGAGGCGCAAAAGGCCTTGCTGGTCGGCATGGGTTGTCGCCAGATGCAGGGCTATCTGCTGTCGCCGCCGCTGGAGCCCGGCCAGTTGCTTGCGCTGCCCGGTGTCTCGTCAGCCGACCGGGAGCGTTCCGTGGCTCGGGCCTGACGTTACCATCCAGGCATGATCTGGTTCGCCTTGACACGCTTCATCTTGGCGAAGGCGAGCGCGGCGAAGTCGAAGCTTYCCGCCTCTTCGCTGACCGGCACGGAAATGTTGTCGAGGCTCTCGGCGATGTGGCGGGCCAAGGCGTCGACGATCTCCGGCTGCGAGGTCTGGCCTCGCATGATGCCGATGCGGCAATCCGGCAACTGGCCGAAGCCGTCGGCCTCGCCGAGCACGCGCATGCCGGGCCTGAGCGCGCATTCCGGCAGCACCGAGACCGCCAGGCCCGAAAGCACGGCCGCGGTGATGACGGTGGCCGAGAAGCTGGAGAACAGCACACGGTAGTCGCGGCTCTGCCGGTCGAGCACGTCGACCGCGGCGCGTCGCCAGATGCAGTTCGGCCGGCCGAACGCCATCGGCAGGGTTTCCTGCTCATGCGTGGCGTGATTGGCCGAGGTCACCCACAAAAGCGGCTCGCGCCGCACCACTTCCGACTGGCCGCGCGTGTCGTTATGCGTCACCAGCGCCAGGTCGAGATTGCCGCGCTTGATGTGCTCGACCAGCCCCGGCGTCGGCTCGCAGACGACCGTCAGCTCGACGCGTGGGTTGGAGCGCGAGAAGCGCGCCATGATCTCGGGCAGGAAGCGGTCGGCATAGTCGTCCGGCGTGCCGATGCGGATCGTGCCTTCGAGCCGCTGGTCGTCGAAGGCGGCAAGCGTCTCGCGGTTGAGGTAGATCAGCCGCCGCGCATAGGAAAGCAGCCGGTCGCCCTCCTCGGTCAGCTTGTTGGTGCGGCCATCCTTTTCGAACAGCGGCTTGCCGATCCGCTCCTCCAGCCGGCGCATCTGCATCGACACGGCCGACTGCGTCCGGTGCACTTCCTCGGCCGCGCGGGTGAAGCTTCCTGTGTCGGCAATCGAGATGAAGGTTTGCAACTGATCGAGGTCGAGCGGCGCTTTCATCGGTCCAACCTATCATTGATGTTGATGCTAGAGATTAAAAACATTCGTTGGATTAATCAATCGCGCGATGGCAAATTGCGAATGTCCACATGACAGCATGTGTATCGAGACCGGAACGGCGCTTCTCCCAGGCGCCGATTGCATGGTTTCGTCCGCTCGACTCCTGGAAGGAGAGACTGACATGACCACGGTTGAATTCGCTTCCGAGACCCCGCGCATCACCACGCGTCCGGCCGTTGCGACGCGCGTGCTCAATGCTCTCGCCAACGCCTATGTCGCCTGGAAAAACCGCCGCGCCTTCTATCGCCTGGGCGAGATGTCGGACGCCGAGCTTGCCGATATCGGCCTGACCCGCGCCGACCTCCATGTCGCGGTCGCGGTGCCCTTCGGCCGCGATCCGACGGTGAAGCTGCGCGCCATCGCCAGCGAGCGCGCCGATACGATCGAGGACCTCGCTCGTCAGGTGGCCTGAACGGCCGCGTTGCCTGGATTTCCGGTCGCGTTGAACCTTTTCACGGCTCGGCGCGACCAAGCTTCATGCAGGCTCCCACACTCCCTGCCGGTTCCCCGCCGGCCAGCCTGCACACTGCCCGGTTCCTCCTCCAGGACCGGGCATTTTTTTTTTGATGTGCCTTTGTCGGATGTTGCTTCGGGATATCAGGCGAAAGCCAATTTTCTCGACGGCCTTGGCACTGATCGGCCAAGTTCGTGCGCCGCTTCTATCCAAGCTGCGATAGCATCTTGAACATTCGAGATCGCCTCCTCGGGAGTTTCGCCGTCGCTCATGCAACCGGGAAGATCCGGGACATAGGCGGAGAACCCGCCACCGTCCTCAGTCGAGAGTGGTGCGATGACGACAGGATATTCAAGCTTGTCCGTCATGCCTTTTTGCCTCGTCGATAAATGCCACGAGTTTTCGAATATATACGGGCTTGATCGGGCGTTTGAAAGGCACCGTCAAAATGTCGGCCATTGCTGAGTGATAGATTTTGTAGTGCGATCCACCGGATCTCGGCGGCACACATTGAATGCCGGCCTCGTCACAGACCGCCTTAACATCTCGCATCGACCAGTCGCCGCGGGGATTGCGGCGCATTTGTTCAAGCTTCTTGCTCACAGAAGGCGCTCTGGAAGTGTTCGCTACCTACCGCCGGTCCATGTCGCGCTTGAACTGGTCGAAGATCGTCCCGACGTTCTTTTCATATTCGTCGCGCTGCTGCGCGCCGGTCTCGAACATCTTGCCGAAGATGTCGTCGAACGGGTTTCGCGGCCTGCCGCTCGGGTTGGTCTGCGGCTGTTGCGGCGCGCTCTGCTGCGGCTGGCGTTGTTGCGGCTGCGGCGCCGGCTGTCCGCCGGGCAGGCCGAAACCGCCGCCGCCCTGGCGCAGCATCTCTTCGAAAATCTTGCCGAGCGGGTTGTCGCCATAGGGGCTTTGCGTCTGTTGCGGCTGCGTCTGCTGCGGCCGGCCTTGCGGCTGCTGCGCCGCGCCGCCGCCGAACATATCCTGCAGCACCTTGCCGAGCGGGTTCTCGCCGTAGGGATTGGGCGATTGCTGCGGCTGGCTCTGCGGTTGGGACTGGGACGCGCCGCCACCGAACATGTCCTGCAGCACCTTGCCGAGCGGGTTCTCGCCATAGGGATTGGGCGCCGGCTGCGGCGCCTGGCGTTGCTGCGGCGCCGGCGCGACGCCGCCTTGCCGCATCATCTCCTCGATGATCTCGCCGAGCGGATTGTTGCCGCCGCCGAAACCGCCGGCGGCTTGCATCTGCCCCCCACTCAATTGATTGTTGGTCTGCTTGAACAGGCCGCCCATCATCATCGAGGCCAGGGCCGGCAGCATCTGTTGCAGCACCTGCTGGCTCAATCCCGTTGCCTGCGCGGCCTGGCTAGCCACGGCGCGGGACAGGTCCTTCGAGCCGAACAGATGGCCGAGAATGCCGTTGCCCTCATTGATGCCCTGCGGCGAAAAAGCCCTCGTGGCGTCCTCGAAATATTTGGCATGCTGGCCGCTCGCCATCGCGGTCATGAATGCGCCCATCCCGTAAGGATCGGCGGTGTTGCGCTGCAATCCTTGCGAGAACGCGGGCAGCAGCGCCTGCACCGCGGCCTGCGTCTGCTGCATCGAAAGCCCGTATTGCTGTGCCAGCGCCTGCATGCCGGCGCCGTTCTGGGCCTGGGCGAAAATGTCGAACAGGGAAGCCATTTGGGTTCTCCTCCGAGAATATCCTCATCGGAGAGCCTAGTTCGTTTCCATCACCGATTGAAGCGGCTTTTGCTGCCCAACCGCTCGGCGCATGGCGGAGGGTTAATAGGCATACTCCATGAACACCGGCTCGATCGAACCGCCCCAACGCGTGTGGTAGGCCGACAGCATCTCCTCGGCGCTGGTGGTGCCGCGCGCCACGACCTCGTCGAGCGTGTTGAGGAACGACGTCTCGTCATAGCCGTCGCGGTTCTTCTTGGCCCGGTTCTTCAGGCCCATGCGCGAGATGGCGAGCACATCGCGGGCGACGTCGCGCAAGGTGGCGTTGCGGAACGGCGCCGCAATGCCCAGTTCCGGCACGGCGTTGCGCATCGCCAGCGCTTCCTCGTAGGTCCAACTCGCGGTCAGCGCCTCGGCGGCGTCCAGCGCCTGCTCGTCATAGAGCAGCCCGACCCAGAAGGCGGGCAGGGCGCAGATCCGCCGCCATGGCCCGCCATCGGCGCCGCGCATCTCAAGGAAACGCTTCAGCCGCACGTCGGGGAACAAGGTGGAGAGATGGTTCGCCCAGTCGCCCATGGTCGGCAGGCCGTCGGGGACCTCGTTGCGGGCGGCGCCCGCCATGAACTGGCGGAACGTGTAGCGCGTCATGTCGTGATAGTGGCCGTCGCGGATCACGAAATACATCGGCACGTCGAGCGCCCATTCGACATAGTCAGCGAAGCCGAAATCGGGCGAGAAGCAGAATTCGAGCATGCCGGAGCGCTGGTTGTCGGTATCGCGCCAGATGTCGCCGCGCCAGCTCTGCAGGCCGTTCGGCCGGCTCTCGGTGAAGGGCGAGTTGGCGAACAGCGCCGTCGACAGCGGCTGCAGCTTCAGCGACACCTGCATCTTGCGGCGCATGTCGGTCTCGCTCTCGAAGTCGAGATTCACCTGGATCGTGCAGGTGCGGTACATCATGTCGAGGCCCTTGGTGCCGACCTTGGGCATGTAGCGCGTCATGATCTCGTAGCGCGACTTCGGCATTTTCGGCGTATCGGCCAGCGACCATTTCGGGCTGCCGCCGAGGCCGAGGAAGCGGATGCCGAGCGGCTCGGCGATCTCGCGCACCTGCGCCAGATGCGCGTTGCCCTCGCGGCAGGTCTGGTGGATGGACTCCAGCGGCGCCCCGGAAAGCTCGAACTGGCCGCCGGGCTCCAGCGAGATCGCGCCCTGGCCGGTCGGCTCGACAAGGCCGATGATGCGGCCGGCATCCATGATCGGATCCCAGCCGAGCTTTTCCTGCATGCCTTCCAGGATGGCGCGGATGCCGCGCTCGCCGCCATAGGGCACCGGCGCGTTGCCGTCGACATAGAAGGGGAATTTCTCGTGCTCGGTGCCGATGCGCCATTTTTCGCGCGGCTTGTTGCCGGCGGCCAGATAGCCGACGAGTTCGTCGATGCCTTCGATGGGCTGGGTATCGGTTGTGTCGCGCGCCATCTCGCCCCTCCGTGCGCATGATCCCCGAAAACCGGCACCGATTTCCGCTGGACGTCCTGCGCAAGTCTTTTAAGTGTTACAGCGGCCTTTGCTCCACGAAAAGGAGGCGCGGTGCTGCAGTGGCCGGACGGCCGCGGCGCTAGATGGACGAAATGTTAGCAGACGATCAAGCAAAAAATCCTGAGCCAGGCCTCAACAGGATTTGATCACCAGTCGCCGATCGTCGCCTGCATCACCGCCAATGCCGCCACCGCCGCCGTGTCGGCGCGCAGGATGCGGGGTCCGAGCGGAATGGCGGTGACGAAAGGCAAAGCCCTCAGCATCTTGCGCTCCTCCTCGGAAAATCCACCTTCCGGCCCGACCAGAAGGGCAAGTTTCTTCTCTTTGACCGCTTGCAAGGCCGGCAGCGGATTGTTGGTCGCGGCATCCTCGTCGCAGAAGATCAGCCGCCGTTCCTTGTCCCAATTGACGAGAAGCCGTTCCAGCTTTTCCGCCTCGCGCACGTCCGGCACCGCCAGTATGCCGCATTGCTCGGCTGCTTCCACCACATTGGCGCGCAGCCGGTCGATGCCGGGCTTCGCCACCTGCGTATGCTGGGTGATCACCGGCTGCAGCAAGCCTGCGCCCATCTCGACGGCCTTCTGCACCAGGTAATCGAGCCGGCCCTGCTTGAGCGGCGCGAAGCAATAGACGAGATCGGGCAGCGGCGGTTGCGGCCGCTGCGGCGCAAGCACCTTCAGCCGCACCGCCTTCTTGGACTTCGCGGCGATCGAAGCCGACCATTCGCCGTCGCGGCCGTTGAAAAGCAGGACCTCGGCGCCTTCGCCGAGCCGCAGCACATGGGCGAGATAGTGACTCTGCTGCTGTCCGGCATCGAATTCGAGGCCGGGCCCAAGGTCGTCCGGCACGAACAGCCGCTGCATTTTGTAATTGGCGCGCATGGTTGAGGAATGGGCGAGGCGTTGACTGTCGTCAAGTATCGCCGCTGGGATGCCAGACCGGCGTGAAACCATGCTTCAATACGGAAACACTGGTGGCCGGTGTCAGCATCCGCAGCTTCTGTCCTGCCAGGCGCTCGAAGGGCAGGGGAGCGGCATAGCCCGCGAACGACCATTCGAGTGCCTTGCCGGCGCGGATCGCATAGGCAGTATCGCCACTGGCAATCATCGAGCCGTCAGGCAAGCTGTTGAGGCCTTCCACGAGCACACTAGGCGGCTGCCCACCCGAAGCCAGCCGTTCCTTGTGCAGCCGCTTGTCGACCATCGGCGCGCGCGGCTCATCGATGCCGAACGCCTCGCCGAAGCGGCCGACGAAATCGGTCGCCCGCTCGCGCCGGCAGAAGAAACAGGGCCGATGGCCGGCGGCCAGGGCGGTCACCTCGTCGAGGAAGAACAGCTCCGTCCAACCGGCCTTGCCGCCCGGCCTGTTGCGGCCCATCGGCTCACGCCGCACGTTGCGGAACGCGCAGACGCAGATGATCCAGGCCGGCAAGGCCCAGCGCTTCTTCAGCAGCGTCCGGGTCTCCGGATCATGGATGATGCCGCGATTGCCGGTGAACAGGCCGCGTTCCGGCACGGCATGGATGGCGCCGAAGGGGTCGACCCGGTTCTGCAGTGGCATAGCTTTCTCTCTCGATCCGCATCTTGGCTGAAATACGGGCCGCATGATATCGCTCGCCCCAGCGTTTTCATGTCAGCAGGATTCTCGATGCGTGTGCTGGTGGTCCAGAATTACGACAATACCGGCCTTGGTCAGGTCGGCGCCGCTCTGGCCGAAGCGGGCGCCGATCTCGACCTGCGGCGTCCCTATCAGGGCGATCCGTTGCCGCAGGATGCAAGCGGGCATGATGCGATGGTTTTGCTGGGCGGCGGGCAGAATGCGCTGGCCGACGAGGACTATCCCTATTTCCCGGCGCTTCTCGAACTGACGCGCGATTTCGCCGATAAGGACCGCTCGGTGCTCGGCATCTGCCTCGGCAGCCAACTTCTTGCCCGTGCGTTCGGCGGCGACAACCACATCGGCGGCGCCACCGAGTTCGGCTGGCACAAAGTCTCGCTGACACCGGCCGCCAAGTCGGACCCGGTGCTGGCGGCGCTGCCCGAAAAATTTCCGATCTTCGAATGGCATGACGACACCTTCGCGCTGCCCGAAAACGCCGTGCGGCTCGCCGGCAGCGCGGTCGCCGAAAACCAGGCTTTCCGCCTCGGCCGCGCCGTCTATGGTTTCCAGTTCCACTTCGAGGCCGATACGCCGATGGTGCGCGACTGGAGCACGTCCTTCGCGGCAACGATTGCCGAGCGCCATCCCGACTGGAACGAACGCTTCGACGACGAACTGGCCCGCAATGGCGCCGACGCCGACGCCGCCGGATTGGCGATAGCCCGCGCTTGGGTGGCCACGATCTGAACATCCAATCCCTGATCGGCGAAGCGTGGCATAATTGGCACGCCCGCGGGTTTCCGCTTGGGGACAACATTCTTCTTTCTTGGTTTGTGTCCGGCCGCTCGCCTAAGAGGGCGCGCTTTGTATCGTCGGTGCAACCGCCATGAACCTTTTGTGTGATCCAGCCGACACACCGGCGATACAGAATCTGCTTAGAAGCGCGAAATCGTCGAAACATTGAGACGCATTTTATCGTTTCAACGCATTGGTAACCGCCTCGTGCCCAGATGCAGAAAGCTTAACCAGAGATGACGTCCGTGAAAGCAGCTCTCCTGTCTTTTGTCATGCTGTCTGCCATCGTGCTCTGCGGCCTGGGCATCTATGCCGCCGATGCAGCGACCAATCACCGGGCCGTTGACGGCTATGGCGTCACCGCCTCGCTGAACTAAGCCCAATCAAAAATCGGAAGCTCGCCCGCGCCGGGAGCGCGCCTAAAGCGCGTCGCGATCTTTCAGATTCGCTCCATGCGCTTTAGGTTTTTGATTCTACGCATGTCTTTACCGGAAACCGGTTCCCACTTTCGGGAGACATGCTTTAAAGCGCTTTTCCCTGGACGGTGACGATGCGTTTGTCGCCGCCATTGACGGCCAGCGCGCTCAGCGTTCCCGATTTCCAGGCGAGTGTGTCGACATTGACGCGGTTGGCCTTCACCTCGGCTTCCGGGACGGGCGTGTGCCCATGCACGATCACCTTGGAAAAAAGCCCTGGGTGGTCGTGGAAGGCGTCGCGGATCCAGATCAGGTCCTGCTGGTCTTGGCGGTCGAGCGGCACGCCCGGTCTTATCCCGGCATGGCAGAAGAAGAAGTCGCCGAAGGTCGCCGAAAACGTCAGCGATTGCAGGAAGTCGACATGGCTGCGCGGCACCGCTTTCGTCAGCGCGGCGTGTCCGCGCGCGATCGCCTCCGCCTTGCCGTACCAGTGGGCGTCGCGCAGAAGATCCACGCCATAGGACTGCGCCATCTGCACGCCGCCGTAGTTCATGAACAGGCCGTCCGGCTCGCCATCGGCCAGGAATTCGAGCATGCCGATGTCGTGGTTGCCGGCGAGCATGATGTTGCGCGGATCGCGTTTCTGCGCCTCGATCAGGAAGTCGATGACGCTCTTTGAATCCGGTCCGCGATCGACATAGTCCCCAAGATGGATGATGCGCCAGTCGGAGGCGGGCGCATATTCCAGTTCGCTTTCGATGCGCCGGTGCATGGCGGCGAGCAGGTCGTGCCGGCCATGCACATCGCCGATGGCGTAGAGCCGCATGCCGTCCGGCCCGCGCGCGTCGAGATAATGGATGCCGGTCTCAGTCAAGGCGAGCGTCTTCCCGTTTCGTTGATCACGGGAAACTAGGGCGGATCGGTGAATAAGGCCTAGCGCCGCAACTGGTCCTTGCCCATGTCGGTTACCAGACGCTTACCGCAGAGCGCCAGCGTGATGTCCATCTCCTTGCGGATGATTTCGAGCGCCTTGGTGACGCCGTCCTTGCCCATCGCGCCGAGGCCGTAAAGGAACGGCCGGCCGATATAGGTGCCCTTGGCGCCGAGGCAGAGCGCCTTCAGCACATCCTGGCCGGAGCGGATGCCGCCGTCCATGTGGACTTCGATCCTGTCGCCGACCGCATCGGCGATTTCCTCCAGCACCGAGATCGAGGAGGCAGCGCCGTCGAGCTGGCGCCCGCCATGATTGGAGACCACGATCGCGTCCGCTCCGGTCTCGGCCGCCATCAGCGCGTCCTCCTTGTCAAGGATACCCTTCAGGATCAGCTTGCCGCCCCAGCGCTCCTTGATCCAGGCTACGTCCTTCCACGACAGGTGCGGATCGAACTGCTCCGTCGTCCAGGAGGACAGCGAGGAGACGTCTCCGACACCCTTGGCGTGGCCGACGATGTTGCGGAAGGTGCGGCGCGGCGTGCCGGCGATCCCCAGGCACCAGCGCGGCTTCAGCGCCAGGTCGAGGATATTGGCAAGCGTCATCTTGGGCGGCGCCGAGAGCCCGTTGCGCACGTCCTTGTGGCGCTGCCCCAGGATCTGCAGGTCGAGCGTCAGCACAAGCGCCGAGCATTTCGCCGCCTTGGCTCTGTCGATCAGGTTGAGCACGAAGTCCTTGTCGCGCAGCACATAGAGCTGGAACCAAAACGGTTTTTTGGTCGCCGAGGCGACATCCTCGATCGAGCAGATGCTCATGGTGGACAGCGTGAAAGGCACGCCGAATTCTTCCGCTGCCTGCGCCGCCAGCATCTCGCCATCGGCATGCTGCATGCCGGTCAGCCCGGTCGGGGCAAGCGCAACCGGCATCGCCACTTTCTCGCCGATCATGGTCGATTCCAGCGAGCGGTTGCTCATGTCGACCAGCACGCGCTGGCGGAATTTTATCTTGCCGAAATCCTCTTCATTGGCCCGGTAGGTGCTCTCCGTCCAGGCGCCGGAATCGGCATAGTCGAAGAACATCTTCGGCACCCTGCGGCGTGCCAGGTCCTTAAGGTCGGCGATGGTGAGGATTTCGCTCATGGTGGTCCCTGCTAAATTTGCTTAGGAGCGTTTTCGTGTGGGTTCGATGTCGCCGGCCTCCGAGCGTTGCCTGAGGCGCAACCTGGACACCCGCTGCCAGTCTCCGCTGCGCTCGGCTTCCGCCATCGAGCGCTCGACATAGGTGATGTGGTCCATCGCCGCCTTGCGCGCCGCCGTCGGATCGCCGGCCTTGATCGCGRCATGGATCGCCCGGTGCTGCTCGAGCAGCGCCTCGCGCGCGCCGGGCACGCTGAACACCAGAAGCCGGTTCTGGAACACACCCTCCGACAGCAGCCGGTAGCAGGAGCGCAGCGTGTGCAGCAGGATCATGTTGTGCGCGCATTCGCACACCGCGTGATGGAACTCGATGTCGATTTCCGCCTCGTCGTCGAAATCGCCGGTCCGGTGCGCCTCGTCCATGCGCGCCATGATGCGGTCGAGCAGCGCCAGATCTTCGGGCGTCGCCCGCCGCGCCGCAAACTCGGCCGCCACCGCCTCGATCTCGCGCCGGTATTCCAGATAGTCGGTCACCGCCTTGCGGTGCGTGGAGATCAGGTCCGTCACCGGCTTTGTGAAGAGCTGGCCGATGACGTCGGCGACATACGTGCCGCCGCCGGCCTTGGTCGTGAGCAGACCGCGCCCCTCCAGCGCCTTCAGCGCATCGCGCAGGATCGGCCGCGACACGTCGAACTGGCGCGCCAGCTCGCGCTCGCCCGGCAGCCGGTCGCCGGTGCGCAGCACGCCTTCGAGGATCAGGCTCTCGATCTGCTGGACCACCTCGTCGGCGGTGCGCGAATGCTCGATCCTGGAGAAAATGTCGCTCAAAGGGGCGCCTGGAGAACGGGATGAAGGTCGCGCAGATTAAAGCGTCCGCCGCCAACTGGTCAAATTATTTATCCAATTCGCCCACGCCGGTTGCATCGCCTGCCGCGCGTCACCGTCCCCGAATGCCAATATTTGCTGTTTACGCGTCCCGCCTATTGCCGCAAGACGACCGGATTGCACGATGGGTCGAAACCAGGGGGACCAGCCGTGTCGGACGAGACGTCCAAGCTTGAATTCCAGCCGCGCGCGCAAGGCAGCGTGATGGGCTTCCCGGCGCATGAGGGGCGACCTGGCGCGCTGGGCGAGGTCCATGCCCGCCCGCACCCGCTGATCGAAAAACCGCGCGTGCTGATCCAGCTTTCCTTCATGACCGAAGGCGGCGCCGCGGTCGACCATGCGGTGCTCTCGGAACTATCGCGGCGGCTGGGCATCGCCGCGCCCGAGCGCAATGCGCGCCATCATGCCATGAAATGGGGCAAGGGCACGCTGCGCTGGGAGCGGCATACCGAATTCTCGACCTATCTCTGGGAAGGGCCGCTGGCCGAGAATGGGCGGGGGCAGGAGGATTCACCCTTCGGCAACGGCTTCTCGCCCCCAGGCACCGTGATTTCCGGCATCCGCCTTGAAATCCGCAAATGGACGCAGGCGAGCGAAAAGCTGATCGCCGGCTTCGATCCGACCAGCCTGTGCTATTCGCTGGTCGAGCGGGGCGCCGCCGCCATCGTCACCGACTTCCGCCAGGACGGCGACGGCCTGACGCGCATGCTGGTGCTCGACCGCGGCCTGACGCCGGCCAGCACCGGCGCCTTGTCGCAGCGGCTGATCGACATCGAGACCTACCGGACGCTCGCCATGCTTGGCCTGCCGATGGCGTTGACGCTGTCCGGCCGCGCTCGTCGCATCGAGGACCGCCTGGCCCAGACCACGTTGGAGATGAAGGCGGTCGAGACCCGCGACAGCCAGACGCTGCTCGCCGATCTCACCGAGCTCGCCGCCGAGCTGGAGGCCGACGCCGCGTCGAGCCTCTACCGTTTCGGCGCCAGCCGCGCCTATGACGGCATCGTCACCGAACGGCTAGGGGCGCTGGAAGAGGAGCCGGTGCAAGGCTATGACACCTGGGCTGGTTTCCTGCAGCGCCGCATGGCGCCGGCCATGCGCACCTGCCGCTCGGTCGAGGAGCGCCAGGCCAACCTGTCGCGAAAACTCACCCGCGCCACCACTCTGCTGCGCACCTGGGTCGATGTCGATGTCGAGAAGCAGAACCGTGACCTGCTCGCCTCGATGAACAACCGCGCCCGGCTGCAACTGCGCCTGCAGCAGACCGTGGAAGGCCTGTCGGTGGCCGCCGTGTCCTATTATGTCGTCGGCCTCATCGGCTATGTCGCCAAGGGCGCCTCGATCTTCGGTCACGCTTTCGCGCCCGAAGTCGTCACCGCGGCCTCCGTGCCGGTCGCCATCCTGCTTGTGTGGTGGGGCGTGCGCCGGGTGCGCAAAACGCATTCCGAGCCGGCGAAGCATCCGGGCGAGTAAGAGTAAGTAATCTCCCCCCTTGAGGGGGAGATGTCGCCGAAGGCGACAGAGGGGGTCGCCGCGCGTGGAGCGCCGGCGCCTTCCTTGACGACAGAAGACGTCGGCGATCTACGTTAGACGACCCCCTCTGACCGCTTCGCGGCCATCTCCCCCTCAAGGGGGAGATCCGAGCGTAGCGGCAGATTGCCGCTGCGGAAGCTTGGCGTTACGCTCGCCGCCCGATGCGACCAAAGCAGTGTTTGCAACAAAACCGTCAGGCTGGTAAAAGATTTTGACCAGTCAAGCGAGATGACCGATGTCCGGCCTAGCCATGCCCAAGCCAGATGCCGAGACGATGCGCCGGCGCGCCGAGATCGTCGCCGACATGCGCATCATCGTGCCGGGCGAGGGGGTCGTCGACGCGGCCCATGAAATGCGCGCCTTCGAAAGCGACGGCCTGACCGCCTACCGGCAGCTGCCGCTGGTCGTGGTGCTGCCGGAAACGGTGGCGCAGGTCTCGCGCGTCCTGAAATACTGCAACGAGCGCAACATCCGCGTCGTGCCGCGCGGCTCCGGCACCTCGCTGTCGGGCGGCGCGCTGCCGCTCGAGGACGCGGTGCTGCTGGTGATGAGCCGCTTCAACCGCATCCTGGCGATCGATTACCCGAACCGCATCGTCGTCGCCCAGCCGGGCGTCACCAATCTTGGCATCACCACCGCCGTCGAGCAGGAGGGCTTTTACTACGCCCCCGATCCATCCTCCCAGATCGCCTGCTCGATCGGCGGCAACGTCGCGGAGAATTCCGGCGGCGTGCACTGCCTGAAATACGGGCTCACCGCCAACAATGTGCTGGGCATCGAGATGGTGCTGATGAATGGCGAGGTGGTGCGCCTCGGCGGCGGCCATCTCGACCAGGAAGGTTACGATTTGCTCGGCGTCATGACCGGCTCCGAAGGCCTGCTCGGCGTCGTCACCGAGGTCACGGTGCGCATATTGAAGAAGCCGGAGACGGCGCGCGCGCTCCTGATCGGCTTTCCGACCAGCGAGGAGGGCGGCCAGTGCGTCGCCGACATCATCGGAGCCGGCATCATCCCCGGCGGCATGGAGATGATGGACCGCCCGGCGATCCACGCGGCGGAGGATTTCGTCCATGCCGGCTATCCGCTCGATGTCGAGGCGCTGCTGATCGTCGAGCTCGACGGGCCGAGCGTCGAGGTCGACCATCTGATCGGCCTCGTCGAGGCGATCGCCTACCGCAACGGCTCGACCACCTGCCGCATCTCGCAATCCGAGCAGGAGCGGCTGAGCTTCTGGGCCGGCCGCAAGGCGGCTTTCCCGGCCGTCGGGCGCATCTCGCCGGACTATTACTGCATGGACGGCACCATCCCGCGCAAGGAACTGCCGCGGGTGCTTGCCGGCATGCGCGATCTCTCCGAGAAATACGGCCTCGGCGTCGCCAATGTCTTCCATGCCGGCGACGGCAATCTGCATCCGCTGATCCTCTACGACGCCAACGTGCCGGGCGAGCTCGACAAGGCCGAAAGCTTCGGCGCCGACATATTGCGGCTTTGCGTCGAGGTTGGCGGCGTCTTGACCGGGGAGCACGGCGTCGGCGTCGAGAAGCGCGACCTGATGCCGGAAATGTTCAACCAGATCGACCTCGACCAGCAAATGCGCGTCAAATGCGCCTTCGACCCCAACCACCTGCTCAACCCGGGCAAGGTTTTTCCCCAACTGCGCCGCTGCGCGGAGCTGGGAAGGATGCATGTGCATCGGGGACAGGTGGCGTTTCCGGATATTCCGAGGTTTTGAGTGGCTATGCTGGCGCTTGAACACCCCCCTCTGTCCTGCCGGACATCTCCCCCGCAAGGGGGGAGATTAGCAGCTTTGGCGCCCCGCCTTCCCGCCGACGTTGGCGATTGGCGAAAGCCCAGGCGACATCTGATCTCCCCCTTGCGGGGGAGATGTCCGGCAGGACAGAGGGGGGTGTGAAGGAACTCGGCCTTTCTGCATTCGAGCGCATGTCATTCCCATGACCACCTTCACCCCATCCACATCGGCCGAGGTCCTCTCCACCATCCAATGGGCGGCAGCGGAGGAATCGCCGCTGGAAACCCTCGGCCACGGCTCAAAGCGGGGCATCGGTCGTCCGCTGCAGACCGAACACACGCTCGACCTCTCGAAGCTCACCGGCGTCACTCTCTATGAGCCGGCAGAGCTGGTGCTCTCGGCCAAGGCCGGCACGCCGCTCGCCGAAATCGAGCAACTGCTTGCCGAAAACGGCCAGCAATTCGCCTTCGAGCCGATGGACTACGGCCCGCTGCTCGGCGGCGCGCCAGGCAGGGGCACGATTAGCGGCGTGCTGGCCTCGAACCTCTCCGGCCCGCGCCGTCTCAAGGCGGGTGCGGCACGCGACCATATCCTCGGCATATCGGCGGTGTCGGGCCGCGGCGAGGCGTTCAAGTCGGGCGGGCGCGTCGTCAAGAACGTCACCGGCTACGACCTCTCCAAGCTGATGGCCAACAGCTGGGGCACGCTGGCGGTGCTGACCGACGTCACCTTCAAGGTGCTGCCAGCCGCGGAAACCGAAGTGACCTTGGCCATTCGCGGCCTGCTCGACGATGCCGCGGTCGCCGCCATGGCGCTGGCGCTGGGCTCCAGCGCCGAAGTGTCGAGCGCCGCGCATCTGCCGGAGCGCATCGCCGCACGGGTCGCCGGCGGCAAGCACGGCAGCGATGCCGCCACGCTGCTGCGCGTCGAGGGGTTTGGCCCATCGGTGGTCTATCGCATCGAGGCGTTGCGCAAATTGCTCGGCAAGGCCGGGCCGCTGGAAGAGATCGCCGGCGAGGCGTCGAAGACGATTTGGCGCGACATCCGCGATTGCCGGCCTTTCGCCGATGGCGGCACGCGGCCGGTATGGCGCGTGTCGATGGCGCCGTCACAGGCGCATCACATGGTGATGGCGCTGCGCATGCAGGCGGCGGTCGACGCCTTCTACGACTGGCAGGGCGGCTTGGTGTGGCTGTCGATGCGCGAGGACGATCCCGAGGCTGATTTGCTGCGCGGCTTGATCCGCAAATATGGCGGCGGCCATGCGACCCTGGTGCGCGCGTCCGCACCGCATCGCGCGGCGCTACCGGTGTTCGAACCGCAGCCGCCGCATCTGGCCGCGCTGTCGGCGCGACTCAAGGCCGAGTTCGATCCCAAGCAGATTCTCAACCCCGGCCGCATGGCTTAGAGCAAACGCGATGCAAACCAACTTCTCAGCCGCGCAGCTTGCCGACCCGCATGTCGCGGAATCGGAAAAGATCCTGCGCAAATGCGTGCATTGCGGCTTCTGCACCGCCACCTGCCCGACCTATGTGACGCTGGGCAACGAGCTGGATTCGCCGCGCGGCCGCATCTATCTCATCAAGGACATGCTGGAGAACGGCCGGCCGGCGGACAAGGAGATCGTCACCCATATCGACCGCTGCCTGTCCTGCCTCGCCTGCATGACGACCTGCCCCTCCGGCGTGAACTACATGCATCTGGTCGACCATGCCCGCGCCCATATCCAGGAGACCTACAAGCGGCCGCTGCTCGACCGGCTGACCCGCGCCATGCTGGCTGCCGTACTGCCTTACCCGAGCCGCTTCCGCGCCGTGCTCAAGCTCGCTGGGCTCGGCCGTCCGTTCATCGGCCTGTTCGACAAACTGCCGGCGCTGAAGCCAGTTGCGGCCATGCTGAAGCTCGCACCCGCGTCGATCCCGCCGGCATCGCCGCTGGCTTCGCCTGGCACGCATGCCGGGCAGGGGACCAAGAAACGCGGCCGCGTCGCCATCCTCACCGGCTGCGCGCAATCGGTGCTCGACCCGGCCATCAACGACACCACCATCTCGCTGCTGACACGGCTCGGCGTCGAGGTCGTGGTGCCCGCAGGCGAGGGCTGCTGCGGCGCGCTCGTCCATCACATGGGCCGCGAGGATCAGGCGCTCGCTTCAGCAAGACAGAATGTCGACGCCTGGACGCGCGCGATAGAGAAGGGCGGCCTCGACGCCATCATCATCACCGCGTCCGGCTGCGGCACCACGATCAAGGATTACGGCTTCATGCTGCGTCTCGATCCGGCCTATGCCGAAAAGGCGGTGCGGGTCTCGGCGCTGGCCAAGGACGTCACCGAATATCTGGCCTCGCTCGACCTGCCCGAGCCGGTGCGCAAGCCAGGCACGGTCGTCGCCTATCACTCGGCCTGCTCGATGCAGCACGGACAGAAGATAACGCGTCAGCCGAAGGAGTTGCTCGCCAAGGCGGGCTTCGTCGTGCGCGAGCCGCGCGAGGGGCATCTGTGCTGCGGCTCGGCCGGCACCTACAACATCCTGCAGCCCGAGATCTCGGCCAAGCTGCGCGACCGCAAGGTGAAAAACATCGAGGCGACCGGCGCTTCAATTGTCGCCACCGGCAATATCGGTTGTATCACCCAGATTGCGTCCGCCGCCAAACTGCCGGTGGTGCACACGATCAAGCTGCTGGACTGGGCCTATGGCGGCCCGAAGCCGGAAGGTGTTTCCGACACCGGTTTGATCGCTGCCGAATAACTACTCCGCCGCGATCTGATCCGGCACGCCATAGCTCGCGCGGTAAAGCGCGCGCTGGCGGTTGAGCGCCACCATGGTGTTGCGCAGCAGGATAGCAACGGTGAGCGGGCCAACGCCGCCCGGCACCGGCGTGATCCACGAGGCCACTTCCTTGACGCTGTCGGTGTCGACGTCGCCGACGATGCGGGTTTCGCCGTCGGGCCCGATCTCGGAGTTGATGCCGATGTCGATGACGGCGGCGCCCGGCTTCACCATGTCGGCCTTGATCAGCCTGGGCTTGCCGACCGCGACGAACAGCGCGTCCGCACGGCGCGCATGCGCCGCGACCGAGCGCGTCATGTGGTGGCAGACCGTCACCGTCGCGCCCTCGCTCATCAACAGGAAGGCGATCGGTTTACCGACGATCTCGGAATGGCCGACGACGACCACTTCGAGTCCCTGGAGATCGAGGCCGGTTTCCTTGAGCAGCTCGACCGAGGCCGCCGCCGTGCAGGGCGCCAGGTCGAGCTGGTTGTAGACGATGTTGCCGATCGAGGCCGGGTGCATGCCTTCGACGTCCTTCAGCGGATGCACCGCCGCTTGCAACGTCTTGATCGGGATATGCGCAGGCACCGGCCGCTGGATGATGATGCCTGTGACGCGCGGGTCGGCGTTGAGGCCGTGGATGGCGGCCTCCAGCTCGCCGGCGGTGATGTCGGCGGCGAAGCGCCGCTCCTCGAAGCCGATGCCGGCAAGGGCTGCCTTGGCGCGCTGGTTGCGCACATAGACGTCGACGGCGTCGGTGTCGCCAACGGTGATCGAGACCAGCTTCGGCGGGAAACCTTCGGCCGTGGCGATCGCCGCATCCTCGCGCACCGAAGCGATGATGCGCTGGGCGACCGGGCCGCCTTTCAGGTAGCGGCTGTCGTCGGTTCGGGTCATGGCGTCACCTCTGCCTTCTGAAGCAATTTAAGAACGAAGCGCGTAAGCGGCGTTGCGTCCGGAATTGCGTGACGATCAGGATTTGTGCGCTGCAATAGCAGAGGCGCGCCGGGAAATCAGCCCCGAAAGCGAAACCGCCTGCTTTCGGGGCGACTTGCCGCGCCATGCGTCAAAGGAAAACTCAAAAACCAAAAGGCAGCGCGGTTGCCCGCGCTGCCCTTTGCGACCGGCCGTATCCCCACACGGCCCGTCCCCCGTAAACTCTGGCACCGGTTTAAGCACATCCCGCAGGATCGCACTATGACTTGGCGGCAACAGCAGCGGAAGAAAAGTGCTGCGCCGTCTAACCGGCTGATTCGCTGCGACTATATCACCTCGACCGTGGTTCCGACATTCACGCGCTCGTAAAGGTCGACGACATCCTCGTTGCGCATGCGGATGCAGCCGGAAGACACCGCGCCGCCGATCGTCCAGGGCTGGTTGGTGCCGTGGATGCGGTATTCGGTGGTGCCGAGATAGAGCGCGCGGGCGCCGAGCGGGTTCTCGATGCCGCCGGCGAGATAGGTCGGCAAATAGCGGCCCTTGGCGGCCTCGCGCTTGATCATCGCCGCCGGCGGCCGCCAGTCCGGCCACACCTTCTTGTCGGTGATCTTGTGCGTGCCCGACCATTCGAAACCGGGCTTGCCGGTGCCGACGCCATAGCGCCGCGCCTTGCCGTTCTTCTCGACCAGGTAGAGGAAGTTCTGGTGGGTATCGATGACGATGGTTCCGGGCTTCGCCGGGCCGTCATAGGCGACTTCCTGCGGCAGGTAGATCGGGTTGATCTGCGGCCGCGTCACAATGCGCTTGGCCGGCTGCTGCACGGCCGCCGTCTTCTGCCGGTCGGGCTGCGCCTGGAACAGGCGCTGCAGCGGCTGCCGCGTCGCCTGCCGGGTCGGGCGCACGATGCCCGGCGCGTGACCAAGCTGCAGCACCCAGGGCGCCGAAAGGTCGGGGCTCACCATGACCGGCGGCATGTCGGCATAGCGGTCATTGGCAAGCGAAGTCGTGGCGCCGGCGACAAGAATGGCCGCCGCGCCGAGCAGGGAACAAAACGCTGTCTTCATCGGAACGCACCTTGATCGAACTCATCCGGGGCTAAGAGGGCGCCCTCGGTTTCGCGATCCTTGGCGCGGAGCGGCAAGCAAAACATGAATCGGAATGCGTAAAATGCTCACTTGTCAGTAAACCTTTTGGTGTGGTTACCGGGCGGTTCAGGAATCTGGTAAAGCCACGGTAAAAGCTGCGCTGAAGCGCGTTAACGGATGGATTTGCTGACGATGGCAACTGAAAATGCCGGCATTCTCGATGGCCCCGACGGCAAGGCGCGCTGCTTCTGGCACGGCAACCTGCCGGATTATCTCCATTACCACGACCATGAATGGGGCCGTCCGGTAACGGACGATCGCCGGCTGTTCGAGAAGATCTGCTTGGAAGGCTTCCAGTCGGGCCTGTCGTGGCTGACCATCCTGCGCAAGCGCGAGAATTTCCGCGAGGCCTTCGCTGGCTTCGACTTCGACAAGGTGGCGGGGTTCACCGACGCGGATGTCGAGCGCCTGCTTGGCAATGCCGGCATCATCCGCCATCGCGGCAAGATCGTCTCGACCATCAACAACGCCAAGCGCGCCCGCGAGATGGTGGACGAGTTCGGCTCGCTGGCGGCCTGGTTCTGGAAGTTCGAGCCGGGTCCGCAGGAGCGTCCCGAAATCGTCGACCTGGCGCATCTGCGCGCCAATCCGACGACGGCGGTGTCGGTCAGGATTTCGAAGGAACTGAAGAAGCGTGGCTGGAGCTTTGTCGGCCCCACCACGGTTTACGCCTTCATGCAGGCGATGGGCTTGGTCAACGACCATCTCGAAGGCTGCTACTGCAGGGCGGAGGTGGAGACGGAGCGCAAGAAACTCAAAAGGCCGAGGTAGCGTCACTCCTACCTCCCCCTTGTGGGGAGGTCGCGCCGAAGGCGCGGGTGGGGGTAGAAGAGTCTTCCTGACCCCCACCCCGACGCTGCGCGTCGACCCTCCCCACAAGGGGGAGGGTAAGCTCTCACTTCTCGAACCGGCCCTTATGGCCGCTGCCGTTGATGTCCCAGATCAGGCTGGAGCCGGACACCGTCAGCACCAGCCCGCTGAAGCCGCGATCGTCCGGTGTGTGATGCGTGGAGGCGGAGCTGCGGCCGGCCGGGATGACCTCGACCGTCGGGCCCTTCCTCACCCAACAGCCCTTGCCGTACTGGTCATTCGCGCCATAGGCGAGCGCGAATTCGAAGCTGCCGTCTTTCTTCAACAGCAGTTCGGAACCGACCTCCATGACGCCGTTCAGATAGTAGTGGCCGGCAAGACGGGCATCGCCCGGCTGGCAGGCGTTGGCCGCGCCGGTCGCGCCAATGACCAGCGCGCCGGCAAGCGCGCACGCAAATTGCAGCTGCATGATGATCCCCCGATCGTTGAGTGAAGTCAGAGGCTGCCGGCCCCGGTCAGGAACAGCCCGGCAATGATGGCCGCCACGGCCGCGAAGGCCGGGTAGATCACCAGCAGGCCGGTCACCAGCGCGTCGCGCGCCGTCGGCTTACGTGTCTGCGTCGGAACTTCGAACGGTCCCGCCGGCTGCTGCGCCGGCTTCAGCGTCGACACCCCGGCGGGCCGCAGCCCGGCCGATCTGCCGCTCTCGATGATGTCGTCAGCCGTCATCATGGCCCCGAACCCCTTGTTTCGGCGCGCTTTATGGCCGCCGATTGTGTCGGCAGCATGCCGCGCCGGTGGCGGAATTGTTTCAGTTTTTCCTTCTCCCCTTGTGGGAGAAGGTGTCGCCGAAGGCGACGGATGAGGGGTGCTCCAGGGAAAGCCGGCGCCTCACTCCGCTGGAACACCCCTCATCCGTCTCGGCGCTATCGCGCCGATCCACCTTCTCCCACAAGGGGAGAAGGAGAGGTCGCCACCCTTGCCGCTCCAAGCGGCATCGTTTAGGAAACGCGCGCTCGAAGTAAGTCACCACTGACTGGAAGTCCCATGGCCGACAAATCCGAAAAGACGAAAGCGCGGCTGCCGCGCGGTTTTGCCGACCGCAGCGCCGAAGACATCCGCGCCGTCGAGAAGATGATGGCGACCATCCGCTCGGTCTATGAGCTCTACGGCTTCGAGCCGGTCGACCAGCCGATGATCGAATACACCGACGCGCTGGGCAAGTTCCTGCCCGACCAGGACCGGCCGAACGAGGGCGTCTTTTCCTTCCAGGATGACGACGACCAATGGCTGTCGCTGCGCTACGACCTGACCGCGCCGACCGCCCGTTTCGTCGCTGAGAACTTCGACAAGCTGCCGAAACCCTATCGCAGTTATCGCTCCGGCTGGGTGTTCCGCAACGAGAAGCCCGGCCCCGGCCGCTTCCGCCAGTTCATGCAGTTCGATGCCGACACGATCGGCACGCCGGGCGTCGCCGCCGACGCCGAGATGGCGATGATGATGGCCGATGTGATGGAGGCATTGGGTATTCCGCGCGGCCAATACGTCATTCGCATCAACAACCGGAAGGTTTTGGACGGCGTGCTGGAGGCAATTGGTCTTGGAGGTGACGAGGATGCCGGGCGCAGGCTGCAGGTACTGCGCGCCATCGACAAGCTGGATAAACTCGGCGCGGAAGGAGTTCGCCTTCTCTTGGGCGAGGGTCGCAAGGATGAAAGCGGAGACTTCACAAAAGGTGCCGGACTCGATGAGGCGCAAATATCGAAGCTGCTTGATGTCTTTGGGCCCGAAAGGATTCATTCCATTCACGCGGCCCAGTACGACGGTGTTGTCCTAGATGATGACGACGCCTCGCCCAACATGGGAGAGGGCTTCAAAGTCCTCAACGCGTTAGCCATTGATGAATGGGAGGACGTTCTAGAGGAAACGGAGATTGGTAGGCAGGGGCTGCAGGAACTCCGAGACATCGCAGCGTTGTTGACCGCATCCGGATACGGTACGAAGCGGGTCAGGATCAGCCCCTCCGTCGTGCGCGGCCTCGAATACTACACCGGCCCGGTCTTCGAGGCCGAGCTGCTGGCGGAAATCCCCAACGATGAAGGCCAGATCGTGCGCTTCGGCTCGGTCGGCGGCGGCGGCCGTTATGACGGGCTGGTCTCGCGCTTCCGCGGCGAGCCGGTGCCGGCGACCGGTTTCTCGATCGGCGTCTCGCGGCTGATGACGGCGCTGAAGAACCTCGGCAAGCTCGATACCTCCGATGTCATCGCCCCGGTCGTCGTGCTGGTCATGGACAAGGACACCGAAAGCCTCGGCCGCTACCAGAAGATGGTCGCGGATCTGCGTGCCGCCGGCATCCGCTCCGAAATGTATCTCGGCGGCGCCGGCATGAAGGCGCAGCTGAAATATGCCGACCGCCGCGGCAGCCCGGTCGCCATCATCCAGGGCGGCGACGAGCGCGCCAGGGGCGAGGTGCAGATCAAGGACCTGATCGAAGGCGCGCGCATGTCGGCCGAGATCACCGACAATGCCGAGTGGCGGGCGGCACGCCCGGCGCAGGTGACAGTGGCGGAGAGCGAGCTGGTTGGCGAGGTGAAGAAGATACTCGCGGCGCAGGCCGAGGAGCGGGCACGTGGCCGATAGGGCGCCGACCTCCCCTTCTCCCCTTGTGGGAGAAGGTGGCCGAGCGAAGCTCGGTCGGATGAGGGGTGTTCCGGGGAACGCCAGCGTCTCATTCCTTCCAGCACCCCTCATCCGTCTCGGCGCTGCGCGCCGATCCACCTTCTCCCACAAGGGGAGAAGGGGAGGTGGCGCTTTATGACCTCCCGTCCCGCCATCGCCACCGACATCACGAAACTCTTCGCCGCCCGCGACACGCACGCCGTCGAAGTCGCTGTGCTGCAACCTGCCGATCCGTTCCTCGACATGGCGGGGGAGGACCTGCGCCGCCGCATCTTCCTGACCGAAAGCGAGACCGGCAAGACGCTGTGCCTGCGGCCCGAATTCACCATTCCCGTCTGCCTCGACCACATCGCCAGCCAGGCCGGAACGCCGCGCCGCTACTCTTATCTCGGCGAAGTGTTCCGTCAGCGCCGCGACGGCGGCAACGAGTTCTTCCAGGCCGGCATCGAGGATCTCGGCGATCGCGACACGGCCGCCGCCGACGCTCGCTCGCTGGCCGACGCGCATGCGTTGCTCTCGCTTGTGTTGCCCGGACGGAAGCTCGCCATCACGCTCGGCGATCAGACCCTGTTCGAGGCGGTGCTGGCGGCGCTCGGCCTGCCGCGCGGCTGGCGTATGCGGCTCGCGCGCGCCTTCGGCTCGGCGCCTATGCTGGAAGCGGCCCTTGCCGATCTCGCCAACCCGCCGCGCAACAGCCAGCTCTCCGGTCCGGTCGCCCTGTTGGCGCTCGACGGCGATGCGGAAGGCCTTGCCGCGCATATTGCCGAAGGCATGGAGGAAGCCGGGTTGTCGGCATCGTCCGGCCGCGCCCCGGCCGACATCGCGCGCCGGCTGATCGAGAAGGCGCAGCTGCGCAGCGTGCGGCTGTCCGACGACGCCTTCTCGGCGCTCAAGGGTTTTCTCGGGATCGACGTCGCGCTCGACGGCGCGACCGCGGCGCTGGAAAAATTCGCCGCCGATGCCGGCCTGTCGCTGGGACCGGCGCTGGAGAATTTCGCCGCCCGCGCCAGGGCGATCGAGGCGCATGGCCTGTCCGCGGCGCAAATCCGCTACGACGCCGCCTTCGGCCGCCCGCTCGACTATTACACTGGCCTGGTCTTTGAGATTGCCGCGGGTGATGGCGACCGCCCGCTGGTCGGCGGCGGCCGCTACGACCGGCTGCTGACGCTGCTCGGCGCCAAGAAGCCAATTCCGGGCGTCGGCTTTTCGGTCTGGCTCGACCGTATCGAAGCCCAGCGGGAGAGCGCGAAATGATCACGCTGGCGATCCCCTCGAAAGGCCGTCTCAAGGAGCAGTCGCTGGAAGTGCTGGCCAAAGCCGGCCTGGCTGTCGCCTTGCCTGAGGACGACCGCAAATACCGCGCCCGCATCGATGGCCTCGACAATGTCGAGGTGGCCTTCCTGTCCGCGTCCGAGATCGCCGGCGAGATCGGCCAGGGCGCGGTCGATCTCGGCATCACCGGGGAGGACCTCTTGCGCGAGAACCTCGCCGACTGGGAAGCGCGCGCCGAGATCGTCGCGCGCCTCGGCTTCGGCCATGCCGATGTCGTGGTGGCGGTGCCCGACATCTGGCTCGATGTCGATACCATGACCGATCTCGACGACGTCGCTGCCGATTTCCGCCAGCGCCATGGTCGGCGGCTTAGGATCGCCACCAAATACTGGCGGCTGACGCAGCAGTTCTTTTCGCTCAAGCACGGCATCCAGGTCTACCGCATCGTCGAAAGCCTCGGCGCCACCGAAGGCGCGCCGGCCGCCGGCCTTGCCGACGTCATCGTCGACATCACCACCACCGGCTCGACGCTGCGCGCCAACCACCTCAAGGTGCTGGGCGACGGCACGATCCTGAAGTCGCAGGCCTGTCTGGTGGCGTCGAAGAAGTCCCGAGATGCAGCCGACGAGGCGCAGGTGCGCGACATTGCCGCGAAAATGTCAGCAATAGCGGGATAGCGTCGGCGCTGCCCCCTCATCCGGCCGCTTCGCGGCCACCTTCTCCCCGAGGGGAGAAGAGGTTGGCGCCGGCGCTGACTGCTTCCTCTCCCCTCGGGGAGAGGTCAGCCGAGCGAAGCGGAGGCTGGGTGAGGGGGAGCGCCTTATGCGATTGTCCTCCCTCAAGGAGGAGGGGGACCTTTGGCGGATTTCCTCCAGCCCAGCAGGCTGATAGGCTCAATCATCCCGGGAGGAGACGGCGATGGCGATCAAACTCGACGAGCTCATGAACGCCACCAATCTGCGCGGGCGCGGCGCCGGCGGCACCTTCATCGCTCCGCTGGGCGGCAAGGCGCATGTATCGGGCGACCGCTCGGCGCCGCTGCTCGACAAGACCATCCCTGAATTGTTCTCCGAAACGGTGAGCAGATACTCGACGCTCGACGCCGCCGTCTTCGTCGGCCAGGACAAGCGTTTCACCTGGAGCGAGCTGTCGGATGCTGTCGACGCCCTGGCCGCCGGCTTCCTGGCGCTCGGCCTGGAAAAGGGCGACCGCGTCGGCATCTGGTCGCCGAACCGCTGGGAATGGCTGGTGACGCAGTTCGCCACCGCGCGCATCGGCCTGATCCTGGTCAACATCAACCCGGCTTACCGGCTGACCGAGCTCGAATTTGCCCTCAACAAGGTCGGGTGCAAGGCACTCGTGACCGCCGCCCAATTCAAGACGTCCGACTATCTCGGCATGATCGAAACGCTGGCGCCGGAGATCGCCAAGGCGGAGCCCGGCAAGCTCAAGGCTAAGAAACTGCCGGCGCTGAAGATCGTCATCCGCATGGGCGACGACAATTCGCCCGGCATGTTCAATTTCGGCGACGTGCTGGCCACCGCCGCGCGCGACGACTACGACAAGCTCGACCGCATCACCGAGAGCCTGAAGCCCGGCGACGCCATCAACATCCAATTCACGTCCGGGACCACGGGAGCGCCAAAGGGCGCGACGCTCACGCATTCCAATATCGTCAACAATGGCAATTTCGTCACCTCGGCCATAAAACTCACCGTCGACGACCGGCTCTGCATCCCCGTGCCGCTCTATCACTGTTTCGGCATGTCGATGGGCACGATGGGCTGCGTGTCGAAGGGCGCGACCATGGTCTTCCCGGGCGAAGGTTTTGACGCCGGCGCGACGCTGAAGGCGGTCGCGCAGGAGGGTTGCACCGGCCTCTATGGCGTGCCGACCATGTTCGTCGCCATGCTCGACCATGCCGATTTTTCCAGCTTTGACCTCTCCAGCCTGCGCACCGGCATCATGGCCGGCTCGCCGTGCCCGATCGAGGTGATGAAGAAGGTGGTATCGCTGATGAACATGAGCCAGGTGACCATCGCCTATGGCATGACCGAGACCAGCCCCGTCTCCTTCCAGAGCAGCGTCGACGACCCGCTGGAAAAGCGCGTCTCCACCGTCGGCCGCATCCACCCGCACGTCGAGGTCAAGGCGATCGCGGCCGACGGCGCCACGGTGGCGGTTGGCGAGCCGGGCGAGCTCTGCACGCGCGGCTATTCGGTGATGAAGGGCTATTGGGACGACGCCGACAAGACCCGCGAGGCGATCGACGCCGACGGCTGGATGCACACCGGCGATCTCGCGACGATCGACGCCGAGGGCTATTGCAACATCGTCGGCCGGGTGAAGGACATGGTGATCCGCGGCGGCGAGAACGTCTACCCGCGCGAGGTCGAGGAATTCCTCTATCGTCATCCCAAGATCAAGGAAGTGCAGGTCTTCGGCATTCCGGACGCCAAATACGGCGAGGAGCTCTGCGCCTGGGTCGTGCTCAAGCCCGGCCAGATAGCGACGGAGCAGGAGATCAAGGCCTTCTGCGCCGGCCAGATCGCGCACTACAAGGTGCCGCGTTACATCCGCTTCCGCACGGAGCTGCCGATGACGGTGACCGGCAAGCCGCAGAAATTCCTGATGCGCGCGGCGATGGTGGAGGAATTGGGCCTGGTGGCGCAGAAGACGGCGTAAAACGGCATTTATGGACAACGAGTTTCCAAATTTCGCGGCGCTGAAAGCCGCCAAAATCGAAAACATAGATTATCGCATCGTCATCCGGCGCGGCGCGCGAACCGGCGGTGCGATCGTCATGGCCCCACACGGCGGCAAGATCGAGCCCCGCACCTCGCTGATCACCGAGACGATAGCGGGGAACGATCTCGATATGTATTGCTTTGAAGGGCTTATGCCGGAAAGCAACCGGGAGCTGCACATCACGTCCAGGAACTTCGACGAGGCAACCGCGCTGGACCTGTTGCGGACCAAGTCCACCGTCGTCGCCATCCACGGCCGTCAGGATCGCGACGATCCCTCGACAGTCTACCTGGGCGGCAAGGACGCCGCGTTGATTTCGGAGATAGCCTGGCGCTTGCAGGAAGCCGGCTTTCAGACGCAAAAGGACAACCATCCCTTTCCAGGCATCCAGGATTCGAACATCGTCAACCGCGGACTAACGGGGAAGGGAGCACAGTTGGAAGTGCCATTCTCGTTGCGCCGCCGACTGGGGAACGAGCCGGAACTTCTGGAAAGATTCTGCGGGGCGGTTCGCGCGGCGATCGAGGCATTCGACGCCAGAAATGGTGGCCAATCCTCAATCACACTTTGAATGCTTTAAGATGCCCGTGAGRGGTGTCCCCCACGCGCTTTTCAGCTAAATTCACGAGAACGCATGGGCGTTCGGGGGCTTGAATGACTGGTTATRCCCGGTCGGTGACGTCCTACACGATGCCGTTGGCCGCGCTGGCGATGGCTCTCGCGGTAAGGGCCAGCGGCATTTCGGTCGACGAAGGGTCGCTGAACGCCAGGATAATCGTTGGGGCGCTGTCGAGCGCCATCATGTTCATCACCATTTTCGTGGTGCTCGACCATGCCGAGGCGCTGGCCCGGCGCGTGGGCGAGCCCTACGGAACATTGGTGCTGACCTTTGCGGTGACGGCGATCGAAGTGTCGATCATCGTCTCCATGATGCTGCATGGAGAGAACAACCCGACCCTGGCGCGCGAGTCCGTCTTCTCGACGGTGATGATCACTTCCACCGGCGTTGTCGGCATCTGCCTCACGCTTGGCGGCTGGCGCTATCGCAAGCAGGCGATCGTCCGGCAAGGGACCAGCGCCTACCTGTCGGTTCTGATCGCGCTGACCGTGATGACGCTTATTCTACCGACCTACACCCGGGCCACGGATCCCGGCACGTTTTCGGCGGCTCAGCTTGGGTTCGTTAGCGTCCTTTCGGTGCTGCTCTATGCGAGCTTCGTGTTCGCCCAGACCGTCCGGCACCGGGAGGATTTCGTCCAGGGGCAGGCACATGACGTTCCGATGCGAACAGTCTCCGGCGACAGCATCTCCATCAGCGCCCTGCTGCTGTTGAGCGGCCTCATCGGCATTGTCCTGCTCGCCGAKCAGGTCGCCGCGAGTGTGGAGGATGCGCTCGCCGCCTACCAGGTGACCCAGGCCGACAGCATTGTGGGGGCATTGATCGCGGCACTGGTTTTGATGCCCGAGTCCATCTCGGCGATCCGCGCCTCGTTCAGGAATGAGCTGCAGCGCAGCCTGAACGTCGCGATGGGCTCGGCCTGCGCCACCATCGGTTTGACGATACCGGCGGTCGCGGCCGCCAGCCTGCTGACGGGCAGGGGACTGACCCTGGGGCTGCCGGCCTCGGACGCCGTGCTTCTGGTGCTGGCGCTTTTCATATGCAGCGTGAGCTTCAGCACCGAAAGAACGACGTTCCTGACCGGCATGGTCCATGTCGTGGTGTTTTTCACCTATGTATTTCTGATCTTCGTGCCGTGAATGGTTGCAGGCCGGCCATTGGGCGCAGAGAAGCCTCGAAGGGCGCCTCACGCCGCCAGCACCGCCCGATCGAGCCCGCGTATGATCCGCGCCAGTTCCACGCACTCGTCCTGGCGCACCTTGTTCTTCCGCCAGGCCATGCAGATCATGCGCTGCGGCATCGGCTCCTGGAAGGGCACGATCCTCAGGTCCGGCATGACGCCGGCGGCACTTGCCGCCATTTCCGGCACCAGCGTCACCCCCAACCCATGCGCCACCATCTGCAAAAGCGTGGTGAGGCTGGTCGCGCCATAGCTTGCCATCGCCACAGGCCGCACATTGCCGCAGACGGCCAAAGCCTGCTCGCGCAGGCAGTGGCCTTCCTCCAAGAGCATCAGCCGCTCGAGCGCGGGACTCTCGGGCGGCACCGGCGGCGAGGCGAAGGCCGGGTCACCGGCGGGAACGGCTAGGAAGAAGCGGTCGGGAAAAAGCCCTTCGGTGACGATCGCCGGCTGATCGAGCGGCAAGGCAGCGATGAAAGCGTCGAGCCGGCCGGACGTCGCATCCTCGACCAGCGATGCGGTCACCGCCTCGCGCAGTTCGAGCTGGAGCGAAGGGTAGTGCTTCTTCAGCTCCGGCAGCACATGCGGCAGGAGGTAAGGCGCGACGGTCGGGATGATGCCAAGCCGGAAGCGCCCTTCCATGCTCGGGCGGCCGCGCCGGGCCGTCGTCTCGACGTCACGTATGTCGGCCAGAATGCGCTCGATACGCGGCTGCAGGGCAAGCGCCTCGTCGGTCATGCGCACCGTCTTGCCGCCGCGCTCGAACAACAGGCAGTTCAGCCGCTCTTCCATCTCGGCGATCTGCGCGGAAAGGGCCGGCTGGCTGACGCCGGCAAGTTTTGCCGCGCGGCCGAAATGCAGCGTCTGCGCCAGCGCGTCGAAATATTGCATCTGTCGGACGGTGAGGCCAATCATAAGAAAATCCTATCAAATGAAACAGGAAAGGCAATTTGTCTTTATCGGCAAGCCGGCCTAGTCTGGAATCGTTCCAGGGTTTGGCGCGGCCAGTGGCTGCCCCCGGAAATTTTCGGCAAATCAACCTCGGCAAAAACCTCGGCAGAATCGGGAGACTAAGATGGACGCGAAGACCGACGACAACAGCGCTGGCAAATGCCCGGTGGCGCATGGCTCCGCACGGACCAACCGGGACTGGTGGCCGAACCAGCTCGACCTTTCCGTACTCCACCAGCAGTCGAACCTGTCGGATCCGATGGATGAAGACTTCGACTACGCTAAGGAGTTCGCGAGCCTCGATCTCGATGCGGTGATCAAGGACCTGCACAAGGTCATGACAGATTCGCAGGACTGGTGGCCGGCGGACTTCGGTCATTACGGGCCGCTCTTCATCCGCATGGCCTGGCACAGCGCCGGCACCTACCGCATCGGCGACGGCCGCGGCGGCGCCGGCGCCGGTCAGCAGCGCTTCGCGCCGCTGAACAGCTGGCCGGACAACGCCAATCTCGACAAGGCGCGCCGGCTGCTGTGGCCGGTCAAGCAGAAATACGGCCGCAAGATCTCCTGGGCCGACCTTTTGATCCTCACCGGCAACGTCGCGCTGGAATCGATGGGCTTCAGGACTTTCGGCTTCGCCGGCGGCCGCGCCGATGTGTGGGAGCCGGAGCAGGACGTGGACTGGGGCTCCGAAACCAAGTGGCTCGGCGACGAGCGCTATTCGGGCGACCGTGAGCTTCGCGGCCATCTCGGCGCCGTGCAGATGGGCCTGATCTATGTCAACCCGGAAGGCCCGAACGGCAAGCCGGATCCGGTTGCGGCGGCGCGCGACATCCGCGAAACCTTCGGCCGCATGGCGATGAACGATGAGGAGACCGTGGCGCTGATCGCCGGCGGCCACACCTTCGGCAAGACGCATGGCGCGGGCGACGCCTCGCTGGTGGGCGCCGAGCCCGAAGGTGCCGGCATCGAAGCGCAGGGCCTCGGCTGGTCGAGCAAATACGCCTCCGGCATTGCCGGCGACGCCATCACCTCGGGCCTCGAGGTTACCTGGACGACGACGCCGACCAAATGGAGCAACAACTTCTTCGACAACCTCTTCAACTATGAATGGGAGCTGACGAAGAGCCCAGCCGGCGCCCATCAGTGGACGCCGAAGGGCGGCGCCGGCGCAGGCACCGTGCCGGACGCGCACAACCCGTCCAAGCGCCACGCGCCGGCCATGCTCACCACCGACCTCGCGCTGCGCTTCGATCCGGCCTATGAGAAGATCTCGCGCCGTTTCCATGAGCATCCGGAACAGTTCGCCGACGCCTTCGCCCGGGCCTGGTTCAAGCTCACCCACCGCGACATGGGTCCGGCCGTGCGCTATCTCGGCCCGCTCGTGCCGAAGGAAGAGCTGATCTGGCAGGATCCGATCCCGGCCATCGACCATGAGCTGGTGAGCGAGGCCGACATCGCCTCGCTCAAGGCCAAGATCCTGGCTTCGGGCCTCTCGGTTTCCGAGCTGGTCTCGACCGCCTGGGCTTCGGCCTCGACCTTCCGCGGCTCGGACAAGCGCGGCGGCGCCAATGGCGGCCGCATCCGCCTGGCGCCGCAGAAGGACTGGGAGGTCAACGAGCCGGCTCAGCTCGCCAAGGTGCTCGGCAAGCTGGAAGCCATCCAGAAGGAGTTCAATGCGGCCCAGACCGGCGACAAGAAGGTCTCGCTTGCCGACCTCATCGTGCTGGGCGGCGTTGCCGCGGTCGAGAAGGCGGCGAAGGATGGCGGCAATGAGGTCAAGGTGCCCTTCACGCCGGGCCGCATGGATGCTTCGCAGGAGCAGACGGATGTTGCCTCCTTCGCGCCGCTGGAACCGAAGGTCGACGGCTTCCGCAACTATGCCCGCGGCAGGCTGCCGATGTCGGTCGAGGCGATGCTGGTCGATCGCGCCCAGCTGCTGACGCTGACGGCGCCGGAGATGACGGTGCTTGTCGGCGGCTTGCGCGTGCTCGGCGCCAATGTCGGCGGCTCGAAGCACGGCGTCTTCACCGACAGGCCGGGCCAGCTCACCAACGACTTCTTCGTCAACCTGCTCTCGATGGCCACCATCTGGGAGCCTGCGGCCGGCTCCGAGCCGGGTTCCGATGAAGTCTATGAAGCGCGCGACCGCAAGACGAAGCAGGTGAAATGGACCGGCACCCGCGCCGACCTGATCTTCGGCTCGCACGCGCAGCTGCGCGCGCTGTCCGAGGTCTATGGTTCAAGCGACGCCAAGGCGAAATTCGTCAAGGACTTCGTCAAGGCCTGGACGAAGGTGATGAACGCCGACCGCTTCGACATCGCGAAGTAAGGTCGGACCTCCCAAGAAAAAGGCGCGGGTCATGCCCGCGCCTTTTTGCGTTTCCACGGAGCTGTCAGTCTTTTTCGAAGATGCCGGCCTTGGCGACGACACCGGCAATCGCCCCGCCGATCAACGGCGCGATGATGAACAGCCAGAGCTGGCTGAGCGCAGCACCGCCCGAAAACAGCGCCGGGCCGATCGAGCGCGCCGGATTGACCGAGGTGCCGGTCACCGGGATCATGGCGAAGTGGATGCCTGCCAGCGTCAGGCCGATGACCAGGCCGGCGAAGGCGGTGGTGTGCTTGGCGTTGGTGACGCCGAGGATTACCGTGACGAAGGTGAAGGTGCCGATCAGCTCCCACAGGAAGGCCGAGCTCATGCCCCATTTCGCTTCGTCCCAGCCATTGGCGCCGAAGCCGCCGGTGTGGCCGCCGGCCTGGCCGGAAACGATGATCCACAGCGCCAGCGAAGCGATGATGGCGCCGATGATCTGCGCGATCCAGTAAGGAACGACATCCTTGGCCGGCATCCGCCCCGCCAGGAACACGCCGAGCGTCACCGCCGGATTGAGATGCGCGCCCGAGATCGGGCCGATCGCGTAGGCTGCGGCGATCAGGCCGATGCCGAACGCCAGGCCGATGCCTTCCTGTCCGAGCGGCAGCGCGCCGCCGAAACCGCCCGTGACCACGGAGGCCGTGCCGATGAACACCAACAAAAACGTGCCGAGAACTTCTGCCAGATAAGTCTTCATTGCCCTCTCCTCATAGGATCCGTCGAAATCGCGTTTCCCGCGTCGCGAATCACCTCCGGAAGAGTATTCCTGCCGGAAACACTTGAAAAGCTGTGAGGTTAAGCCGGTTGGCTTTCTTGCAGGTGTCAATCAAAAACATTAGAAGTCTTTCATGTTCTGATCGATTGTTCTTGTTTCCTGGCTCGGGCTCCCACCATGGAAAAATCGTTCGGCCAAATCGCCCGCTCTTGAAACGCCATTTCATCGGCAAACCGAACGGAACTGTTTCAATCCTGGCCTGAAAGGCTTTATGAGCGGGCTGGAAACCGATTTGTAACAGCTACGGAAAACGGGATGCGACTGGGCGGAAGGCTGGCGGCGGCCATAGAGGTTCTGGAAGACATCGGCCGGCGCCACCGGCCGGTGGCCGATGCCTTGCGCGATTGGGGTCTGTCGCATCGCTTCGCCGGCGGCGGCGATCGCGCGGCGATCGGCAACATCGTCTATGACGCGCTGCGCCGCAGACGCTCGGCCGGCTGGCTGTTCGGCGAGGAGACACCGCGCGCCATCGGCTTCGGCGCGCTTCTGTTGGAGTGGGGGCAGACGGCGCAGTCGCTCAACGATGCGCTGGACGGCGACAAATTCGCGCCGCCGCTGCTCAGCGCGTCAGAGTTGAAGGCGGCCGCCGAGCGCGGGCTTGGCGACGCGCCCGATGCGGTGCGCGCCGATATCCCGGACTGGTGCGCGCCTTTGCTCGAGCAAGCCTATGGCGACGCCTGGGTCGAGGAGGGTGCTGCGCTTGCCCAGCGCCCGCCGTTGGATCTCAGGGTCAACACGCTCCAGGCCGATCGCGCCAAGGTGCTGGCCGAGCTACAGGGCACGGGTGCCGCGCCCGCGGCGATCGCACCGAACGGCATCCGCATCCCGCCGATCGACGGCGACGGCAGGCATCCGAACGTGCAGGCCGAGCCCGCCTTCCAGAAAGGCTGGTTCGAAGTGCAAGACGAGGGCTCGCAGCTTGCCGCGGCGCTTGCCGGCGCCGCGCCCGGCATGCAGGTGCTCGACTATTGCGCCGGCGCCGGCGGCAAAACGCTGGCACTGTCGGCCGAGATGGACAATCGAGGCCAACTCTTCGCCCATGACGCGGAAAAGGTGCGGCTGGCGCCCATTTTCGAGCGGATCCGCCGGTCGCACAACCGCAACGTCCAGGTCGTCAGCAAGCCCGCGGAGCTTGCGCCGCTCACCGGGCATATGGACCTCGTGCTGATCGACGCTCCCTGCACCGGCAGCGGCACCTGGCGGCGGCGGCCTGACGCCAAATGGCGATTGACGGAAAGGCAGCTCGACACCCGAAAGGGAGAGCAGCAGGCAATCCTCGACACCGCGCAAGCCTTCGTCAAGCCGGGCGGCCTGCTGGTCTACATCACCTGTTCGGTGTTCGATGCCGAGAACGGCGAGCAGGTCGCGGCGTTCCGCGAACGCCACGAAGGCTTCGCGCCGGTCGATCACCGCCAGCTCTGGGACAGCCGCTTCCCCGGCCACGAAGGGGCGGCGCGCATCGCCGATACCGGCGGCATCTCGCTGTCGCCGGCGCTGAGCGGCACGGACGGCTTCTATTTTCACGCCTTGCGCAGGGCTGATTGAGGACGCGGGGCTTTTGCTGCGCTGCAACATAAGAGATTGCCTGTCCTGTCTGCCTCTGCAATAAGCTTCGCCAGCAAATAGGAGGCGAAGCTCCATGGCAGCCAAGATCGTGCCCGCTCCCGATTTCGAGGAACGCGTCAGGGCCTCCTTCGCCCGGCAGAAGGCGATGGCGACGATCGGCGCCGAGTTGACGGTGGTGACGCCGGGTATCATCGAGATCGAGATGCCTTACTCGGCCGCGCTCACGCAGCAGCACGGTTTCCTGCATGCCGGCGTCATCTCCACGGCGCTGGACTCCGCCTGCGGCTATGCCGCATTCTCGCTGATGCCGGAGAATTCGGGCGTGCTGACCATCGAGTTCAAGGTGAACCTGCTCGCGCCGGGCAGGGGCGAGCGCTTCCTGTTCCGCGGCTCGGTGACAAAACCCGGCCGCACCATCATCGTCGCCGACGGGCAGGCCTATGCCTTTGCCGCCGACGGCGAGGCCAAGCTGATCGCCACCATGACCGGCACCATGATGACGGTGGTTGGCCGCGACGGGATTGAAGGATAAGAAACCGTCCGCGCAGCGGGCAAACGCCCCCGATGGGCTTCCCGAGCAAAGAACGCCCGGAATCATGGCGAAGGGCCGGAAGGCGGCAAGGGCACGTTGTCCCTTTCTTGTCGTCGTAGCAAATAGGGATAAAGCTTCATGACTGTCGAAGTGTCGCGCCTGTCGGGAAAATCCGTTCTCTTCGTCATGGCGGTGGAGGCCGAATACGGCCCGCACCTCAAAAACCTGTTCACGCCGCTGATGACCGGTGTCGGTCCGGTCGAGGCAGGTGTGCGGCTGGGCGCCGAACTCGCGGCATTGAAGGCCGAGGGGGCGCTGCCGGACCTGATCGTCTCGTTGGGCTCGGCCGGCAGCCGCAAGCTGGAGCAGGCCGAAATCTACCAGGCCGTGTCGGTGAGCTATCGCGACATGGACGCTTCGCCGCTCGGCTTCGAGAAGGGGGCGACCCCTTTCCTCGACCTGCCGGTGGCGGTGCCGCTGCCTTTCGTCATCCCGGGCCTCAGGACCGCCTCGCTCTCGACCGGCGGCGCGATCATTTCCGGCGCCGCCTATGACGCGATCGACGCCGACATGGTCGACATGGAGACCTTCGCCTGCCTGCGCGCCTCTCAGCTCTTCGGCGTGCCGCTGATCGGGCTGCGCGGCATTTCCGACGGCGCGGCCGATCTCAGGCACGTCAACGACTGGACGGAATATCTGCACGTGATCGATGAGAAGCTCGCTGCGGCCGTTGGCTTGCTGGAGCAGGCGATCGGCGGCGGCCTGCTTGGCGGTTGACCGCCGATCGGATCAAGCGGAAAGGCGTTGCGGATCCCCGAAATCGATGCGTGAAATGCGTCCGCGAGCAGCGCCGGTTGCATCCACATAGTCGATCGCCCCCGGTGTGTGGTCGAGTTTCCAGGAACCGGTGGGACCGTCTGTCCATTCAACCTCGTAGCCGTCGTCGAGCAGTGTCCAGACACCGTGGTAGCGTGTGCCGTCCGGCAAGAGCATGTGCGCCCGATCATCGGTTTCATAATAAATGAAGGCGTTCTTGCCCCCCATGTCGATGACATGCGTGGTGCCGGCCATGATAATGGCCAGCGCGTCCCTGTTCAGTATCGTCATTGTTCCCATCCATGGGTTCGCGTTGCGAAATGCCTCGACGGCAGGAATATCGTCAAGTATCTTGACTATATGGAGTTTGAGTCAAATGGTCAAGGAGCTTGACGAAAAATCCGAACCGCTGCCCGATCATGTCGGTTGGCGATTGTGGCAGGCGAGTCGCGCCTGGCAGACGGAATTCGCCGCCGCCATGCGTGCAGCCGGACACGCCTGGTTCAGCGAAGCGCGCGCCGGGTTGCTTGGCCATATCCCCCGCAACGGCACGCGCCAGTCGGCATTGATCGAGCGCGCGGCCACGTCCAAACAGGCGGTTCAGCAATTGCTCGACGGACTCGAGGCGGAAGGTGTATTGGAACGGCTTCCCGACCCGCGAGACGGGCGCGGCAAGCTCGTGCGCTATACGTCAAAGGGTCTGGATGCCTTGCGCGACGGCGATCGTATCAAGCTTGAGATCGAGCGCGGTTACATCGACCGTATCGGTGAGCGGCGGTTCGCGGCGCTTATGGAAGCTTTGCGCGCACTCGACGCAGGGCGGGGCGATGAGCCGGAAAAGGCCACCCATTCCCGAGACGAAACTGCGGAATCGAAGTGAGTGGCGCGACCTCGCGACCCATTGCGCCGACTCGTTTCTTTCTCTAAAGGCTCGCCATGACGACGACAGCCAATCATCCCGACACCGTCCTGATTGTCGATTTCGGCAGCCAGTTCACGCAGCTCATCGCCCGCCGCATCCGCGAGGCCGGCGTCTTTTCCGAGATCGTGCCGTTCCAATCGGCCGAAGCGGCCTTCAAGCGCATCAAGCCGAAAGCGGTGATCCTGTCGGGCGGCCCGGCCTCGACCACCGAGATCGGCAGCCCGCGCGCGCCGCAGATCGTCTTCGACGCCGGCGTGCCGGTGCTCGGCATCTGCTACGGCCAGATGGCACTCTGCGTGCAGATGGGCGGCATCGCCGAGAGCTCCAACCATCGCGAGTTCGGCCGCGCCTTCGTCGAGATCGAGAAGGACAGTCCGCTGTTCGAAGGCCTCTGGGCGCCCGGCCAGCGCCATCAGGTATGGATGAGCCATGGCGATCGTGTCATCGAACTGCCGCCGGGCTTCAAGGTGCTCGGCAAGTCGGAAAGCTCGCCCTTCGCCATCTTCGGCGATATCGAGCGCAAGATGTACGGCATCATGTTCCACCCCGAGGTGGTGCACACGCCGGACGGCGCCAGGCTGCTCCGCAACTTCGTCCACAACATCGCCGGTATCGAGGGCGACTGGACGATGCGCGCCTATCGCGAGCACGCGGTCGAGACGATCCGCAAGCAGGTCGGCAAGGGCAAGGTCATCTGCGCGCTCTCGGGCGGCGTCGACTCCTCGGTCGCGGCGCTCCTCATCCACGAGGCGGTCGGTGAGCAGTTGACCTGCATCCTCGTCGACCACGGTCTGATGCGCAAGGACGAGGCGCAAGGCGTGGTGGAGATGTTCCGCCAGCACTACAACCTGCCGCTGATCCTGGTCGACGCCTCCGACCGCTTCATCTCGGCGCTGGAAGGCGAGGCCGATCCCGAAAAGAAGCGCAAGACCATCGGCCGGCTGTTCATCGAGGTGTTCGAGGAAGAGGCGAAGAAGCTCGGCGGCGCCGATTTCCTGGCCCAGGGCACGCTCTATCCCGACGTGATCGAGAGCGTCTCCTTCTCCGGCGGCCCGTCGGTGACGATCAAGTCGCACCACAATGTCGGCGGCCTGCCCGAGCGCATGAACATGAAGCTGGTCGAGCCGCTGCGCGAATTGTTCAAGGACGAGGTGAGGGCGCTGGGCAAGGAACTCGGCCTGCCCGAGAGCTTCATCGGCCGCCATCCCTTCCCGGGTCCCGGCCTTGCCATTCGCTGCCCGGGCGGCATCACCCGCGAGAAGCTGGAGATCCTGCGCGAGGCCGACGCCATCTATCTCGACGAGATCCGCAAGGCCGGCCTCTACGACGCCATCTGGCAGGCCTTCGCGGTGCTTTTGCCGGTGCAGACAGTGGGCGTCATGGGCGACGGCCGCACCTATGAATTCGTCTGCGCGCTGCGCGCCGTGACGTCCGTCGACGGCATGACGGCCGATTTCTACCACTACGACATGGCCTTCCTCGGCGCAGCCGCCACGCGCATCATCAACGAGGTCAAGGGCATCAACCGCGTGGTCTACGACGTGACGTCGAAGCCGCCCGGCACAATCGAGTGGGAATGAGGCTGCATCGTTCTCTGACTTTCGGTGGCTATCTATGAAAGTTGCGTAAACATCTGAAGTAAATGAATTTTTCCTTTCAGGGTCTATCGCCAACTATCGCCCCTAAGCGGAAGCATCTGACGGTAAATCTGACGGTATGCTCTTTCCCGCCCTCTCTCTTGCCGCCCAATACCGTCATGGCGCCGATTTCTAGGTCATTCTAATTTCTCCTACCAACCGTCTGAAATACAAGGATTATCCTCAAAGGTTGACGGTAAAATCATTGACGGTAAAATTGACGTCAACTCGATTTGTTTTTCCCAATTTTTTTGTGGAGCCATGTTAACCGACATTGCACTTAAGAAGCTGAAACCAAAGGAGAAAAAATACAAGGTTTCCGATCGTGACGGTATGTACGCGACGGTTTCTCCAACGGGGCAGATTGCATTTCGGTATGACTACCGGATGAATGGCCGGCGAGAGACCCTGACGCTGGGCCGCTACGGTGAGGGAGGTATCACGCTGGCGGAGGCGCGCGACCGCTGCCTCGCAGCGCGGAAGATGGTAGCGGCCGGAAAGTCCCCCGCGCAGGAAAAGCAGCGCGAAAAGCATCGGCTGTCAGCCACGGCGACGTTTGGCGATGCAAGTAGACGCTGGTTCAAGGACGCAAAGATGGCGGAGAGCACCCGTTCGATGCGGAAAGCGATTTTCGATCGAGACATTTTGCCGATTTGGCAGAAAAGGCTCCTAACCGAGATCACAGCTGACGACCTGCGGGCACTCTGCGTGAGAGTGAAGGAGCGCGGCGCGCCTGCAACAGCCATTCATATCCGGGATATCGTTAAGCAGATCTATGGTCACGCCATTCTGCATGGCAAAAAGATTAGCAATCCTGCGGACGAAGTGGGGCCGGCCTCGATAGCCACTTTCGAGGCGAAAGATAGGGCACTGTCGCCCGCAGAGATCCGGATCATGCTGAAAGAGTTGGAGAATGTGCCAACGCTGCCGACCATTCGGCTTGGCCTAAAGCTTATCTTGCTCACGATGGTCCGCAAGGGTGAACTGCTCGACGCAACGTGGGACGAGGTCGACTTCGAGAACGCCGTCTGGAATATCCCAAAAGAACGCATGAAGCGGAAGAAGCCGCATAATGTGTACCTATCACGGCAATCGCTCGACATCATGATAGCGCTTAAAACTTGCGCGGCTAATTCGCGGTATGTGCTGCCGTCTCGCTACGATGCCGATGAAACCATGTCACGCGCGACCTTCAATCGCGTGACTGCAGCGATTGTCGAGCGGGCAAGGAAGCAAGATCTTCCACTTGCGCCCTTCACGGTGCACGATCTCCGGCGTACCGGGTCTACACTCTTGAACGAAATCGGGTTCAATCGCGACTGGATTGAAAAATGTCTTGCCCACGAAGACGGCCGCTCATCGCGCGGCGTCTACAATAGGGCTGAATATGAGTTGCAGCGTCGTCATATGCTGCAGGAGTGGGCTGATATGGTCGACTCGTGGACGGCAGGCAAGAAGCATACGGCTGCACTTCAGCCGCCTACGGGAGCAGCAATTACTCTCGATCCGATTTGACCGGTCGGGTCTTTCGTAGTCTTACGTTGGGAGCTGGCCGGCTCTCGCTTTTTCCCGCATTTGACGCATTCCGCCGCTCTTCGATCCAAGCTTCGACTTCTTCCAAGTCCCAGACAACACAGCGGGGGCTGAGATTGAAGCGGCGCGGGAATTCGCCGCGTTGCTCCATCTCATAGATTGTCGTGTCGGACAGCGGAACGATCTCTCTCAGCTGCGGCCGGCGTATGGTTCGCATTACCCTACTCGCCGCAATGTGGGGCAGAGTCGGAAGCAGGCCCTGCTGGCGATTTGTGGTATCCTCCGGTTTGTCGAACTCAGAAGACTGTTGCTGTTTGACCATTTGCGACACCCAAAGGGTTGGTTGTCGGTCAACAGTCACGCATATATCCGAAGTCTCGTACAGCCTTCAATTACGACCAGATATCCCCGCTAGCGAACGCTTTACAGTTTGTAGATATGTCTCGACGGCACCAGCGAACCAGCACCGCCAGTTCACCTGCCCCTTCAGGTCTTCGGACGCCCCGCGCAATGATCAGTTTTAAAAGCGGAGCGCCTTCGCCAGCTATGCCGATCAACTGGGCGAGGACAAAAATTGGTTTGCATCACGAGGCTCGCCACTCGCTCTGGTGTAGGCGTGGGATAATAGGGTCGAGTTCTTCCTGCTCTAAGTGTTTTGCATCAGGCTTTGCAAGGTACGCGATCAAATCAAAGAGGACCGATCCTTCAGCCTTGGCTACTCTGCTTGCCGTTTGATCTGGCTTACTACCGTGCTCTTCGGCCAAGTCGACGGTCATGAGGTGCGGGAGTAGCCGTCAGGAATTCCCGCCTGGCGGGTCCAATGCTGCATCATGCCTGTGAGGCTCTTTTCTGAAAAGGGCTTGCCATACGCGCTCTTCAGGACGGTGCCGCCTTTGACTAGTAGCGCAATGACGGCTTTTGCTTCCATCGATCCAAACCGGAACGAATGCTTCTGGCTCAACCCGGCCTTGGAGCATGAGATCGGGGCGGTGATCTGCTTGCCGCACCGCGTTCATGGATCATTAGCCGGTTAGGTGCGGAGCAATCTGACTCCAGGGCGATTGCCATTAGTGAATTCTACGCCCTCTGTCTCAAGGACAGCCCGAATCTTATCATGGGTCTCGGCAGCCACGACCGCAGTGCGCTCACTGTCGCTCTCACAGCGCTTTATTGTCGGAATAGAGACGCCAGCCCGACGGGCAAGCTCCGCTTGTGAGAGACCGATCAACGCTCGGGCCGCCCGCATCTGTGCCGCAGTTACCAATTCTTCTTGATCCCTTTAGATCATTCCTCTATGATCCAAAGGTATCAAAGATACCCTTGGCCCCTCTTTGGTCCGGGGTTCGGCTAGACGCGGTGTTATTGCACCTCGCCTAGCCTGACCACGTCTAAGCTTCAGGGAGCTCGGATCATGGCTGACCCCGACAATAGCACGACTCTGCATCCCGTCACCCGCAGAAGCCTACTTGCGCGAACGGCGATTGCAATGGCGGGATCGAAGCCAAAAGCTGGTGCCGACAGCGTTTTCAAAGACACCAATCGAATGATCCTGCTTTGGCGGCTTGGCGAAAATGGCAAGCCGCTCACGAAAATGACTGTTGAGCAGCAGCGTTTGGAGCGGAAGCTCTCTGAAATTGTGGCTTTCTCAATGTGATGATCGAGCTGTCCGATGGTAGTACCGTCACGCTGAATTCACTGGATTCCCTTCGCGATATGCTTTGCGAAGGTTCTGTCGATCCAGCCATTGGCGCGAAGGCCGAGGCCGAGCTGCTAGCTCATCAAAGGCGATGGGATGCCTCCGATCGTGCAATTGGCTATTCTGCCGCGTTGCGTACTGAAAGTGAGGCGGCCGATCGCGCGGAGGCGTTGCTTGAGGCGTTGTCAGAAACGCCAGCTAGTTCCCTTGCCGGCGTGGCAGCTAAGCTCGATGCCATACTAAGGGAAGGCCAGCCGTCAAAGGATGATGATGAGCTTCCCTGGCTGCAAATCCGCTCAGCTTTGGAAGATATTGGTCGGATCAGCGAGCGGACGACGAAAAGTTAGCTCCATGGAGCTGACTCGAATCTTCTGATAAGTCTCACGGTGCGAAATCGGGGACTACATTTCAGCTGGGGAATAAATCAGGGCAGAAAGGGATACAGGAGCGTACACAACGGCCATGCGCTATTCCAGCAATTTCCACGATGCTTGCCCTGACGTTGCAATCGCACGTCGCAATCTGGGCATGAGTGATGAAAAAAACTCGATTATTGACGGGGTCGAGAACGGCCACCGAAACACCATTGCGGCTCGAGGATCTGCCCATATTCGCGACCGATCAGCAGATCGCCCAGGCGATCGTCGGTAGCGAAAATGCGGACAGATGGATGCGTGAGCGACTGCCGACCCTATCCTGCAAGCCGGGCTTCCCAGCAGTTGACCATTTCCATGGTGGTCGGCCTGTTGCTCTCGTACGCCGCTTTTACGAAGATTATCTTGGCGCCGGCCAATCGCTGGCAGCGGCGCCTGCCAGAGCAGACTCAAGCCAATGGAAGACGAAGAGCAGACCAAGGCACCAGGGCTAAAATGGATCAAGCGCGCCAGCGGCAAGACGCCGTTTTGGGTTGCCGACGAAGGCGACGTTAAGAACGGCTATCTCCCAAAAACGGTGAACCTGTATTACCTCGCCGATCAGCCAGAAATGCTGAAGGCGAAGTGCGATTCCCTACAGGCGGAAATGCTTCTCTGGCGTACCGGCTACCGTGCCGATCCGCTGAAGTTCGATGGCTCGATCAAGTCGCTGCTGACGATCTATGAGACACACCCGCGAAGCACCTATCGGAAGCTGCGACCTGGATCGCTCCGGCCTTACAATCACTATCTGAAGAACTTGAAGGGCCACATCGGCAGCGTCCGTATCGATCAAACTACTGGCGTCGATCTCATGGACTGGCACGACGTGTGGTCGGAGAATGGCCGATACCTCGCCGCCGCCACCATGGCGCGCGCAGTACTGTTTGCCGCGGTGAGCTTCGGGATCATGATGAGACTAGAAGGCTGTTCAACGCTGGCCGCCGTCATGCGCGAGACCGCCAAGACGTTGCCGCACCCGAAACCGCGCACCCAGTCCGCGTCGGCACAACAGATCATCGCTGCACGTGCCGCAGCCCACCGGAACGGCCGGCCATCATCGGCGCTTGCCTACGCCCTGTGCTTCGAGACGGTTTTGCGGCTTTGGGATGTAATCGGGCAATGGTGGCCGATGGACATGGGTGGTATTTCAGAAATCCTTGATGCCGACCGAGATCTGAAATGGTTCGGCCTGCGATGGGAAGACATCGACGCGGACATGGTGCTTCACTACACGCCGTCCAAGACCGCCGACAGCTCCGGAGCGAGTATTTCCTATTCGCTGCAGAAAGCGCCGATGGTGATGGAAGAGTTGAAGCACTGGCCGGTTGAGCAGCGCACTGGCCCAATGATCGTTTCGGAAGAAAACGGCCTGCCATGGCGGGCTTCGATCTTCGCGCAGCGCTGGACGGTCGACCGCAAAGTGGCGGGCCTGCCGGCGACGTTGTGGGCTCGCGATCTGCGCGCGTCCGGTATCACGGAGGGCAGGGCGTCGGGCGCCAGGCTGGACGATACCAGCAAGGTCGCCGGRCACACCGGGACCAAGACGACAGAGAAGTATGATCGCGCCGTGTTGGAAGCCGCCGACCGCTTTGCCGAGGCTCGGCTTAAGCGCCGTGAACAGAGCGGTAACGGCAGCGGTAACGCGCGGTAACGGATTAAGAAATTAGCAAGGAATTTCAAATGGCTGGCCGGCCATCAATTTAACCCGCCTTTAAACCGCCGCATCTAGTCTTCAACCCGAACGCCATCGGCACCGGGGCAGCAAGCAAGAGCGTATGGCGAACCGCAGAGACAGTCGCATCGAACCGAGCTTCGAGGGATCGCCGCGCGCGAGATCCTCCGAGGGCTTTTCGGTCAGCGAGGAGGATCGCGTCGTGCCGGGCAGTCGTAAATCCGCTTCGAAGGGCAGGTCCGCCAAGGCGAAATCGCGAGGTAGCGGACGTGGCCGCGACCGCAGTCGGCGCGGGCTGCTCGGCATCGCCACGCGGCTTGTCTACTGGTGCTTCGTGTTCTGCATCTGGGGCGGCATCGCGGCGGCCGGCATCGTCGTCTATTACGGCGCCAAGATGCCGGCGGCGACGACATGGTCGGTCCCGGACCGCGCGCCGAACATCAAGATCGTCTCGGTCGATGGGCAGCTTATCGCCAATCGCGGCGCGTCGGGCGGCGAGGCCGTCGGCCTGCACGAAATGTCGCCCTATATCCCGGAGGCCGTGGTCGCCATCGAGGACCGGCGCTTCTATTCGCATTTCGGCATCGACCCGATCGGCCTGTCGCGCGCCATGGTCACCAACCTCATCGGCGGCCATTTCTCGCAAGGCGGTTCGACGCTGACGCAGCAACTGGCGAAGAACCTCTTCCTGACGCCGGACCGCACCCTGGAGCGCAAGGTGCAGGAAGTGCTGCTGGCGCTCTGGCTCGAGCACAAGCATACCAAGGACCAGATCCTCGAAATGTACCTCAACCGGGTCTATTTCGGCTCGGGCGCCTATGGCGTCGAGGCGGCCTCGCGGCGGTATTTCGGCAAGAGCGCGCGCGACGTGTCGCTTTCGGAGGCGGCGCTGCTGGCGGGCCTGCTCAAGGCGCCGTCCAAGCTTTCGCCGGCGCGCGACCCGAAGGCGGCCGAGGAGCGGGCGCAGCTTGTGCTCGCCGCCATGCGCGAGACCGGCAAGATCAGCGACAAGGAATACAAGACGGCGCTGAGCGCGCCCGCGACGCGCGCGCCGTCCTATTGGACCGGCTCGGAAAACTACGTCGCCGACACGGTGATGGACGAACTCCCCGACCTCATCGGCGACGTGCGCGGCGACATCGTCATCAACACCACCGTCGACCTCAACCTGCAAAAGCTTGCCGAACAGTCGATCCGGAGGCTGATCGACGAGAGCGGCAAGAAGCTCAACGTCACCCAAGGAGCGCTGGTGTCGATCGACGATTCCGGCGCGGTGCGCGCCATGGTCGGCGGCTATGACTATTCGACCAGCCAGTTCGACCGCGCCTCGGAAGCGCGCCGGCAGCCGGGCTCCGCCTTCAAGCCCTTCGTCTATATGGCGGCGCTGGAAGCCGGCCGCACGCCGGACAGCATCCGCAACGACGCGCCGATCAAAATCGGCAAATGGACGCCCGACAATTACGGCGGCAAATATTACGGCAAGGTCACGCTGGCCACCGCTTTGGCCAAGTCGCTGAACTCGGTGGCGGCACAGCTCACCATGGAAGTCGGACCCGACGCCGTGGTGGAAGCCGCGCATCGGATGGGCATCCAGTCCGATCTGCAGGCCAACACCTCGATCGCGCTCGGCACCTCGGAGGTGACGCCGCTGGAGCTGACCGCGGCCTATGTGCCCTTCGCCAATGGCGGCTACAAGCCGGACATCCATTTCATCCAGCGCATCACGACAGCAAACGGCAAGGTGCTCTACGAGGGTAGCGCCGGTAGCGCGCCGCGCGTCATCAAGGCCGATATCGTCGGCATGATGAACTCGATGATGACCGGCACCGTCGAGGTCGGCACCGCCAAGAAGGCGGCGTTCAACTGGCCCTCGGCCGGCAAGACTGGCACCAGCCAGAACTCGCGCGACGCCTGGTTCGTCGGCTACACCGCCAATCTCACCACCGGCGTGTGGTTCGGCAATGACGACGGCAGCCCGATGAAGAAGGTCACCGGCGGCGCCTTGCCGGCGCAGGCCTGGCACGAATTCATGGTGGCCGCGCATGAAGGTGTGCCGGTGAGGCCGTTGCCCGGCACCTGGAAGTCGACGCCGTCCGATACGATCGTGCCCGACGAGATCCCGTCGGCGGATGCCTCGCAGCCGCCGCCCGCGCCGCCGGCCGCCGTCGGCCAGCCGGCGCCCACCGCCCAGGCGCCCGCGCCGGCACGTCAGGTGCGCCCGGCCCAGACCGTCGATGCGGACGGCTTTGACATGCCGAGCGACAACGGGTCGACCGCCTCGATCAAGCATCCAGTGCCGCCCGGCGATGTCGGCGGTCCGACCAAGAAGCACCGAACCTCGATCCTCGACATATTGAGCGGGGGCTGAAGCGGCACTTCGCCTCTCGCAATGGCTGCCGCCTTCGGCTACATGTCCGGCCGGAGACAGAACCATGGCCGAGACCGACAGCAGAAAAACCATCGTGCTCACCGGCGCCAGCCGGGGGATCGGCCATGCGACGGTGAAGCGCTTTTCGCGCGAAGGCTGGCGAGTCATCACCTGCTCGCGCCAGGCCTTTGCCGAGGACTGCCCGTGGCCGGCCGGGCCTGAAGACCACATCAAGGTCGATCTCGCCGACCAGGAGGATGTCGGCATCGCCATTTCGGAAATCCGCCACCGATTGGAAGCGCATGGCGGGCAGCTGCACGCGCTGGTCAACAATGCCGGCATCTCGCCGAAGCTGAAGGACGGCAGCCGGATGAACTCGATCGACACGCCGATGCATGTCTGGCGCGACGTGTTCCAGGTCAATTTCTTCGCGCCGATCATGCTGGCCAGAGGCCTGTTCAAGGAGCTCGCCGCTGCCAAGGGCTCGATCGTCAACGTCACCTCGATCGCCGGGACCCGCGTGCATCCGTTCGCCGGCACGGCCTATGCGACGTCCAAGGCGGCGCTCGGCTCGCTGACGCGCGAGATGGCGCATGACTTCGGTCCGCACGGCATCCGCGTCAACGCGATCGCGCCGGGCGAGATCGACACGGCGATCCTGTCGCCCGGCACCGACAGAATAGTCGAGACGATCCCGCTGAGAAGGCTGGGCGCCACGTCGGAAGTGGCCGACATCATCTACTTCCTGTGCTCGGGCCAGTCGTCCTACGTGACCGGCTCGGAAATCCACATCAATGGCGGCCAGCACGTCTAACTTCAAGCCATGGTGACGACGGCCTTGCCGCTGAAGCTGCGCTGCCGGAGCGCGTCCAGGGCCTGGCCGATGTCCGTCCACGGCACGGTCATGGCCACGCGGGTTTCCAGCCTGCCGGCGGCGGCCAAGCCAAGCAGCCAGGCGATGTCGGCGCCTATGGCTGAGCCGGACGTGTAATAGGCGAAGGTCTGCAGCCTCGCGCCCTCGTGGCCTGGGACGAACTGGCGGAACCCAACCGGCGTGAGCTCGCCGCTGCTCGAGCCGAACATGACGATCGTTCCGCCCGGGGCGACGCGCTCGATCGCGTCGGCGAGGCTTTTGCCGCCGACCGACTCGGTGATCAGCGAAAACGGCCCCTCCGCCAGTTCGATCGACTCGACGACCTGCCCGGCGCCCAGATCGCGAAGATCATCGTGGTGCCGGGCCGAGGCGATCGCCGTCACCGAAGCGCCTTGCTCGCGGGCGATCTGGATCTGGAAGCGGCCGACCGCGCCGCTCGCGCCGGTGATCAGGACCCGCTGGCCGGCGAGATCGCCACCATGGCGCAAGGTCCTCAGTGCCGTCGTGCCCGCCACCGGCAGCGTGGCGGCGGAGGCGAAGCTTACGCCCTCGGGTATGACGGCGAGCCGGTCGGTCGGAACGGCGACATGTTCGGCCCAGCCGGCCTGGTCGACCAAGGCCGCGACGCGCGTGCCCGCGGCCGGGCCCGAGCCGTCGGCCGCCGCGCGTTGGACAAAGCCGACGATGTCCTGGCCGGGTATCCAGCCATCAGGGCGGATGGCGAGCAGGCGCAGCTCGCCACGATTCAATGATGTCGAATGAACTGTCACCAATGCTTCATTCGCCTTGCAGCTTGGCTCGTCGGCTTCGGTGAGTTTCAGCCGGCTGGGGCTGTCGGAAGAAATTGCGAGAGCGAGCATAGGTCCACCTTTGAAATTGACGCCTGGGAGACGCGATCGGCTGCGACGGAAAGGCTTAACCTATCGACTTTTGGGTTTGAAAAATTTAGAGATAAAGCCAAATGATCGCTAAAAGACGTCAAGCATGAGACAGCCACTCCGCTGGCCCTGGCTGGATTTCGATGTCGATCAAGTGGCCGCGCCGGCGATCGCAATTGGCGTCGACGTCACCGAGACCAGGGCCGAGGTGCGCGAGCATTGGCATCGCAAGGGGCAGCTTGTCTTCGCGCTCGGCGGTGCCGTCACCTGCCGCGTTCCGAACGAGCTTTGGATGGTGCCGCCGCATTGCGGGGTGTGGGTGCCGAGCCGCATGGAGCACAGCAACATCGCGACGGCCAATGCGAGGATTTTCTTCGTCTATATCGAGCCGGGCGCCGCCGACCTGCCGGATCGGTGCTGCACGCTGTCGATCTCGCCGCTGCTGCGCGAGGTGATCATCGAACTGTCGGAATGCGCGCCACACGACGCGCGGTGCGATTTCCTGGGAAAGGTCCTGCTCGCCGAACTGCCGCTGATGCCCGTGCAGCAATTGCACCTGCCGATCTCGGCCGAGCCGCGGCTGCGACGGATCGCCGAAGCGCTTGCCGACGACCCCGCCGATCGCGGCACGCTGGCGCAGTGGGCGGATCGCGTGGCGCTGAGCGAAAGCAGCCTGGCGCGTCTTATCGTCAAGGAGACGGGCTTGAGCTTCGGCCGCTGGCGCCAGCAACTGCACTTGATCGTCGCGCTCAGGGAACTGTCATCCGGCGCCAGTGTGCAACAGGTGTCGGGCGATCTCGGCTATCACTCCGTCACCGCCTTCATTACCATGTTCAAGAAGGCGCTGGGTAAGCCACCGGCGAAATATCTCAGCGATATCGCGCGGAATGGTGGCTCCGCCTTCGTTGCATGAGCCACGTCAGGCGGGTTGGGGATCGACCACCATGGCGGGACCGGACGGACCGGTGTTTTTGCCGGTCACCACCTCAACGATCCCCCGCGCGATCTCGCGCTCGCCCATGATCACGGTGTCGGCGCCGAGCCCTTTCAAATGCTCGACCTCGGCGTCGGAATGAGCGCGGGCAATGACGTTGATCTCCGGATTGGCCGCGCGGGCCCTGAGCACAACCTGCCCCGCCTCGAAGGCATTGGGAATGGCGAGGATCAGCCGCTTGGCGCCCTCCGGATTGGCGGCCGCGAAGACATCCGCATTGGCGGCATTGCCGGCGACGGTCTCGACGCCGTCGTCGCGCAGCTTCGCCAGCGTCTTGTCGGCGTCCTCGATCACCAGGAAGGGCAGGGCGGCTTCCTTCAACGCCGCGCCCACAAGACTGCCGACGCGGCCATAACCGATCAGGATGGAATGGCCGGCAAGCGCGGTCCTGGGCGGCGGGCCGTCTTCCTTTCCTGACGTTGCCTGGACCGAAGCGACCTGGCCGGGCTCGGTCGCCGGGCCGATCGGCTTTGCCTCCTCGGGCGTAGCCGTCTTGCCGGCGCGCTTTTCCAGCCACGGCTTCATCCAGTCGACAACGAGGAACATCAGCGGATTGAGCAGGATCGACAGGATCGCGCCGGCCAGGATCAGGTCGCGGCCCTGTTCGGGCAGCAGTTTCAGGCCGACGCCGAGCTCGGCCAGGATGAAGGAGAATTCGCCGATCTGGGCAAGGCTCGCCGAAATCATCAGCGCGGTCGCGATCGGATAGCGGAAGGCGACCACGATGACGAAAGCCGCGATCGACTTGCCGATAATGATGATCGCTAATGTGGCGAGGATCGGCAGGCCGTTGCTGATCAGGCTGAGCGGGTCGAACAGCATGCCGACCGAGACGAAGAACAGCACCGAGAAGGCGTCGCGCAGCGGCAGTGATTCTTCCGCCGCGCGGTGGCTGAGTTCGGATTCGCTCATGATCATGCCGGCGAAGAAGGCGCCGAGCGCCAGCGAAACGCCGAACAGCTTCGCCGCGCCGAAGGCGACGCCGAGCGCGATCGCCAGCACCGAGAGCCGGAACAATTCCCTGGAGCCGGTATGGGCGACGTAATGCAGGATCCACGGGATCACCCTGCGGCCGACCACCAGCATCACGACGACGAAGGCGGCGACCTTGGCGAATGTTGCGCCGACGACGCCCCATATGCCGTAGCTGGCGGGCAGCGAAAGCAGGCTCGCATGGTCATCGACCTGCGCCTGGCCGCCAAGCACGCCCGCGAGCGCCGGCAACAGCACCAGCGCCAGCACCATTGCCAGATCCTCGACGATCAGCCAGCCGACGGCGATGCGGCCACGCTCGGTCTCGATCAGCCGCCGCTCCTGCATGGCGCGCAAAAGCACCACGGTCGAGGCGACCGAAAGCGCCAGGCCGAAGACCAGGCCGGCGCCCAGCGACCAGCCGAGCAGCCAGGCAAGCCCGACGCCGAGCAGCGTCGCGAAGCCGATCTGCACGATGGCGCCCGGCACGGCGATGGCGCGGACGGACAGAAGGTCCTTCAGCGAAAAATGCAGGCCGACGCCGAACATCAAAAGGATGACGCCGATCTCCGCGAGCTCGTTGGCGAGGCTGGCGTCGGCGACGAAACCCGGCGTGTTCGGGCCGACCAGGACGCCGGCGACAAGATAGCCGACAAGCGGCGGGATGCGGAAACGGTTGGCTAACGCCCCGAAGACGAATGCAAGCCCCAGACCGGCGACGATGGTGGCGATAAGGGGTGTGTCATGCGGCATTGTCTATGGAGCGCCTTTCGAAAATTCACGATGTCGGATGGGCGCCCGCCGAGGCCGTCGCCTTCGGCAATATGGTAGAGGGAGCGGCGATGACGCAACCACCGCCGCGCAGAAAACGACGCTCAAGGAGTGCGCGGACCRGAAAATCGGCGCCCCGCCGACAAAGAGACGGCTTCGGGACGCGATCCAGCCTCGAAGCCGCTTTCTTTTCGCCGCCTTATGCCGCTTGCAGCAGGTTCTCGATGTCGGAAATCGTGTGGTTGGTGAGCGTCTTCGGGATTTCGGCCTGCACCTTGTCGCTGACTTCCTTATGCAGTTTCTGGCGCATCTCGCCAAGCACCTGCGGCGGCGCGATCAGCACGACCGCGTCGAACGCACCACCATGCGCGAGCTTGTAGAGCCGGTCGGYAATCTCGACGGCGAAGCGCTCCTTGCCCAGACGGTGCCAATCGGTTTCTTCGACGGCGCTGCGGGGGCCTTCATTGCTTTGCCGGCCCGGCTTGTCGCTGCCTTGCTCGCGCGTTGCCGGGTTCTCCTGTTCCATCTCCTGCACCACTTCCAGATTCGGGAACTTGCTGTCGCCCTGGTTGCGCAGGAAGAGCGCCTTTTCGCCATCGGCCACGATGACCCACAATCCGCGCTTCAGCTTGACGCTCATGGCCTACCTCCTTTGCTTTGCATTGTTGTCGATCGACGGCGCTCGGGATCGACAGTATGATCGCTAGGCAAACGAGCCGCGGAGCATGATGGTTCCGATCTGGCGGTAGCGCCTTCGACTGCTCCGGCCAGGCGTTGCCGGGTGCCGAACAGCAAGGTCGGCTTTAATCTACCAAGTTAGTAGAATTTAGAAAAAACTGTTTTGCCGCTTTCCCGACCCGGTGCTAAAAATTGCGACGGATCAAGGCGGTTTCTCACCTCGCCCTGTCCGTCCCATTCTTAAAGTAGAATTTTTTTCTCTTGCCCTTCGCGGCTGCGAAAAAGCGATTGCCTGCTGTTCGGCGGCACGCGAGTGCTTGCCTTCTGGTTTTTGGCCAGCCCGCGTAAAACTGCCAAACTGTTCCAATATTGCTCGTTGCCATGCCGCCGACCAACACCAAGCTCAATGCCTTTCCCGTCTTCATGCGGGTCGATGGCGAAGCCGTGGCCATCGTCGGCAACGGCGAGGAGGCGCTTGCCAAGGCCAGGCTGCTTGCGCAGTCGAGCGCGGTGCTGCGCATCATTGCCGACAATGCCAGCAGCGGTCTGTTGGACTTCATCGCATCGGCCGGCGCCGTTCGCATCGAGGCGGCATATGAAGCGGCGCATCTCCGGGATGCGGCCCTGGTGTTCGCCGCGAGCGGCGACGAGGCGCTCGACCGTCGCGTAGCCGAGGACGCGCGGCGGCTGGGCATCCCGGTCAACGTCGTGGATCGGCCTGAGCTCTGCGATTTTTTTACCCCGGCCCTGGTCAACCGCGCGCCGGTCGCCGTCGCCATCGGCACCGAAGGCGCCGGACCGGTTTTGGCGCAGATGCTGCGCGGGCGCATCGATCGCATGCTGTCGCCGTCGCTCGGCCGGCTGGCGGCGCTCGCCGCGTCGTTCCGCACCGCCGCCGAGAAACTGCCGAAGGGCAATCGCCGCCGCCGCTTCTGGAGCGATTTCTTCGCCGGCGCACCGRCCAAGGCCATCGAAGCAGGCGAACTCGCCGAGGCGCATGGCGCGGCGCTCGAGCTTTTGACCCAGGATGCCCCGGTCGAAGGGCATATCGCGCTGGTCGGCGCCGGCCCGGGCGCGGAGGATCTTTTGACCTTGCGTGCGCACCGCCTGCTGATGGAGGCCGATGCCATCGTCTATGACGCGCTGGTGCCCGAGGCGATCGTGGCCATGGGCCGCCGCGACGCCGAGCGCCTGCCGGTCGGCAAGCGCAAGGGCTGTCATTCCAAGAGCCAGGAAGAGATCAACGCGCTGCTCATCGAGCTTGGCCGCGCCGGCAGCAAAGTGGTGCGGCTGAAGTCCGGCGACCCGCTGGTGTTCGGCCGCGCCGGCGAGGAAATGGCGGCGCTGCGCGGCGCCGGGGTCGCCTATGAGGTGGTTCCGGGCGTCACCGCGGCCTTCGCCGCCGCCGCCGATTTCGAATTGCCGCTGACGCTGCGCGGTGTGACTTCCTCGATGGTGTTCACCACCGGGCACGATCTCAAGGGCAACTCGCTGCCGGACTGGGCAAAGCTTGCCATCTCCGGCGCGACCGTCGCCGTCTATATGGGCCGTTCGGTTGCCGCCGAGGTCGCCGGCCGGCTGATCGAAGCCGGGCTGTCGCCGGACACCGCCGTCGCCGTCGTCGAGAACGCCAGCCTCGGCACTCGCCGTCGTTTCCATGGGACATTGGCCGACCTGCCGTCCCTGGAGGCGCGCGCCGACCTCACCGGCCCGGTGATGACGATCATCGGCGACGCCGTTGCCGGCGCCAATTTCGAACGATCCGAGCCGCTCGCGGCACATAGATGTGAAGATACGGGGCATGAGGGCGCGGCTTCAGCTGTCGCCCAAGGAGTTGAGCAATGAAGGTACTGACCGCGAACAGGCTCTCCGACGGCATCGCCGTCTGGTACGCCGCCGGCGGCTGGGCGGAGACGGTCGGCCATGCCGATGTCGCGCATGACAAGGCGGCGGAGGATCGACTCGAAGCGATCGGCGCCGCGGCCGCCGCCAACAATGAGGTCCTGGACGTCAACGTGATCGACGTCACCATTGTCGATGGTTTGGTCGAGCCGGTGCGGCTGCGCGAGAAGATCCGCGCCGCGGGCCCAACCATCCACCCCGATCTCGGCAAGCAAGCGGAACGAGCCGCTTAAATCCAAGGAAGGCAACGGGCGGACGCGCCCTGAAAGACAAAGCATGTACCGTTACGACGAGTTCGACCACGATTTCGTTCAGGCCCGTGTCGCCGAGTTCAGCGACCAGGTAAAGCGCCGGCTTGCCGGAGAGATCAGCGAGGACCAGTTCCGGCCGCTCAGGCTGATGAACGGCGTCTATCTGCAACTGCATGCCTATATGCTGCGCATCGCGGTGCCTTACGGCACGCTGAACAGCCGGCAATTGCGCATGCTCGGCCATATCGCGCGCAAATACGACAAGGGCTACGGCCATTTCACCACGCGCCAGAACCTCCAGTTCCACTGGCCGGCGCTCGCCGATGTTCCGGCGATCCTGGCCGATCTTGCCAGCGTTGAGATGCATTGCATCCAGACCAGCGGCAATTGCATCCGCAACGTCACCGCCGACCACTTCGCCGGGGCGGCCGCGGACGAGGTCGCCGATCCGCGTCCCTATGCGGAAATCCTGCGCCAATGGTCATCGGTCCATCCGGAGTTTTCGTACCTGCCGCGCAAGTTCAAGATCGCGGTGACCGGCGCCGAGCGCGACCGGGCCGCCATCCAGGCGCATGACATCGGCCTGCATCTGAAGAAGAACGCGGCCGGCGAGCTGGGCTTCGCCGTCTATGTCGGCGGCGGCCTGGGCCGCACGCCGATGATCGCCAAGAAGATCCGCGACTTCCTGCCGGAAGCCCAGTTGCTGTCCTACTGCACGGCGATTCTGCGCGTGTACAACCTCTACGGCCGCCGCGACAACAAGTACAAGGCGCGTATCAAGATCCTGGTGCACGAGACCGGCGTCGAGGAAATCGCAAGGCAGATCGAGGCCGAGTGGCAGGAGCTCAAGGACACCGAGCTGAAGCTGCCGGAGGCCGATATCGCGGCGATCAACGCCTATTTCGCGCCGCCGGCGCTGTCGGCCCGGCCGGAAGGCGATGCTGTCGTCAAGCAGGCGCGGCTCGATTCCAAGAGCTTCTCGGAATGGCTGGACCAGAACGTCGTGACGCATCGCCATCCCGATTATGCGGCGGTGACGATTTCGCTCAAGGGCATCGGCGAGGTGCCCGGCGACGTCACCGACAGCCAGATGGAAGCAGTTGCCGACATTGCCGAGAAATACGCCTTCGACGAACTGCGCGTCAGCCACGAGCAGAACCTGATCCTGCCGCATGTGGCGCGCGCCGATCTCAAGGCGGTTTACGACGCGCTGGTGGAGATCGGCCTGGCGACTGCCAATTCCAACCTGATCAGCGACATCATCTCCTGCCCGGGCCTCGATTATTGTTCGCTGGCCACGGCGCGCTCCATTCCGGTGGCGCAGGAAATCTCGCGCCGCTTCGCTTCGCTCGAGCGGCAGCGCGAGATCGGCGAATTGAAGCTGAAGATCTCCGGCTGCATCAATGCATGCGGCCACCACCATGTCGGCCATATCGGCATCCTCGGCGTCGAGAAGAAGGGCACCGAGCTCTACCAGGTGACGCTTGGCGGCTCGGCCGACGAAAACACATCCGTGGGCGAGATCATCGGCCGCGGCTTCTCCTCGGAAGAGATCACCGATGCCATCGAGCAGATCGTCGACACCTATCTCGGCCTTCGGCTCAATCCCGACGAACGTTTTATCGACGCCTACCGCCGTGTCGGTCCCGCGCCGTTCAAGGAGGCGCTCTATGCTGGCGAAACCAAGGCCGCTTGACCGTACCGGCAGCGTGGAGACGGGCGTCGCCGCGGAAGCGGCGGGGCTCGACGCGCTGCACGGCCATCTGAAGCCGATCGAGATCATCGAGCGAGCGGCGCGTGACCTGTTTCGCGGCGAGGTCGCCGCCGTGTCGTCCTTCGGCGCGGATTCGGCGGTGCTTCTGCACATGATCTCGGAGATCGACCGTTCGCTGCCGGTCATCTTCCTCGACACCGGCAAGCATTTCGAGGAGACGCTCGGCTATCGCGACGCGCTGGTGGCCGATTTCGGCCTGACCGATATAAGGGTGATTCAGCCGGAGGAGGCCGCGCTCGAACGCGTCGATCCGACCGGCAGGCTGCACGAGACCGACACCGACGCCTGCTGCAATGTGCGCAAGGTCGAGCCGCTGGCGCGCGGCGTCGAACCGTTCCGCGCCTGGTTCACCGGACGCAAGCGCTTCCAGGCTTCGACGCGGGCGGCGCTGCCCGTCTTCGAGGCGGTCGGCTCGCGCATCCGTATCAACCCGCTGGCTCACTGGACGACCTCGGACCAAGCCGACTACATGCGCGCGCATGCGCTGCGCGAAAATCCGCTGGTCGCCTATGGCTATCTCTCGATCGGTTGCTTCCCCTGCACGCAGCCGGTGCAGCCCGGCGAGGACGCGCGCAGCGGCCGCTGGGCTGGGCACGCCAAGACCGAGTGCGGCATTCACCTCTCCGGACTGGAAAAGTCGCTGACCGACGCCTCACTTTAGGATACGCCTGATATTCAGGTGAGGCCGGCCTGCAAATGGCGACTTCCTGTGCTTCCGGTGCTCACGTACTTCAAGTACGCTCCGCTCCGGTTCTCGGAAGTCACCATTTTCGGCTCGGCCTCACCTGAATCTCGGCATATCCTTGGAATCTTTAGGACTTTAGGATTTGATGACTGGATCGACGACAGCGGGGACCCGCCTTTGGACCCCGGACGGTTTTCGCGAAGACGAGTGGACGCACGCCGAAAGCGCCGAAGCGCTTGCCGGTAATGGCCGTTTCGTCCTGCCGCTACAGGTTTTTCTTGGGCTGGATGAGGACGTTCGCAAGTCAGCCAAGGAGCGCCTCGGGGTGTTGCTGCAGCCCGGCGACGAGCTCGACAAGATAACCGGCCTGCTCGACCAGTTGTCCCTGGTGGCGCTCGCCTTTCCGGCCTTCAATGACGGCCGCTCCTTCTCCAAGGGCGAATTGCTGCGGGCCCGGTACCATTTCAAGGGCGCCGTGCGCGCCACCGGTCAGGTGCTGGTCGACCAGCTTCCGCATATGCTGCGACTTGGCTTCGACGAGTTCGAGGTCTCCAACCCGGTGCTGTTGAAGCGCCTGGAGGAAGGCAAGACCGGCGGCTTGCCGGTGTACTATCAGCCGGCGGTGGAGGYGGAACCCAGGGGGCCGAAATATTCCTGGCGGCGCAAACGTCCCGGCTGACTCTGTTTTTCGAGCGGCGAGGGTACGGTGCTGGTCTGACCAGCGCCGCACAGGGCGGCGGCCGGATCGGCCCAAAATAGGTCTGGAACGAACCCCGTATCGTTCTGGTCGGACCACATTGGCGATTCAGGCTTTCCCTTCGGCTGGCCTGCGCTTAGGGTAGGGGTCATTATTTCGGACCGCGAAATAACAGCCAGCCAAAGGAGGAAGAGCATGGCCGGTAAGAAAATACTGATGCTCGTTGGCGAGTTCAGCGAGGAGTATGAGATTTTCGTGTTCGAACAGGCCATGCACGCGGTGGGCCACACCGTCCATGTCGTATGCCCGGACAAGAAGGCGGGCGACGTGCTGAAGACCTCATTGCACGACTTCGAGGGCCACCAGACCTATACCGAAAAGCTGGGCCACGACTACATCCTCAACAAGACCTTCGCCGAGGTGAATCCGGCCGATTACGATGCGGTCTATGCGGCGGGCGGGCGCGGGCCGGAATATATCCGCATCGACAAGCGCGTGCAGGCGCTGGTCAGGCATTTCCATGAGACCGGGAAGCCGATCTTCACGATCTGCCACGGCGTGCAGATCCTGATCGCGGTCGATGGCGTGGTGCGCGGCAAGGAGGTCGCGGCGCTGCAGTATTGCGAGCCGGAAGTGACGCTTGCCGGCGGTACCTATATCGATGTCGCCCCGACCGGGGCGCATGTCGACGGCAATCTGGTTTCAGCCAAGGGCTGGCCGGGCCTCGCGGCCTTCATGCGGGAATGCCTGAAGGTGCTCGGCACGGAAATCCGTCATGGCGAAGCGCTGATGCGCGATGACCGGAAGGCGGCCTGAACTTGTCTTTTGCATAATTCCGGACGGAAAACCCTACACACTTTTCCTGGAATTGCTCTTAGTGGCGGCGCGCGGCAATTGAGCGCCGCCCGCCGTCCGCATTCTCCGCCTCTGCATCGTCGAGGCGGTCAAGCAGATCACTTAGCCGCTGGGGCATCTCCTTTTCCAGGCGAAATGCCGGCAAGGTGCGCAGAAAGCGCTTCGTTACCTCGCTGCCGGCCTGCCGCCGGATATCGTTGGCCAGCTCGGCGCGCCTGTTGCCGTGATTGCCGCTCATGTCCCAAAATCCTGTGTCGGCTTCGAAACTCCTCCAGCCCGTTTATGGTTCCCGCAACGGCATTCGAGGGCAAGCAAAGCCGCGTGATAGGGTAAAATTTGAATTAACTTGGAACGACGGCCGGACATTCTCGGTCCGCGCTTACCCCTTGATTTTTGACCGCCAAACCTCGATATCGGGCGCAAATCCAAACCAATCCGAATGACGGGAAACGCGATGAGCGACCAGGCAAAAGACGAACGCACGCCCGAAGATATGGAAGCCACCCAGGCTTCCGGCGAGCGTGCGGAAGGTGGTGTCGACGGCGACTACGAAGCGCTGGTGCGGCTGCTGAAGGAAAACGAGGAACTGAAGGACCGTGCGTTGCGCGCGGCGGCCGAGATGGAGAATTTGCGGCGGCGCACAGCGCGCGATGTGCAGGACGCCCGCGCCTACGCCGTCGCCAATTTCGCGCGCGACATGCTGTCGGTATCCGACAATCTGCGCCGCGCGCTGGACGCGATCCCAGCCGAGGCGAAGGCCAGCGGCGACGCCGGGTTCAAGGCGCTGATCGAAGGTGTCGACCTCACCGAACGCGCCATGCTTTCGGCGCTGGAGCGCCACGGCGTGAAGAAGCTCGCGCCGGAAGGCGAGAAGTTCGATCCGAACTTCCATCAGGCGATGTTCGAGGTGCCCAATCCGGAGGTTCCGGCCGGCACCGTCGTGCAGGTGGTTCAGCCGGGCTATTCGATCGGCGAGCGCGTGCTGCGGCCGGCGATGGTCGGCGTCGCCAAGGGCGGACCGAAGACGGCCGCCGAGGCGAAGGTCGAGCCGGGTCCAGTGAACGAGCAGGCCGAGAAGGATGCGTGATTAGGGAATAGGCAGTAGGCAGTAGGGGGCCGTATCAATCGCGCGGCTTCGTGTTATTTATACGCCCTTGTTCCCTACTGCCTACTCCCTACTGCCTATGCCCTTAAACCCCATCGCGCTGCTCGACTATGCCGGCGTCGCCGTCTTCGCGGCGACGGGCGCGCTTGCGGCATCGCGGAAGCAGCTCGACATCATCGGCTTCCTGTTCCTGGCCAGCGTCACCGGCATCGGCGGCGGGACGTTGCGCGACGTCATCCTCAACCTGCCGGTGTTCTGGGTCGCCAACAGCGGCTATGTGCTGATCTGCGCCGTCGTCGCGGTGCTGGTGTTCTTCAGCGCCCACCGCTTCGAATCCCGCTACAAGCTGTTGCTCTGGCTCGACGCCATCGGCCTTGCCGCGTTTTCGGTGATGGGCGCGGCCAAGGGGCTGGCGATCACCGGCTCGCCCGTCGTGTCGGTCATCATGGGCGTGCTGACGGCAACGTTCGGCGGCATCTTGCGCGACCTGCTTGCCGGCGAGCCCTCGGTGCTGCTCAGGCCCGAAATCTATGTCACCGCGGCCCTTGCCGGCGCGACGATCTTCACCATTGGCGATCTTGCCGGCCTGCCGGCGCTGGCGTCGAGCCTGCTCGGCTTTGCGGGCGCGTTCGCGGTGCGCGGCGGGGCCCTCAAGTTCGGCTGGTCGTTTCCGGCCTACAAGAGTCGGCCGGGGCGAAGGCCGGAAGATATTCCGTGAAGAGAGGGAATAGGAGTTAGGGACTAGGCAACAGTCGTAAGAGCACGAATCGTAGCAGTTCTCCTACTGCCTACTGCCTACTGCCTCAAGCCGCGAAGCGCTGCCCTTCACCGCCATAGTAGTTGACGTAGCGGGCGCCGATCTCCTTGACCGGCATGACGACGAAGACGTCGACGGTCGAGAATTCGTGGTCGATGACGCAGCCGTCGCCGATGCGGGCGCCGACGCGCAGGTAGCCCTTGACCAGCGGGGGCATGGCGGCGATTGCCGCCTTGGTGTTCACCGCCTCGATCGGCATCAGGTCCATCGAGCAGTAGCGTCCCGGAACCGCGCGAACATCCCAGGCGGAGTTGGTGCGGCAATGATGGGCGAGATAGGTCAGCGCCTCGGCATGCGCCGCCGGCACGATGCCATGGAAAGAGGCGCAGCCGGTCATCACGCCGATGCCGTAATGGTTGATATAGGCCCAGATGCCCTGCCAGAGCGCCTCGATGGTGCGCTTGGAGCGGTATTCCGGCAGAACGCAGGAGCGGCCGAGCTCGAGGAAGCGCTGGCCGGGATGCCGCGCGATCAGCTTGGTGAGCTCAAACTCGCCCTCGGAATAGAAGCCGCCGGCGGCTGTGGCGATCTCCTGCCGCAGCAAGCGGTARGTGCCGACGATCCGGCGATGCTCAGGACCGGGAAGGGAGGTATCGAACACAAGAAGGTGATCGCAGAGCGGGTCGAAACGGTCGGCGTCGCGCCGGTTCTGCGCCTGGAACAGGTCCTTCCTCGCGCCGAGCTCGTCGTAGAATACCCGATAGCGGACTTCCTGGGCGGCGGCGATTTCGGCCTCGTTGCGGGCGAGCCGCACTTCGAGATTGCCGATGCGGCCCAGCGGAGCACCGCTTGCGACGGCGTCGGCGGTACGGGCAGCGAGCAGGGCGCCGCCGGCGTTCGGCCGAGTGTCACATTCAGGCACGACTGTATGCACGAGTGATTCTCCTTCGAGCCATCCCTCTTGGCACGGGGATACGGTGTAGGTGCAACAGGATTGTGACAGTACCGTGATACGACGTGGCGGGCAATACTTTGTCGGCTGGGCAATACTCTCAACCGGCTATCTTGTGGCCGCGAAAGCCAGTCAAGCCAAGGTGTTCAACGGTCAAAAATTTCCTCAGGCCGCAACCTGGCCCTCGACCGCCTGGACGAGCGCGTCCGGGTCGAGCGGCTTGGTCACGAAACCGCTGGCGCCATGGGCGAGCACGGCATGCCGGGTCTTTTCCTGGCTGTCGGCCGAAAGCACCATGATCGGGATCGGCGGCATGGCGAGCGACTCTTCATGGCGACGGATGGCGGCGATCGCATCGAGCCCGTCCATGACAGGCATATGCAGGTCCATGAGCACCACGTCGAAGCGGAACTTGAGGCCTGCATCGGTGACGGCATCGACCGCGGCCTTGCCGTTGCCGACGATCTTGACGCGATGCCCGGCCTTGAGCAGCGTGGCGCGGGCGAGCATGGCGTTGATGTCATTGTCTTCCGCGATCAGCACCGACAGGCCCTGGTCGCGCTTGCGCGAGGAAGCCTGGCGGGGCTCCGGCCGCGGCTGGACGAGCGCGGAGCCATGGCTGGTCAACAGCACCCGCAGCAGGGTCTCGCCGCGCACGGGCCTCGCGAGGAAAGTGGCGTAGCCGCTGGCGCGGAATTCGCCGAGCATGCCGCGGTCGGTCGGCGCGATCAGGGTGATGGCCTCGCAGTCGGTAAAACCCGAGTCGCGCAGCCGCTTGAGCAGCCTGCCGTCGCTGTTTTCGAGCGCGGCGTCGATCAGGAGCACGTTGCAGCCGGCAGCGAAGGGAGCGGCCTGGCTTGGTGTCGCCGCGATCTCGACGATGCCGCCATGGGCCCTGATCGTGCGGGCGATGGCATCGGCCTCGGTGGGGTTTTTCGACACGATCACCGCTCGCCGGTCGGCGAGGATGTTGTGGCGATGCGGCGGCGGCTCGGTTGCAGCGACCGCCGGTAGCTCGAGGACGAATTCGGACCCTTCGCCGAGCCGGCTCGAGACCGAGATCGTGCCGCCCATCGCGGTAGCCAGCCGCTTCGAGATGGCAAGACCGAGACCCGCGCCGCCATGCACCCTGGTCGAGGTGCCGTCGGACTGCTCGAACTCCTCGAAGATGCGCTCCATGTCCTCTTCGCGCAGGCCCGGGCCGGTGTCGGCGACGGTGAAGCAGATGCGGTCGGTGGTTTCGGTGCGCGCGCGCGCCACGGTGAGCAGCACGCCGCCCGTGTCGGTGAACTTCACCGCGTTGCCGATGAGGTTCAGCAGCACCTGGCGCACGCGACCGGGGTCGGCGGTGATCATCTGCGGCACGTCGGGCTCGACATGGCAGCCAAGGCCGATGTTCTTGGCGAAGGCTTTCGCGGCCAGAAGCTCGATGATGTTGTCGGCGATTTCACGCAGCGAGGTCGGCTGCGGCTCGGGCTCGAAGCGGCCCGCCTCGATCTTGGAATAGTCGAGCAGGTCCTCGATGAGCGCGAGCAGCGCGCTGGCCGAGGTGGAGACGGCGCCCACATAGGTGCGCTGCTCGGGCGAAAGGTCGGTATCGGCAAGCAGCTTCGCCATGCCCATGATGCCGTTCATCGGCGTGCGGATCTCATGGCTGACGGTGGCGAGGAAGCGCGACTTGGCCTGGCTCGCATATTCAGCCCGCTCGCGCGCGGTGATCAGCGAGGATTCGGCGCGCTTGCGGGCGGTGATGTCGCGGGCGATGGCCCGGTGCGAGACCGCGCCGGTGTCCTTGTCGCGCACCGACAATTCGATCCAGGAGAACCAGCGCGGCCCGTTCGGGGTGCGGATCGCGACGTCGGTGGAGCTCAGGCATTCATGATCGGAGAAGGCGGCGTCAGGGACGACGCCGACATCGATGCCGAGCTCGGACAAGGTCCTGCCGGCAAGATCGCGCGCGTCGACGTCGACAAGCGAGGCAAAGACGCTGTTGGCATAGACGATATGGCCGTCGCGGTCGCGATGGACGACGAGGTCGCCAAGCGCGTCGATCAGGCCGCGGAAGCGTTCCTCGCTCTCCTGCATCTCCCACATGCGGTCGGCGAGGGTCTCGATCTCGGCGCGACTGCGGGCGGCGGTTTCGTCGAGAAGTGCCGCGGTGCGACGCTCGTCGCGACGGCTGCGCAGATGCATGGCGAGGCCGGCAAGGGCCGCAGCAACAAGGCCGGCGGTGACGATGAGCGGCGCTCCGGTGAGATGCGCGAGCCCTGCCATGACGGCGATGGCGACGATCGTCAGGAACGGCAGGCCTTCGTGGCTGGCCGCGGGCAATTCGGGAGCCAACGGCGGCGCGGCAAGCACCTGCCGCTTCGGCGCATCGGCGATGAGCCTGTCAGCGCTCGTGGCTTTGCTGTCCTGTCTGATGTCGGAGTCCGCGACCATGCACGGACCATGCCAGACAGAGATTATGGAAGATTGGGAGGGATCGTTCGAATTTTAGCGATTGCGTGGATTCCTACCGCCTTGCGGGCGCGGGCGGAGCCGCGACTTCCGGCTACATATCTACGACGACGCGGCCCCGGATCTTGCCTTCGACGATGTCGCGCGCGGCGGCGACAATGCCGTCGAAACCGATCGTGCGCGATAATGTCGAAAGCTTCTTCAAGTCGAGATCGGTGCCGATGCGGCGCCATGCCTCCAGGCGGACGGCCTTCGGCGCCATCACCGAATCGATGCCCAGCAGCGAGACGCCACGCAGGATGAAGGGCGCGACGCTTCCCGGCAGATCCATGCCGCCGGCCAGGCCGCAGGCAGCGATCGCGCCGCCATAGGAGGTCATCGACAGGACGTTGGCCAAGGTATGGCTGCCGACCGAGTCGACGCCGCCGGCCCAGCGCTCCTTGGCGAGCGGCTTCGCCGGCTGGCTGAGCTCCTCGCGCGAGATCACCTCGGCGGCGCCGAGATCGATCAGATAGGGGCTCTCGGCGTTGCGGCCGGTCGAGGCGATGACATGGTAGCCGAGGCTGGACAGGATCGAGATGGCGACCGAGCCGACGCCGCCGGCAGCACCCGTCACCACCACCGGACCGCGGTCGGGCACGATGCCGTGACGCTCCAGCGCCATGACGGAAAGCATGGCCGTGTAGCCCGCCGTGCCGACGGCCATCGCGTCATGCGGGCTCATGCCGTCGGGCAGCGGCACCAGCCAATCGCCGTTGACGCGGGCGCGGCCAGCGTAGGCGCCGTAATGCGTCTCGCCGACGCCCCAGCCGTTAAGGATCACCTTATCGCCCTTGCGCCAGTCGGCATGCGAGGAGGAGATCACGGTGCCAGCGAAATCGATGCCAGGAACCAGCGGCCAGCGGCGCACGACCGGCGCCTTGCCGGTGATGGCGAGCCCGTCCTTATAGTTCACCGTCGTCGCCTCGACGGCGACGGTCACGTCGCCTTCCATCAAATCGGCCTCGGTGAGRTCGACGACATCGACGGACTGCTTCTTGTCAGCATCGCGCGAAACGAGGATCGCTTTGAAGGTGTCGGTCACGTTTTTCTCCTCGGTTCTGAGCTTTACGCTTTAAGCAATTCCGGACGGAAAACCGCTGCACACTTTTCCTGGAATTGCTCGGAAGTCTGCGGCTTCAACCGCGTCAGGTCAATTGCCTGGATCCTGGGGCTTGGCCTCGCGGCCCCAGCCGATCAGTTCGTCGAAGACGACAAGCGCCGCGCCGACCGAGATGAAGGCGTCGGCGAGGTTGAACACCGCGAAAGACCAGACGGGCGTGTGGAACAGGATGTAGTCGATGACGTGGCCGTAGACGGCGCGGTCGATGAGGTTGCCGAGCGCGCCGCCGATGATGAGCGCAAAGCCGATGCGGGCGACGACATGGCCGGCCGGCGTGCGCGTGGCGAGATAGAGCACGAAGGCCACGACCAGCACGGCGATGACCACCAGGCCGGTATCGCCGAACGACTCGAACATCGAGAAGGCGATGCCGGTGTTGTAGGTGCGGAATAGGGCCAGGAAGGGCAGGAGATCGACCTTCTCCTGGAAAGCGAGCCCGTTCTCGACCAGTTGCTTGATCCACTGGTCGAGCGCAATGACGATGACGACCAGCACGACGTAAGGGGACCAGGATTTCACTTGGGAGTCCTCATCGGCTGTCGTTGGCGGGCTCGAGCTTCAACGCGCCGCGCCTTATCTCGAACAACATCACGCCGGTGGCGACCGCCAGGTTGAGCGAATCGGCCCGGCCGGCCTGGGGGATCCTGAGCAGGCGGTCGCAGCTTTCGGCGAGGCTGTCGGGCAGTCCCTGCTGCTCGTTGCCCATCAGCAGCAGAACCGGCCCCCTGGTGAAATCGACGGAGCGATAGTCGACCGCGCCCTTGAGGTGCGTGCCGACGACAAGACCCGAAAAATCGCGCCGCCAGGCGAGGAAAGCCTGCTCGGTGGCTCTCGCGACCGGCACGGCGAAGATCGAACCCATGGTGGCGCGCACCGTCTCCAGCGAGAACGGATCGGTGGTGTCGCCGACCAGGATGACGCCCCTGGCGCCGACCGCGTCGACGGTGCGGATCACGGTGCCGAGATTGCCGGGGTCGCGCACCCGGTCGAGCGCCACCCAGACATCGCCGTCCCTGGCGCGGATGTCCTTCAGCGGCACGGTCTGCTGCGCGAAGACGCCGACCACCATTTGCGGGTTTTCGCGCCGGGTGATGGCGGCCAGCACCTTTTCCGAAACTTCGAGCACCGTGCCGCCGGCGGCGACGGTGCGCGCGGCGGCCTTTTCTATCGCCGCGTTGCCGCGTCCGGCCTTGGCGAAGACCAGGGTCCTGATCGACCAGCCGAGGTCGAGCGCGTCGATGATGAGCTTCAGGCCCTCGGCCATGAAGGCGTTCTGCTGGTCGCGGAATTTCTTCAGCGCCAGCGCCTTGATGTCCTTGACCAGGGGATTGGCAAGGCTGGTGACTTCCTTGACCTGCCCAACCGGGCGGGCGCCGTCATGTGGGTTCATTCAAGCCACCCAGCGCGAGAACAGCGAGGTCGACAAAGCGCGGCCGGCCGACTTCTCGCGAATGATCAGTTCGCCGGATTCGACCGTGCCGCCCATGCCGGCAAAAGTGTCGCGCATCAGCGCATGGATGGCGAAGAAGGAGGCGCGGATCGAATAGGCGGTGAGAACGACGGCCAGCGGTTTCGGCGTCAGGATCGAGCGGCAAAGGTCGGTGAGGCCCGGCAGGTCCTCGAACAATTGCCAGACCTCGCCCTTCGGGCCTCGGCCATAGGCCGGCGGGTCGAACAGCACGATGTCGTAGCGGCTGCCGCGGCGGTCCTCGCGCTCGGCGAACTTCACCGCGTCCTCGACGATCCAGCGGATCGGCTTGCCGGAAAGGCCGGCCATCTCCTGGTTCTCGCGCGCCCAGCCGATCGCCTTCTTCGAGGCATCGACATGGGTGACCTCGGCGCCGGCGCGGGCTGCCACCAGCGAGGCGAGGCCCGTGTAGCCGAAGAGGTTCAGCACCTTGACCGGGCGCTTCGCCGCCGCGATCAGCCCGGCCATATGGTCCCAATGCGAGGCCTGCTCCGGAAAAACACCGACATGGCGGAAGGAGGTGAAGCGGCCGAGATAATCGATGCCGTCATGCTTCATCGGCCAGGTCTCACCGAGCGGCGCCTTGGGAAAGCGCCAGCGGCCGATGCCTTCCTCGTCGGTGTCGCCGGTGAAGATGGCGTCGGCGCGCTCCCATTCCTTCGCTGGAAGGGCCCGCTGCCAGATTGCCTGGCCCTCGGGGCGCACGATGCGGTAGGGGCCATATTGCTCGAGTTTTTCGCCGGCGCCGCTGTCCAGCAGCGCGTAATCGGCGTTGGGCGCGACTTCGAGGATCAATGGCAGGCGCTCGGCGGGCAGCACGCCCTCGGGGCGCGCCGGCACGCGTGGCGCCGGTTTGGCGTCCTGCCGGTCCGCCGGTTTCGTTTCGCGGCGCTCGGCGGGCGCGGCCTGATGCCGCCCGGCCGGGAACGCATCACGCGGGCGAGGCTGTTCCGCCCTTGCGGGATGCGGGCGGCCATCGCGGCGTTTGTCGCGAAAAGATTTCAAGAAGGATCATCTCCGGCGGTTCGGCCCGCTTCTGCCACAGCTAAGCCCACCGGCGCAACAAAGCCCGGCTCATTCAATGGTGGGTCGTCAGCCATGCCGAACGCCGAGCAGGCCGAAGCAGAGCGAAATGAAGCCAAGCGCCTTGGCCACAGTCACCGCCATGTGGCCGGTTTCCCAACGTAGCCGGATGGCTTCGAAGTTTTCCGGGATCGGTCCCGGCGTCCAGGTCGCGAGGATATCGTTGGCCGGTTTGACGAGGCCGAACCAGAGCGCCAGCGCGGCCGCATAGAGCAATGTGGCCGCGAGCACAAAGCGGAAGGCCGCAGCCTGGCCACGCAGCATCCAGGCAAGCAACGCCGGACAGAGGATCGCAGCGATATCGAGCGGGGCTCCGATCACGGCAAAAAGCAGGAACTGGCCGTTGAAGACCGTCGCCTCTCGCCACAGCGCCGGCGACCATTTCGTCAGCCTGGGCAGCGATTCCAGCACATGGGCAAAGGACGGCCCAAGGCTGAGCGCCGCGACGAAAACGGTCAGCACCGACCAGAAGAACAGGAAACYGCGCATCTCCATTGCGGAGACAACGGGAACGGGACGCAGGCGTTCCGTGGCATTGGCTGCTTGCCGCGATGCGCGGGCCAGCCTTATTGTCCGGCACGCCGGTTAGCCATTCATGTCCCGTTCGGAACGCCTGCTCGACCTGATCCAGATCCTGCGCCGCCATCGCCGGCCGGTGAGCGGCCGCATGCTCGCGGACGAGATGGGTGTGTCGATCCGCACGCTCTACCGCGACATCGCGACGCTGCAGGGGCAGGGCGCGCCGATCGAGGGCGAGGCGGGGCTTGGCTATGTGCTGAGGCCCGGCTTCATGCTGCCGCCTTTGATGTTCAGCGACGAGGAGATCGAGGCGATCGTACTCGGCTCGCGCTGGGTGGCGAAGCAGCCGGACAAGAGATTGGYGGTCGCCGCGGCCGATGCGCTGGCCAAGATCGCGGCGGTGCTGCCGGATGATTTGCGCGAGGATCTCGACGCGACAACGCTGCTTGTCGGACCGCGCTCGGAAAATGCCGAAGCGATCGACCTGGCCATCGTGCGGCAGGCGATCCGCGACGAGCGCAAGCTCGGCTTCCTTTATCGTGACGCCGGTGGAGCAGCATCGAAGCGCCTGGTCTGGCCGTTCGCGCTCGCCTTCTTCGACAAGGTGCGGGTGATGGTGGCGTGGTGCGAGACGCGCCGGGATTTCCGGCATTTCCGCGCCGACCGGATATCCGATCTGACAGCGACCGACATCCGCTATCCGCGCCGCCGCCAGGCGATGCTGAAAGAGTGGCGGGCGGGCCTTGACGCGCCCGGCCGGAACGGCGCGAAAGACGCTTCCGGCTGATCGCTGCTGCCAGAATCTGACAGTAGCTCTGCGTATGGTTTCCAAGGTTCAGATAGTTTGGAGATCAGATATGACCACGCCGAATTTCGTCATCCTCTATGTCGACAGTCCGGAAAAGAGCGGTGCGTTCTATGCCTCCTTGCTCGGACGCGAGCCGGTCGAATCCTCGCCGACCTTCGTGATGTTCGTGCTCGACAAAGGCTTCAAGCTCGGCCTCTGGTCGCGCCACACAGTGGAACCGGCTGCGGCGGCAGCAGGCGGTGGCGGCGAGCTCGTGATCGCGGTTGAGAACGCAGCGACGGTCGACGCCACTCACGCGGATTGGATCGGCAGAGGCCTTAAGGTACTGCAGGCGCCAACCGATCTCGATTTCGGACGAACCTTCGTGGCGCTCGATCCGGACAATCATCGCCTGCGCGTCTACTGGCCGAATGGGCAGTAGGCAGTAGGCAGTAGGCAGTAGGCAGTAGGCAGTAGGTGTGAGTCTTCCTCCTGCCTAATCCCTACTGCCTGCGCGCAGCGCCTTGTAGATGGCGATGCCTGCGGCGAGATCCTCAAGCGCTGCGCCAACCGACTTGAACAGCGTGATCTCGCCGTCGCTTTGCCGGCCCTGCTTCTCGCCGCGGGCAAGCTCGTGCAGGTCGGCGACGATCGCTTCCGGTTTCAGCACGCCTGAGGCCAGCGGCTGGACGATGTCGCCGGCTTCCTTGGTGGCGCCGGCGCGGGTGTCGACATAGACGCGGGCGCGCTTGATCGCGTCGTCATCGCTTTCGCGCATCGTCGGCGTGAAACCGCCGACGAGATCGACATGGGCGCCGGGCTTCAGCAGCGCGCCCTTGACCAGCGGCGTGTTCGAGATGGTCGCGGAGGCGACGATGTCGGCCTCGGCAAGCTCCGCGTCGAGATCGCCGGCGGCACTTGCAGGAAGGCCTTCGGCTCGCAAGGTGGCCGCCACTTTTTCGGCATTGGCCGGCGTGCGGTTCCAGATGCGGATGGATGCGATCGGCCTGACCGCCGAATGTGCCTTGGCAAGGAACGGCGACAGCGCGCCGGCGCCGATCACCAGAAGCCGCGAGGCGTCCTTGCGGGCGAGATAGGAGGCGGCAAGCGCCGAGGCGCAAGCCGTGCGCCACTGCGTCAGGCGCTGGCCGTCGATCAGCGCCTGCGGCTCGCCGGTGACGCCGTCGAGCAAAAGATAGAGGCCCATCACCGCCGGCTTGCCGATGGCGTTGTTGTCCGGCGATACGGTGACGATCTTGACGCCGATATGGCCTCCCGCCGAGGTACCAGCGGCATTGAAGTCGGTCCAGGCCGGCATCAAAAGCAGGGTCGAGGCGGCGCCGTCCGGGCGCTCGACGCCATGATGATGGCGAACCGGCTGCATCGCGCCTTCGCGGAAGGCGGTGCGCAATGTCTCGACAAGGCCGGGAAAGGTCAGCGCGCGGTCGACCTCGGCGGCCGAAACGGTCAGCATCGGAGGCTCCGTGAGGCGTTAGCTAGTTCGGCTTGGGCAGCGCTGGTCCATTGGGCGCCGCCGGTGGGCGGCTCACCGCCTGGCGAAGGTTTTCAGCTTCCAGACCGCGCTGGCGCGCGAGCTTGCGGTAGCGCCCCTGCTTCACCCACGTCGCCATGCTGCCGACGACCATGCCGACGGCCAGGGCAAGGAACAGGAAGATGAAAAGCGGCAGGTTCAGCGTCAGCGCGGGATTGCCGGGATGAAATGGATCGAGCGTGAAGGCGACGGGGCCGCGATTGGCGACGGCAAGCGCGATCAGGATGATGGCCAGCGGCACGAAGACCACGACGAGGACGAAGCGATTGAACATCAGATCTCCACAGAGAGAAGCTTCCTAAGCGCGCATGTCCTTGTCCCGAAACCGGCCTCCACTTTCGGGAGACATGCTTTAAGCGCCAAGATGCCGTTTCAACCCGCCGGCGCGCGGCCTATTTGCCGCTGTTCAGCCTTTCGCGCAACTCCTTGCCGGTCTTGAAGAACGGCACCCACTTTTCCTCGACCTCGACGGATTCGCCGGTGCGCGGATTGCGGCCGGTGCGGGCGGGACGGTTCTTCACCGAAAAGGCGCCGAAACCGCGCAACTCGACCCGGTTGCCCTCGGCAAGCGCATCGGTGATCTCGTCAAAGATCGCACCGACGATGTTTTCGACATCGCGCAGGAAAAGGTGCGGGTTGCGCGCGGCAATAATCTGCACAAGCTCGGATTTGATCATATAACGTTCCCCGTAAAACCACTGCAGTCGATTATCAGGATGATTTTATTGCTTTTTTGGCTCGTCCAAGCGAGATGTCAAGGGTGCCAGACCGAAACGAGACCGTCAAGAAACAAGCGGTCGGCGCCGAGCTCGTGAATGACATCGCCGCCGGCATCCGGCAGGCCGAGCGCCTTGGCCGCCAGTTTTGCCATCGACTGGGAAAACAGGAAACCGCCACGCCTGTCCTTGTCCTTCCACTCGACGACCTTGAGCTTGGCGTCCACGCCCTTCGTCGCCAGCCAGTCGATCGCCTCTTGCTCGCCGCCGACGGCGTCGACCAGATGGTTGGCCAACGCCTGGCGGCCGGTGAAGATCGAACCGTCGGCCAGCGCCAGCGCCTGCTCGTGCGTCATCTTGCGGCGGTCCGCGACGATGCCGACGAACCAGTCGTAACTGTCGAGGATCAGCTTGCGCACCATGGCGCGCTCATCGTCATTGGTCGGCTTGAAGGGCGAGGGCGAAGCCTTGAGCGGCGACGATTTCACTTCCTCCAGCTTGATGCCGAGCTTGTCCATGAGACCGCTGACGTCAGGATATTGGATCAGCACGCCGATCGAGCCGACGATCGAGGTCTGGCGGGCGACGATATGGTCGGCCGCACTGGCGATCATATAGCCGGCCGATGCCGCCAGCGTGCCGACCTCGGCCACCACGGGCTTGTCGCCGGCAAGCTTGCGCACGGCTTCGAATGTCGACTCGCCACCGACCGTGGTGCCTCCGGGCGAATCGATCGACAGGATGACGCCCTTCACTTCTGGCGACTTGCGGATCGCCTCCAGCCYTTTGAGCAGTTCCTCATCCTCGGTGATGGTGCCTTCGATCTTGACCTTGGCGATGTGCGGAACCGCCTGGCCGGTAAAATTGTCGTCATAGACCCAGGTCGAGAACGCGATCACCGCGGCCGCCAGAACCAGAAACGCGACCACGCGCCAGAAAGTCAGCTTGCGGCGCAAGCGGCGGCGGTCGATCAGGTCGTCGGCTCTCATTGCCATCGTCAGCCTCATGGATCGGTGGGAAAGCACGCTTTTAAAGCAAGCCTCGGCACACGGCTACCGTTTCCTGAAAATGCCGCGCCGTGAAGCGTTGACGCCGACCTCACGAAAAATTAACGCAACCAAGTCCCTATCTGCTATGAAGTACAAGCCGTCTCGCCGGATTCCTGTCGATTTTGCGGGTGGCAGTTGTCACATTTTTGCAGTTTTGATCCGCTTGTGCTTGCTTGTAGGTGTCGGCATACCACCTATAGGCGGTGTTTGGGCGGGCAAAGGTCCATTAGAAAGTCATGTTGGCGCGATCTGACGAAACGAGCGATGCTGGCGAGGCATCGGCTCCGGCGGCCGAGGGCGGCACGCGCGGAGATGCCTTCAACCGCGCGCAGCGGCACTCGCGCCGCGTGCGCGTGCTGAAATTCGCGGTGCCGCTGCTCGCGGTCGCCATCGCCGTCGCCTTTCCAGTCTATTCCTACCTCAAAGCGCCCCTGTCGGTCTCGGTGCAGGCCGACGGCACGGCGTTTTCCGACGGCAAGCTGGTGATGGCCAATCCGAAGCTCAACGGCTTCACCAAGCAGAAGCTGCCATATTCGCTGACGGCGACCAGGGCGACGCAGGATGTCGGCCAGCAGGCCGTCATCGACCTCGAAGGCATCAACGCCAAACTGCCCGTCGCCACCGACAATATCGTATCGGTCGATGCCGCGCACGGTATCTACAATCGCGACGCCAACACGATGGACCTGACCAGCGACGTCAGCGTGACGACGACGGACGGCCTGGCGGCGAAGTTCAAATCGATCTTCCTAGACATGGGCAAAGGCTCTATGAAGACGAACAATCCGGTTGATGTCAGCCGCGGCGGGTCGCGCATCACGGCGGATTCGATGGCGGTCGAGGACAACGGCAGGCTCGTAGTCTTCGAGAACCGGGTTCGCGTCAACATAGATCCAGCCGYGCTGAAGGCAGCGGGGGTAAACGGTGGAGAACAGAATGCGTCGCAGTAAATCCGCATGGCTTTCGGGCGCTGCTTCCGCATTGCTGTTTTTGGCGACGGCGCATTCCTTCGCGCAATCGAGCGCGACCAGCCAGATCCCGGGGCTCAAGCTGTCGGGTGACCAGCCGATCCAGATCGAAAGCGACAAGCTCGAGGTCCGCCAGGCCGAAAGCATGGCCATATTCAGCGGCAACGTCACCGTCAATCAAGGGCCGACCCTGCTGAAGGCCGGCAAGATGACGGTCTACTATGTCAAGGATGCCAATGCCGGCAAAAGCGCCGCGGCCGGCGCGTCGGCTATGACCGGCGCCGCCAATATCGACCACCTCGAGGTGGAGAACAAAGTCTACGTCAAGTCGAACGACCAGATCGCCACGGGCGACAGCGGCACATTCGACATGAAGACGCAGGTGCTGGTGCTCAAGGGCAAGGAAGTGGTGTTGTCGCAGGGCGACAATGTGCTCAAGGGCTGCAAGCTCACCGTGCAGATGAAGAGCGGACTCGCCAATGTCGACGGCTGCGGCGRCCGTGTGATGATGTCGTTCACGCCCCAAAAGCAGGGCGCGCAACAGCAGGGAGCGTCAGGCAACTAATGGCCGGCGTAACCTCGCTGCTGGCCCGTCTTCCGGGACGGGCGGCCGCAAAGCCGGCTGCGCCGGCGACGGTCGGCACCGATAAGGCAAAGTTCAAGGGCACCCTGATCGCGAAGGGTCTGACCAAGAGCTATAAGGGCCGCAAGGTGGTGAGCGGTGTCACGCTTGGCGTGCGCGCCGGCGAAGCCGTCGGCCTGCTTGGCCCTAACGGTGCCGGCAAGACCACCTGTTTCTACATGGTCACGGGGCTAGTGCCGGTCGACGAAGGCTCGATCGAGATCGACGGCTTCGATGTCACCTCGATGCCGATGTACCGGCGTGCCCGCCTCGGTATCGGCTATCTGCCGCAGGAAGCGTCGATCTTCCGCGGCCTGAACGTCGAGCAGAACATCCGTGCCGTGCTGGAAGTGGTCGAAAAGGATCGCAAGGTGCGTGAACGCAACCTCGACGAGCTGCTCGAGGAATTCCACATCAGCCATCTGCGCAAGGCGCCGTCGATGTCGCTGTCGGGCGGTGAACGGCGTCGCCTCGAAATCGCGCGGGCGCTGGCGACGCGGCCGGCCTATATGCTGCTCGACGAGCCTTTCGCCGGTATCGACCCGATCGCCGTCGCCGACATCCAGCAGCTCGTTCGCCATCTCACGGCCCGCGGCATCGGCGTCTTGATCACCGACCACAATGTGCGCGAGACGCTCGGCCTGATCGACCGCGCCTATATCATTCATGCCGGCCAGGTGCTGACGCATGGCCGCGCCGACGAGATCGTCGCCAACGCCGATGTGCGGCGTCTTTATCTCGGCGAGGGCTTCACGCTCTGACTGCCGGTCTTCGGGTTGTGGCGCGGTCGCGTGGCGGCTTTTCGCTATTTTAGCGCTCGATAACGCTCCGGTAAGCCCCGGCTGCTAGCGTTTTCCTTGACAAGCAAAAGCCGGGCCAGTTTCTATGCCCGACCGAAAAACAACTGTGCGACGCGTAGACGAGGCGTTTGAATCCCACCATGGCGCTGGCAGCCAAACTGCAGCTCAGACAGTCCCAGTCGCTGGTGATGACGCCGCAGCTGATGCAGTCGATCCGCCTGCTGCAGCTCACCCATGTCGAGCTCGAGCGCTTCATCGACGAGGAGATCGAGCGCAACCCGCTCCTGGAGCGGGCCGAGCCGCAGGACGACGCCACAGGCGACCAGGCCCAGAAAAGCGAGGCGGCGCCGGAGCGGGCTTCCGAAGGCGACTGGTTCGAGGGCGAGACGGAATGGAGCGCGGAAGCGATCTCGCAAAAGCTCGATTCCTCCCTGGAGAACCTGTTTCCCGACGACCCCGGCACCCATGAGAGGCTGGGGCCGGACCTCACGGCGCAGTGGAAATCGGCCGCCGGCGGCGCCGCCGGCTCAGCATCGTCCGAGGGGTTCGATGTCGGCGACATGGCCGCGGCCGCCGTCACGCTGCGCGAACATGTCGGCGAGCAGATCGCGCTCGCTTTTCTCAGTCCCGGCGAACGCCTGATCGCGGGCGAGCTCGCCGATGGGCTCGACGAAGCCGGTTATTTGCGCACCGACCTCGGCGAGATCGCGGCCCGGCTCGGTGCGGACGAAACGGCGGTGGCGCGCGTGCTTGGCGTCTGCCAGACCTTCGAGCCGCCAGGACTTTTCGCGCGCGACCTTGCGGAGTGCCTGTCGCTGCAGCTGGCGGTGCGCGACCGGCTCGATCCGGCGATGAAAGCGCTGGTCGCCAATCTCGAGCTTCTGGCGCGGCGGGATTTCCAGACGCTGAAACGCATCTGCGGCGTCGACGAAGAGGATCTCCTCGACATGCTGGCCGAGATCCGCGCGCTCGATCCGCGTCCCGGCCTGGCGTTTTCGGGCGGCGCCAGCGATGCGATCGTCGCCGATGTCGAGGTGCGCGCGGCCAATGACGGCAGCTGGGCGGTGGAGCTCAACGCCGACACGCTGCCGCGCGTGCTGGTGGACAATGTCTACTTCGCCCGCATTTCGAGCCATGCAAAGGATCAGGCGGAAAAGGATTTTCTCGCCGAATGCCTGCAGAACGCCAACTGGCTGACGCGCAGCCTCGATCAGCGGGCCAAGACCATTCTCAAGGTGGCGTCGGAAATCGTGCGGCAGCAGGATGYCTTCCTCGTCCATGGCGTGCGTCATCTCAAGCCGCTCAACCTGCGCACGGTGGCCGATGCCATCGGCATGCATGAATCGACCGTCAGCCGTGTCACCGCCAACAAATACATGCTGACGCCGCGCGGCGTCTTCGAGCTACGCTATTTCTTCACCGCATCGATCGCCTCGGCCGAAGGCGGCGAAGCGCATTCGTCCGAAGCCGTGCGCGACCGCATCAAGCAGATGATCGACGAGGAAAAGCCCGCCGACGTGCTTTCCGACGACGCCATCGTCGACATGCTCAAGGAAAGCGGTGTCGACATCGCGCGGCGAACCGTCGCGAAATATCGCGAAGGCATGAACATCCCATCGTCTGTGCAGCGGCGCCGGGAAAAGCGGGCGCTGGCCAATGTCGGCCGCTAGGCTCGATCCGAATCTCGACAAGCCGTCGCCGGTGCGAGACAGGCGGATTTTCCGCAATTCCCAAGCTTGATTGACAAGCTGCAATGAAGTGTCTAGAAGCCCGCCCGCATGGAGCGGGGCGGTAATGCCCGCTCGCGAATGGGTCCGTCAGACACGGCCACGGACGGCCAAGAAGGCGACTTGTGATCAACCGGAAAGTTCGGGTCTAAAATCGGCGCGCATGCCGCTGCGAAGCTTGTGCGCGCGCGCCACGGGTATAAACTCGGGAACAGTTTGAAGCCTGAGCAAGGAAGGTCAGTTTTCAGATGAATCTACGCATTTCGGGAAAACACATGGACATCGGCGATGCGTTCCGCACGCGCATCAGCGACCGGGTCGGCGAGGCGATCGAGAAATATTTCGATCGGGGTTTTTCAGGACATGTCACGGTCATCAAATCGGGGTCGCGTTTCTCCGCCGACTGCATGGTCCGGCTCGATTCCGGCGCTTCGCTGCAGGCGACCGGCGACGCCCAGGACCCGACGCTCGCCTTCGAGGCGGCCGCCGACCGCCTGGAAACGCGGCTGCGCCGCTACAAGCGCCGGCTGAAGTCACGCAACACCGGCAACGGCAATGGCGAAGAGCCGACCGACATCGCCTATACGGTGATGGCCCCCCTTGCCGACGACGAGGAAGACATTCCGGAGGACTTCGCTCCGGCCATCGTCGCCGAATCAAGCATGACGCTGCGGACCATGTCGGTGGCGTCGGCTGTCATCGAGCTCGACAACAGCGACAGCCCGGTCTTCCTGTTCCGCAACGCCGGAACCGACCATCTCAACATCGTCTACCGCCGGCCGGACGGCAATATCGGCTGGATCGATCCGTCGACGACCAAAGTCGCTCAGGGATAAAAAGCCAGCCGCGCGAGGGGGACGACGACTGGCGCGGCAGGCGAGCAAGGGATTTTTCAAGCATGGATCTCAGTGATCTCATCAGCGTCTCGGCGATCATGCCGGCGTTGAAGGCGAATTCCAAAAAGCAGCTTCTGCAATTGCTGTCGGAGAGGGCCGCGGCGATTTCGGGGATTCCGGAACGGGAGGTGTTCGACACCGTCCTGCAGCGCGAACGGCTGGGCTCGACCGGCGTCGRCAACGGCATCGCCATTCCGCACGGCAAGCTCGCCGGCGTGAAGCGGATCGCCGGGGTCTTCGCCCGGCTGGAAACGCCGGTCGATTTCGAGGCGCTGGACGACCAGCCGGTCGACCTCGTCTTTCTGCTGCTTGCGCCCGAGGGCGCCGGCGCCGACCATCTCAAGGCGCTGTCGCGCATCGCGCGTGTGCTGCGCGATGCCGACACGGTGGCCAAGATTAGGGGCACGCGCGACGCGGTGGCGATCCACGCCCTGCTGTCGGACACGCAGGCCTCGCACGCAGCCTGAAGTTTTGGGATAGAATCTGGTTTTGGGATGAAACCCTAAAGGGGCCGCCGGGAGCGGCCCTTTCCATTTCGGACTGCCAGCAATCGCTACTTTAGTTGACCGTAATCTTATCCGAAAACCGGGTCCGACTTTTCGGGATTATGGTCTAGTGGATCGCGACAGTGGTCAGATCGTTCTCCAACGCGCCCGCCAGCGCCCGGTCACGGGCATCGGAAAGCAGGATCGGCTGGCCGTTGGCGGCAAACAGCGCCCACAACTCAAGGCCGGGCGCGATTTCCTGAAGGCCCGGGAAGCGGCCGCGCAGGTCGTCGCTCGATACTTTCCTGAGATAGGCGACCGAACCTTCGCCGAGATGGGCGAATTCGCCGCTGGTCATGGTGATCGTTTCGTCAGTTCTGGTCATTTCAAGCCTCCTTGGCGCGAGGACGCCAGGATTGGCCGCCTCGCATAGAGCCATCGGCGAAGGTCAGTCTTTCACCGATATGTTTATTTTCCGTACCAGCCGCTCGGACTCCGGCCGGTCGAGATCGACCGACAACAGTCCGTTCTTCAGCTCGGCGCCGATCACCCGCATGCCGTCGGCCAGCACGAAACAGCGCTGGAACTGGCGCGCGGCGATGCCGCGGTGCAGGAATTCGCGCTCGGTGTCGTCGCTCTGGCGGCCACGCACGATCAGCTGGTTTTCCTCCGTGGTGACATCGAGGTCGCTTTCGGCGAAACCGGCAACGGCCAATGTGATGCGCAGCCTCTCGGCCTTGCCGTCGGCGGCGCCGAGGCGCTCGATGTTGTATGGAGGATAGCTGTCGCCGGACTTCGCCAGACGCTCAAGCGTCTTTTCCATGGCATCGAAGCCCAAAAGAAGCGGGCTGGAGAAGGGCGTCATTCGACTCATTGTTACACTGTCCTCTGAAGAGCGACACAAACTGGAAAAACCCGGATGGCATTTTTCCCGATGGTCTTGATATGGTCCGCCGCGCGATCAAGTTCAAGCACTGAATCAGGATGACGTTTCGTTGAACCGCCATCCTGGTTCACCTCTTCGTTGGAGCATGATCTTATCCGAAAACCGGTTCCCACTTTTTGCTAACGCTGACCTCCGGTTCGGGATCATGCTGTAAGCCCCGCCCAAAAAGACTCCCCAAAAGGAATTGAAATGCCCCAGTCCAGAAAGATCATCATCGACACGGATCCCGGCCAGGATGACGCCGTCGCCATATTGCTGGCGCTTGGCAGTTCCGAGCTGGAGGTCGTCGGTATCACCGCGGTTGCAGGCAACGTGCCGCTGAAGCTGACCCAGAACAACGCCCGCAAGATCTGCGAATTGGCCGGCCGGCCCGACATCAAGGTCTATGCCGGCGCTATCCGCCCGCTGGCGCGCGAGCTGGTCACCGCCGAGGAAGTGCATGGCAAGACCGGCCTGAACGGCCCGCAATTGCCTGAGCCAACCATGCCGCTGCAGGAACAATATGCCGTCGATTTCATTGTCGAGACGCTGATGCGCGAGGAAAGCGGCACGATCACGCTCTGCCCGCTCGGACCGCTCACCAACATCGCGCTGGCGCTGATACGCGAGCCCAGGATCGCGCCGCGCATCAAGGAGATCGTTCTGATGGGCGGCGGCTTCTTCGAAGGCGGCAATGTCACGCCGGCCGCCGAATTCAACATCTATGTCGACCCGCAAGCCGCCGATCTGGTGTTCAAATCGGGCATTCCGATCGTGATGATGCCGCTCGACGTCACCCACAAGGCGCTGACCTCGTCCAAGCGCATCCAGGCGTTCCGTAAGCTCGACACCAAGGTCGGCACCGCGACCGCCGAGATGCTGGAGTTCTTCGAGCGCTATGACGAGGAAAAATACGGCACCGACGGCGGGCCGCTGCACGACCCATGCGTCATCGCCTATCTGATCAAGCCCGAGCTGTTCAAGGGTCGCCACTGCAATGTCAGCGTCGAGACCGCGTCGGAGCTCACCATGGGCATGACGGTGATCGACTGGTGGGGCGTCACCAAGCGGGAAAAGAACGCCATGGTGATGCGCGACATCGACCATGACGGCTTCTTTGCGCTGCTGGTGGAGCGGCTCGGGCGGCTGTAGCACCTCTTCCTTCCCCCCTTGTGGGGGAAGGTGGCCGAGCGAAGCTCGGTCGGATGAGGGGTGTTCCAGGGAGCGCTAACGTCTCACTCCGCTGGAACACCCCTCATCCGTCTCGGCGCTTCGCGCCGATCCACCTTCTCCCACAGGGGGAGAAGGAAAGGTGTTCACTTCGCCTTCGAGAACGCCAGCCACAGTCCGCCGCCGACCAGGAAGCTGCCGCTGATGCGCGACATCAGCTTGACGCGGCTGGCCGAGAGGATGCGGCCGGCGCGGCCTGCCGCAAGCGCGTAGGTCGAGTCCGACATGGCGGCGAAGATCATGGCGGTCAGGCCCATGACCACGATCTGCAGCGTGTAGTTGCCCTGTGGCGCGATGAACTGCGGGAAGAAGGCGCCGAAGAACACCAAGGTCTTCGGATTGCTGATCGCGACCAGAAAACCCTGCAGGAAGAAGCCGCCGCGCGGCTTTTTCGCCGATCCGTCCGGATTCAGGGCGCCTTTCGCGCGGAACATCTGCACGCCCATCCAGATCAGGTAGGCGGCGCCGAGCAGCCGCACCCATTCAAACCAGTGACCCATGCCGGCGATCAGCGTGTTGAGGCCAATGCCGACGATGGCGATCATGATGGCGAGTCCGGCCTGCGTGCCGGCGACATTGGCCAAGCCCGCGCGCGAGCCGTGGCGGATGCTGTTGGCGATGATCAGCGTGACCGTGGGACCCGGCACCAGGATGATGACGATGCAAGCGACGACGTAAGTGGCGTAGAGTTCCAGCGACATGATCTTCCCTCGAGCAGGACAGCGCCGACTTGGGCGGAACGCGATCAATGCACGGGATTGATGCTGGCGCAAGCTGGCTGCGCGGGGCGACCCGTTACGCCGCCCCTGCCGACCATGGCAGTGTCGCCTCATAGGCTGCGCCGGCCTTGAGCACGGCAAGGTCACCGCGCGGGCGGCCGATCAGCTGCATGCCCATCGGCCGGCCGCTCTCATCGAAGCCGGCCGGCACGGCGAGCGCCGGGCAGCCGCCCAGCGTTGCAAAGGCGGAGACCTGCATCCAGCGGTGATAGCTGTCCATGGTCCGCCCCGCGACCTCGCGCGGCCAGTGGGTGGTCACGTCGAACGGGAAGGCCTGCGCGGTCGGCAAGGCGATGAGGTCGAAGCGCTCGAACAGCGATAGCAGCGTGCGGTGCCACGAGGTACGCCGGACACTGGCGGCATGGATCTGCGGCGCGGTGAGCCGCATCGCCTGCTCCACTTCCCAGACAGCCTCGGGCTTCAAAAGCCTGCGTTTTGCGGGATCGTCATAATGCGCCTTCAGTCCGCAGCCGCTGCTTGCCTGGCGCAAGATGACAAAAGCCTGCCACAGCGCCTCGAAATCGACATCGGGAACCAGCTTTTCACTGTGGAACGAGGCGTCGGCGAAGCGGGCAAGCGCGGCCTCGCAGAGATCGAGCACGCCAGGCTCCATCGGCAGGTGGCCGCCGAGGTCGCCCAGCCAGGCGACGCGGCCGCCGGCTGCCTTGGCCTCCAGGCCGTTAAGGAACGACCCCTCCTTGGCGTGCGACAGCGGCGCGCGCGGGTGATAGCCGGCCTGTTCGTCGAGCAGCAGCGCGATGTCGCGCACGCTGCGGCCCATCGGCCCTTCGACGCCCATCTGCGAATGGAAGACATCGATGTCGGGGCCGGCGGGCACGAGCCCCTGGGAGGGACGCAAGCCGTAGACATTGTTGTAGGCGGCCGGGTTGCGCAGCGAGCCGCCGAAATCGCTGCCGTCAGCGACCGGCACCATGTCGAGCGCCAGCGCCACGGCCGCGCCGCCGCTCGAGCCGCCGGCGGTGAGCGTCGGGTCGAAGGCGTTGAGCGTCGAGCCGAAGACCGGGTTGTAGGTGTTGGAGCCCAGCCCGAACTCCGGGGTGTTGGTCTTGCCGATGATGATGGCGCCGGCCTTGCGGATGCGCTCGACGAAGAAGTCGTCCGTGTCGGGAATGAAATCGGCGAAGATCGGCGAGCCGAAAGTGGTTCTGAGGCCCTTGGTCAGGGCCAGGTCCTTGATGGCGATCGGCAGGCCGAACAGCGATCCGGCCTCGCCGCCGTGGGCCAGATGGGCATCGGCCCTGTCAGCCTCGGCCAGGATGTCGGCGCGCTCGCGCAGCGAGACGATGGCGTTGACCAGCGGGTTCACGGCTTCGATGCGGTCGAGGAAAGCACTGACGACTTCATGCACCGATAGTTGTCGCTGCCTGATCCTGTCGGCGAGCTCGATGGCGGAGAGGCGGCAGATGTCGCTGGCCGGGGGCACGGCGTGTTTCGTGACGGGGCGCATGGCTTAACGGGTGCCCGCCAAAGCCGCGTCGACATCCTTTGTCAGCGGGATCGCCGGCTGCGCGCCGGGTTTCAGGCAGGCGAGCGACCCGGCCGCGGCGGCGCGCGTGAGCGCTTGCTCAAGCGACAGGCCGGATGACAGGCCGGCGCCGAAATAGCCGCAAAAAGTGTCGCCGGCCCCGACCGTGTCGACCGGCGTGATCTTCAGCGCCGGAACGGTGAGGAAATCGTGCGGCGTGGCGGCGAGCACGCCATCGCCGCCGAGCGTGACGACGATGGCGCGGCCGGTCTTTTGGGCGTAGTCGCGCATGCGGGCAGGGCGGTCACGGCCCGAAAGCGCCAGTGCCTCGCCATAGAGATCGAATTCAGTTTCGTTGGCGACGGCATAGTCGGCCTTGCCGAGGAAGCCGGCGGCTTCAGCCCGGAAGGGGGCGGTGTTGAGGACGCTGACCGCGCCTGCCGCGCGCGCGGCATCCAGCGTGGCCTCGACCGTCTGCAGCGGGATCTCATGCTGCAAGAGCACGACATCGCCCTTTTTGAGGTAAGCCTTGGCGACATCGCCCGGCACCACCGAATCATTGGCGCCCGGCACGACGGCGATGACGTTCTCTCCGTCGGCGCCGACCAGGATCAAGGCAGTGCCGGTGGAGGCGAAACTCTGGCCGACACCGGACAGATCGATATTGCCGGCCTTGAGAAGGGCGAGCGCTTCGGCGGCAAAGCTATCCTTGCCGACCGCGCCCACCATGCGCACCTGGGCGCCGGCGCGCGCCGCGGCCAGCGCCTGGTTGGCGCCCTTGCCGCCGGGCGCGGTGGCAAAGCCCGAGCCGCGCACCGTCTCGCCGGGCTCCGGCAAGCGGTCGACATTGGCGATGAGATCGAGGTTGATCGAGCCGACGACGATGATCAAAGACTGCCTCCCGTTGAAGCGGGTCAGCCTGCGTAAAGGCGGACGTGCTCCAAGATTCTGCTTCTTGCGCAACTCCAGCGAAATACGCGAAGCGCTTTTCCTGGAATTGCGTGCTGGGCGCGAAGCTAGCCGCAAAGTCCGCCGGTTGCCAGATCACGTCGCTGTCCGCGCGGTCTGGCCCACAGCATCATTCGCAGCGGACGGTGACCTCGGCCTGGTAGCTGCCCGCTGGGAAGATGCCCGGCGACTTCGTGGCCGTCAGATCGACCTGGATGGTGTGGGTGCCGTTGGTCAGCTTTTGCGGCGAGCTGCCCGGTATATCCAGCCCCGAGCCGTCGAGGCGGAAGACGGAGGCGAACGAGACATTGGTGTCGCCGCCGCTCGGCGCGGACGTGAACGCGACCGGCGCCGGCGTGGAAACGGAATAGCAGTCCAGCAGGTTTAGGATGGAACACAGCGTCGAGTTCGCGGTGATGGAGGCGCCGGCGCTCGATCCGCCTGCCTGCTTGGAGCCGAAGATGTTGATGGCGGGGTTCGGTTTCATCGTCCCCGATGCCCCGATCACAATTGTGCAGGTGCCGATGATCGCCGCCTGCGCCGGGAGACTGAAGCAGGCAAGCACTGCCAGCGCCAACAATGCAGAGCTATTTTCGCTTCTTCTTCTTTTCACTGCCGGTCGTGCCTCTGATGGTCCAGCCTTCGTCGGCCCATCCCGCTGATTTGACCTGGGGCGCGCCGGCTTGGGTCGCGCCGGCTTGGGCCGCGCTGGTTCGGGGCGCGGCGCCTTGGGGCGAGGAAGCGTCCACACTCCCCGTCGTCTGGCCGTCGGCGCCGACGCCCATTTTGAGGAGCTTCAATTCCAGCTGCAGGCGCTCGACCTCCAGCTCGTAGAGGCGGCTGCAATCGACGCGTTTCGGCGTCCGCCCGATCGGGATCACGACGCGGCCGTATGTGGCGATGTCGCTGTTGGCCTGGTTGCTCGAGTTGTTGCCTCGGATGACGCCAAGGTCGAGATAGGCGCCGCTGCCGGAAACGGCCGAGCGGCAGGTCGTGCCGTCGCTGGCATGAACTTCGTCCTGGCCCTGGGGCAGGCTGACGCCGGGCAGGCTGAAACCCGTCTGGTTCTGGTTCAGGTTCAGAATATCCTCGGCAAGCCCTTGGCTTACGACAGCCAGGACGGGCAGCAGGGACAAGGTCAGAACCTGCGATGCCCGAAGAACTTTCCGCATATCTGTGCCCTTATCTGGGTCTGCTCGCTTGGAAAGGGGATACTCTCGGTACAGATACGCACTTTACGCTCGTTCGCGCCGTCGAACGGGACGACCACCAGGACAGGGCGCGACGCTTGGCCGGCCAGAAGGAAAGCGCTCGGCGTGATCCTGGCCGCGACCGGCTGGAAATCCTGGTCGTAGACATGAACCTCGACACGTATGCGCTGGTTGTACGGGTTGCCCGGGAAGACGCGAACGGCGAAGGCATCGGTGAAGGATCGTACCTCGCCCCGCATCGGCGTCATCGACTGGCTGGTCGCGGCGATGGGAGACAGCACGGCGATCAGGCCCGCCGCCAGGATTGCAATCGTTCTCAAGGACCGTTCCTTTCGCGAGAGGACTATTCGCAGCGCAGCGTCACCGTTGCCTGGTAGTTGCCGGCGGAGAAGCGGTTCGTGCCGCTCTTGGTGCCGGCAAGATTGATCGCGACCGTCGATGTGCCCGGCACCGTCAGCGCGGTCGCAGTGCCGGTTTCGGCAATCGTCTGCGCGCCGGTGGTGGCAAAAGTTGGCGYCCAGGTGGTGGCTGTGACGTCGCTGGACGGCACGGTTGTGGTCGTCACCGGGTCGACGCTGAGCTGGACGCCACCTGTCGTATCGACCTGGGCGCTGCCGGCCGAGCCGCCGGCATTGTGCGAGCTCAGCGACTGAAGATTGCTGCTGACGGTCATCGTGCCGTTGGAGTTGATCGTGACCGTGCAGGTCGCGGTGATCGTGCCGTTGAACAGCACATTTCCGGTGGGGGCCGCCGATGCTGTCTGGCCGGCGCAGGCGGCCAGACAGCATGCAGCCAAGGCGGCGCGGAAGAACTTCATTGAGACCCCTCTTTCGAGCCGGATGATGCGGCTCAACGTAGGGTCATCTTCCCTTTATCGTGGTTAATTTAGCGTTAACTTAAATAATATCGGGAAGCAACTTAAAAGAAACCCGACGATAACCACAGGTTGTCGCCGGTTGCATTTTGCGAATAGGCCAATCGTTTTATTTAGGTTGTACCGATTTATATTACGATGTGCGGTTTTTCGCAATGGCGCRCGAAAAAATCGATTGTTTCAGGACGCCACTTGCCCCGCTTCCCAGCCGAGGATGGCGCGCTTGCGCGTCAGGCCCCAGTGGTAGCCGGTGAGCGCGCCGGACTTGCCGATAGCCCGATGGCAGGGAACCACGAAGGACATCGGGTTGGCGCCCACGGCCGCGCCAACGGCCCGGCTGGCGTTGGGCGCTCCGATGCTTGCCGCGATCGAGGAATAGGTGCAGGCCCTGCCCATCGGGATGCGCAGCAAGGCTTCCCAGACGCGAAGCTGGAAATCGGTGCCGATCATCACCACCCGCAGCGGCTGGTCGGCACGCCATTGCGTCGGGTCGAAGACCCGCGCGGCGTAAGCCTGGGTGGCCGACATGTCCTCAATATAGGTCGCGTTCGGCCAGCGGCCGGACATGTCGGCGAAGGCGGCCCGCTCGCCGCCCGCGTCACAGAAGGCAAGGCCGGCGAGACCGCGGTCGGTGACCATGATCAGCGCGATGCCGAAAGGCGAGATGTGATAGCCGTAGCGGATGGTGAGACCCGCGCCCCGGGTCTTGTAGTCGCCGGGCGACATCGCCTCATGGGTGACGAAGAGGTCGTGCAGCCGGCCGGGGCCGGACATGCCGAGCTCGAACGAAGTCTCCAGGAGCGGCATGCCGGAATCGAGCAGCCTGCGCGCATGGTCGAGCGTCACCGCCTGCAGGAAGGCCTTGGGCGACAATCCCGCCCAGCGTGTGAACAGCTTCTGCAGGCCGGTCGGCGTCTCGCCGACTTCCTCGGCCAGCACCTCCAGCGAGGGCTGGTCGCGATAGTCGAGGCTGATCTTCTCGATGGCGCGGCGCACGACGTCGTAGTCGCTGCCTTGCGGCGTGATGTCGTTCTCAAGGATCGCGGTCGGTTTCATCCGCGTATTCATGGTCATCTGAGCGTTCATGGCAATATCTCCTTGGCCGCGAATATCGGTCTTCCAGAGCTTTGCAACCACCCGAAACTTGCCTTCACTCCACACCCACCCAGATAGAGTCAGCTTCGGACCGAAGAGGACAATCATGGCCGGCGAAAAGGTCGATCTGACCGGAGCGAAGGAAACCTTGCTGATGACGCTTTACGGCAAGGCGCTGGAGAGCCGGCTGCCCAATTCGCTGCTCCAGGATCGCCTCGCCGACGAGGCGGTGAAGAAGATCGACTATGATTTCTCGCGGCTCAAGGTCGACGGCAATCTCGGCCTGGGCTTTGCGATCCGGGCGAAAACACTGGACGTCTGCGCCGCGGACTTCCTTGCGAGATATCCGGATGCGATCGTGCTGCATCTGGGATGCGGGCTCGATACGCGGATATTTCGCGTCGACCCGCCGCCGGGCGTCGACTGGTTCGACGTCGATTACCCGGAGGTCATCGAGCTCAGGCGCAGGCTCTATCCGCCTCGTGACTGCTATCACCTTGTCGCCTCGTCGGTGATCGAGCCGGACTGGCTGACCATGGTGCCCCGCAACCGTCCCGCCATGGTGTTGGCGGAGGGGCTTACGCCTTATCTTGCCGCCGACGAGGGACCGCGGCTGTTCGCGCGGCTTGTCGCGCATCTTGCCGGCGGCGAGTTGATGTTCGACGCCTACAGCCGTTTCGGGCTGAAGCTGATGCGCCTCAATCCGGCCATCAAGGCAACAGGCTCCGAAGTCCATTGGGCCATCGAGGATCCGCGCGAGCTGGAGCGGGCTGTTCCGAAACTTCGCTTCATCGGCGAGATTCCGTCCTACAAGCCGGAGCAAGGCGCGCGGCTTGGCTGGTCCGCGCGCTTGTTCATCGGCCTCTGGAAACTCATCCCCGCCATGCGCAAGGTCGGCAGGCTGCTGCGGTACCGGTTCTGATTGCTTGGGCGTCAGCGCGCCTTGGCGGTCGCCAGCGCGCGCGAAAAGGCGGTGGCGAAACTCTCACGGTCGTCGGGATTGAGGAAGCCGCCGATCGCCACGCTCCTGCCCTGCGCTTCCACCGCCATTTTGGTGATGCCGATCTCGGCATGGCGGGCGATCGAAAACCGTGTCCAGAACGGATTGAAGCGATGGCTTTCAGAGCGGCCTGAAGGGGCGGTCTTGCGGATGTCGAGGCTGGTGCGCGAGACCGATATCTCCTCGCGGGCGCGCGCTGCGCGGTAATTGGCGCGGAAAGCGATATAGACGGCGATCACGTCGAGGCCGAAGAAGCCGAACACCGGCCAGGCGCCATGCGCCAGGAAAAACGCGCCGGTGACCGCCCAGCCGAACAGAAGCGCCCCCATCAGGATCAGGAAGCCGGTTCGGCCGAGCGAGCGGTGCGGCGTCAGCAGGGCCTGGAAAAATGGCTCGTCGGCCTGGAACGAGGCGTTTGTGTCGCTCATGAGGGAATATTATAGGAAGGAAATGGCGCCTCCCAAGTCGAAAAAATCCGTAGCTGTCAAAAAACCTCAGCCCGCCCCTGCCGGCAGCGGCCGGGCGCCTGGCGCTCGGCCGCGAAAAGCCGCTTCCCGGCCGCTTTACAGCCCTGCCGAGGTGCATGAAATCTTCCGGCGTTTTTCCGTCCAACGGCCGGAGCCGAAAGGCGAGCTCGACTATGTCAACGCCTTCACCCTGCTGGTCGCGGTGGTGCTGTCGGCGCAAGCGACAGACGCGGGCGTCAACAAGGCGACGAAGGCGCTGTTTTCGGCAGCCGACACGCCAGCCAGGATGCTGGCATTGGGCGAGGCGAAGGTCGGCGACTATATCCGCACCATCGGCCTGTGGCGCAACAAGGCCAAGAATGTGATCGCGCTGTCGAAGGCGCTGATCGACGACCATGCGGGCAAGGTGCCTCAGGATCGCGACGATCTGGTGAAGTTGCCCGGCGTCGGCCGCAAGACCGCCAATGTCGTGCTCAACGTCGCCTTCGGCCAGCACACCATGGCGGTCGACACGCATATCTTCCGCATCGGCAACCGGATCGGGCTGGCGCCCGGCAAGACGCCGGAACAGGTGGAACAAGGGCTGCTCAAGGTCATCCCTGCCGAATATATGCGCCATGCGCATCACTGGCTGATCCTGCATGGCCGCTATGTCTGCAAGGCGCGCAAGCCCGATTGCCCGGCCTGCGTGATCGCCGATATCTGCAAGTCGAAGGAAAAGACCACCGACGTGCCGGCGCCGCTGGTGCCGATCGCGCCGCTGGACGAGACGTTTCCGGCCGAAGCCTAGAGGTTGCTTTGACGCAATTCCGGACGGAAAACCGCTGCCCACTTTTCCTTGGAATTGCTCTAATAACCGTAGCCGCGCGCCATCGCCGCGGCGAAGACCGGAATAAGCAGGAAGATAAAGCCCTCGGCGCGGACATAATTCTTCACCGAGGCGAGCTCCGCCGCCGGCACCGCGAAAGACGGATTGCTGCTCGCCTGCCTGTTCCAGGAGAGGAAGCGCATCGTGGGCACGATCGACAGCAGGCCGACGATGGCGAAGGCCACCATCTTTGCCCAGAACACCCAATTGTAGACGTAGAATTCCCAACCCTTCAGACCGAAGAACACCCGGCAGACGCCGACGATGACGATCAGCGCGGCGATGATGCCGTAGTGACGGTCGATGCCGGCAAGGCGCTTGAGCGTCGCCGCGCCCAGATCGCCGCGCACCAGCACGAACTCGGCGCCGATGATGCCGGCCAGCGAGAACACCAGCAGGTGATGCGCGATCGCCAGCAACAGGTCCGTGGTGTCCATGGTTCTTCTCCGGTCGACTTGCGTTTCTGGATCGGCTTCGCGCGCAAACTAGCACCGCCCGGCGAAAAGCCCATAGGCGTGCAGCCGCGATATGGCCGTTATGGCTGGAAGAGCCACCGTATTATCCTGGCTCTTGATCGAACGCGCTGGTTTGCTAGAGCAATCCCAGGAAAAGTGTGAGCGGTTTTTCCGTCCGGAATTGCGTAAAAACAAAAGGATAGAGCGGTTCGCCGTTTCCATGAAACGGTGAAACGCTCTAAGCGCCGCGGCCTCGATGGAGGGGAATGCCATGAGCATCAAGACGGAAGCCGGCGTGCCGATCCTTGATACGGCGCGCACCGTCCTGCGGCCGCACCGTCTGGGTGATTTCGAGACCTATGCCGCCATGTGGGCGGAGCCCGCCGTCACCCGTTTCATCGGCGGCAAGCCGCGCACGCGCGAGGAAAGCTGGATGCGTTTCCTGCGCCATGCCGGGCTGTGGTCGCTGATCGGCTACGGGTTCTGGGCGATCGAGGACAAGGCGACGGGGCGCTTCATCGGCGAGGCCGGCTTCCACGACCTGAAGCGCGAGATCGAACCTTCGATCGAAGGCGTGCCGGAAGCCGGCTGGGCGCTGGCCTCGGAAGCGCATGGCCGGGGGCTTGCCAGCGAGGTCGTCGGGCGGATCGTCGCCTGGAGCGACGAGGCGTTCGGACAGGCGAGAACCGTCTGCATCATCGATCCGGAAAACGGCGCTTCGCAGAAGGTGGCCGAGAAGAACGGCTATCGCGAGATTTTGCGCACCACCTATCACGACAAGCCGACGATCCTGCTGGAACGGCAGGCCGGAGGCGTTGTCGCCTAGAGCGTTTCACCGTTTCACGGCGAACCGCTCTACACTTTTCCTGGAATTGCTGGGTAATTAGCCGGCTTTGCGGCGCAGCGTCCGCGCCAAAGCCTCCCAGCTATCCGCCGTTGCATCGCGCTCGCTGCGATTGCCGCGCACAACGGTGGTGGCATCGAATGGCTGGGGCCGGGCAATCGCATAGCCCTGCGCATAGTCGACGCCGATCGCTTTCAAGGCGTCGAGAATGCCGTCGCTTTCGACGAATTCGGCGATGGTGCGTTTTCCCGTCACCTTGCCGATGTGGTGGATCATCTCGACCATGGCGCGATCGATGCGGTCGTCGAGCATGTCCTTGACGAAGCCGCCGTCGATCTTGAGGTAGTCGACCGGCAGATGCTTCAGATAGGCGAAGGACGACATGCCGGAGCCGAAATCGTCGAGCGCGAAGCGGCAGCCGAGCCCGCGCAGGTCGGCGATGAAGCGCATGGCTTCGGTCAGATTGGCGATGGCGCTGGTCTCGGTGATCTCCAGGCAGATCGTTTCGGGCGCGATGGCATGCGCGGCGAACTGCTCGCGCATGAAGCCGAGGAACGTCTCGTCGCCGAACGTGGCGCCGGAGAGATTGATCGCGCAGGTGGATACCGGCACCGCCTGCGGGTCGGCGAGCCTCGCCGCCAAGATGGCGAAGGTGTTGCGCACCACCCAGCGGTCGATCGCCGTCATCAACCCGTAGCGCTCCGCCGCCGGTATGAAGCTCTGCGGGGTGACGAAGCTGCCGTCCTCGTCGGTCAGCCTCAGCAGGATTTCGATGTGCGCGCCTGCCTCGGCGATATCGTCGCGCAGCGGCGCGATCTCCTGCGCGTGCAGCCTGAAGCGGTTCTCGTCCAGCGCGGCATGCAGGCGCTGCACCCAGGCCATCTCGCCGAAGCGCTCACGAAGTGYCGTGTCGCCGTCATTGTGGAGCTGGACGCGGTTGCGGCCCTTTTCCTTGGCCATGTAGCAGGCGACGTCGGCGGCGCGCAGCACCTCCTCCAGCGTCATGCCTGCATTGGCGACTTCGACCATGCCGATGCTGACGCTGATGTTGAAGGGACGTCCATCCCAGGAGAAATGCAGATCCTGGACCGTGGCGCGCAACCGCTCGGCGGTCGCGGCGGCGCAGTCGGCATCGCAATCGAAGAGCAGCACGCCGAACTCATCGCCGCCCAGTCTCGCCAGGATGTCGCCGGGCGGCAGCTCGTTGGCGAGCAGCACCGAGATCTGGCGCAGCAGCTGGTCGCCGGCGGCATGGCCACATGTATCGTTGACCAGCTTGAACTGATCGAGGTCGAGATACATCAGCGCGTGCCGGCGCGGCCTTTGCGGCGCTTCGGAGATCGCGCCCGCCAGCCGGTTCTCGAAGTCGCGGCGGTTGACGAGCCCGGTCAGCGCATCATGCGATGCCTGCCACGACAGGCGCTCGATATAGTCCTGCTCGCGCGTCATGTCGTGCAGGGCCAGAACGCACCCCAGGATCGCGCCGGAAACGATCAGCGGCGCGCCATTCAGCGCCACGGGCACGACCGAGCCGTCGAGACGCTCCAGAAGCTGCGGGCGCACGTTGGACCGGCGCGGCTCGCCTGCGAGCAGGCGCGTGATCAGATCGGTCTCCTCGACGCCGCTGTCCTTGTCGACGAGCCGGAACAACGAGGCGACCGGTTTGCCCTTGGCGGCGGCCAGCGGGCAGGCGAGCAGCCTCTCCGCTCCGGCATTCATATAGTCCAGCCGCCCCTCGGCATCGGTGCTGATGACGGCCTGGCCGATCGAGGCCAATGTGATCTGAGCGCGCTCGCGCTCGGCATTGAGGGCGTTCTGAAATGCCTGGCGCTGTTTCATCAGCTTGCGCGTGCGCCAGACGGCGAGCAGGATAAGCAGGGCAGCGGTGGCGAGATTGGCCGCCGTCAGCGCCATCTTGATGAAGCGCGATCCCTCGCCGAGACTGTCGGAAAAGGCCTTGGCGAGCGGTCCGATCCGGCGGTCGAGCTGGTGGATTTGCGCCTTCCACAGACCGATCTCGGCTGACGATGCCGGCCCGTTATCGAGCCTGCGATGCATGTCGTCGCCCAATCTTTCGATGGCGAGGATCATCTCGTCGGCATCCGTCCAGTGGCGGATCGCGGTATCGAGATAGCTGACGCCGCGGAAATTCCGGAACAGCCAGATCAGGCCGGCGACATCGTCGGGGTGATTGTTGCCGCCAAGAAAGCCAAGCCGGGCCGCATTCGTGTCGGGCTCGGCCTGTTCGAGCGCCAGCCGCGCGGCGCGATCTGCGAGCGGCACGGCGATGGCTTGGCGATATTCGTTGAAATACTCTTCCCGGCCTGTGTCGGCATAGAGGCTGAGGAAATAGATGGCGTGCTTCTGCCCCTTCGACCATTGGCTTTCGCCGCCGACATAGGCGCGCACGGCAGACAGCGTGTGGAGGCTGAGTGTCGCAACCAGCGCCTGGATCAGCACGACCGCGACGAAAGGCCAGACCAGTCCGATGAGACGCGGGGCGGCGTCGGTCGATGACAGCTTCATCCCATTCCCATGGAGCTCGTTCTGGCTCCCTCGGTGTCTGTCCGACCGGCTCATCCGTCGGTTGAGACGATGTTCTTCCCCGCATGTCGCCCGGTTACCGGCGACACCGATCCAGATAGCGCGCCTGACTTAACGGCCGATAAATTTGTCCAGTATTTGTTTCATGAATTATTGCTCAGCAACTGAAGGACGTTTACGCCGCGTGATGGCGATATTTGGCGCATAGTAAATATCCCCGGTGCGAGCGCGCCGAAGTAAAATTCGGCAAAATCAATCCGATAACGCCCCTCGGTCGCCGCCTCTCAGCGTTTGGTCTTCGATCTGTTGAGGCTCACGGCTTCGCGGACGAGCGCCTTCAGGGCGTCGGCGTCGATCGTGTCGCCTTCCTTGAAATCGATGGCGCGCCTGGTATTGCCTTCAAGGCTGGAGTTGAAGAGTTTTTTGGGATCGGGCAGCGCCGCGCCCCTGGCGAAGGTCAGCTTGACGACGGCCTTGTAGGTCTCGCCGGTGCAGATCATGCCGGCATCCTCCCAGACCGGCACGCCGCGCCATTTCCACGTCTCGACCGCTTCGGGCGCGGCTTGCCGGATCAGGGCGCGGAGCCGGGCAAGCGTCTCTCCGCGCCAGTCGCCGAGTTCATCGATCCTCGCATCGATCAGCTCGGATGGAGACTTCTCGCCCTGGGCGCCGTCTTTTTCCATGTTCGGTTCTCCCGCGGCTGAATGGAAATTGCAATCGTGTCTCTTTCAGGGAGACGGCGCTTGATCGTTGCCGCGCTTACATCCGTTCACCGGGCAACTGGCTTGCCTGCTTCACCCAGGAGACGAACTGCGCCTCGTCGAGCCGATCGTTCTCATGGATGTGGAGATAGCGTGTGTCCTTGCTCCTGGATTCGACCGGCGGCACGGGCTCCAGCGACAGGCCTCGGAAGAACGCCACCTTGATGTATCTGGCGAAGCAGTGGATGCCGAGGAACCAGCCTTCGCCTTCCATGCCGTAGAATGGAGAGTTCCATTTGACGGCCTTCTGCACCTCGGGGACGGCGTCCATGATGAGTTGGTCGAGCCGGCGCCCGACCTCGCTCTTCCAGCCCGGCATCGCCGCGATGTAGGCCTGCACGGGAGCGTCGCCATAGCCCTTGGCGATCTGCGGGTTGCCGCCTGAAAGCAGGGCAGGTTTCGCGTTCGCGGACCCGGCAGCCTTCGATTTCGCCTTCGCCATCAGGCCGATCCCGTGCGCTCGCCCGCCGGCTCACCGCGCTGCCTGCCGGTATAGGGCAGCACGAACATGTAGAGCCCGCTGAACAGCAGCAGGAAAAGCGGGATCAACGGCGAATAGACGATCCAGGCGGGCGGCGGACCCATGGTCATGGCGGCGAAATTGGCAATGACGGTGACGGTGAAGATGATCGACAGCCAGCGGTGAAGCTGCCTGATCCATTTGCTCCAGTTCAATCTAACCTCCCTTGCAAATGACGAGACGGATCGAGCTGCCTACCAGCGCGCCAGCTGCGAGAGCTGAACGAGGTTGCCGCAGGTGTCGTTGAGCTGCGCGATGGTGGCGCCCGTCACCGCGGTCGGCGCCATGGCGAAGGTGCCGCCATTGGCCTTGATGCGCTCATGGTCGGCCTTGACGTCGTCGGTGAACAGCATCAGCGCCGGCTGGCCCTGCTTGAAGATGGCCTGCTGATAGGTTTTTGCGGCCGGATTGTCGTTGAGCGCCAGCTGCAGCTCGGTGCCGTCAGGGTCGTCCGGCGAGACGACAGTTAGCCAGCGAAACGGTCCGTTGGTGAAGTCGGCCTTCCTGGTGAAGCCCAGCACGTCGGTGTAGAAGCCGAGCGCCTTTTCCTGGTCGTCGACATAGATGCTGGTCAGCTTGATCTTCATTTCCTGTCTCCATTGCTTACGCCTGCGGTTTGCCGCCCCGCCAGGACCGTGTTTGTCTTTTGAAGCTTCGGCGGACGTCAATCGATCCGCGAAAGCAGCTGCTCCAGGGCCGTGAAGTTGCGCTTCCAGCCAACCGTGGCGCCGCGATAATACGGCTTCTGATCCGTGCGGAAGCCGATCTGCTCCATGCGCAGATGCGTGCCCGTGCCCGTCGGGGTGAGCGTCCAGGTGACCACGCTCTCGAGGTCCTTGGTGTCCCAGCTGTAGGATAGGGTCCTGTTGGGCTCGACCGCCCGCACCTGGCAGTCGACACCGCCCCATTCCGCGTTCAGGCTGAAGCGGTGGTCCACGGCCGGCTTGAAGTCGTTCTTCATCAGCCACTCCTCGATGAGATGCGGCTGGGTGAGCGCGCGCCAGATCTTTTCCGGCGGAAAAGGTATCTCGCGCTCGACGATGACGGAGCGCGTTGCGGCTTCATTCATTGATCCATCCTTTTGAGCAGGTCTTCCAGGTCGTCGAACCGGCTTTCCCAAAATCCCGCCATGTCGCGCGTCCAGTCCATCAAGGGCGCAAGCGCCTTGAGCTGGGCGCTGTAATGGGTCTGGCGCCCTTCATGGCGGTCGCGCACCAGACCCGCCTCCTTGAGGACGCCGAGATGCTTCGACACCGCCGGCTGCGATACGCCGGCCTGCGCGGTCAGCGCCCCGACCGTCTGCTCGCCCTGGCGGCACAGACGTTCGAAGATGGCGCGCCGCGTCGGATCGGCAAGCGTCCTGAACAGCATGTCATGCGCGGTCGTCATTCCAATCAATAACCCGTTGGCTATTAATTGACGTATAACCGTTGGGATATGTATGAGTCAAGCAGCGAATGAGGGCCACTCGAAACCGCGGAACAATCGCGGGAAGGCGAACGAAACAGAGGCGGCTGACCAGGGAATGGCTCTGTGCCTGCACCGCCACGCCGCGCCCCTTCCGAACGACACCGAACAGGGATTGCCTATGCCGCCGCCGGAACGGTCAAATCCCGCAACAGCGTCGAAAGCTCCGGCTCGTCGATGAGCAATGCGGCATCTGCCGCCGGCAGCCATGCGCGCTGCCGGTTCGCGGCTTCCCGCCAGTCGGCGAGCTCCTCGGTGACCTGCAGCAGGTAGACCGCCACATCGACGCGAATGAAGCCGTTGGTCATGCGTTTCCAATAGGAATAGGTGCCGGCCGGCTGCTTCAGCGCCTTGCCCAGAACGCCCGCTTCTTCCTGGGCTTCGATCGTTGCCGCCTTGCGACCGCTCTTGCCCTTCATCGGCCAACCCTTCGGCACGATGAAGCGCCGCGTGGTGCGCGAGGTGACCAGCAGCACTTCGAGGCTGCCGTCTTCCCCCAACCGATACGGAATGGCCGCCACTTGGCGGATCCGTTGGCCTTTCCTGGCTTTGCGAACTGCTTTCTTTTTGGTCGTTGCCATCCCAAATTCCGGTGAGAGCAGCGTTTTGCCGCATGCTGTCCGCGCGGCGTCTCACCGTTTCGTCGAAACGGCGAACCGCTCTATTTCTCTGTCCTGACGCAATTCCTGACGGAAAACCGTGTCACACTTTTCCTGGAATTGCTCTAAAACCACCGCCCTTGCAATCCGCCATTTTGCCAGCAAGTAAGTCGGCTAATAAACTGAAAAAAACAAAATGTCAGCGGCAAACCCTGGAAATCGTGTTGCCAACCGCTTCCATCCGGCATGTCTTGTCATATACCGGCACATCGGGCTGGCTCCTGGGCGGGGTCGGCCGGTCCAGCTCGCGATAGATCTGCTGTTGCTGCTGGTACTGCTGCCGCTGCAACCTGTTCTGCAATTGCTGCAGCTCATTCTGTTGCACCAATGCGTTGCGGTTCGTCGGGATGACGATTTGCGCATAAGACGGCGCGACCTGAGAAATCGCGGCCGCCAGCATGGCGCCAGCCAGAACAGCCAGAGAGTGACGAAGCATCCGCGCGGCTCCCATACGAAAAACCATGCATTTCATATAGTGCGGGCGGCCAATAACGCCATGGCTGACTGCAAAGCGTGATGCGGCTCACGGAAGCCGCGCGATTGTCGTCATATGACGACTGGCAAACGCCGTGCGATTTGGTCAGTGTCCCTTACGTAAGTTTTTGGCTTCCACAACCAAAAAGTTAGGATATCCTAAAGAAGGCATCGCTCATCAACCGGGCGGTGTATCGACTTGGACGGGCATGACGCGGCCTGCAAGCCGCAAGGGACGTGGCGCTGACTTAAGGGTGGTGAGCGCGATCACGACGAGGGGTGGGGCATGTCGCTGTTTTCGAATCAGCGCGCGCAATGTGCGTTGTGCATTGCGGATCATCGGTCCGGTGCCAGGGGAACAGGAGCCGGCGATTTCAACCTGAGCATCGGCCGGGCCGCGGTCCTGGCGGGCCGTCTCGGTTTTCTGCTCGGCGCGACGGCTCTGGCCGGGCTTTCCGTCCATTGCGGCTCTGCCCATGCGCAGGTGGTGATCAACAATGACGGGGCGCCTGGCGACGATGGCGCCAATGCCTTCGGCGATTCGGACGGCGAGAACGGCGACCCCGGCGGAAATTCCACCTTCACCAACAATGCTCCCATCTCCACTGTGGGAACGGCTGCCTTTGTCGGCAGCGCCAAGGGCGGCGACGGCGGCGACGGCGGGACCGTCATCCACGCCACCGCGATCCCGCCCTTTGTCGAACTCGAGGGCGGCGACGGCGGAGATGGCGGGCCCGGCGGCGTCGTCGACATCACCAACACCGCCGTGCTGCAGACGTCAGGCGGATCCGCCGATGGCATCATCGCCAACGCAAGCGGCGGCAACGGCGGCGATGGAGGATTCGCCGCTTCTCTGGGCCTGTCGGATGGCGGCGTCGGCGGCCGCGGCGGCAATGGCGGCACGGCCACCGTCACCACCACCTCCAGCAGCGACATAACCACGACCGGCGACTTCTCCAATGGCATCAGCGCCATCTCGGATGGCGGCAATGGCGGCGACGGCGGCTTTGCCGGAGCGATCGGCAGCGGCGATGGCGGCGATGGCGGAGCTGGTGGCTACGGCGGTCCCGCCTCGGTCGACAATGCCGGCACGATCCTCACGCAAGGGGCGTTCTCGAAGGGCATTCTCGTGCGTTCCGCCGGCGGCGTCGGCGGCGATGGCGCCGGCGGCGGCGGCCTGATCGCCGGCGGCGGCGGCAATGGCGGCGTGCCGACGATCGGCGGCACGGTGGACGGCAAGAACTCGGGCAACATCACAACGATGGGCGACTATGCCAGCGGCATGGTCGTTCAGTCGGTGGGTGGCGGCGGGGGCGACGGCGGCGGTGCTTTCGGACTGTTCGGCGGGGGCGGGTCGGGCGCCGCGGGCAATGACGGCAGCACCGCCACCGGCACCAACACGGGCACGATCAAGACCAACGGCGTCGGCGCCATCGGCATGCTCGTCGAATCGATCGGCGGCGGCGGCGGCGACGGCGGCGGCGCGGCCGGCGTGGTCTCAATCGGCGGCACGGGCGGCGGCGGCGGCAAGGGCGGCACCGTCAATGCCAATGTCGGCGGCACGATCACCACGGGGGCGGACGGCAGCGGCGACGGCGCGCATGGTGTTCTTGCCCAGTCGGTCGGCGGCGGCGGCGGCAACGGCGGCTTCGCGCTTTCGGCGGGCGCCAATATCGCGGTGGCGATCGGCGGTGGCGGCGGCACGGGCGGCAACGGCGGCGCCGTCAACGTGAACCAGGCCGGCGCGGGCGCGGTCGTCAGCACGACCGGCAATTCGGCAATCGGCATCCTCGCGCAATCGGTCGGCGGTGGCGGCGGCAATGGCGGCGGCAGCTTCGCCATCGGCACGATCGCATCGGTCGCCATCGGCGGCAGCGGCTCCGCCGGCGGCGACGGCGACGTGGTGACCTACAACATCGCCAACGCCAAGGTGACGACGAACGGCAGCGATTCCACGGGCATCCTCGCGCAATCGGTCGGTGGCGGCGGCGGCAATGGCGGCTTTGCGCTGAGCGGCGCCGGCGTGGTTGCGGTCGGCGTCGGGGGCCAGGGCGCCGCCGGCGGCGCCGGCAAGAAGGTCGACGTGACCTCGGGCGGCAGTGTCGAGACCTTCAAGGAGCGGTCGGCCGGCATCATCGCGCAGTCGCTGGGCGGCGGCGGCGGCAATGGCGGCTTCGTCGTTGCCGGCAGCTTCGGCGCCACCGTGGGTGTCGGCGGCTCGGGCAGCAAAGGGGGCGACGGCGGCGAGGTCTTCTTCCGCTCGCCCGATGGCGGGACGCAGTCCATCACCACGCATGGCGCGGATTCGGCCGGCCTGATCGTGCAGTCGATCGGTGGTGGCGGCGGCAATGGCGGCTTCGCCGGGACATTCGCGGCGATAGCAACCGTCGGCATCGGCGGCGGCGCGGGAGCGGCGGGTGCCGGCGTTGCTGTCCACACGACCTATAACGGCTCGGTCGAGACCTTCGGCGAGCGCTCGGCCGGCATCATCGTGCAGTCGATCGGCGGCGGCGGCGGCAATGGCGGCGGCGTCATCGGCCTGAGCGCCGGCATCACCGTCGGCGTCGGCGGGAACGGCGCCGGCGGCGGCGGGGCAGGCGCCGTCGAATACCATTCCGCCAGCACGACCATCACCACGCATGAAGTGAATTCGGCCGGGCTCGTCGTGCAGTCGATCGGCGGCGGTGGCGGCAATGGCGGCTTCTCGTTCAACCTCGCCGCCGGCGCCTCCGTCGGTGTCGGCGGCAAGGGCGGCGCGGCGGGCGCGTCGAACACCGTCACCGTCGACATCGACGACGGCACCATCCATACGATGAAGGACCATTCGACGGGCATCCTCGCCCAGTCGGTGGGCGGCGGCGGCGGCACGGGCGGCGGCAGCATAGCCGGCAGCCTGTCGCTCAATGTCGGCATCGCCGGCAACGGCGCCGGCGGCGGCAATGGCAACACCGTCGACGTCACCAATGGCGCCGACATCACCACCGACGGAATCCAGTCGCACGGTATCCAGGCGCAGTCGATCGGCGGCGGCGGCGGCTCGGGCGGCTTCTCGATCGCCGTCGGCGGGCCTTCGCTCGCGGTCGGCGGCGCGGCCGCGGACGGCGGCAGCGCGATGAAGGTCACCGTGACCAATTCGGGCGTGATCCAGACCAATGAAGATCTGTCGGTCGGCATCCTGGCCCAGGCGATCGGCGGCGGCGGCGGCGACGGCGGCCTGGCGGGGGCCGGCGGCCTGTTCACCGCGGTCGGCGTCGGCGGCAAGGGCGGCGGCGGCGGCAACGGCGCCGAGGTCGAGGTCACCAACACCGCCAACATCACGACCAAGGGCGACCTCGCCCACGGCATCATGGCGCAATCGGTCGGCGGCGGCGGCGGCAATGGCGGCAATGCCGGCGCGGTGTCGGTCGGCGCTTTCGTCGGCGTCGGCGTCGCCGTCGGCGGCGATGGCGGCGCGGGCCGCGACGCCATGAAGGTCACGGTCGACCATACCGGCGACATCACCGTCAGCGGCATGGGCGCCAAGGGCATCATCGCGCAGGCCATCGGCGGCGGCGGCGGCAATGGCGGCAAGGCCGTCGCCGGCGCCTTCAGCGCCGGGCTCTATGCATCCGCGGCCGTGGCGGTGACCGTCGGCGGCAGCGGCGGCGACGGCGGTTCGGGCGGCGAGGTGTTCGTCAAGGCCAACGGCAAGATCGTATCGCTGACCGACGCTGACGGCTCGGGCGGCATCGTGGCGCAGTCGATCGGCGGCGGCGGCGGCAATGGCGGACGCGCCACCTCGATCGCCGGCGCGGTCAGCGACGAGGTCACGATCAATGTCGGCGTCGCCATCGGCGGCAGCGGCGGCAACGGCGGCCAGGGCAACAAAGTCACGGTCGAGTCCGGCTTGGTCGGCGGCGGCCAGATCATCACGCATGGCTTCCAGGCCGTCGGCATCCTGGCGCAGTCGGTCGGCGGCGGCGGCGGCAATGGCGGCGACACGTTCGGCGGCGCGGGCGGTTACGGCAACAGCGTGACGGTGACGGCGACCGTCAACATCGGCGGCAAGGGGGGCGGGTGCATCGACGACGATCCGACCAAGTGCAACAACGCGGGCGATGTGCACGTCACCAATGCGATGACCGTCTCCACGGACGGCGATTCCTCCAGCGCCATCGTGGCGCAGTCGATCGGCGGCGGCGGCGGTAATGGCGGCACCAGCACCGGCGGCTCGGCTTCCCTGGGCGGCGGCGATGGCGTCACCGTCAACGCAAACTTTGCCATGGGCGGCAGSGGCGGCAAGGGCGGCTACGGCAACACGGTCGATGTCATCAATTCGGGCAATCTGACCACGACCGGCGCCTTCTCGTCCGGCATCATGGCGCAGTCGATCGGCGGCGGTGGCGGCATCGGCGGCTCCAGCACGGCCAAGTCCTACAATATCGGTGGCACCAGCCAGACCAGCGTCAGCGTCAACATGGGTCTCGCCGGCTCCGGCGGCGGCGCCGCCGACGCCATGAAGGTCACGGTCAACAACACAGGCATCATCCTCACCTCAGGCTTTGGCTCCACTGGCATCATGGCGATGTCGGTTGGCGGCGGCGGTGGCGCGGCGGGCGCCGCGTCGGCTTCGGACGAAACCGTAGGCGGCGATATCGGCTCCGGCGACGAAGGCTCGACCTCGGTTTCGATCGGCGTGGCTCTCGCCCTTCCGGGCGGCACGGCCGGCAATGGCGGCGAGGTTTCCGTCACCAACAACAACTGGATCATCACCGACGGCGCTTTCTCCTACGGCATCAGCGCCAGTTCGATCGGCGGCGGCGGTGGCGTCGGCGGCTCGGCCTCGGCCGGCGCCACGGCCGAATACGCCATTGGCGGCGCCATCGCCGGCGGCGGCGGCAGCGCCGGCAACGGCGCGCTCGTCGAAGTCACCAACAATTCGAACGGCTTCATCTGGACCAAGCGGGAGAACTCGATCGGCGTCTTCGCGCAGTCGATCGGCGGCGGCGGCGGTTCAGGCGGCGCGGGCAAGAGCACCGGAAGCGACGGCGGCACGGTCGATGTCAAGTTCTCGATGGGCGGGCTGGGCGCCGGCGGCGGCGACGGCGGCGAGGTGCATGTCACCAACAGCGGCATCATCGAGACCGACATGGCCAACTCGCACGGCATCATGGCGCAGTCGATCGGCGGCAGCGGCGGCGTCGGCGGCGCGGCCGCCTCGACATCGGCGGACGCCAAGGTTTCGATCGCGGCATCGCTCGGCGGTCTCGGCGGCGACGGCGGCATCGGCAAGTTCGTCCATGTGATCAACAATGCGAGCGGCCAGATCGTCACCAACGGCGACAATTCCTACGGCGTCTTCGCACAGTCGATCGGCGGCGGCGGCGGCGCGGCCGGCAGCGGCTCGACCGAGACCGGCGAGGCCGAGGACGTCGCGGTCAACCTGTCGATCGGCGGCATCGGGGGCTCGGGCAGCCGCGGCGGCGACGTCACCGTCGACAACCACGGCGAGATCACGACCTACGGCTATCTTTCGCATGGCATCTTCGCGCAATCGGTCGGCGGCGGCGGCGGCGCCTCGGGCGCAGCGGCCAGCGCTTCGACGGCCGACATGAGCATCGGCGGCGCGGTTTCCCTGCCGGCCGGCGACGGCGCTAATGGCGGCCATGTCATCGTCAACAATGACGGCGTCATCACCACCAACAAGGACGGCGCGATCGGCATTTTCGCCCAGTCGATCGGCGGCGGCGGCGGCTACGGCGGAACCGTTACGGCCGACACGGCCGGCGACAGCTCGGTGGCGCTGCAGATCGGCGGCTTCGGCGGCAGCGGCGGCAATGGCGGCAAGGTCGAGGTCGACGTCTCCGGCAAGATCGAGACGTTCGGCGCGCGCGCCCATGGCGTGGTGGCGCAGTCGATCGGCGGCGGCGGCGGTTATGGCGGCGACGCCAGCGGCAAGGCCTCGAACGCACTGGCCATCGGCGGCCTTGGCGGCAATGGCGGCGACGGCGGCGACGTGACGGTGACCCGCACCGGCGAGATCATCACGCACGGCAAGGATTCCATCGCCATCATCGCGCAATCGGTCGGCGGCGGCGGCGGTTTCGGCGGCGCGGGCTTCGGCCGCTTCGGCGCCGATGACGACGGCGGCGGGCCGAATGCCATCGGCTTCAACACGCCGGGCGGCACCAAGGGCACCGGCGGCACGGTCACCATCATCCAGTCGGGCGCGATCGAGACCGATGGCGACCGCGCGCATGGCATCGTCGCCCAGGCGGTCGGTGGCGGCGGTGGCGCGGGCGGCAATTCCTCGCTCGACATGAACCAGTCGGCGGCCGGCTCGCAAGGCGGTATCGGCGACGCGGCGGCGGCGACAGCCAGCACCGACAGCCAGGTCTGGGTGAAGGGCGCTAGCTCCTATGCGATGTTCGGCCAGAGCGCCACCGGCCAGGGCAACTCCAACCTCGTCCATCTGACCGCCGGCGGCAGCCTGTTCGCGCAGGGCGCCGACTCGGTGGCGGCCTATGGCGAGAGCACGGCGCAGGGCACCAAGGGCAACATCACCATCGATCTCAAGGGCCAGTACACGATCGGCGGTTCCAGCACCGGCGTTGCCGTCATGCTGGTGGGCGGACAGGACAACACCGTCAACAACAACAGCCTGCTCTATGCGATGGGCGCGACGCCGACCTTCTCGATCATGCAATCGAAACTGGCGGCCTTCAGCGCCTCGCTCCTGGCGCCCGGTCCCGTCGTGCCGGACGATGCGATCCTGGAATCGCTGCTCGACCAGTTCAGCCCGCTCGCGGTCACCGGCACCTCGGGCAACGATACCTTCAAGAACCAGAAGAGCATCGTCGGCCTCGGCCGCGTGATCGGCAATGTCGATCTCGGCGGCGGCATCAACGAGTTCGACAATTTCGCCGATTCCTCGTTCGTCGGTCTTAAATCGATCAATCTCGGCGCCGGCGGCATGTTCAAGAACCAGGGCCTGATGACCAACCAGGGCATCGGCGTGGTGGCGACGGTCGACGTCACCGGCGGCTGGACCCAGGACAATACCGGCTCCTTCGTCACCGATATCGACCTCGACAACCAGATCACCGACAAGCTGACCTTGACGGAGACGGGCGATTTCGCCGGCACGGCGCCGCTCAACTTCCTGTCGATCGACAAGCTGTTCACGCAATACACGCTGGCGACGGGCTCGGCGATGACGGATTCCGGCATCACGGCGCAGACGTTGCATCCGGCGGTCGGCTTCAACTTCCTGACCCGTGTCGACAACGGCACCGACCTTGTGCTCTACGCCGACAACCCGACCTTCCTCGAGCTGGCGCAGGATCCGGGCTCCGGCACGACGGATCCCGGCGTGTTCCAGATGGCGCAGTATCTCGACGACGTCGAGGCCGCCTCGAGCCCGGACAATCCGATGGCGCGGCTGATCAACATGCTGCGCTTTTCGCAGACCGAGGCGGAGCTGGGCGCGGCGCTGACGCGGCTCACCCCGCACTATGCCGTGCACACCTTCGACATGATCAACCGCTCCACCGACACCATGCTCGACCAGGCGCATGAATGCACCGGCGTCGCGGCCTACAAGAATACCGACGACCGCTGTATCTGGGGCACCATCACCCCGCAGGCCGAATACAGCAGGAATGCCGGCGCCGGCACCACCAGCCGGGACGATACGTTGAAGACCATGTCGTTGGGCGGCATCGCCGAGGTAGGGCACAATTGGTCGCTCGGCGCCACGATCGGCCGCACCGAGTATGATTCCAAGATCGCCTTCAACGGCGATGAGCTGTCGGACACAAAGGGCGAATCCTGGCAGGCCTATGCGCTGGCCAAGTACGAGAACAACAACTACTTCGCCGACTTCGCGCTCGGCGGCGGCACCGGCTCCTTCAAGGGCGAGCGCGACACCCATATCGATCAGGTCGGCTTCATTCCCGGCGAGACGCTGGACGGCGTCTATCTGCCCGAGGAGCTGCTCGACGGCATCGGCAACAGCGTCACCTACAATCAGGATACCTCCCAGTTCGGGGGTTCGGCGCGGGTCGGCATGACGCATCAGATGGGCGCTTTCTACCTGCAGCCGACGCTCCAGTTCGACGCGCGCTGGCTCGACGTCTCCGGCAAGGAGGAGGGCTCGGTCGCCGCCTTCAGCTTCGACGGCAGCGACAACATGTTCTATGCCGTGACGCCGGCGCTGGAGGTCGGCGCCGACATCCCGGTCAGCGACATCGCCAGTTTCCGCATCTACGGGAAGGCCGGCGTCGAGTTCTCCACCAAGCAGTGGGAGATCGAGGGGCGTTTCGCCGCCGCCGAGAATCTCCCCGGCAACCCGGCATTGCACTTGACGGAGGCCATCGATTCGCCGCTCTATCGGGTCGGCGCGGGGCTGGAGCTCAATGGCGTCAACGGCGTCGGCCTGGCGGTCAGGTACAACGGCGCCTTCGGGGAAACGGTCAAGCAGAACGCGGTCAGCGCGTCTCTCAAGGTCAGCTTCTAGCTGACGCGGGACGACGGCCAAGAAGGGATGTCATGAGGACCAAGTACGCGTCTATCGCGGCGATGCTGGCAGCCGCCTGCATTGCCGGTGTGCCGGCGGCCGGGTTTGCCGCGCAGAACAAGAGCGACAAGGCGGCGCCCGCGGCCAAGCCCGCCGACGCGACGGCCAAGCCGCAGCTGCCGGGCGGCGCCTCGGCGCTGTCGGAAACGCATGGCGACTGGACGGTCAACTGCCAGGTCACCGGCACTAACAAGGTCTGCAGCCTGTCGCATCAGCAGTTCAATAAGCAGAGCGGCCAGCGGCTGCTGGCGATCGAATTGACGACCAAAACCGGCCAGGACTCCGCCGGCACGCTGGCGCTGCCCTTCGGGCTTGCGCTCGCCAACGGCATCTCGCTCGAGATCGACGACAAGAAGCTGGACGGGACGCTGCAGTTCAACACATGCCAGGCGGTGGGTTGCCTTGTGCCGGTGACGTTCGACGCCGATACCACGCCGCTTCTGCAGAACGGCACCACGCTGAAGATCAACGCAATCGCCGCCGACACCATGCAGCCGATCTCCTTCACCATCTCGCTCAACGGTTTTGGAAGCGCGCTTGCGCGGACGGCGGATTTGTCGGCGGATTGATCGGTCTGCACTGCCAGGATACTGCCTTCGACAGAAGAGCGCTGCGGCGGGCAGAAATCTGAAACGCTGGCGGGACAGAGGGGGGTGTGAAGGAACGCGACGCCACAGCATCCTTCTGATCGTCTCACCAGGAGCTTCGCTCGCCCTGACCTTGGACAGGGGCTTCGATAGAGACTCCGTCGAACCTACTCAACCTCGCGCAAACGGTATCCCACGCCGGTCTCGGTGATGATGTAGCGCGGCTGGTCAGGCGTCTTCTCGATCTTCTGCCGCAGCTGGCGCACGTAGACCCTGAGATATTGCACGTCGGTCGAGTCGTTCCAGATCTGCTTCATCAGGAACTGGTGGGTGAGCACCTTGCCGGCATATTGCACGAGCATGCGCAGGATGTCGTATTCCTTGGGCGACAGTTTCACTTCCTTGCCCTCGACCTTGACGATCCGCTTCACCAGATCGACCGAGAGGTCGCCGGTATGGAACACAGGCTTCTCGCCCTGCTGCTGGAATTTGTGGCGCAGCGCCACGCGGATGCGGGCGACGAGCTCGTTCATGCCGAAGGGCTTGGTCACGTAGTCGTCGGCGCCGAGCTCGAGCGCCGCGACGATACCGGCCTCGTCGGTGCGGCTGGAGAGAACGACGACCGGAATGTCGAGCCCGTCGCCGCGCCATTTGCCAAGCAACTCGAGGCCGGTCATGCCGGGAAGGCCGAGATCGAGCAGGATCAGGTCCGGCCGTTCGGTCTGCATGAGTTCGAGCGCCGCCTTGGCGTTCGGCGCTTCGGAGACCGCATAGCCCTGGCTGCCCAAGCCGACGCGCAGCAATTTGCGGATCGGCGGCTCGTCGTCGACGATCAAAATGGAGACGGTCCGGTTTGTCATGCCGCATCATCCGTAAGCGGTGCGCCGARCGCCGGCAACTCAGCCGGCACCGGCATGCGGATGGTGAAGATCGCGCCCGAACGGTCGGTGCGGTTGGCCGCCGCGACCGTGCCGCCCATCGCCTCGATGAAGCCGCGGCTGATCGACAGACCGAGACCGGTGCCGGCGCGCACCTGATCGCGTTTGCGCACGCGGTAGAAGGTATCGAATATCCGCTCCAGGTCATCGGGCGGGATACCCGGCCCCTCATCCATCACCTGCAGGATGACAGCGCCGCTGTCGACCCAGGCCTGCAGGCGGATGGCAGACCCGGGCAAGGCGTATTTGGCGGCATTGTCGAGCAGGTTGAACAGCGCCTGCTCGAACAGCACGGGATCGAGCTTGAGCATTGGCAGGTCGGCCGGGATGTCGGTCTCTATTCTGTGCTCGGCCGTGATCTTCTGCGCCCGGTTCAGCGCCGAGCCGACGACATCGCCGACATAATGGAGCGCCGAATTCGGTTCCATCGCGCCCGACTCGATCCTGGTCATGTCGAGCAGGTTGGCGATGAAGCGGTTCAGCCGCTCGGACTCGCTGACAACCGTCGACAGAAGCTCCGCGCGGTCCTTTTCCGGAAGCGCCGGCGCGAATTCCTTCAGCGTGCCGGCCGCGCCCATGATCGCGGCAAGCGGCGTCTTCAGATCATGCGAGATGGAGGTGAGCAGCGCCGAGCGCAGCCGGTCGGCTTCAGCCGCAAGCCTGGCACGGTCGACATCGGCGACGAGCTGTACGCGCTCGATGGCGACGGCAGCCTGATCGGCGAGGGCGTCGAGCAAACGCTGCTGCTCAGGCGTGAGCAGCGGACCCTGCTTGTCATTGTCGAGGCCGACGACGCCGATCGCGGTTCGTCCGGTGCGCAAGGGGAGATAGAGGCGTTTTGCGCCGGGCAAGGTGTCGGCGCCGCGGCCGGCGGCGCGGTTGTGCTCCCAGGCCCAGCGCGCGGCCGCGATATCGGCCTCAGCCAGGGTGTCGTCCGGCGGATAGCCGGCCTTGACGGTGATGGTGCCGTTTTCCGGCAAAAGCAGCACGACGCGGACCTTCAGCATCGAGGCGATCTGGAAGGCGGTGGCCCATAGAACATCGTCGAGCGTGCCCGCGCCGGCGAGCTTCTTGGAGAAGGAGTAGATGTCCTCGGTGGCGCGCGCCCGCGAGCGCGCGGCGACCGCCTGGCGCTGCACCCGCGCCGTCAGGTTGCTGGCGATGACGGCGACGACGAGGAAAACGGCAAAGGCAACGATGCTTTCCGGGTCCCTGATCGTCAGCGTGTAACGCGGTTCGAGGAAGAAGAAGTTGAAGGCAAGCGCGGAGAGGAAACAGGCATAGAGCGCCGGCCAGAGCCCGAATGTCACGGCCGATGTCAGCACCGCCAGAAGCAGGACGCTGGCGAGATTGCGGACGTCGAGGAACTGGTCGAGGATCGAGCTGACGGCCAGCGCGCCGGCGACATAGGCCGTCGAGAACAGATAGGGCCAGATCTGGAAAGGTTTCTGCTCGGGCGCCGCCTTCACCCGTGCCGGCGGAGCGTCGTCATCGCGCTCGGCGCCCGAGATGACGTGGACGCTGATGTCGCCGGCATTGCGGATCAGGTCATAGGTGAGCGAGCCCTCGATCAGCTCGCGCCAGCGCGAGCGGGTCGGCCGGCCGATGACGATATGGGTGAAGTTGTTCGCCGTCGCGTGGCGCACGATGTCCTGGGCGACGTTCTGACCGGGAATGGTGGCGATCTCGGCGCCGAGCTGCTCGGCGAGGCGCAGGTTCCTGGCCAGGCGGTCCTTGTCCTCCTCGGACAGGCCCGCGAGGCGCGGCGTGTCGACGTGCAGCGCCGTCCAGGGCGCGCGCAGCCGGTCGGCGAGCCTTCGCGCATAGCGGATGCGGGCCGCCCCGCCTGGCCGCGAGTCGACGCAGACGAGAACCCGCTCGCCGGCCGCCCACGGTCCCGGAATGGCGTGCGACTGCATGTGGTTGAGCAGCTGCTCGTCGACGCGCTGGGCCGTGCGGCGCAGGGCCAGCTCGCGCAGCGCCGTCAGATTGCCCGGCGAGAAATAGTTCTCGATAGCGCGCTGCGCGGTGTTGGGGAAATAGACCTTGCCGTCGTGCAGCCGCTTGATCAGGTCGTCGGGGGTGAGGTCGATGACCTCGATGTCGTCGGCCTCGTCGATGATGGAATCGGGAACCGTCTCACGCACTCTGACGCGGGTGATCTGGGCGACGACGTCGTTCAGGCTTTCCACATGCTGGATGTTGAGCGTGGTGTAGACGTCGATGCCTTGCGCAAGGATCTCCTGGACGTCGAGATAACGCTTGGGGTGCCGGCTGCCCGGCGCGTTGGTGTGGGCAAGCTCGTCGACCAGGACAAGCGCGGGGTGCCGCTTCAGGATGGCGTCGATGTCCATCTCGTCCAAGGTCTGGCCGCGATAGTCGACCAGGCGGCGCGGGATCACCTCATAGCCGTCGACCAGGGCCTGGGTTTCCTTACGGCCATGCGTCTCGACGACGCCGATCACGACATCGACGCCGTCGGCGCGGCGGGCGCGGCCCGCCATCAGCATCTCGTAGGTCTTGCCGACGCCGGGCGCTGCGCCGAGAAATATGCGCAGGCGGCCGCGACCCTCGCGCTCGGCATGCTCCAGCAGCGCGTCGGGAGAGGGGCGGTTCTCGGGGTCGGTCCTGTCGTCCGGCATCAGTCCAATCATGAATTGCGCCGGGGACCGTGTCGATCCCCGGCGCGGGCGGATTATTTCAGCTCGTCCAGCGCAAGGTTCAGCGCCAGCACATTGACCGCCGGTTCGCCGAGGACGCCAAGCTCGCGATCCTCGACATGGCTGTCGACGAGCGCCTTCACCTTGGCCTCGTCCACGCCGCGGGCCTTGGCGACATGCGGCACCTGGAAATAGGCGGCCTCGGGGCTGATGTCGGGATCGAGGCCGCTGCCGGAGGTGGTGACGAGGTTCATCGGCACCGGTGCGTTCGGGTTTTCGGCCTTCAGCTTCTCGGTATCGCCTTTGATGCGCTCGATGAGCTTGGGATTGGTCGGGCCGAGATTCGAGCCGCTGGAGGACGTCGCATTGTAGCCGTCGCCGGCGGCCGATGGCCGGCTGTGGAAATAGCGGTCGCCGGCGAAGGCCTGTCCGATCAGGCTGGAGCCGATCACCTTGCCGTCCCTGGTGATCAGGCTGCCATTGGCCTGGCTCGGGAACAGCGCCTGGGCGATGCCGGTCATGCCGATCGGATAGATGAGGCCGGTCAGCACCGTGAAGAAGACGATCATGACAAGAGCGGGTCTGAGTTGCTTGAACATAGGGGCAAATCCTTATGCGAGGCCGAGGGCCGTGACGATCAGGTCGATCGCCTTGATGCCGGCGAACGGCACGATGATGCCGCCGAGGCCGTAGATCAGCAGGTTGCGGGTGAGCAGCGAGCCGGCGCCGATGGCACGGTATTTCACGCCTTTCAGCGACAGCGGGATCAGCGCGATGATGATCAGCGCGTTGAAGATGATGGCCGACAGGATGGCGCTCTGCGGTGTCGCCAGGTGCATGATGTTGAGCGCCTGCAGCGGACCGGTGGACTGGCCGGGCGCGACGTAGAAGACCGCGAACATCGCCGGGATGATGGCGAAGTATTTGGCCACGTCGTTGGCGATCGAGAAGGTGGTCAGCGAGCCGCGCGTCATCAGCAGCGCCTTGCCGATCTCGACGATCTCGATCAGCTTGGTCGGGTCGCTGTCGAGGTCGACCATGTTGCCGGCCTCGCGCGCGGCGACCGTGCCGGTGTTCATGGCGACGCCGACATCGGCCTGGGCCAGCGCCGGCGCGTCGTTGGTGCCGTCGCCGCACATGGCGACCAGCTTGCCCTTGGCCTGCTCCTCGCGGATCAGCGACAGCTTGTTCTCGGGCGTCGCCTGGGCAAGGAAGTCGTCAACGCCGGCCTCGGCGGCGATCGCCGCTGCGGTGAGCGGGTTGTCGCCCGTGATCATCACGGTGCGGATGCCCATCTTGCGCAGCTCGGCGAAACGCTCAGCTATGCCGCCCTTGACGATATCCTTGAGGTGGACGACGCCGAGCAGGCGGCCGTCGCGCTCGACCGCCAGCGGCGTGCCGCCGGCCTTGGCGATCTCGTCGGCAACAGCCTGCAGGTCGCGGATGGCGTCGCCAGTGGGACGCGTGCCGTGAGCAGCGACGGTCGCCTGATTGACATGAGCGAGCACCGCATCGACCGCGCCCTTGCGCACCGAGGAGCCGTCGATGTCGACGCCGCTCATGCGGGTCTGCGCGGTGAAGGGCACGAAGGTGGCGTGCAGCGTTGCCATGTCGCGAGCGCGTATGCCGTATTTCTCCTTCGCCAGCACGACGATCGAGCGGCCTTCCGGCGTCTCGTCGGCCAGCGAGGCAAGCTGGGCGGCGTCGGCCAGTTCCTGCTCGGTGACGCCCTTGACCGGGCGGAACTCGGTCGCCTGGCGGTTGCCAAGCGTGATGGTGCCGGTCTTGTCGAGCAGCAGCGTGTCGACGTCGCCGGCRGCTTCGACGGCGCGGCCGGACATGGCGAGCACGTTGAAGCGCACCAGGCGGTCCATGCCAGCGATGCCGATGGCCGAGAGCAGCGCGCCGATCGTGGTCGGGATCAGCGTGACGAACAGGGCGACGAGGATCGTCACCGGGATATAGCCGCCCGAATAGGAGGCGAAGCTCGGAATGGTTGCGGTAGCCAGCACGAAGATCAGCGTCATGCCGACCAGCAGGATGTTGAGCGCGATCTCGTTCGGCGTCTTCTGGCGCTCCGCACCCTCGACCAGCGAGATCATGCGGTCGAGGAAGGTCTGGCCGGACGCGGCGGAGATGCGCACGCGGATCCAGTCGGACAGAACTTGGGTGCCGCCAGTGACGGCCGAACGGTCGCCGCCGGATTCGCGGATGACGGGCGCGGATTCGCCGGTGATCGCCGCCTCGTTGACCGAGGCGACGCCTTCGATCACCTCGCCGTCGGACGGGATGATGTCGCCGGCCTCGACCAGCACGACATCGCCGACCTTCAGGCTGGTGCCCGGCACCAGTTTGAATTTGGTGCGGTCGCCGTTGTTGAGCAGCTTGGCCTGAGTCTCGGTGCGCGCCTTGCGCAGCGAGTCGGCCTGCGCCTTGCCGCGGCCCTCGGCCACGGCCTCGGCGAAATTGGCGAACAGCACGGTGAACCACAGCCAGATGATGATCTGCAGCGTGAAGCCGAGATCGCCGCCGCCGGTGACCAGGTCGCGGACGAAAAGCACGGTTGTGAGCAGCGAGACGACCGCGACGACGAACATCACCGGGTTCTTGACCAGCGTGCGCGGGTCAAGCTTGCGGAAGGCGCCGCCGATGGCGGGCACCAGGATGCGCGCATCCATGATAACAGCGGATTTGGACTGGCTCATTTTTGGGTTCCAGTATCGGTTATGTTGGACGGCGCCGGGTGTTCGGTCTTCGGGAACAGGTGCGGAAGGCCGGTGGCCAGCAGCCACAGCACGAACAGTACGGCCGCCATGCCGAGGAAGGTTGAAAGGGTCGGGAAAGGACGAGGCTTCTCGTCCTTCCCGTTGTCGGGCGCTCCGTCACCGGTCTGGTGAGGGTCGTTGCGACGTATGTCGTTGAAGCGGGGCATGGTCATCTCAGAAGGTCTGTCCATGGATCATCGCCAGATGCTCGACGATCGGACCGACGGCGAGCGACGGGAAGAAGGTGAGGCCGCCGACGATGATTATGACGCCGACCAGCAGCCCGACGAACAGCATGCCGTCGGTCGGGAAGGTGCCGGCCGAAGCGGGGACGGTCTTCTTGGCGGCCAACGAGCCGGCGATGGCCAAAGCCGGGATGATGACCAGGAAGCGGCCCATCAGCATGCCGATGCCCAGCGTTATGTTGTACCAGGGCGTGTTGCCCGAGAGGCCGCCGAAGGCCGAGCCGTTGTTCGCGGCCGCCGAGGTATAGGCGTAAAGCACCTCGGCGAAGCCGTGCRGGCCGCCATTGGCCATCGAAGCCACGGCGCTCGGCAGGACCACGGCGATGGCCGTGAAGATCAGCATCGCCAGCGGCAGGCAGAGGATGGCGAGCATCGCCATCTTGACCTCCTTGGCCTCGATCTTCTTGCCGAGATATTCCGGCGTGCGGCCGACCATCAAACCGGCGACGAAGACGGCGACGACGACGAACATCAGGATGCCATAGAAACCGGCGCCGACGCCGCCGACTATGACCTCGCCGAGCTGCATGTTGATGAGGGGAATCATGCCGCCGAGCGCGGTGAAGCTGTCGTGCATGGCGTTGACGGCGCCGCAGGAGGCGGCCGTGGTGATGACGGCGAACAGCGCCGACGCAGCGATGCCGAAGCGCGTCTCCTTGCCTTCCATGTTGCCGCCGTCGATGCCGAGCGCATGGACCAGCGGGTTGCCGGCGGCCTCGGCCCAGTAGCAGACGGTGACGCCGACGAGAAACAGCACGCCCATAGAGGCCAGGATCGCCCAGCCCTTGCGCTCACTGCCGACCATGCGGCCGAAGACGTTGGTGAGCGCGGCGCCGATCGCGAAGATCGACAGCATCTGGATCAGGTTGGAGATTGCGTTCGGGTTCTCGAACGGATGCGCCGAGTTGGCGTTGAAGAAGCCGCCGCCATTGGTGCCGAGCATCTTGATGGCGAGCTGCGAGGCAACCGGGCCAAGCGCGATGGTCTGCTTGGCGCCTTCCAGCGTGGTGGCGTCGGCATAAGGACCAAGGGTCTGCGGGACGCCCAGCCAGACATAGGCGAGCGTCAACAAGATGCATATCGGCAGGAGCACGTAGAGCATGCAGCGGGTGAGATCGACCCAGAAATTGCCGATCGATTTGCCGGAAGCGCGGGCAAAGCCGCGGATGAGCGCAATGGCGATGGCAACGCCGGTGGCGGCCGAAACGAAGTTCTGGACGGTAAGGCCGGCCATCTGCACGAGATAGGACATCGTGCTTTCGCCGCCGTAATTCTGCCAGTTGGTGTTGGTGACGAAGCTGACCGCCGTGTTGAAGGCCAGGCCAGGCTCGACCGCGGTCATGCCGGCGGGGTTGTAGGGCAGGGCGCCCTGCAGCCGCTGCAGCGCGTAAAGGACGAGGAAACCGGCGAGATTGAAGAGCAGCATGCCGGTCGCGTAGACCGCCCAGTGCTGTTCTTCCTTTTCGCTCGTTCCGGCGAGACGATAGAGCCCGCGCTCGATCGGGACGAGCACCGGCGACAGCAAGGTGCGGTCGCCGCTGAAGACGCGGTACATATAGAAGCCGAGCGGCTTCACGAGCAAAGCCAAGATCCCGCAATAGACGAGGATCTGTATCCAGCCGTTGATTGTCATGATGTGACCTTCCGTGCGTCGATCAGAAGCGCTCTGGGCGGATGAGGGCGTAGGTGAGATAGGCGAGCAGGAACAAGGTCACCGCGCCGCCGAGGATATAATCGAGAAGCATGATCCGGCCCTCCGCTCAGATGATGTCGCAGGCTTTGACGTAAGCTAAGGACAGGGCGAAGAACAAAATCCCGATCCCGAGAACTATGAGGTCCATTGCAGGTATTCCTTGTTTCCACTTTGTGTTTGCGGGCCCGCTGTGGCGAGCTCGAAACTGCACGCGGGGCGCGCGTCACCTTGGTGGCGACGGCGATCAAAGCGTTTTCGAAGGAAATATGGACCCGATCGCCATAAAGGTTCGAGACGGGGCGGATGGGAAAGATATAGGAATTTTATAGGAGTTTTGGCCTGACTATTCGGTCGTTGAACGCGTTTGCCAAGGTGAGCTATCCGCAGTTGCTCTTTCCCTTAGGCGACGACTCACCTAAATATTATCCCCGCAATTATCCACAGTTTGTCCTTGTTGTGCTGCGACCGGATAGTCGGAGATGGCATATGGCATCTTGGAGTGAGATTGAGCGTATCCGCAAAGACACCGCCGCTGCGCGATCTATTGCAAGATTATTGTTTGCATCCGAGCGTGAAGCACTGACCGAATGGGAGACGGGGTTCGTCGAAAGCATAATTGGCTATGTTGACGACGAGCTGACTACTCGACAGGTCGAGAAACTGCTCGAGGTGAGAGACAGCCTAGTCCTGGTGGCTGAGTACCGTGGTTTTAGCATCAGCCGCTTGCTGCGAAATTGCTATGAAGCGCGATTGGATCTGAGTGAAGATGACGAAGATTGGATCACTGAGCTTTACGCGAATGGGCACCACTCGATCCGACGTGGACAGGTTGGCAGGCTTATGCGTTGTGCCAGACAGCTCGGCTTGATCGACGAAAGCTCAGCTGCTTAGGAAGCGTGCGTTACGGCCAAATGCCACAGGTTAGTGCTGCCCCTCATTGCCCTGCCGGGCAAGGCCCGTTTATTGGTGCGCTGATCCCGATCGAGCTGCTCTGTTTACAGCGTCGGCCGCCGATCCTTCCACGGCACGGCGTCTTCCAGCTGCGATGATAGCGCCAGCACCGTCGCCTCGTCGCCGTAGCGGCCGACGAGCTGCACGCCGATCGGCACGCCGCCGGCCGACTGCCCGAGCGGCAGCGAGATCGCCGGCAGGCCGGAGATGTTGAACGGGAAGTTGAAGACCGCGTCGCCCCATTTGGCGTTGTAGCGGTCGAGATCAGTTTCCGACATGTCGTAATAGCCGAGCGGGCGCGGCAGCTGCGTCAGCGTCGGGGTGATGAAGATGTCGTAGGCGTTGAGGTCGCCGACAATGTCGCGGCCGATCAACCTCAGTTGCTCTACATCGGAGATATGCTTGATGCCGCTGGTCGCGCGACCGCGCTGGATGATCGCCCAGGTCAGCGGTTCGACATCGTTCGTGGTTACGGGGCGGCCGACCAGCGTCTCCAGGAAATCGAAAGTCGCCGCCGTCTGCACGCAGGTCATATCGGTGTAGGTCCTCCATACCGCGTCGGCATCGAGCGGCATGTCATGCTCCTCGATGGCGTGGCCGAGGCGTTCGAGAGCGGCGACCGTGGAGAGCACGGTCGCCTTGACTTCGGGATCGATCGCCGTGCCGTTCGGTGGCGTGATGGTGAAGCCGATGCGCAGTTTCTTCGGCGCACGCGCGGAAAGGTTCAGCCAACTGTCGGTGGGAACCGGCGGCGTGTAGGCGTCGCCGGGCAGGGCGCCGGCCACCGCGTCGAGATAGGCGGCGGTGTCGCGCACGGTGCGCGAGCAGCAGAGGAAATAGGCGCCGCCATACCAATAGTCGCCGAAGGGGGCGAGGCTGACGCGGCCGCGCGACGGTTTCAGACCGACGATGCCGCAGCAGGATGCCGGCACGCGGATCGAGCCGGCGCCGTCGCTCGCTTCGGCGATCGGCACCATGCGCGACGCGATCGCGGCCGCGGCGCCGCCGCTCGAGCCGCCCGGCGTGATGCCTTGCTTCCACGGGTTCTTCGTCGTGCCGTAAAGCTTTGGCTCGGTTGTGATAGACCAGCCATTCTCGGGCGCGTTGGATTTGCCGACGAGCACCAGGCCGGCGGCCTTTATGCGGCGTACCACCTCGCTGTCGGAATCGGCGACGAAGTCCTTGAGGTAGCGGCAGGAGTTGGTGTTGGGCGCRCCCTTCCAGGACGAGGCGAGCTCCTTGAGCAGATAGGGCACGCCGGCGAAGGGCGCGTTCTTGTCCACCGTCGCCGCCTGGGTGCGCGCCATGTCGTAGAGACGATGGACGACAGCGTTGAGTTCCGGGTTCAGGCGCTCGATCACGGTGATCGCCGCCTCGACCAGCTCGGCCGGAGAAACCTCGCCGCGCTTCACCAGATCGGCCAGACCCAGTGCATCGGAATTGGTGTAGGTTTCGAGCAGGCTCTCCGAAATCGCGGCCATGTGTTCCTCCCGTTAGGTTCTCGCTGAAGGCTGAGAGTGGCTCCCCCCTCACCCAGCCTCCGCTTCGCTCGGCTGACCTCTCCCCGGCGGGGAGAGGAGATTGTCAGCGCCGGCGCTTCCCTCTTCTCCCTGCTGGGGAGAAGGTGGCCGCGCAGAGGCCGGATGAGGGGGCGTGGCGTGACCGTGGCTGTGAGTCTTCACGCCAACTCGACGGTGCGTTTTTCCGCGATGCTCTGCTCGGCGGCCAGCACGATGCGCAGGCTGTTGACCGCGGCATCCATCTGCTCGGTCAAGTCGAGGTCCTCGCGGATGGCGCGCAGGAAGAAGGCCTGCTCGCGGTCGCAGAGTTCCTGGTGCCCGGGCTCGTCCTCCATGCTGACGATCTCGTCCGGCTTGGCAAAATTCTTGTCGCCGTCGACCTGCGCATAGTGGATCTTCAGCGCGTCGGTCTTGGTGTGGCGGTCGATGTCGGCGGAGTCGGACACCTCCTCGGCGTCCTTGGCGCTGCTTGCCCCCTGGCCGGCAACGATCGAGACCGCGCCCTTCGGGCCAACCACGTCCTTCACGAAATAGGCGGTCTCGCTCATCATCGGGCCCCAGCCTGCTTCGTACCAGCCGACCGAGCCGTCATCGAAGGTGACGTGCAAATGGCCGTAATTCTGCTTGTCGGCCTCGGCCCAGAGTTTTGCGCCGATGCCATGCACGCGCACCGGCTTGGCGCCGGTCAGYTGGCACATGACGTCGACATAATGGACGCCGCAGTCGACGATCGGGATCAGCGAGTCGATCAGGTTCTTGTGCCAGTGCCAGGCGGTGCCGCTGCTCTGCTGGTTGAGGTTGAGGCGCATCACCAGCGGCTTGCCGAGCGTCTTGCCGACCTCGATGAATTTGATCCAGGACGGGTGCACCCGCAGGATATAGCCCAGCACCAGCTTGCGGTTCCTGGCGCGCGCCGCGGCCACCACCTTCTCGGCGTCCGCGATGTTGGTAGCCAGTGGCTTCTCCATGAACACATGGCAGTTGGCGGCGATCGCCTTCAGCGCATATTCGGCATGCGTGTTCGGCCAGCTGTTGATTGAGACCGCGTCCGGCTTGGTCTCCTTCAGGGCCAGGTCGAAATCCTCGTAGAGCGGGTAGCCTGCGAGTTCTTTCGGGATCTTCTTGTTKCTCTTGATGTTGCGGCTCATGATGCCGACGATCTCGAAGCCGTCGGAGCGGTGGTAGGCGCTGGCATGGGAGGCGCCCATGTTGCCCAGACCAACCACCAGGATTCTTACTTTGCCGGCCATGTCAGCCTCCTCGATGCTTTGAACGATATTCGGGCGGCGCCATGCGCCGCCCGTTGGTCGATCGGTCCGTCTTATTTGACGGCGGAATCGAACAGGTGCGCCTTGATCTTGTCGACGTCGAGCGCGGCGAAGCCTTCCGACAGTTTCACGCCGTCGGCGTCAGCCTTGACCTTGGCTTTGTCGAAATCGTTGGCGGCCGGGATCAGGTCGTTGGTGCAGACATCTTCCGCCTTCACCGGCGCGGTGATCTGGCCAATTTTCAGGATCTCGTCGAAGAAGCCCTGCCAGCTCGCCATGTCGTGCGAGCCCCAGCCGCCGCGCTTGTCCATGTCGCCGCGGAAGACGTTGATCTGCTGCAGGATCGACGTCGTGCCGAGCTCGGGGCCGAGGTTCTTGGCCAGGGTCGGGAACTGCTCGAACACCGCTTCGACCGCGGCGCGCGGGTTCTGATAGCCGAATTCGAGGCCCATCGCCCAGCCGCGCAGATATTTTTCCAGGAAGGCCTTCTTGTCGGCGTCCTCGAGGTCGGCGGCGCGCACGACGAAAGTATTGGCGGGCAGCTTGGAATTCTGCACGCCCAGCCAGTACTCGAAGTCGAGGCCCTTGGCGATCCATTCGGCGCRCAGGCCCTCCCAGGAGAGCGCCGCATCACCCTGGCCACCRGCAAGCGCGGTACCCCAGGTCGGCCAGCCGGCCTCGACATATTTCACCTTCTTGATGTCGACACCCTGGGCTGCCAGCAGCGGATCGACGATCGCCTGCCAGGCGGCGGAGCCGAGCAGGATAGTCTTGCCTTCGAGGTCCTTGAGGTTCTTGGTGCCCTGGCCCTTGCGGAAGGCGATGCTGAAGGTGTCGCGCGCGCCCATGTGGAAGACGGACTTCAGCTTCATGCCGTTCTGGATGGCGAAGGAGAAGACACCGGGCGAGGGGAAGCCCATGTCGGCCTGGCCGACATCGACGAACTTCACCGTCGCGGTGCCGTCCGACGGGCCGGGCTGCATGTCGGTGGCGAGGTCGCCGAAATAGCCCGCCTTCTTGGCCGACCAGTAGGGATAGTCGTCCAGCACTTCGAGCGTGCCGCGCGGCGAGATCCAGGTGAATTTCTCATAGCCCGCCGCCCTGGCCTTAAGGCCGGACGCRCCGAGCGCGGTGGCGGTCACGACGCCCGCCGCCGTCACCTGCAGGAAGTAGCGGCGGCTGATGCCCGCTCTTGTCGCTGTGTCGAATGAGCTTTCGTTGGTCATGGCATTCCCCTTTGTTGATTGCTTGCCTTCGCCCGCCTCCCGGGCGACCCCGTCTTTTCGCTTATGTCTCCCAGCTCGCCCATTTCTTGCCGATCAGGAAGAACAGCACGTAGATCAGGATGCCGAGCGTCGACAGGATCAGCACCACCGCGAAGAATTGCGGCATCTGGATCATCGACGAATAGGAGGTCAGCCGGTTGCCGAGGCCGAAGCCGCCGCCGACCATCTCGGCGCCGACGGCGGTGAGCAGCCCGAAGATCGCGCCGATCATCAGGCCGACCAGGATCATCGGCAGCGCCATCGGCGCGCGGATCTTCCAGAAGATCTGCAGCGTGCTCGCGCCATAGGAGCGGGCCAAGGCGATCTTGGCGCTGTCGACGCGGCGGAAGCCGGTCGCGGCGTTGATCATCACCATCGGACCGGCTGCCAGGGCCACGGCGATGATGCGCGGCGTGTAGCCGAAGCCGAAACGCAGGATGAGCAGTGGCACCAGCGCCAGCATCGGCGTGGTGACGAGGATCAGGATGTAGGGCGCGACGATCTTTTCGGCGAAGGGAAACTGGGTAATCACCGCGGCCATCACCAGGCCGACGACGGCGCCGATGGCGAAGCCCGAGACAAGCTCGACCAGCGTGTAGCCGAGATGCGGCGCGATCAGCGGAAACTCGTCGAAGAGAGCGTAAACGATCGAGCTCGGCGGCGGCATGATGTATTGCGGCACATGGAAGACGCGCAACGCCAGCTCGATGCCGCCGATGATCACAACCGCAACGGCGAGGATAGCCGCCACTTCGGCTCCGGACTTGATACCGGGGCCGCTGGCGAAGGCCGAAAGATTGGTCAGGCTGACATCCTGGCCGTCGCCCGACTTMGACTTGGAGAATTCCGGAATGGCGTCGCCTCCGCTCACGGCCTGATCCTCACGATTTCGGCTGATGGCCGTTCCGGCGTCTTTGGCCGGACGCGCTCGCCGACGATGTCCATCTTGATCTTGTTGGTGAGATCGAAGACTTCCTTCGTCGCCATGATCTCCAGCGAACGCGGCCGCTGGAACGGCACGTCGTAGATCTTGGCGACGCGGCCGGGCCGTGTCGTCAGCACCACCACGCGGTCGGAGAGGAAGATCGCTTCCTCGATGCTGTGGGTGATGAAGACGATGGTGGTCTTGGTGTCGAGCCAGATCTCCTCGACGAGGCGGTTCATCTCCTCGCGGGTAAAGCTGTCGAGCGCGCCGAAGGGCTCGTCCATCAGGAGGACCGAAGGCTTCAGCGCCAGCGCGCGCACGATCGCGGCGCGCTGCTGCATGCCGCCGGAAAGCTCGCGCGGGAACTTGCCGCCGAAGCCGTCGAGCCCGACGCGGTTCAACAGATGCGCGATCCAGGCGCGGTCGGGCTTCTCGCCCTTGATCTCGAAGGGGAAGTTGATGTTGGCGTCGAGATTGCGCCACGGAAGCAGGTTCGCTTCCTGGAAGACGATGCCGATTTCGGGGCGCGGTCCGGTGATCTCCTTGCCGTCGAGCAGGATGGAGCCGCCTGTCAGCCGATGCAGGCCCGACATCGACCACAACAGCGTGGTCTTGCCGCAGCCGGAGGGACCGACGATCGAAACGATCTCGTTGGATTGCACATCGAGGCTGCAGCGATCCAGCGCCAGCAGATCGCCGGAGCCCGTCTGATAGACCTTCGTTGCTGCCTGCACGCCGAGCTTCGGCGTTCTTCCGCTTGCCGTACTCATGCTCCCCCTCGGAGACTGCGCGATGGGTTGCCGGAGGCCCCATCTGTCCGCAAAATCAGTCTGTAACTATCCTACTTTACTGTCAAGCGGCGACGGATGGCGGAAGCAATCAGCTTCCATCAGATTTTATCTAAATATTTGATTTTTACCGCCTTTATGATCCCTTGCGATGTGTGTTACTTTCCTACATACTCGCTTCGGTTGATTGCCTATGGCCAGCAGGCGGATAATCGCGAAGATGACAGGTCCCGAAGCGGGCTGGGGAGGACTGGCYAATGACCGAAGCTGACAGCCAGGTGTTGCGAACGACCGACGAAGACGGCGGCCGGCACGACCATGTCAGGCGCATTCCCGATATCATCTCGCAGGTGAAGGACAGCTATGCGGAGCTGCGGCCGGCCGAGCGCCGCGTCGCCGATGTCGTGCTCGACGACGTCAAATATGCGGTCGATGCTTCCAATGCCGCGCTTGCRCAGCGCGCCGGAGTCAGCGAGCCGACGGTGACCCGTTTCTGCCGCGCCATCGGCTGCGACGGCGTGCGCGACTTCAAGCTGAAGCTGGCGCAGAGCCTTGTCGTCGGCGCGCTTTATCTCGCCACCAAGCCGCAACCCACGAACAGCGACAGCGGCATGCCGTTCTGGAACGCCGTCTTCGGCGAGGCGCGGCGCGCGCTGCAGGAAGCGGAGCGACAGATCGATCCGGGACAGTTGCAGAGGGCGGCGGAGCTGATCGCCACGGCGCGGCAGGTGACGGTGTTCGGCCTCGGCGGCAGTTCGTCGGCGCTGGCGCAGGAAACGCAATACCGCCTGTTCCGCTACGGCATCACCATCAGCGCGCAATGCGATCCCTATTTGATGCGCATGACCGCCTCGACGTTGAAGCCGGGCGATCTGGTCATCGCGATCTCGGCCACCGGCCGCACGCGCGAGGTGATCGAAGYGGTGGAACTCGCCAAGCATTACCGCGCCAACGCGATCTGCGTGACGGCGCCGGACACCGAACTGACGCGGGTCTGCGACGTGCGGCTGACGGTTGCCGTGCCCGAATATCCCGACACGCTGAAGCCGACCGCGTCACGCTACGCATTCCTGACGGCCATCGATCTTCTGGCGGTGGCGACCGCCTACAGGATCGACGGTCCGGCGCGCGAGACGGTGCGCCGCATCAAATACAACGCCCAGATCCATCGGACAGGTAAGGAGATGGAGCCGCTGGGAGATTAGCGACTGTTCCTTCTCCCCTTGTGGGAGAAGGTGGATCGGCGCGATAGCGCCGAGACGGATGAGGGGTGTTCCAGCAGAGTGAGACGCTGGCTTTCCCTGGAGCACCCCTCATCCGTCGCCTTCGGCGACACCTTCTCCCACAAGGGGAGAAGGGGAAGGCGGCGCCGGCTTTCGAACTGAAAAAGGACCGAAGAGAATGCTCGACATCGCACCATCGCAACAGGCGGCTACCTGGCTCGGCGCCTTCGGTCGGGCGCTCGAGGCCGGCGATATCGAGGCGGCGACCGGCCTTTTCGTGGAGGATTGCTACTGGCGCGATCTTTTGACCTTCACATGGAACATCAAGACCATGGAGGGGCAGGCCGCGATCCGCGAGATGCTGCAGACCACACTCCATCTGGCGCGGCCGTCGCATTGGCATCTGTCCGGAGAGCCAAGCGTCGAGGACGGCACCGTCGAGGCCTGGTTCACGTTCGAGACGACGGTGGCGCGCGGCGAGGGCATCCTGCGGCTCAAGGACGGCCGCTGCCGCACGCTGTTCACGGCGATGAGCGAGCTCAAGGGTTTCGAGGAGCAGAAGGGTCCGGCGCGGCCGCTCGGCATCCGCCCCAAGGCCGACCCGAAGCGCGAGACCTGGGCGGAAGCGCGGGCGCGCGAGGCGCGCGATCTGGGTGTGCATGAACAGCCCTATTGCCTGGTGATCGGCGGCGGGCAGGGCGGCATCATGCTCGGCGCCCGCCTGCGGCAGCTCGGCGTGCCCACCCTTGTCATCGAGAAGAACGCGCGCGCCGGTGATTCCTGGCGCAACCGCTATCGCTCGCTCGTGCTGCACGATCCGGTCTGGTACGACCATCTGCCCTATATTCCATTCCCGGAAAACTGGCCGGTCTTCACGCCCAAGGACAAGATGGGCGACTGGCTGGAAATGTATGCCCGCGTGATGGAGCTGAACTATTGGGTCGCCACCAGATGCATCAGCGCCGCCTATGACGAGGCCGAAAAGGTCTGGACCGTCGTGGTCGATCGCGTCGGCCAGCGCATCACGCTGAAGCCGAAGCACATCGTCTTCGCCACCGGCGCTTACGGGCCGCCGCGACAGATCGAATTGCCGGGCGCCGACAGCTTCAAAGGCGAGCTCCTGCATTCCAGCCAGTATTCCACGGGCGAGAAATTCCGCGGCAAGCGCGTCGCCGTTATTGGCGCGGCAAGCTCGGGCCACGATGTCAGCGTCGACCTCTGGGAAGCGGGCGCCAAGGTCACCATGATCCAGCGCTCGCCGACCACAGTGGTGAAATCCAACACGCTGATGGATGTCGGCTTCGAGATCTTCTCGGAAAAGGCGCTGGCGCGCGGCATCACCACCGACAAGGCCGACATGATCGTCGCCTCGACGCCGTTCGCGCTGGTGCCGAAGGGCCAGCGAGCGCTCTACGACGTGATCAGGGCGCGCGACGCGGATTTCTACAAGCGTCTCAGCGACAGCGGCTTCGCCATCGACTTCGGCGAGGACGAAACCGGACTGTTGATGAAGGCCTATCGCACCGGCTCGGGCTATTACATCGACGTCGGCGCCTGCGAGCTGATCCTGAACGGCGAGATCGCGGTGAAAAGCGGCGTCGGCATCAAGTCGCTGACGCCGGGCGGTATCCTATTCGAGGACGGCAGCGAGCTCGCCGTCGACGCCATCGTCTGCTGCACTGGCTACCAGTCGATGAACGAGACGGTGGCAGGGATCGTCTCGCGCGAGGTCGCCGACAAGGTCGGCCCGTGCTGGGGCCTCGGCTCCGGCGTGAAGGGCGATCCCGGTCCGTGGCAGGGCGAGCTGCGCAACATGTGGAAGCCGACGGCGCAGGAAGCGCTGTGGTTCCATGGCGGCAACCTCGCGCTGTCGCGGTTCTATTCGAAGTATGTGGCGCTGCAGCTCAAGGCGCGGATGGAGGGGATTGCGACGCCGGTTTACGGCGAGCCGAGCAATGCGCGGCGGTGAAGCTGCGATCTCCCCCCCTGAGGGGGAGATGGCCGGCAGGCCAGAGGGGGTCGGTCCGACTGGGCTCGGTCTCTTTGCTGCGTCTGAAAGTTGGCGCTCCACGCGAGGCGACCCCCTCTGTCGCCTTCGGCGACATCTCCCCCTCGAGGGGGGAGATCACCTCCGCCCCAAATGCCTGGCCGCCACATCCACATGCGTATGGTGAGCATGGGCCTCGAAACGCTCCGTCTCATTGTGGTCGGGTGCTTCGTTCGGCCACCATTTGCCGCCGATGACGATGCCGTTGGAGACCAGGCGCTGGTCCGCGACCAATGATGCACCGACCGCGTCGACGAAGGTGAAACGGCCCTGCTGAAGCCTGAGCACCGCGACATCGCCGATGCCGCCGACCTTCAGCGCACCGAGCTCGGGCCGGGCAATCGCTTCAGCGGGGTTCACCGTCGCCGCGCGCAGCACCTCGACCAGCGGCATGCCGAGCGCCATGAGCTTCGACATGCAGACCAGTATGTCGAAGGCCGGGCCGTCGACGCAGTAGAGATGCACGTCGCTCGAGATGACGTCTGGCGCGAGACCCTCGGCGAGCATCGCCTTCGCCACCTCGAAGTCGAAGGAGCCCATGCCGTGGCCGATGTCGAAGATGACGCCGCGTTCGCGCGCTAGGCGCATGTCGGGCCGCACCGCGCCGGAGGCGAAGACCGGCGCGTTGGGGAACGGCCGGAAGCAGTGGGTGAGGATGTCGCCGCGCCGTAGCCTGGGCAGCACCTCCGAGCGGCCGGGCGGCGGCTCATCGATATGCGCCATCAGCGGCAGGCCGGCCTTGTCGGCGGCTTCGAGCGCGAGGTCGACCGGCGCGATGCCGCTCGTGCCGCCGGCATGCTTGCCGGAGCGGACTTTGACGCCGACGACGACATCGGCGTGCTCGCGCACCGCGGCCACCGTCTCGCGCGGCTCGCAAAGCCTGAGATCGCCGCATTCGCCGACGGACACGGTCTTGGCGAAGCCGAATATGCCGGCGAAGGAAATGTTGACATAAGCCAGGATGCGGACCTTCGAGCGCTCGATGACATGGCGGCGGAAGCCCAGGAAATTGCCGGCGCCGGCGCTGCCGGCGTCGATGAAGGTGGTGGTGCCGCTCTTGGCGGCGAGCCGGTCGGCATCGACGCCGAGCGAGGTGCCGCCCCAATAGACGTGGCTGTGCAGATCGATAAGGCCGGGCGTGACGATGCAGTCCCTGGCATCGACCACTTCGCCCGCCGCTCCGGCATCGATGGCGGCGTCGATCGCGGCGACGCGGCCACCGGCGATGGCGACGTCGCGCTGCGCGTCCAGGCCCGATGCGGGATCGATGACACGCCCGCCCTTGATCAGGAAATCGAACTGCATCGATGCCCTCTCTTTGTTTCGCGCAATTCCGGACGGAAAACCGCTAAGCACTTTTCCTGGAATTGCTCCAAGCGATCAGACCCCGGGGCGATCAGACCGGCCGGTAGGCGACCGCCTCGACCTCGATCTTGATGTCGATCATCAGGCGGGACTCGACCGTGGTCCGCGCCGGCGGATCCTTCGGGAAATGCTTCGCATAGACAGTGTTGAAGGTGCCGAAATCGCGGGCGTCCTCCAGCCAGACGGTGGTCTTCACCACATCGTCCATGGTGCAGCCGGCCAGCGCCAGCGCCGCCTTGACGTTCTGCAGCACCTGCTCGGTCTGYTCGGCGATGCCGCCCTTCACCACCAGCCCGTCGTTGCCCACCGGCACCTGGCCGGAGACATAGACRAAATCGCCGGCCCGCACGGCGGGCGAGAGCGGAACATGCGATTTTCCAAAGCATTGCTTGGGCAAGTAAGCCTCCTCTTGGCGAATGAACGGGACCGGTCATATAGCCGTCTACGCTTGTCGGCACGATCCTCCTAGAGCCAATGTCGGAAAGCAACATTTTTTCGAAATCCATGTTGCTTTATTACAGAAGCGTGAGCATGTTGCGCTCGACGCTGCCTCCGCCCGGCGGCGCAGATATGAGGGGAGATCCAGCATGACCTTCGACAAGAACCCGTTTCCGGAAGGCGATGCCGACCGTCACGCGCTGTGGGAAATGCTGGTGCGGCGCGACATCGATGCCTTCCTCGGACAGGACTGGTCGATGGTCGAGGACGATTTCATCGCCGAGAGCTTCTTCGGCATGCATGCGCATTTCCTCAGCAACGCCGATGCCTGGCGGCTGCAGTTCCCAAGGCTCGAAATCTATCGCGACGAATGGCTGCGGCAGGCCAAGGAAACCGCGGCGACGAAATTCGCCGAGCCGCTGCGCGAGGCGCTGTTCCGTGTCACCAACATGCGCGACATCGACGTCGACGGCGATCGCGCGGTGCTACACAAGAAGTTCGACGGCTCGGTCGCCAAGGCCGATGGCGGCGTCGACCGGCTGAAGTGGCAGACCTTGTACTTCTGTCGCAAGGTCGGCGGGCGCTGGAAGATCGCCGGCTTTGTCGGCTATATGCCGCACCCACTGGGAAGCTAGGCTTATCGGGCGGCGACTGCGTTGGCAAACCCGCTCCTTGCTCCGCCCGGTGGATGAAGGCTTCGGCCGACGGGCTCGCTATGACAGTCGCGGCAATCGCTCGTCGGGCGAGCGATGGTCGAAGACGACGCCCATGGTCTTACCAACGGCGGCCATGACGATCAGCTCGACCAGATGATCGTCGCTGTCCTCGCAGGTGGGGTCCGATTGGCGGATGGCGTCGATCATCGCGCGGGTCGAGATCGTGTCACCGGCGCGAAATTTCGAAAGGGCAGACGAAACAACATCTTGCACCGTCGGATCCACGTCGGGCAGTTCTGAAGCGACGTTCATCAGCCTCCTCCCGCCGTGAACCCTCTTTGGAAAGATGATACGCCAATGGTGGAATTGCGCCAGCGAAATGGTGGTCCGACCAGTGCGATTGCCGACAGTCTACCGCCGCTCGCGAGCTAATGCTCGCCTATTGAGACGAGCTAACGCTCGCCCATAGGTGTGGAACATTGCGTTACCGGGCGCCGGCCGTGCTCGACGCGCGGCGCTCCGGTTGGTAAGCCCGTCGCGCGCAGGGAGACGATCCGAATCGAAATATGACCGTTGCAATCGAGATGGGGCAGACCACGGCAGGCGCGCCGGCGGCCCTCGACCTTGAGGAATTGCTGGCGACCCGCCTGCTGGTGCAGGGCAATTCGGGCTCCGGCAAGTCGCATCTGCTGCGTCGGCTGCTCGAACAGAGCGCGCCTTGGGTGCAGCAGACGATCATCGATCCCGAAGGCGACTTCGTGTCGCTGGGCGAACGCTTTGGCCATCTGGTGATCGACGCGGAGGAGCATACCGAGCGCGGCCTGCAGGCGGCCGGCGAGCGGGCGCGCATCCATCGCGTCTCGACGGTGCTCAACCTCGAAGGGCTCGACGCCGAGAACCAGATGCGGCGCGCCGCGGCTTTTCTCGGCGGGCTGTTCGAGGTCGCGCGCGACCATTGGTACCCGATGCTCGTCGTGGTCGACGAGGCGCAGCTCTTCGCGCCGGCCGCCGCCGGCGAGGTTTCGGATGAGGCACGCAAGCTTTCGCTGGGCGCCATGACCAATCTGATGTGCCGCGGCCGCAAGCGCGGCCTTGCCGGCATCATCGCCACGCAGCGGCTGGCGAAGCTTGCCAAGAACGTCGCGGCGGAAGCCTCCAACTTCCTGATGGGCCGCACCTTCCTCGATATCGACATGGCGCGCGCGGCCGACCTGCTCGGCATGGAGCGGCGGCAGGCCGAAGCATTTCGCGACCTGGAGCGCGGGCATTTCATGGCGCTTGGGCCTGCCTTGTCGCGCCGTCCGCTCAGCGTGCGCATCGGCCAGACCGAAACCAGCCCGCGCAACGGCACGCCGCGGCTGATGCCGCTGCCAGAAGCCGCGCTCGAGGATGCGCGCTCCATCATTCTTGCCGCGCCGCCGCCGGAGACGGTCAGGCCGCAGCGCCGGCCTTCGCCCGACCTGCTCGACCAACTGATGGCGGCCAAGGCCGCGCCGCTGGACATCCGCCCCGAGCCGGCGGAGCCGCAGCCCAGCGCCGAGGACCTCGCCGAGCGGCGCGAGCGGATGGACCGCATCCTGCGCGCCATCCTGGCCGARCCGGATGCGGGCTTCCGCGTCATCGGCGTGCTCTACCAGGAGTTCGTGGTCCGCTGCCGCATCGAGGGCCTGGCTTCGGTCGTGCCCGACCTCGCGGAATTCCGCCGCATGCTGACGCGGGCCCGCGCCGGCGTCGGCTCCGACATGGCCGAGGACGATGCGTGGCGGGACGTTTCCGTGCGCGCCTCGCTGCTGCCGGAGGACATGCAGGGCGTGTTCATGATGATCGCCCGCGCCGCGAAGGAGGGCTGGCCATGCCCTAGTGATGCTGCCATCGCCCGCGCGTATGGCTCGCATTCGCTGCGCCGTGCACGGCGATTGCTCGACTATATCGAGGAGCAGGGGCTCATCGTCTGCCAGGTCGACGGCGCCGGACGGCGCACCGTGACGCTGGTCGAGCTCGCCTGGGCGACGGCGCCGGGCGATCCCAATGCCGCGGAGCAGGACAGCTCGGCGGCGTGATTACGGTTGCAGCTCGACGGTGCGGACATCGCGAAGCGGCGGCGCGCGATGGATCGAGACGACGACGATCCGGTCATCGAGGTGGGCGAGCAGCCGCTCAAGAATGCGCTGGCCCTGCTCCTCATCGAGATGCTCGGTCGGCTCGTCGAGCAGCATCAGCGGGCGGGACGACAGCCAGGCGCGCGCGAGATTGATGCGCTGCACCTCGCCGAGCGAGAACCTGTCCTGCCTGATCCAGGCATCCAGCCCGCCGGCCTCGCGGATGCGGCTGTCCATCTCGACGGCTTCCAGCGCCCGCCAGAGTGCTGCGTCCGGGACATCGCCGGCGAAGAGGTTGGCGCGGACGGTGTCCTCGAGGATGACCGCGTCGTGCAGGACGAGCGCCGCGAGCGCCTGCCGCTCAGCTGCCGACAGGATGCGGTCGCCTGCGGCAAAACCATCCTCGCCGATCCAGCCGGCGATCTGCTTGAGCAGACTGGTCTTGCCCGAGCCGCTTGCCCCGGCAAGCATCGTCGGCCGGCCCTTTTCAAGGTGCAACGCGAGCAGCGCCCCAATGGGCCGCCCGTCGGGCGCGCGACGCTGCAGCCCGCCATGGAGCAGCATGCGCGGCTCGAACGGCCGGGGCTCGGGCACATGCCTGTCGCGCGAAGCGCCTCGCCTCCATTGATCGACCTCCGCCCGCGCCGCATTGCGGCGCAGCACGGCCACGAGCATGCGCGATGCGCCGTTCACCGCTTCGCCCAGCGCCAGCCACGAGAAGGCAAGCAGCATGGGCAGGAGAAGTTCCGAGCCTAGCCGTCCCGCATGCCAGGCGGCGGCCATGACGCCGATGCCGGCGACCGGGCCGAAGGCCGCGCCTATCATATCCAGCCGGGCCTGGAGCCGACGGAGCGCAAGCAATTCGCCGTCGGCGCCGAAGAGCGCCGCAAGCGCTTCGGCGCATTCGTGGCTCCAGGCGCGCTCGGCCTTGAGCGGGACGGCCGACGCCATGGCCGCGCCAAGCCGGCTTGCGCCTCCGCGACGCAGCGATCTGGTCCGCCCCAACGCCACGGCGCCGGCCTTGGCTACCCGGTTCCCCATGAGCAGGATGGCAAGTAGCAAAAGGCCGATCGGCAGGAGGGACAAGGGCGCCAGCGCCGCTGAGCCCACGATGAGGACCGCCAGGCCGCAGCCGAGCGTCAGCGCCGGCAATCCGGCGCGCAGCCTGGCATAGTCGAGGTCCTCGACGTCGTCGAGATAGTCGGCAAGGCGCGCGTCGTCGCCGAATTGCCAGCCCGCCCGGCGAACCGCCGGCGCCGCCGCCATGGCAGCGAAGAGCCCGACGCGACGCGATACCTGGTCGGCAAGCGCCGCCTTGTGGCCGGTCAGGCGCTCGCCATAGCGGGCCGCGGTGCGGCCGATCGCGAACAGCCTGATGAAAGCCGCCGGGATATGGAAGTTGAAGGTAAAGGCGGCGGCAGAAAGGCCGGCGATCGCCACCGATCCCAGCAGCCAGGCGGAAACGCCGCCCAGCAATGTGGCGCAGGCCAGCGCGGCGAAGGCGAAGCCCGTCGCCAGCCGCCACGACTTCCGGCTCGATGGCTGAAACGCAGCGCTCATGCCGCCACCTCGACCGTGTCGCCCTGAGCGAGATCGACGATGGTGTCGGCGGCCGCGGAAAGGTCCCGGTCATGTGTCGCCACAACGACCAGCCGCGTCGTTGAGATTTCGACCAGCATGCGCCGCACGGCCTCGGCCGTGTCGCGGTCGAGCTTTGCAGTCGGTTCGTCGGCCAGCACGGCTCGTCCGCAAAGCAGCGCACGGGCAACCGCGATGCGCAGCCGCTGGCCCCCCGAAAGGTTGGCGCCGCCCTTGTCCAGCCTGGCATCGAGGCCGCCTGGCAGCAGCGCGTCGTCGAGCAGCCCGATCGCGCTTGCGACGTCCTCCAGCCGGTTCCGGTCTACCGCACCGGCGTTCCACGAAATGGCTTCGGCCAGCGATCCTTCGGGCACATACGCGTCCGTCGAAACCCAGGCGATTTCTCCAGTGGCCAGGGGATGGGTTTCCGGCGCCGGCATTGCGCCCGATTCGAGCCCGGCGAGACGGCGCAGCAAGGTCGATTTGCCTGATCCRCTGGGGCCGACGATGGCGATCAGGCCATGCGCCGGCAGAGTCAGGCGCAATCGGTCGAGCGCTGGCAAGGTCTTCGCCGCGACGGGCTCGGCATCGAGCAGCCGGTCCAGCGCGGCGGCGGCAGCCTGTCCTTCCGCCCTGGCGTGGTATTGCTCCGAAAAGCGCCGGAAGGGCGCGAAATATTCGGGTGCGATCATCAGGATGAACAGACTTTGCCAGAGTTCGAGACCGGAGAAGCCCGGGATCGTCGCAAGCTTCAGATGTCCGAGGCCAAGGAAGACCGCGAGGAGCGCAATCGAGAGCGAGGCGAAGAAGTCGATGATACCGGCATTGGCGAAGGCGATGCGCAGCACGCTCATCGTCTTGTCCGCATAGGCTTCGAGGCGCCGGGCAAGCTTTGCCTCCTCGCCGGCCATCGCATGGTTGGCGAGGATCGTGGGCAAGGTGCGGATGCGGTCGGCGAACTGGCCGGCCAGCCGGCCGAAGGCGCGTTCCTGGGCATTGGCGCGGCGGCGGATGGCATTGCCTATCAATGCGAAGAACAGGATCATCACCGGCGTCAGGCAGATGACCAGCAGGGCCGCCTGCCAGGAGACGAAGCAAAGCACCAGGGCCGAGAGCAATGGGCCGGCGGCCATCATGGCCGTGGCGGCACGATGGCCGACCTGCAGCGCGGCGATCGATTCCGGATGACGCTGCATCGAAACGACCAAGCTGCCTATCGAGAGCGATTGCAGCTGGCGCGCCGGCATTTCGCTCAGTCGCTCGCCCGCCAGCGTCCGCAGCCGCGTCGACACGGCGTGTTCCGCGGACGCCTGCACGCTGTCGGTGGCGAATCCGGCGAAGCAGGCGGCGGCTAGAAGCGCCAACGCCGCGGCGATCGGCCACGGATCGACCGCTGCGTCCATCACGAGCCGGCCGGCGGCCATCGCCGCCGTGGCGGCGAAGCCAAGCCGCAGAGCCGCGCGGATTGCCTGCAATGCGAGAAGACCGTGCAATCCGTGCCTTGCCAGCCGCCCGGCGGTGGAGAGCGCCTCGAATGCGGCAGGCGCCGAGACGCCAGGATCAGAGGGCGATGCGGGAACGGCGGCTATTTTCATGCACTCCTTTTGTCACCCGGAGAGACAAAACGAATTGATCCATGTCAACCCGAGTATATCCTTTCCGCGTTATGAGGCGTACCCAGAAAGGATGCTTCCATGGCCGACGTTCTCCTCGTAGATCTTTCCCGACTGCAATTCGCGCTGACGGCCCTCTATCATTTCCTGTTCGTCCCGCTGACGCTCGGCCTCTCCATCCTGATCGCCATGATGGAAACCGTCTATGTGATGACCCGCCGCACCATCTGGCGCGACATGACGAAGTTCTGGGGCGTGCTGTTCGGCATAAACTTCGCGCTGGGCGTCGCCACCGGCATCACCATGGAATTCCAGTTCGGCATGAACTGGGCCTACTACTCGCACTATGTCGGCGACGTGTTCGGGGCGCCTTTGGCCATTGAGGGGCTGATGGCCTTTTTCCTCGAAGCCACCTTCGTTGGCCTTTTCTTCTTCGGCTGGGATCGGCTCTCGCCGCGCGCGCATATGATCGTGACCTGGCTGATGGCGCTCGGCACCAACTTCTCCGCGCTCTGGATCCTGATCGCCAATGGCTGGATGCAGAATCCGGTCGGCTCCGCCTTCAACCCCGATACGATGCGCATGGAGGTCACCGACTTCATGGCTGTGATCTTCAATCCGGTGGCGCAGGCGAAATTCGTCCACACCGTTTCGGCCGGCTATGTCTGCGCCGCCACTTTCGTGCTTGGCGTATCGGCCTGGTATCTGCTCAGGGGACGCCATGTCCAACTCGCCAAGCGCTCTTTCGTGATCGCCTCGGCCTTCGGCGTGGCATCGGCGCTGTCGGTGATCGTGCTCGGCGACGAGAGCGGTTACGCGCTGACCGACAACCAGAAAATGAAGCTCGCGGCCATCGAGGCCATGTGGGAGACGGAGCCGGCGCCGGCGTCGTTCACGGCGTTCGRCATCCCGAGCCAGAGCGATCGCGAGACGCATTTCGCCATCCGCATTCCATGGGTGATGGGCATCATCGGCACGCGCTCGATCGACAGGCCGATTCCCGGCATCGACGAGCTCGTCGCCCATGCAGAAGCCCGCATCCGCAACGGCATCGTCGCCTATGACGCGCTGGAGAAGATCAAGGCCGACCGCAACGATACCGCTGCCCGCGCCGTGTTCGACGCAAGCTCAAAGGATCTCGGCTATGCGCTGCTGCTCAAGCGGTACTTGCCCGATCCGCGGCAGGCGAACGAACAGCAGATCAAGGAGGCCGCCTGGTCGACGGTGCCTTACGTGCCGCTGCTCTTCTTCGGCTTCCGCCTGATGGTGGCCTGCGGCTTTGCGCTGCTGGCGCTGTTCGCCGTCTCGCTGTGGCACACGACGCGCGAGACCGAGGCGCCACGCTGGCTGTTGCGCGCGGCGCTCATCGCCATGCCGCTGCCCTGGATCGCCATCGAGGTCGGCTGGTTCGTGGCCGAGTTCGGTCGCCAGCCCTGGATCATCGACGGCGTGCTGCCGACCTTCCTCGCCACGTCGGAACTTGGCGTGAGCGACTTGCTGCTCACCATCGCCGGCTTCACGCTCGTCTACGGCGTGCTCGCCGTCATCGAGGTCAGGCTGATGCTGGCCGCCATCCGCAAGGGGCCCGAGGTTGCGAAGGTCATCGACGATCTCGCCCCGAACGCCGACCCGGCGATGCAACCGGCAAAGTGACAGGGATCATGACGATGATCGAATTTCTCTTGAACTATGAAACGCTGCGCGTGATCTGGTGGATACTGCTCGGCGTGCTTCTGATCGGTTTCGCGGTGACCGACGGGTTCGACATGGGCGTCGGCACGCTGCTGCCCGTCGTCGCCAAGACGGACGCCGAGCGCCGCGTGGCGATCAACACAATCGGCCCAGTCTGGGAAGGCAACCAGGTATGGTTCATCCTTGGCGGCGGCGCTATCTTCGCGGCATGGCCGGCGCTCTATGCGATAAGCTTTTCCGGCTTCTATCTTGCCATGTTCCTTGTGCTTTTGGCACTGATCATGCGCCCCGTGGCCTTCAAGTACCGCTCGAAGCGGCCGGATCACGCCTGGCGCACGCGTTGGGATTGGGCGCTGTTCGTGGGCAGCGCGGTGCCGGCGCTGATCTTCGGCGTTGCCATCGGCAACACCTTGCAGGGCGTGCCGTTCCACTTCACGCCGGACCTGCGCCCGATCTATGAAGGCAGCCTCTTCGGGCTGCTCAATCCGCTGGCGCTCTATTGCGGCCTGGTTTCGCTTGCCATGATGGTGACGCATGGCGCGGCCTGGCTCACCTTCAAGGCGGAAGGGATGGTCGCGAAGCGTGCCCGCGCCGTCGGCACGCGCTCCGCAATCATCACGGCGGTGCTCTTTGCCGGCGGCGGCGTGCTGGTCTGGCTCGGCCTGCTCGGCGGCTACCAGGTGACATCGCCGATCGTTTGGGACGGGCCGTCCAATCCGCTGATCAAGACCGTAGTGGCGGACGGCGGCGCCTGGCTGGCGAACTTCCATGCCCATCCCATGCTCTGGATCGTGCCCGCGCTCGGCGTCGCCGCGCCGCTGCTTGCGGCCGCCGGCTTCCGGGCGCGGCTGGAAGGCTGGACCTTCATTGCCTCGAATCTCGGCGTCGTGACGATCATCGCGACAGTGGGGCTGGCAATGTTCCCGATCCTGTTGCCGTCGAGCAGCAACCCCGGCCATTCGCTCGCGGTCTTCGACGCCTCATCGAGCCGCGCGACGCTGCGCAACATGCTGATCGCCACGGTGATCTTCATGCCGCTGATCCTTGCCTATACCGCCTGGGTCTACCGCGTGCTGTGGGGCAAGGTCGGCGAAAAGAGCGTCGAGAAGGCGGGCTCGTCCGCCTACTGATCGAACTGAATAGGAGAAACAAGCCATGTGGTATTTTTCCTGGATGCTCGGCCTCGGACTGGCCGCATCCGTCGGCATCCTCAACGCGCTCTGGTACGAGTTGCGCACCGTCCGCGAACAACCGGTCGAGGACACCGTCGCCTTGCCCACACCTTGAGCCGGGCGCGACGGAGGAGCGATCATGACGGGCGTCAAGCCGGAGGAGCCGCTGCACAGCCCGGCGGATATGAGGCGGGCTCATGTGCAGAAACTCGCGCTCTGCCACATGCTCGAAGGCATTGCCGACGATCTGCCGTCGCGCGTCGATCGGCTTCAGTGTCTCGCGGTGGCGGCCGACCTCCTGCCATTGCTGCGCGAGTGCCACCGCTTCGAGGAAGAGGTCGTCTTCCCCGCCTTTGTGCAGCAGACCGGCGAGGAAGACACCGTCGCGCGACTGAAGCTCGAGCATATGGAGGACGAAAGCGCGGCAGCGGATCTCGGCGAGGCGCTTCTAGCCTACGGCCATGGGCGGCTGATCGAGAATCCCGAGGCATTCGGCTACATGCTGCGCGCCTTTTTCGAATCGATGCGCCGCCACATCGCCTTCGAGCGCGAGCATGTGCTGCCTGAGATTGTCCGCGCTCACGGCAGCGGTTCCGGCAGGACTTCGTAGCGGCTGCCGTACCGGCTTGTCTTGGGCGGCCAGCCGAGGATCAGTCTCCGGCCCGCGCCGCCAGACGCCCGATGTCGCCGACGATGACGTGGCGGTTGTTCTCGATACGGATCACGTTTTCGCCGCGCAGCCGCGTGATCTGCCGGCTTACCGTCTCAATGGTAAGGCCGAGAAAATCGGCGATCTCGGCACGTGACAGCGGCAGCTCGAAAGTGGAGTCCCGACGCTCCGGTCCGGGTGCCGGATCGATGTTGCGCGCGATCATCAAAAGGAAGCTCGCGATCTTCTCGGCCGCGGTCTTGCGGCCGAGCGCCACCATCCAGTCGCGCGCCTGGTCGAGCTCGCGCAGCTTCTGCTCGAGCAGGCGATGCTCGAGATCCGGCTGCTCCTTCATCATGCGCTCCAGCGCCTGCCGCGGGAACGAGCACAGCTCGACCTCGGTGGCGGCCTCGACGGTGAGCGTGCTCTCGCTCTGGAAGGGCCTGCCGAGGAAATCGGGAGCGAATTGCAGGCCGACGATCTGCTGGCGGCCGTCGGAAAGCGTCTTGGTCAGCTTCGCGACGCCTGAAAGCACGTTGGAAAAGCGCTCGACGCTCGTGGAATCGCCCACCAGTTCCTTGCCGGCCTCGGCCTTCTGCCGCTTTGTCGATTTGGCAAGCGCCAGGAGCTGCTCGGCGTTGAGCGCGCCGCATATACCGCGGTGCCGCGCCTCGCATGAAACGCAGAGAGCCGGTATGCCTGTCGTGTGAATGTCTTCGCGCACGATGGAACAGCTATAGTGTTCCCGCCGTCCGCCAGCAACGCGCTCCGGGGGCGCGATAGCGTCGCAGCCCGCGCTGGCCCGACGAAGCTGCCTTTCGTGAGGCCGGGGCCATCTTTCGGTGGACTGCCGCATTGCACAATTGGGGCCTGCCTGCACAATAGAGGCATGCTGGCCGGTTCGTTGACCATCCTTGTTATCGACGAGAACCGCATCCGCGCCTCGATCATCGAGGCCGGATTGCGGGATGCCGGCCATCGTCACGTCACCGTGGTCCATGACGTGGCAGGCATAGCCAAGCGCATCGCCGCGCTGGAGCCGGACGTCATCGTCATCGATCTCGAAAATCCGAACCGCGACATGCTTGAGGACATGTTCCAGCTTTCGCGCGCGGTGAAACGGCCGATCGCCATGTTTGTCGATCGCTCCGACCGGGCCTCGATCGAGGCGGCCGTCGATGCCGGCGTGTCCGCCTATGTGGTCGACGGGCTGAAGAAGGAGCGCATCAAGCCGATCCTCGACATGGCTATCAGCCGCTTCAACGCTTTCTCGCGCATGGCGCGCGAATTGGAGGAGGCGCGCAGCGAACTCGAGAACCGCAAGGTCGTCGATCGGGCCAAGGGCATCTTGATGAAGTCGCGGGGCTTAAGCGAAGAGGCGGCCTACGCGCTCCTGCGCAAGACCGCCATGAACCAGAACCGCAAGATCGCCGAGATCGCCCAGAGCCTGGTGACGGCGGCAGGGCTGCTGGGCCCGCTGGAGGGCGAATGAGCATGAGCGCCGCGCATCAGATCACCGCCGGCTTCATGCCGCTCTTCGATAGCGCCGTCCTGGTCGCCGCCGCCGAGATGGGCTTTGCCGCRCATGAGGGCATCGATCTCAAGCTGCAGCGCGAGACCTCTTGGGCCAATATCCGCGACCGCATTGCCATCGGCCATTTCGATGTCGCGCATATGCTCGGCCCGATGCCGCTTGCCTGCAGCCTTGGCCTCACGCCGCTTGCGTCGGAAACCATCGTGCCCTTCTCGCTCGGGCTCGGCGGCAACTGCGTCACCGTATCCAACACGGTGTGGCAAGGCATGGCGGCGCAAGGGGCTGCGTCCGACCTCGACCCGGCGCGCGCCGGCGCCGCGCTCGGCGCGCTGATCCGCGAGCGGGCGGCCGCCGGCCGCCGCGAACCTCTGCGTTTCGCAGTCGTGCACCCCCATTCCGGGCACAATTACGAGCTGCGCTATTGGCTCGCCGCCTGCGGCATCGATCCCGACCGCGACATCGAGATCGTCATCGTGCCGCCGCCCTTCATGGCCGATGCGCTCTCCGCCGGCCGCATCGACGGCTATTGCGTCGGCGAGCCCTGGAACAGCGCCGCCGTCGCAGCCGGCACCGGCCACATCGTCACCGTCAAGGCGCTTTTGTGGCGCAACAGCCCGGAAAAGGTCATCGGCGCGCGCAGAGCGTGGGCCGAGCAGAACCCGGAGGCGCTGGCGGCGCTCTTGAGGGCGTTGCATCATTCGGCGCGCTGGTGCCAGGATCCGGCGAACCGCGGCGAGCAGGCCGCGCTGATGGCGAGGTCCGCTTTCCTCGGGCAGCCGGAGGCGATCCAGATGCCGGCGCTCACCGGACGCCTTCAGCTCGGCGGCGGCGCGGAGCGGAGCGTGGAGGATTTCTTCCTGCCCTTCGACAAGGCGGCGAACTTTCCCTGGAAGAGCCACGCGCTCTGGTTCTACACGCAGATGGTGCGCTGGGGACAGTTGCCGCACACGCCGCAAAATCTCGCCATCGCGCGCGACTGCTACCGGCCCGACCTTTATCGCTCGGCGCTGAAGCCCCTCGGCGTGGCGTTGCCCGGCGCCAATGCCAAGGTCGAAGGGGCGCTGAAGGTCGCGACACCGGTCGGCTCGGCGGGGGCAAGCCTCGTGCTCGGCCCGGACGGATTTTTCGACGGCCAGACCTTCGATCCGGACCGGATCGATGCCTACATCGCCGGCCAGAAACGCGTCTGATCATTTGCGCGTCAATCTTGTGCATTGCACAAAATTTATGCGGCATGTCTAAGCCATTGATCAATGTTTGACCGGCTTGCCGCTCGGCGCGGTCGAAGGTCAAAATTCCTACAACATTGATTTTCCTTGAATTTCTCTCTCTGCGTGAAACTGGCACGCTTCGTGCTTTGACATAATCAAGCCCGTTCGCGGGCAATGGAACAGGCGTCCAATGGTGGGCGCCACAGGCAAAGCTGCCGCTCAGGTCATCACGCGATCCCGGATGTACGGACGCGAGAGGGCCTGGACGGCAGCTTTTTTCGTTTTGGACCGGAGACCACGATGACCAGACGGATCGGACCCTCGCTCAAGGATTTCACCCGCCGCGATGTCGTGGCGAGCAGCGCGCTGACGGCGGCGCTGTTCGTCGCAGCGTTGCTGCTGTTCCCAGCCAATCACGAAACCGAGGACAAGGGTGCGCAAGTGACCGCGCAAGTCCCGTTGCGCTGATCATAATCGACACAACACGCGGTGCCTCCGACGCCGCAAACCGGAGCCAGTCATGACCGCCAATCTCCCAGCCGCGCAAAGCCAGGACAGCAGCTCCCGGCAGGCGCTTGTCATATCCACCATCGCCTTCACCGTCTGCTTCGCGGTGTGGACGATCTTTTCCATCATCGGCGTGCGCATCAAGCAGGAGCTTGGGCTGAACGAGACCGAGTTCGGCCTCCTCGTCGGCACGCCGATCCTCACCGGCTCGCTCGTGCGCACCGTGCTCGGCGTCTGGACCGACCGTTATGGCGGGCGGCTGGTCTACACCATGACCATGCTCGCGGCGGCGGTCGCGACCTTCCTGCTCGCTTTCGCGCATAGCTACGAGCAGATGCTGCTTGCCGCGCTCGGCGTCGGGCTTGCCGGCGGCTCCTTCGCCGTCGGCGTCGCCTATGTCTCACGCTTCTTCCCCGCTGGAAAACAGGGCACGGCGCTCGGCATCTTCGGCGTCGGCAATGTCGGCGCCGCGGTCACCAAGTTCCTGGCGCCGCTCGTGCTGCTTGCCTGGGGCTGGCAGTCGGTGGCGCTGATCTGGGCGGCGGCTTTGGTCGTCATGGCCATCGTCTTCTGGTTCACGACCGACGACGATCCGGTCATCCGCGAGCGCCGCGCCGRCAAAGCAGCACCCGCGAGGAGCTTCTGGCAGGAATTCGCGCCGCTGAAGAACCTCCAGGTCTGGCGCTTTGCTTTCTACTATTTCTTCGCCTTCGGCGCGTTCGTGGCGCTGTCGCTCTGGCTGCCGCGCTACCTGATCGGGGTCTATGGCTTCGGCATCGCCACCGCAGGCATGATCGGCGCCGCCTATTCGATTCCCGCCAGCATCTTCCGCGCCTATGGCGGCGTGTTGTCCGACCGCATCGGCGCCCGCACCGTGCTCTACTGGACCTTCAGCGTCTCTGCCGTCGCGACGCTTGTTCTGTCGCTCCCCTCGGCAGACTATGTCGTGCGCGGCATCAGCGGGCCGATCCCCTTCCATGTCGAGATCGGCCCGCTCGCCTTCATCGCCGTCGCCTCAGTGCTCGGCTTCTTCATGAGCCTCGGCAAGGCCGCCGTCTACAAGCACATCCCCGTCTATTATCCGCAGAACGTCGGCGCGGTCGGCGGCGTCGTCGGCATGATAGGCGGCCTTGGCGGCTTCATCCTGCCGATCGCCTTCGGCGCGCTGAACGACCTCACCGGGGTCTGGTCGAGCTGTTTCATGCTGCTGTTCCTGATCGTCGTCTCCTGCCTCGTCTGGATGCACGTCACCATCCGCCGGATGGAGCGCGCGGCCGAGGTCGAGAGCCCGTCCCTATCCTACGCCGCCGAATAGATCGGAGCAGACCGACATGAGCGAGAAACTCGTTATCATCGGCAACGGCATGGCGCCGGGCAGGATGCTGGAGCACCTGCTGGAAGCAGCGCCCGACCGCTACGTCGTTACCATCTTCAACGCCGAGCCGCGCGTGAACTACGACCGCATCATGCTGTCGCCGGTGCTGTCGGGCGAGAAGGCGTTCGAGGAAATCGTCATCCATGGCGACGGCTGGTACATCAAGCACGGCATCACCCTCTACAAGGGCCATCGGATCGTCGCCATCGACCGGGACGCCAAGACCGTCACCTCGGACCATGGCGTGACCGAGAGCTACGACCGGCTGGTCATCGCCACCGGCTCAGTGCCCTTCATCATTCCGGTGCCCGGCAAGGACTTGCCCGGCGTGCTCACCTACCGCGACCTCGACGACGTCAACGCCATGCTGCTTGCGGCGCAGTCGCGCGCCAAGGCGGTCGTCATCGGCGGCGGCCTGCTCGGCCTCGAAGCCGCGGCAGGGCTCAAGGAACGCGGCATGGACGTCACCGTGCTGCACGTCATGCCGACGCTGATGGAGCGCCAGCTCGACCCGGCCGCCGGCTACCTGCTGCAGAAGGCCGTCGAGGCGCGCGGCATCAAGGTCATGACCAAGGCCAACACCAAGGCGATTGTCGGCAACGGCAAGGTCGAAGGCGTCGAGCTGATGGACGGCACGATCATCCCGGCGACGCTGGTGGTGATGGCGGTCGGCATCCGCCCGAGCACCGCGCTTGCCAAGGAGGCCGGGCTCGAGGTCAATCGCGGCATCGTCGTCGACGACCGCATGCGGACATCCGATCCGGCAATCATGGCGCTCGGCGAATGCGCCGAGGTCGGCGGTCATGTCTACGGTCTGGTCGCCCCGCTCTACGAGATGGCGCGGGTCGCGGCGGCCGGGCTCGCGGATGGCGAGGACAGGCGCTTCGTTCACTCCGACACGCCGACCAAGCTCAAGGTCACCGGCATCGACCTCTATTCGCTGGGCGACTTCGCCGATGGCGAGGACCGCGAGGAGATCATCCTGCGCGACGCATCGGCCGGCATCTACAAGCGCGTCGTGCTGCAGGACAACCGCATCATCGGCACGGTGCTGTTCGGCGAGACGGCCGACGGCGCCTGGTTCAACGACCTCAAGAAGAAGGCGACCGACATTTCCGAGATGCGCGACACGCTGATCTTCGGCCAGGCGTTCCAGGGAGGCGCTTCCTCGGACCCTTTGGCGGCCGTTGCGGCACTGGCGGATGATGCGGAAATCTGCGGCTGCAACGGCGTCTGCAAGGGCAAGATCACCGGCGCCATTACGGCCAAGGGGCTGACCGGCCTCGACGATGTGCGCGCGCATACGAAGGCTTCGGCCTCCTGCGGCTCGTGCACCGGTCTGGTCGAACAGCTGCTAAAGCTCACGTTGGGCGATGCCTATAATCCGGCGGCAGTGCAGCCGATATGCGGCTGCACGAGCCTTGGCCATGACGACGTGCGGCGCCTGATCAAGGCGAAGGGCCTGAAGACGATCCCCGCCATCATGCAGGAGCTCGAATGGAAGACCTCCTGCGGCTGCGCAAAATGCCGGCCGGCGCTCAACTATTATCTCGTCTGCGACTGGCCCGACCAATATGCCGACGACTATCAGTCGCGCTTCATCAATGAGCGCGTGCACGCCAACATCCAGAAGGACGGCACCTATTCGGTCGTGCCGCGCATGTGGGGCGGCGTGACCAGCGCCGGCGAATTGCGCGCCATCGCCGACGTGGTCGACAAGTTCGAGATCCCGATGGTCAAGGTGACCGGCGGCCAGCGCATCGACATGCTGGGCATCCGCAAGGAGGATCTTCCGGCGGTGTGGGCCGATCTCGGCAAGGCCGGCTTCGTCTCCGGCCATGCCTATGCCAAGGGCCTGCGCACGGTGAAGACCTGCGTCGGCTCCGACTGGTGCCGTTTCGGCACGCAGGATTCGACGGGGCTCGGCATCCGCATCGAGAAGTTCATGTGGGGTTCCTGGACGCCGGCCAAGGTGAAGATGGCGGTGTCGGGATGCCCGCGCAATTGCGCCGAAGCGACCTGCAAGGATGTCGGCGTGGTGTGTGTCGACTCCGGCTACGAGATCCACTTCGCCGGCGCGGCCGGCCTCGACATCAGGGGCACCGAAGTGCTTGGCCTGGCGAAGACCGAGGACGAGGCGCTGGAGGTGATCGTGGCGCTCGTCCAGATGTATCGCGAGCAGGCCCGCTATCTCGAGCGCATCTACAAATGGGCCAAGCGCATCGGCACCGCCGAGATCAAGAAGCAGATCCTGAACGACACCGAAAAGCGCCGCGCCTATTTCGAGCGCTTCGTCTTCAGCCAGAAATTCGCGCAGGTCGATCCGTGGTCRGAGCGGGTCTCCGGCAAGGACAAGCATGAGTTCCGCCCGATGGCCTCCGTCGGGTTCGCGGAGGCGGCGGAGTGAGTCGACAGGAAAGAGACGGCATGAACTGGATCGCCATCGGCTCCATCATTGACATCCCGCCGCGCGGCGCGCGTTGCGTGGCCACTCCGCAAGGCAAGATCGCCGTCTTCCGCACTGCGGACGACCAGGTCTATGCCATAGACGATCATTGCCCGCACAAGGGCGGGCCACTGAGCCAAGGCATCGTCCACGGCGCGGCGGTGACCTGCCCGTTGCACAATTGGGTGATCTCGCTGGAGACGGGCAAAGCGCTCGGCGCCGACGAAGGCGCGGTCACGACGCTTCCCGTCAAGGTCGAGGGAGACCGGCTGTTCATCGCGCTCGAAGCGCTGGTCTCGAAAGCGGCCTGAGGCATGGCAGAAGCACGCAAGGTGAGGACCACCTGCCCCTATTGCGGGGTGGGATGCGGCGTGCTGGCCGAGATCGCCGCGGACGGCAAGGCGACCGTCCGCGGCGATCCCGAGCATCCGGCCAATTTCGGCCGGCTCTGCTCGAAGGGGTCCGCCCTCGGCGAGACGCTCGGCCTCGAAGGCCGTCTGCTTCAGCCGGAGGTGCTCGGCAAGCCGGCGAGCTGGGACGAAGCGTCCGACCGCGTGGCCTCAAAATTCTCGCAGGCGATTGCCGAGCATGGGCCGGACGCGGTCGCGTTCTACGTCTCCGGCCAGTTGCTCACCGAGGACTATTACGTCGCCAACAAGCTGATGAAGGGTTTTATCGGCTCGGCCAATATCGACACCAATTCGCGGCTCTGCATGGCATCGTCCGTCGCAGGCCACCGCCGCGCCTTTGGCGAGGACATCGTCCCCGGCGTCTATGAGGATTTCGAGTGCGCCGATCTCATCGTGCTCACCGGCTCCAACACTGCATGGTGCCATCCCGTGCTCTACCAGCGCATGCTAGCGGCGCGCAGGAAGCGTGGGACGAAGATCGTCGTCATCGATCCGCGCCGCACCGCGACTGCCGACGAATGCGACCTGCATCTGGCGCTCGACCCCGGCACGGACGTGCTTATGTTCAACGGGCTGCTCGCATATCTCGTCCAGGCCGAGAAGATCGATACCGGATTTATCCGCGAGCATACGTCGGGTTTCGACGCCGCAGCCGGGCTGGCCGGCGCCGATGCACCGACGATCGCGCGTGTCGCGAAAGGTTGTGGGCTGGCGGCCGCCGATGTCCGGGCCTTCTACGATCTCTTCGCCGGCACCGAGCGGACCGTCACGGTCTACAGCCAGGGCGTCAACCAGTCGGCGCATGGAACCGACAAGGTCAACGCCATCATCAACTGCCATCTCGCCACCGGCCGCATCGGCAAGCCCGGCATGGGGCCGTTCTCGGTCACCGGCCAGCCGAACGCCATGGGCGGCCGCGAGGTCGGCGGTCTGGCCAACCAGCTTGCCGCGCATATGGACTTTGCGGATGAGGCCAACATCGACCGTGTCTCGCGCTTCTGGAACGCGCCCAACATCGCGCGGCGCGGCGGCCTGAAGGCTGTCGACATGTTCCAGGCGGTCGCCGACGGCCGCATCAAGGCGCTGTGGGTGATGGGCACCAATCCCGCCGTCTCGATGCCGGATGCGTCGCGCGTGCGCGCGGCGCTAGCCAAATGCGAGTTCGTGGTGGTCTCGGACGTGACCCGCACCGACACCACGCGCTATGCCGACGTGCTGCTGCCGGCTGCCGCCTGGGGCGAAAAGGATGGCACGGTCACCAATTCGGAACGGCGGCTCTCGCGCCAGCGGCCGTTCCTGCCGCCGCCGGGCGCGGCGAGGGCCGACTGGCGCATCGTCTGCGAGGTCGCGGCCCGCATGGGCTTTGGTGATGCCTTCGCCTACCAGACGCCGGCCGAGATTTTTCGCGAGCATGCGGCGCTTTCCGCCTTCGAGAACGGGGGCGGGCGCCTGTTCGGTATCGGCGGCATGGCTGACTTCAGCGATGAAGACTATTCCGCCTTCGCGCCGCGTCATTGGCCCGTGTTGGAGCGAGGCGAGCAGCAGACACGATTGTTCGGCGATGGCCGCTTCCCGACGCCCGATGGCCGCGCGCGTTTCGTGCCGGTGCGGCAGGAGGCAACGGCTTTCGCGGTCGACGCGGACTACCCGCTTGCCCTCAACACCGGCCGGCTGCGCGATCAGTGGCACACCATGACGCGCACCGGCAACGTGCCGCGTTTGATGGCGAATGCGCCGGAACCGGCGGTCGAGCTCCATCCGGCGGATGCGGCCGCGCACCGTCTCAAGGATGGCGATCTCGCCCATCTGTCGACCCGCTTCGGCTTCGTCCGCGCCAGGGTGCGCGTGACGGAGGCGCAGCGGCGTGGCCAGGCCTTCATGCCCATGCATTGGAGCGGCCAGTTCGCGGCTAGGGCCGCAGCGGGCCTTTTGTCCTCACCCGTCACCGATCCGCATTCCGGCCAGCCGGAGCTCAAGCATGTCCCGGCCAGGATCGTGCGCGAAAACACCGGATGGACCGGCGTCCTCATCACGCGCCGCGATCTGAGGCCAACGGGCTTCGTCCACTGGAGCCGGCATGCGGTCGACGGCGGCTGGGTCTACGAGCTGACCGGAACCGAGCCGCCGGACCAGGGCATCCTCCTGGCGCGCAAGCTGCTTGGCGTGCAGCGACGGGATCAGCTCCTGGAGTACACCGATCGGCGCGGCCTTGCTTATCGCGCCGCGGCGATCGACGATGGCGGCGTCATGGCGGAAGCCTTGCTTGCCGCCGCTCCGGACCAATTGCCGGCGCGGGATTGGCTGGTGTCGTTGCTTGCCACGCGCCAGCCGCTGTCCACGGCCGATCGTCACGCGCTTCTGTCGGGACGCTCGCCGGTGCCCATGCCTGCCATCGGCCGCGTCGTGTGCGCGTGCTTCCATGTTGGCGCCAACCAGCTCGCTTCCGCGATCGCCGCCGGATGCGACAGTCTGGAAGCGATCGGTGCGAAGCTGCGCGCCGGCACCAATTGCGGCTCATGCCGGTCGGAGATCAAGGCGATGATCGATGCCCGCCCGATGCAGGCGGCGGAGTGAACCGTTCCTGTCACTGCCGATTTTCAGCGGTCCTCGACGATCCGCAGATACGCCGCCGTCACGAATAGCACGATGAAGCCGAACAAGATGCGGCGGCCGCCTTCCGGCATCTGCAGGATGGTGAGCAGCGTCGTCAGCACGGTCAGGATCAGCGCGCCGATGATGGTGCCCGTGTAGCCGCCGCGACCGCCGAAGATCGAGGTGCCGCCGATGACGGCGGCGGCCACCGAAGGCAGCACCAGCGGTTCGGCGAGCGAGAGCGATGGCGCCTTGATCAGGCCGATATAGAGCAGGCCGGTGATGCCGGCGAGCAGGCTGGAAAGCACGTAGAGCGCCGTGATCACCTGCCAATAGCGCACGCCTGACAGGCGTGCGGCGCGCTCATTGTCGCCGACGGCATAGAGCAGACGCCCGAAGCCGGTGCGGTTCAGCATGAAGACGATCAGCACGGCCACCGGCACGAACAGGAGAAGCGCGTTGGGGAAGCCGTAGGTGACGCCGGTGCCCAGCCAGTTGAGGAAATCGGGGATCTTGGCGCCGGACGCGATCACGGTGCGCTGGTAGACCTGCAGGAAGCCGGTGCCGATCAGGCTGGTGCCGAGCGTCATGATCAGCGGATGGACACGGAACACGCCGACGCCGATGCCGTTGACGAAGCCGATCAGCACGGCGGGCAGCATGGCGAGCAGAAACGCCACCGCCGGGTCCTGGTTGACGATCTGGGTGGCCATGATGAAGGCGCTCATCGTCGCCACCGTGCCGACGGAAAGGTCGATGCCGCCGGTCAGCATGGTCATGGTCTGGCAGCCGGCGAGGATCGCCAGCGGAATGGCGAACTTCGCCGTGTTGGCGAGCCAGCGCTCGTTGACGATCCCCGGGCGCAGCACCTGCAGGATCACCACGAGGATGATCAAAAGGATGATCAGCGGAATGAGCGGCCGGTCCGCCATGAAGCGCTTCAGGCGCCGGCCGAACGAGACAGGCTGGGGCATGGTCGCGATGTCGGTCATGGCGTTGCTCCCGCCGGGCGGCTGCGCATGGTGATGAAGGCGCCGAACATCACGACCGCGACCATGATCAAGCCCTCTATGATGGCGGTGACATTCGGATCGATGGCCAAGAGCGTCAGGTCGGTGCGCACCAGCCTCAGCACGAAGACGGCGATGATCGGCCCGAGCAGGCCGCCCTTGCCGCCGCCGAGGGCGACGCCGCCCAGCACCACCGCGGCGACGCTGGCGAGCAGGTAAGGCCCGGGGATGGGCGCGCCGATGCCGGTGCTGATGGTGAGCGACAGGCCGCCGAGCGCGGCGAACAGGCCGGACAGCGCATAGGCGACGATCCTGGTGCGCGCCACCGGCACGCCGCTGCGGAAGGCGGCAAGCTCGTTGCTGCCGATGGCGTATATGGAAAGGCCAAGGCGCGAGCGCCTGAGCGGAATCCAGACGATGCAGAGGCAGACGAGGAGCAGCACCAGCGCCTTCGGCACCCAGGCGTCGGCCCAATCGGGAAGGCCGGGGATCGGTACGGTGCCGACGACGCTTGCCTTCAGCCATTCGGCGGCGCCGCCGCCGGGCGCTTCAAGCACGAGCAGCGCCGCGCCCTGCAGCACGAACAGCATGGCCAAAGTGACGACGATGTCGGGCACACGGGTGACAACGATGAGGATGCCGTTCAGCGCGCCGAGCGCCAGCCCCATCGCCAGCACGAAGGGCACGACGAAGAGCGCATATTCCTCGCTGGCGCCGTTCATCATCGAGGCTGCGGTGACGCTGGTGAGCGCCATCATGGCGGCGACCGAAAGGTCGATGCCGCCGGCGATGACGACGACCGTCTGGGCCGCGACGGCGAAAGCGTAAGGCAGAACCGCCCGCGCGAGCGAGCCGAAATCGCCGCTGCCATAGCCCGGCTGGATCAGCTTGGTGACGACGAAGAGGAAGATCAGCAGGGCGAAGAGGCCTGCCACCCAGCCCTGGTTGCGGAGAAAGCGGCTCATGACGCGGCCTCCGCATTGGAACCGGGTTTGACCTCGGCAAGGATGCCGACATCGGCATTGGCGCCGCGCGGCAGGCCGTAGGCGGCCCGCATCAAGGCCGGCTCGTCGGCCTCTTCGACCGGGAAAGTATCGACGACGCGGCCGCCGAAGATGACGATGACGCGGTCGCAGACACGCTGCACCTCTTCCATCTCGGATGTGTAGAACAGCACCGACTTGCCCTGGCCGGCGAGCTCGCGCAGCAGCTTGTAGATCTCCTGCTTGGTGCCGACATCGATGCCGCGCGTCGGGTCGAAGCAAAGGATGGTGCGGGCGTTGGCCGCGATCCAGCGGGCGATGGTCACCTTCTGCTGGTTGCCGCCGGAAAGGCGCTGCACCTCGCCCTGCGCACGGGTGTCGATCTGCAACCTGCCGATGGCGCCGGAAACCACCACCTGCTCGCGGCGCATGCGGATCGGCCCCCATTTGCGCAGCGCGGCGCTGAAGGGCAGGGCGATGTTCTCACGCACCGAACGCTGCATGGCCAAAGCCTCGGTGCGGTCGCCCGGCACATAGGCGATGCCAGCCTGGATGGCGTCGCTCGGATGCGAGAATTTCACCGGCGCGCCGTCGACGTCGATGCTGCCGCCGGTCGGGCGGATCGAGCCGGCAAGAGCGGCGAAGAGCTCGTCCTGGCCCTGGCCCTCGAGCGCAAAGACGCCGGCTACCTCGCCATTGGCGAGATCGAAGGAGACGTCGTTGAGCTTGGTGCCGAGCTGCAGGTTGCGGACCGACAGGCGCGGGCGGCCACCACCGGCAATCGCTACATCGTTTGCCGCGCGCGCGGCAACGCGTGTCTTCTCGATGCGGGTGCCGAGCATCATCTCGACTATTCTTTCCTCGATGCCCGGCTCGATGTCGACGACACCGACCGTGGAGCCGTCGCGCAGCACGGTGGCGCGGTCGCAGAGCGCGGAGATCTCGACGAAACGGTGCGAGATGAAAATGACCGAGCGGCCGGCGTCGCCCTGGCGGCGCACGACTTCCAGGACCTTCTCGGCGAGGTTCGCCGGCAGCGCCGCGGTCATCTCGTCGAGCAGAAGCACGTCGGGCTCCACGGCAAGCGCTCGGGCAAGGTCGAGCACGCGCAGGATGGCCAGCGGGATATGGCGGGCGGTCTCGCGAATATCGAGGTCGGGAATGCCGAGCTCGCGCACCCAGGCCCGGAAGGGCTCGACCGGCGTGCCGGTCAGCCGCAGGTTGGACAGGACATCGAGGTCGGGGATCAGCGAAGGTTCCTGGTAGACCGGCAGCAGGCCGGCGCGGCGGGCGGCGGCCGGCGAGCGGACATCGAGCTGCTTGCCGCGGATCAGGATGCGCCCGGCATCGGCCTTGATCGCGCCAGTCAGGATCTTCACCAGCGTCGACTTGCCGGCGCCGTTGGCGCCCATCAGCGCATGGACTTCGCCCGGCAGCACCGAGAGCGAGGCGTTGCGCAGCGCAGCAACGGCGCCGTAGTTCTTGGCCACGCCGGTGGCGTCGAGGAGAGGGTTGGCGGTCAAGGCGTTCTCGATTTAAAGGCTCAAATTATGCGTGCCAAATCAAATGGCAAGGACGCCAGACCTTGGTCCGGCGTCCTTACGCTTGCGTTCGGATCAGGCGCTTACTCGCCCGGGCCCTTGCAGGCGACGATCTGATCCTTGGTGTAGGTCGTCCAGTCGGGAATAGAGATCGACACCGGCCATTCGGGGCTGAGCGAGGGGTCGACGACGCGCTTCAGCTTGGCCTTGCCTTCGTCGGTGGCGTTTTCCCAGAGCTGCGGCTCGACCAGAACGGTCTGCTGCGCCGGCTTCTTGCCGTCGAGGATCTGCAGCGCCAGGGTCACGCCGGCGCCGCCGATCGAACCGGGATTGGTGACGGCAGCGCCCACCAGGCCCTTGACCGAGCTCAACTGGCCGACGAAGCCGGCATTGTCGGCGCCGACCACAGGCACCATCGGCGCCTGCTGCTCGACCAGCGCGTCGACGATGACGTTGTCGATGCCCGAGGTCCAGATGCCGTTGATCGGCGTGCCGGTGGCGAGGAAGGACAGGATCTGCTGCTTGGCCTGGTCCTGCTGCCAGCCGGTGAATACTTCCTGCGCGACCTTCACGTCAGGGAATTCGGCCAGCGCCTTCTTGAAGCCTTTGTCGCGATCAGAGTCGGCCGAAGCGCCGGCGGCGCCGCGCATGTAGAACACCTCGCCCTTGCCGCCCATCTGCTGGAACAGCCACTTGGCGCCGAGATAGGCGTATTGTTCCTGGTTGTTGGAAATGATGTAGGCGGACGGTTCCGTCACCGCCTGGTCGACGGCGACGACGACGATGCCGGCCTTGGTGGCTTCTTCCAGGCCAGCCTTGATGCCGGCCGGATCGGCCGGGTTGACGACGATGGCGTCGACCTTGGCGCTGATCAGGTTGCGGATGTCCTCGAGCTGGCCGGCGGCGTCGGTGTTGCGGTGGGCGATGTTGAGCTTCGCCACCTCGCCGGAAGCGAGCGCCTGCGCCTTCATCGCGCAGATCATTTCCTCGCGCCAGCCATTGCCCTGCACGGTGTTGGAAATGCCGATCGTGTACTTGCCGGCGGCGGCCGAGACGCCCACCGTGGCAAGCAGGGCGGCGCCGGCAAGCAGCGAGGCGGTCAGATATCTTTTCATGTCAGTATTCCTCCACATTGATCTTTTCAGTTCAGTTCGATTTTCAGTTTAGTTCCTGGGCGCCGAAGCGATCGGAGCCAAGCTTTCGTCATTTGATGAAAGGGYGCAGCACGTCGCGGGCAAGCAGGAAGCCGCGCTTCACCTTTTCATCCGTCCCCTCGAAGCGCCGGTCCTCATGCTCGATGATGACGGGCCCGTCGTAACCGGCCCGGTAGAGGCCCGAAAAAATCCTGCTCCACTCGATGTCCCCAAGCCCCGGCATGCGTGGCACCTGCCAGCCTATGCCAGCGGAAAGGATTCCGCGCTCGTACAAACCATCATGATCAATCATCAGGTCCTTGGCATGCACATGCAGCATGTTTGCGCCGAACTCGCGGATGAAGCGCTCCTTGTCGATCATCTGCCAGACGAGATGCGAGGGGTCGAAGTTCATGCCGACATCGCCGCCCCAGGCTTCGAGGATGCGGCGCCAGACGTAAGGCGAGTAGGCGATGTTGTGCCCGCCTGGCCACTCGTCATAGCTGAAGATCATCGGGCAGTTCTCGAAGGCGAGCTTCACGCCATGCTCCCGGGCATGGGCGATGATCGCCGGCCAGATTTTTTTCGCGTCTTCCCAATTGGCGTCGACATTTTTCGAGGCGTCGCCGCCGCAGAAGGTGTTGACCAGCGAGACCCCCATGCGGCTCGCCAGCACGATCACCTTCTTCAGGTGATCGATCACAGCCTCGCGATGCGCCTGGTCGGGATGGAGCGGATTGGGATAAAAGCCGAGGCCGGAGACGGCCAGGCCCTTGCCGGCAAGCTCGGCGGCGATGTCCTTCGCCTGCGCGGCAGGGATATCGACGTCGATATGGCTGGTGCCGGCATAGCGGCGGCTGGCGCCGGAAGTCTTCGGCCAGCAGGCGATTTCCAGCGCCTCGAAGCCGGCCGAGCGCGCCCAGTCGGCAACCTCGCCGAGCGGCGTATCCGGAAACGGTGCTGTTAGCAGTCCAAGTTTCATGATGCCTCCCAATAGCTAACTATGCAGATCGAGCCGGCTGCTTCAACCGCGCATCTGTTGGCCCAGTACAGACTTGTCTGACAAAGCCCGTCGGATCATTCGAGAGCAGGCCGTCGAGGTCGGCGACGACATGCGCGCGGAATGTTGCGTTCGCGGCCAGTTGCGGATCGAAGATGGCGTCGATCGCAAGGATCGAATCGACAAGCGCGTTGCTGTTCGAGCCGATGCGATCGGCAATGGCTGCGATCTTGTCGGCAAACGGATCGGACACCTGCCAGGCGCGGCCGAAGCGGGCAGAAGCCTTGATCAGATAGGCCATCCAGCCGGCGACCGGCACCGAGAGAAGCGCGATGCTCCCGCCTTTCGCCAGACGATCGCGGATAGGGTTGAGCAGGCGTTGCACGATTTTCTGCGAGCCGTCGGTGGCGATCTGGTGGTTGCGATGGCGGATCGCGGTGTTAGTGAGGCGCGACAGGCTCTGCTCGACATAGGCAGCGGGCGAGATGCCGGGCACCGGCATCAGCGTCGGCAGCGTCTCCTCAGTCAGCATGCGCCGGACGAAGCTTGCCAGAAGCGGGTCAGCGATCGTTTCGAAGGTGTGCTCGAAGCCGCCCAGAACGCCGAGATAGCTGAGCGTCGTCTGGGCGCCGTTCAGCACGCGCATCTTGAGGTGCTCGAACGGCGTGACGTCGTCGACGAAGGTTGCGCCGACAAGGTCCCAGCGCGGCACGCGTCCGGCGAAGCGGTTCTCGATCACCCATTGGCGGAAGCGTTCGCCGACGACAACGGCGTTGTCGCGGTAGCCGAAACGCTGCYCAACCGTATCGATATCGGCCTCGGTCGTCGCCGGCGCGATGCGGTCGACCATGGCCGAGGGGAAGGCGACATTGGCCTCGATCCAGTCCGCCAGCCGCCTGCCGCGCCGCTCCGCGAATGTCCGCACGACATTGCCGAGGATGATGCCGTTGGTCGGGATGTTGTCGCAGGAGAGCAGCGTCACCGGCCGGCCATGCGAGGCCATGCGCCGTTCCAGCGCCCGTGCCAGGATTCCGGGCACGCTGCGCGGCGCCTCGGGATTGGTGAGGTCGTGGACGATATCGGGGTGGTCGAGGTCGAGCGCGCCGCTCGAGGGGATGTGGCAATAACCTTTTTCGGTCACCGTCATGGTGACGACTTCGATGTCGGGCGAGGCGAGCGCCTCCAGCGCCGGCTCGGCACTGTCCTGGCTGTCGACGACGCGCGCGATGCTGCCGATGACGCGCGCTTCCACCTCATCGTTCTGACGGATCAACCGTGTGTAAAGGCCACCTTGGCGCCCCAGCGTGTCGGCCAGCAAAGGCGGGCGTATGTTGATGCCGACCAGCCCCCAGCGGCCGAAATCCTTCGCCAGGAGATCGTCGGTGTATTCGGCCTGGTGGCAACGGTGGAAGGCGCCGACGCCGATATGGGCGATTCCCGGCTTGAGTGCCGCGCGATCGTAAGCCGGTCTGCGGACTTCGGACGGCAAGCGATCGAGCAGGGCAGGGCTGAGGGTCTCGGCGCTCACCGGTTGGCTCCGATCACCCATTGCTCCTGGTCGACCAGCGCGCCGGTCATCGGGCCGGCCGCGTCGGAAAGCAGGAAGACGGCGAGGTTGGCGATGTCGGTCACGGAGAACAGGCGGCCGAAGGGTTGCGTCGCATTGGCCGCGTCGAGCCAGCCCGGACCCTGGCCGAGCGTCTCGGCCTGCATGACGCGTTCGGCCGGCGTGTCGGTCCAGCCGACATTGATGCCGTTGACGCGGATGCGGTCGAAGCGGTGGGCATTGGCGGCGTTCTTGGTCAGCGTCGCCAGCGCGCCCTTGGTGGCGGAATAGACGGCCAGCTCCGGCGAGCCGCAATGCGCGTTGATCGACAGGATGTTGACGATCGAGCCGCCCTGACCGTGTTTCCTCATATCGGCGATCGTCGCCTGCATCAGGAAGAACGGCGCGCGGGCGTTGACGGCAAACAGCGACGACCAGTCGTCGAGCGTTGCATCGGCGAAGGAAGCGCGGTCGGTCAGGCCGGCGGCGTTGACCAGGCCGTCGATGCGGCCGAAGCGGTCGATGCAGGCTTGCGCCAGCTGCGCCGGAGCTTCGGGATCGCCGAGATCGGCAGCAGCGAAGGCGGCAGGAGTGCCCATGGCCGCAAGCTCGGCGGCCACCGCGTCGCCGCGCTTCTGGTCTCGCCCAGTGATCAGCAATCCGGCAGCGCCGGAACGCGCGGCAATCTCGGCGATCGCCCGGCCGATGCCTTGCGTCGCGCCGGTGACCAGCACCACCTTGCCGTCGAGACGAACCTCCATTCCTCCTCCCGGAATAAAGTTTCCATTTTTTCAAATATGGAACGATAGTTCTCTTTAGTCAACCACGCCGGTCAGCCTGTCCGGCGCGCGACGACGCCGTGGACCAAGGCCATGCCGACGGCAAGCGAGGCGGCGAGCGAGCGGAAACCGCCGAAGTCCTGCTCGACCACTTCCAGCCAGGTGTCGGAGAGCTTTGCCAGCGGCGAGAAGGTGCTGTCGGTGATGGTGAGGATGCGCGCCTTGCGCTCATGCGCGACGGCGACGAGGTCGGGCGTGATCGAATTGTAGGGACTGAAAGAGACGGCGAGCACCGCGTCGCGCGGCGTGATGCAGCCGACCTGGTCGAGCGCGGTCGAGCCGACATTGTCGACCAGCACGTTGCGTACGCCTTGCTGCGAGAGCGTCAGCGACAGATAGGTGGTGACGGGGAAGGCACGCTTGCTGCCGATGACATAGATCAGTTCCGCCGCCGCCAGGTGATCGATCATCGTCTCGAAAGCGGCGCTATCGAAATCATTGCCGATGCGGCCGAGCGAGGCCTGGCAGGCGCCGACCATGCCGTTGAGGAAATGCAGGTTTGCATTCGGCTCCGCGGGCTTTTCCTGGCTGCCTTGCGTATCCGGCCAGGAGCCCTTCATGCGGTCCTTGAAGAGGAGCTGGAAATCGGAAAAGCCCGAATAGCCGAAGATCTGCGCGAAGCGCACCAGGGTCGAGGGCTGCACGCCGGCCTGGTCCGCCACCTGCGCGATCGTGCCAAGCGCCACATCGCTCGGATGCTGCCAGAGGAAGATCGCCACCTGGCGAAGCCGTTTCGGGAAATGCACGGTTCCCGACGCAAGCACCGCCCGCAGCTCTTCATAGGTTTGCGGCTTTGTATAGCCAAGTGCTGCCAGTGCTCGACTCCGCTTTCTCGCCGCCGTCTCCAGGCTATGCGTGGACGGCTCGTCGGCCGCCTTGCCGCGGCCGCTCATAGGATATGCCTCATCGTGACCCCAACCATCGGATGCGTCATCCGATCCCTGCCCTCCGGATGCGGTCCATCGCCTGGACCGAGGGTAAAAAGCTAACGCGGCACAATCGTTTTACAAAACGAAAAATAGAAATATCATTCGAAAACAACCGCCGCCGGTCATGTATCCGCACCGGCCGGCATGTCGAACCTGGGAGAATAATCGCAATCATGGTCTATGCAACCGCCGATGGTACGTCGCGTCAACGTCTCCGGGTCGGCATGGTCGGAGGTGGCCGCAATGCCTTCATCGGCGCCGTGCATCGCCTCGCCATGCGGCTCGACGACCAGATCGCGCTGGTCGCGGGCGCATTGTCCTCGGATCCGGAGAACGCCGCGGCCTCCGCCGCGGAGATCGGCATCGCGCCCGAGCGCAGCTATGCCGATTACCGCGCCATGGCGAAGGCCGAAGCAGCGCGGGCCGATGGCATCGAGGCGGTGGTCATCGTCACGCCCAACCACCTGCACGCGCCGATCGCGACCGCCTTCCTCGAGGCCGGCATCGACGTCATCTGCGACAAGCCGCTGTCGACGACGCTTGAGGAGGCTGAAGCGCTGGTGGCGCTGACGCGAGCGAAGCAGCGCCGTTTCGTCGTCACGCTCAACAACACCGGCTACGCCATGGTCCGCCAGGCGCGCGAAATGGTGGCGGCGGGCGAGCTCGGCCGCATCGTGTCGGTGCACGGCGCCTATATCCAGGACTGGCTGACCAAGCCGATCGACGCCGAGGGCCAGAAGCAGGCGGAATGGCGCACCGATCCGGCGCGCGCCGGCCAATCGGCGGTGCTCGCCGATATCGGCGTGCATGCTTTCAACCTCGCAAGCTTCGTCTCCGGTTTCGAGGCGGAGGCGGTCTCGGCAGACCTCTTCACCGCCGTGCCCGGGCGGCGGCTCGACGACAACGCGCATGTGCTCGTGCGCTGGGCAGGCGGCGCACGCGGCACGATTCTCGCCAGCCAGACCTCGCCCGGCCATTACAACGATCTCTCGGTGCGCATCTATGGCGAGAAGGCCGGGCTCGAATGGTCAGGATCACGGCCCGAGGAACTGCGCTTCTCGCCCTATGGCGAGGAAACGCGCACGCTGGTGCGCGGCGGCCATGGCTCGACCGCGGAAGCGCGGCGCGTCTCGCGCATGCCGGCCGCCCACCCGGAAGGCTATATCGAGGCCTTCGCCAATTTCTACCGTGACGCCGCCGATATCATCCGCGCGCATCGCGCGGGCGGCGCGGTCGATGCTGGCCGGGCGGCACAGGTGCCCGACGTGGTCGACGGCGCGCGCGGCGTGAAGTTCGTCGCCGCCGCGGTAGAGTCGAATGCGGCGGCCGGAGCTTGGACGCCGGCGCGGTTTGGGTGAAGGAGYGAGATCGAGATAAGCTGTTATCCATCAGAAACAGTGTCAACGTGCGTCGCGATCGCTGCTTTCAGCGTGCCAAACATTTGTTGCTCATGTCCTTCCCACTCCAAAGTTGGGGGTGCAAGAGGAATGACGAAGGCCTCAGGCTGTTCGATCGGCGAAAAGACATATCCCGTTCGTGCTTGGAGGAGGCAAACACCAACAACAGGTACATCATCAGCGTCGCTGGGTACCACGCTTAGTTGAAAATGTCCGTCCCCAGTATAGACTTGCTCGATGGGCTGATGAGTTTCCTGTCCAGCTTTCAATGGTGGGAACTTGTAAGTGTAAATTCCAGTTTGCCCAAGATATCGATGCCCTGAGGAAGCGGCACTAACGCAGATAGGAATGCCCCCAATGTGGAGTCCAAGATCGGATCGGTTCGTCATCAATCGATCTATAAATCGGGAACGTAGATCACTTTTGGCAAGCGATTGACTGTCATGTGTCACCCTTGCCCTGTCGATGTCTTCTCGGAACGGATCGTCATGCCGTAGCGTGCAGACATCGGCAACCTCAAGTGATACGCCGCGACGTAGACGCAGTAACGATATCTCGGGGGTATGGGCTGCAACCAAGAAGTCTACAGTGCCGTCGCTAGAATATTGTTTCAGGACCTCGACTGCAGGGACCAAGCCGTCATGTTGGAGCTCCTTCCTAGCTTCCCTCAACGCTACGCCTGCGGGATCAGCGTTGCCGGCGAAGGCGACTGACACACGAGGGCCGATAGTGACTATTTTAAGTCTTCCTGGAATAATATTTGGCCCGGTGCTGTTAGCGTCGGTTACCTTTGTATCCGCCATAAGGAGTATTTCTTCGTCTCGACGAAGCGCTATTACGATGGTCATTAATGTCTCTTTTTCGTGTGTGCGCGTTTATAGCGCGCAACACGCGGGGCTTGGAATGGGTTTGGATGTTATGGCGAAGCTACGAAGTCAGCTGATTGGTAATATGGAGAATTTGCAGCGTAGTCGCCATGTCTTATCGTACTGAAGTGTTAGTGAGGGCACTTTCGACTGTTATCCCTTGATCGCCGATCCCACGATCGAATCGACGAAGAAGCGCTGCAGGAAGACGAACAGCACCAGCGGCGGCAGTACGGCGAGCGTGGCGCCGGCCATCACCAGGCCGGTGTTGACGGCGCCGCGATTGTAGCTGAGCAGCCGGCTGAGGCTGATCACGATCGGATAGGCGTCGGCATTGCCCTGCAAAACGGTGAGCGGCCAGAGGTAGCTGTTCCAGTGATAGACGAAGGCGAACAGAGCCAGCGCGGCGATTGCCGGCGCCACGCTCGGCGCCACGATCTTGTAGAGGATGAGCAGCTCGGAGGCGCCGTCCATGCGCGCAGCGTCGATGAGGTCGTCGGGCACGCCGGCGATGAACTGGCGCATCAGGAAGATGCCGAAGGCGTTGGCGAGGTTGGGCACGATGATGCCGGCGAGGCTAGCGTTCAGCCCGATCGAGCCGACCGTGCGGTAGAGCGGGATCAGCGTCACGATCGGCGGCAGGAACATGGTGGCGATCAGCAGCGAGAAGAGCAGCGAGCGGCCGGGGAAGGAGTATTTGGCGAAGGCGTAGCCGGCCATCATGCTGGTGATCAGGATGCCCGCCGTGGTGACCGAGGCGATGACCAGGGAGTTCCACATCGAGCGTCCGACATTGATGACGCCAGCGACCTTTTCATAGGCATCGAGCGTGGGCGTGTGCGGGATCCAGACCGGCGGCACCTGCATGGTCTCGGCCGGCGTCTTCAGGCTGGATAGCACCATCCAGGCGAGCGGGAAGGCGGAGGCGACGGCGACCAGAAGCATTGCGGTCGCAAGCAGCGCCTTGCGCCCCGAAGGGCGCTTGCGGGCGGGCGATCGGGTTGCCGCGCTCATTCGCTGTCCTTGCGGTTGACGAACGCAAACAGCGCCGAAACACAGACGATCAGCGAGATCATCAACATCACCGCCATGGCCGAACCCAGCCCGCCTTGCGCGCGTTCGATGCCGACGCGGCGGATATGGTAGGTGAGCACATTGGTCGAGCCGACCGGTCCGCCTTGCGTGATCAACGCGACCGGCTCGAACACCTGCACGGCGTTGATGATGGCGATGACGGCGCTGAACAGAAGCGTGCGGCGAAGCAGCGGCAGGGTGATGAAGCGGAACTGCTCCCGGCCATTGGCGCCGTCGAGCGTCGCCGCCTCATAGAGGCTGCCCGGGATCTGCGTCAGCCCGGCGATGGCGAGCACGGTGAAATAGCCGACCTGCTGCCAGACATTGAGCAACACGATCGAGACCAGCGCCGAGCGCGGCGAGGAGAGCCAGGGTTGCGGGCTAATCCCGATCAGGCCGAGCAACTGGTTGAGCGGGCCTTCGCTCGGCGCATACAGCTTCGACCAGACCAGGGCGACGGCGATCATCGGCACCATGTAGGTGGAGAACAGCACCGTGCGCAGCGCCGTGCCGCCAGCGACCTGGCGCTGATAGACCAGCAGGCCGAAGACGACCGACAGCGGCAGGATGAGGACGACTGACAGCGCGGTGTAGATCGCCGTGTTGAGGAGCGCGGTCTTGAAGTCGCGGCCGACCGAGGTCGGGCCGAATATCTCGTGGAAATTGCCGAGGCCGACGAAGCTCGCCTCGGAAAAAGGCGTCTGCGTCGACCAGTCCTGGAAGGACAGCCAGACGGTGAGCAGCATCGGCACAAGCACGAACACGCCGATCAATGTCACGGCGGGCGCAAGCATGATGCCCGCCGAGGCACGGAAAGCTTTGGCCATTCACCTGCTTCCGGTCAGGGACCCGAACTATTTGGCGGCACGCTCCAGGATCGACGTGGCGTCGGCCTGAGCGTTCGCCTGCGCATCCTTGGCCGAGACCTGGCCATACTGCAACGCCTCGAGCGTCTGCTGCAGGGATTCCGAGAATTCCTGGCCGCCGAGCACGACCGGAAATGGCCGCGCATCGGCAAGCACGCTGACATAGCCGGACAGGAATTCGGAACCGAGCTTGTCCTTATGCGCCTCGATGTCGGAAGTGCGAGACGGCAGGATGCCCATCGACATCAATATGTCGGACATGGCCGAGGCGCCGTTCTTGCCCGATTTCGGGCTGTTCAGCCAGGCCAGGAACTCCCAGGCCGCCTTCTGCTCGGCCTCGCCGGCCTTGGCGTTGACGACGGTCATCCAGGAATAGGAGATCGAATGCGGTTTATCGCCGCCCGGGCCTACMGGGATCGGCGCTGTGGCGATGTTCGTGAACTTGTCGCCCATGCCGGTCTTGAGCGCGCTTTCCCACCAGTTCGCCATGATGATCATGCCGGTCTTGCCGGAGACGAAATTGTCGAGGAACGGACCGGTGGTGTTGGCGTCGGCGGTCGCCATCGCCGGATTGCTCGCGCCGGACTTTATCAAGTCTTCATAGAGCGCGAAGGTCTCGCCGGCCTGGGGACTGTCCAGCGCCGGCTTGCCGTCCTTGACCAGGTTGCCACCATTGGAGACGAGCAGCGACGCAAAGGGATGGACCACGCCCGCCGCCCATGAGTTGATCATGCCGAAGCCCTGCTGGCCCTTGTCCTTGTTGGTCAGCTTGACTGCGGCATCCTTGAATTCGGCCCATGTTTTCGGAGGCGCGGCGATGCCCGCTTCCTTGAACAGTTCCTTGTTGTAGTTCAGCGCATAGACGTCGATCTCGTTCGGGATGCCGTAAAGCGCGCCGCCGACGGAGGCGGCGCTGACGATGCCCGCCGGCCAGGCTTTCTTCACCTCGCTGGCAATAGCGTCGGGAGCAGGGGCGACGAGCTTGTCCCTGGCCAGTTCCGGTAGCCACAGGTCGTAGATGCCGCCGATCGTCGGGCCGTCGGAGGAGCCGCCCTGCGAGCGCAGCGTGGTCAGCAGGTCGCCGAAGGGGACCGCGCGCACGGTGATGGCGACATCGGGATGAGTGGTGGAAAAATCCTTCGCCGCCGCTTCGAGCAAGGCCACCGTCTCCGGCGACCAGTGGGTCAGGTAGGAGATGTTGACCGATTGAGCCCAGCCGGTCGCGGGTAGCGCGACGAGCCCCGCTGCGAGAGCCAGCTTCGAGATCCAGGCAAGCGACATCGGCATCCTCCACAAAAAAGCGGCACGAGCAATGACGTTATGACAAGTTTGAGCAGTGGCGCAAGCCCCTTGCATGCGAAGGCTCGGAGCATGTTCGTGGATCAAAAATGCGGATAGCATCGGTGGTATAAAATAGTTGTTATAAATCAATCATATATTCCGTTGCCTCCCGTGCCGCCCCCGATCATCGATGTCGTTATGGCTCTTGCGGACGGCATCATGTCGTTATAATGACTTTACGAAAAAGCAGACGACCGCCTCCGGGCTGCTTGCCGTTCGAGCCGCAAAACCGAAACAATGGGAGAACTGGTAATGAGCATGCTTTCCATCCACCGGCGCGCCGCGCTCGGCCTGATCGGCGGCGTTGCCGTAGCTTGCGCCGGCGCCATTACGACGCTGCCGGCCCGCGCCGACTCGACGGTGACGCTGTGGAGTTGGCGCACCGAGGACGAGGCCGCGATGCATCGCATCTTCGAGGCCTTCGAGAAGAAGAACCCCGATATCAAGGTCGATATCCAGTTCACGCCCGACGCCGACTACCAGAACCGCCTGAGCACGGCGCTGCGCGGCGGCCGCGGACCCGATATCGCGCAGCTCAAGGCCTATGGCGAATTGCAGCCTTTCATCGAAGGCGGCTATGTCGACGCGCTCGACGACAGCGTAACCGAACTGAAGAACATGCCGGATGCGGCCCTTGGCGGCGCGCGCGGCCGCGCCGACGGCAAGCTCTACGGCGTGCCCTATTCGGTGCCGATGATGGGCGTCTTCTACAACGAGGAGATTTTTGCCGCGCAAGGCATCGCGATCCCGAAAACCTACAAGGACTTCGTCGCCGCCTGCGAAAAACTCAAGGCGGCCGGCATTACGCCGATCGCCAATGGCGGCGCCAACGGCTCGGCCTGGGAGCTGGAGATCGGCGTCGGCGTCATCGGGCCGACGCTCTACGGTCCCGGCTTCTATGACGAGATGATGAGCGGCAAGGCGACCTTCGAGGACCCGCGTTATGTCGCGGCGCTGAAGCGCTTCGCCGAGCTGAAGCCTTACTACTCCGACGGTTTCGCGGGCATCGACTACACCACCGCGACGCAGCAGTTCATCGGCGGCAAGGCGGCAATGTTCTTCGGCGGCTCGTTCGAGAACGGCAGCTTCAAGTCGCAGAACCCGAAGCTGAAATTCTCGATCTTCCCGTTCCCGGCCGACGACGCCTCGACCAAGCTCTACACCTCGGCCTTCTCGGACGGCTCCTACGGTCTGGTCTCGGAGAGCCAGAACAAGGAAGCGGCGACCAAGGTGCTGAACTACATGGCCTCGACCGAATTCGCGCAGGCCTTCGCCGACGAGCTCGGCTGGCCGCCGGCCCGCACCGACGTCACGGTGAAAGATCCGGTTCTGTCCAAGATGATGGAGATGGCGAAGAACTCGACGCCATATCTGACGCTGGTCGGCTTCCGCTGGCAGACGCCGACGGCTTCCTCGGTGCTGCAATCCGAGATCATCGACATGGTCGAAGGCAATGTCACGCCGGAGAAGCTGGCGGCGGACATGCAGGCCGCCGTCGCCACCTGGTTCAAACCAAAGCAGTAGGGAGTGCCGGCCGGCCGTCAGACGGCCGACATCTCTGCCCCACAGAACGCAGCGCATGATCAAGCCCCGCCGCACGACCAGCCTTCAGCGCACGCAGCAGCGCATGGCGGTGCTGTTCATCCTGCCGGCCTTGGCCGTCTACGGGCTGTTCGTGCTCTATCCGCTGCTGTTGTCGCTGTGGGGCAGCTTTTTCACCTGGAAGGGGCTGCGCATGCAGGAGTTCGCGGGGCTGGCAAACTTCTCGCGGCTCTTCGTGTTCCCGAGCGGGGCGCGGCTCTACGGCGCGCTCTGGCACAACGTCGTGTGGTTCTTCGGCATCATGGTGCTGCAGAACGGGCTCGGCCTTTTGTTCGCCTGGCTGCTTTTCCTGCGTGGCAGGGGCGCTGCCTTCTTCCAGTCGGTGTTCTTCTTCCCAGCGGTGCTCAGCCCCGTCATCGTCGGCGCGCTGTGGCGGCTGCTCTTGGCGCCGGGCGGCATCGTCGAATGGGCGCTGAACGGGCTTGGCCTGCATCAAGGCAGCCTGACCGTGCTCGGCAACAGCCACACCGCGCTCGGCATGCTGATCGCCGTCGACGCCTGGAACTGGATGGGCCTGCCGGTGCTGATCTACACGGCGGGCTTGAGACAAATCTCGCCGCAGGTGTTCGAAGCAGCGAAGCTCGACGGCGCCGGCAATGCGCGCATGCTCTATGCGATAGCGCTGCCGCTCTTGATGCCGGCGCTCGGCACGCTGACGACGCTCTCCTTCATCAACACCTTCAACCAGTTCGATATCGTCTATGTGATGCAGGGGGTGCAGGGCAATCCGAGCTACGCCACCGACACGCTGGTGACCTATTTCTACCGTCTGGCCTTCGGCGCGGAAGGCGCGGTCGGCATCACCGACATCGGACTGGCGCTGGCGCTCGGCACGATGCTGTTCCTGATCCTCAGCATCGGCACGCTGTTGATGCTGCGCTTCTTCGACAAGCGGACGGTCGAGCTATGAACACGCCGCCCAGTCAGCAAACATTGGCAATTCCGCAGAGGCTCGCGCAATTGCCCGGCTGGACCATCCTGCTGGCCTGGACGGCGGCGGTGCTGCTGCCGCTCTACATCCTCATCGTTTCCTGCTTCAAGACGACAGCCGAGATCTACGACAACCGGCTCGGCCTGCCGCAGAGCTGGGCGTTCGACAATTTCGTCCGCGCCTGGACGCGGGCCGATCTCGGCCACAACTTCGTCAACAGCCTGATCGTCACCGGCGGCGCGGTGGTCCTCACCATCATCGTCTCGGCCATGGCCGCCTATCCGCTCAGCCGCTACAGGCTCGGCTGGAACGGCATCATGCTTGGCCTTTTCCTGTCCGGCATCATGCTGCCGATCCGGCTGGCCTCGGTCGAGCTGTTCACGCTGATGCGCTCCCTCGGCCTGCTTGACTCGCTCACCGGGCTGATCCTCGTCTATTCGGCGATCCGCATTCCCTTCGCCGTCTTCATCTTCGCCAATTTCATGCGCGTGTTGCCGTCCGAGCTCGACGAGGCGGCGCGCATGGACGGCGCCGGCGAGACGCGCATCCTGTTCCAGATCGTGCTGCCCATGGTGAAGCCGGCGGTGTCGATCGTCGCCATCTTCACGGCGATCGCGGTGTGGAACGATTTCTTCTTCCCGCTGATCTTCATCTTCGACGACCGCTACAAGACCGTGCCGCTGGCCATCAGCGTGTTCGTCGGACAGTTCCGCACCGATTGGGGCCTGGTGTTCGCTTCGCTGGCGATCTCCATGGCGCCGATCCTGATCATGTATTGTTTGCTGGCGCGCCAGATTCGCGAGGGCGTCGGCGCCGGGGGAGGCATGAAATGATCGAGGACAAGGTCTATGCCGCGCGCTCGATCCTGGTCGTCGGGGCGCATGCCTTCGACGCCGAGGTCATCGCCGGGCCTCTTGCGGCGGCCGCCGCCAAGAATGGAGCCCAGGTCACCTTCCTGCATCTGTCGATGGGCGAGCAGGGCCATCCCTGCCTGATTCCGGAGCACTATTCGGCGCAGAAGGAGGACGAGGCGGCGAAGGCCGCCGCGCGGCTCGGTGTTTCGATGCGCAACATGAAGCTGCGCGACGCCTTCCTGCCCAATGACAACGCGACCGCCTTGCAGGTCTGCGACGTCATCCGCGGGGTGCAGCCGGAGATTGTCATCACGCACTGGCACGGCAGCTGGCACAAGGACCATCGCGCGGCGGCGCAGCTCACGCAGACCGGCATTTTCTTCTCTGCTCTGCCGACGCTGAAGCGTGCCCATCCCGCGCATACGCCGCAGCTTCTGCTCTTCGGCGAGAACTGGGAGGACGACGAAGGTTTCCGCCCCGAGCATCTCGTCGACGTCAGCGCCGGCTTCGACGCCTGGCAGGAGGCGGTGATGGAGTATGAGCTGGCGCGGGGCCTGAGCAGCTTTCCCTATGTCGACTATTACAGCGCACTCTACCGGCTGCGCGGCTGCCTGCGCGGCACGCGCCATGCGCAGGCCTTCGCGGCGGCCTCGCATTCCTGGAATGCCGGCAGCGGACTGTTCGCGCCGCCCGCCGATCGGAGCCGCGAGACATGACACCGATTCTCGCCATCGATCTCGGCGGCACCAATCTGCGCGCCACCGTCCATACCGGCGATATCGGCGTCCTTGCGCCGCAGGTCCGCGAGCCGGCGCCGGCAAGCCTTGACGCGTTCGCCGCGCGCGTTGGCGCGCTTGCGGCCGCAGGCGAAGCCAAAGCGCTCGGGCTTGCGGTGCCCGGCCTGACTGAAGGGTCGGTCTGCCGTTGGATCCCGAACCTGCCCTGGCTCGATGGCGTCGATATCGCGGCGCTGTTCCGAGATATGAGCGTGGCGGTCGGCAACGACGCGCAGATCGCGCTTCTGGCGGAAGCGGCGCAAGGCGCGGCCAAGGACGTATCCGATGCAATCCTGCTGGCCATCGGCACAGGCATCGGCTCGGCGGTGCTGGCCAACGGTCGCATCGTCGCCGGCGCGCACGGCGGCGCCTGCTCCTTCGGCTGGGCCAGCGCCGACATCAAGGACCACGGCGAGGAGCGCAGCGGCTGGCTGGAACGTGTCGCCTCCGGTCGTGCGCTGGACGCCCTTGCCGCGCAGATCGGACTGGCCGACAGCCGCCAGCTGATCGCAGCCGCCAAGGCAGGCCAGCTTGCCGCGCAGGCCCTGCTCGAGGTGCCGGCGCGCCAGCTCGGCACGGCGCTCGCCGGCGCCGTGGGGTTGCTCGATCCGGGCGTCATCCTCGTCTCGGGCGGCCTTGCCGATGCTCTGGATGTGATCGCGCCGCCATTGCTTGCGGCGCTTCGGCGTCAATTGCCGCCGCATCTGCGCGGCATCGAACTCAAGCCTGGATTGTTCGGCTCCCGCGCCGGCCTGGTCGGTGCCGCGCTTGCCGGGCAGGCGGGAAGCGGGTGGAGGCAGATCCGATGAGCGAAGCGAGCTTTCAGCAGCCGGACCGCAGGCGGCCCGAGCCGCTCTGGTATCAGGTCGAGGAGGCGATCCGCGCCATCGTCAAGAGCGGCGAGTGGGCAACCGGCGACCAGATCCCGGCCGAGGACCGGCTCTGCGCCTTGTTCGGCGTCAGCCGCATCACTTTGCGCCACGCGCTGCGCAACCTGGAGGAAAGCGGGCTGCTCAGGCGCGAGCACGGCAGGGGCACGTTCGTGCGCTCGGCCACGCTGGTCGCCGGCACGCGCGAGCTCACCTCCTTCACGCAGGAAATGGGCAATATCGGCGTGGTCGCCGGCTCGCGCCTGCTCGATTGCAGCCTGACCACTGCCAATGCGGCTGCGGCCGGCGCGCTGGAGATCGAGGAGGGCGATCCCATCGTGCGGATCCGGCGCCTGCGGCTGGGCAACAACGAACCGATCGGCATTCAGACCGCGCAGCTTTCGGCGGCGCGCGTGCCGGGCTTCCTGGATGCCGGGCTGCTCAAGGGCTCGCTCTACGAGGCGCTGGAGCGGCAATACGGCATCGTGCCGGTCGAGGCGCGCGAGAATTATCGCGTCGGCGCCGTCAGCGTCGCCGACGCCGAGCTGCTCGACCTACCCGCGGGCAGTCCCGCCTTCGTCGTCGAGCGCATCACCATCGACGAGCGCGGCCCGTTCGAATTCACCGTCTCCGTCATGCGCGGCGACCGATACGAGATACGCTCGACGCTGCGCGCCGGCCGCCTCCCGAACACCAGAAGCTGACACGATCAAACAGGAGTACCGAAGTGTCCGATCTTTACATCCCCCGTCTCGTCGCCCTCATCGAACAGGCATCGAAGGCCAATTCGGAAGCCTTCGGCGAGGCGGCAAGCCGGTTCGCCGACACGCTGCAAAATGGCGGGCTGGTCCATCTCTACGGCTCGGGCCATTCGGTGCTGCCGGCGCAGGAGATGTTCCCGCGCTATGGCAGCTTCGTCGGCTTCAATCCGCTGACCGACCCGCGCGTGATGTGGCACAACGTGCTCGGCGCCGGCGGCGTGCGCGAGCTCTTGTGGCTGGAGYGGACGGAGAAATACGCCGAGAAGTTCTTGGACCACCAGCCGCTGAACAAGGGCGATTCAATCATCATCTTCGGCCATAGCGGCCGCAATTCGTCCGGCATTGACACCGCGCTCTATGCCAAGAAGCGCGGCATCTTCGTCGTCGCCGTCACCAGCAAGAACAATCTCGACAAGCCGGCCACGCATTCCTCGGGCAAAAGGCTGGCGGACGCCGCCGACCTCGTCATCGACACCTGCTCGCCGATCGAGGACGCGGTGGTGCCGATCGAAGGCTGGAGCCGCCCGGTGGCGGGGTCCTCGACGGTGCTGGCGATGATCATGGCGCATGAGCTGCTCGCGCGCACCGCCGAGCAATTGTCGAAGCGCGGCATCGAGCTGCCGGTCTTCGCCTCGCCGACCATCGCGGGCGTGACGCTGCACGACACCGACGTCATCTACGGCGTCTACCGCGAGCGCATGATCGAGGCGCAGAAGAAGCACCTGCCCGCCTTCCAGGCGACGATGCGCGGGGAATGATGGTGGCTCGGGAGGCGCATCGGCGCGCCTCCCGCAAGGCCGTCAGCGCCGGCGCCGCCCGGTTGCGGAATGCTTGGGGGGCGCGTCATTCTCGTCGGGATTGGGGATCGGCTCCTCGTCGGGCAACCGGTCGGGATCCGGCTCGCGCATCGGCTTCGGCTCCGGGATCGGCGGCGGCGTAGGCACCGGGGTGGGGGATGGGTCCGGATTGGGGAGAATGGCCATCGCGTTTTCCTTCCGCTCTGCGCCCGACGAGCTTTGCTGCGATCCAAAACCCGGAATCTGCTGCCCGCCCTGAAACGATGGTGCGGTCGCCGCCGCATTCAGACGCTTCGTCGGGAGCGCGCGGCAGCGCAAGCTGGCAGAACGGCCATGCCCACGGATGGTTCCAACACGACCGCGCCGCGCCACGACGGCAAGTGGCGATCAAATGATTCCGCGCGCCTGTTTCAGCTCTTGCCGGCGACTGGCCGTGCCTTAGTTCCATTGTCAGCGGGTGGCCAATTGTGCCTGTACAAGGAGACGGCCGTGAAGCACCAAACCCTTGACCAAATCAACGCCGTTGCCGACGTTCATGCCGAAGCGCCGGCTTTCATCGCCAATCGGGGCCAGCGCCTCGAGCGCTGGGCGCAACTCCTCGAACAAAACCCCGGCCGCCGCCTCACGGCGCTGACGGGGACCGAATACGCTTCGCCCGATGTGCGTCAAAGGATGCGCACGGACGGATCGGCGATCACCGTCGCTTTCGAGGATCCGATCTTTCGCGCGCAAGGCCTGCAGGACGACACTTACGGTGAAGCCAAGCGCTTCTTCGAGATGAGCGACTGGCAGCTGCACGAGGTCGTCTGCCATTGCCATGTCGGCGCCAACATGCCGGCCCGCTGGGCGGCATCGCGCGTGCGCGCGGCGATCTCTCCGGGCGCGGGTATTCTTGCCTGGTTGAGAGCGGTGTTCATGCATTAGCGACGGCCGCGATGCATGCAATCGCGACCGATCAGACCTTGATGGGAGCGGTGGAGTCCTGACCGGTTCTCCGCGCTCCCTCTCTGGAGTGGTTCAACAGAGTGGTTCAGCGTTTCGCGCAGAGCCGCCCGAGCCTCCTGTTTTCACGCAAATTCCCGACGGAAAGCCGATGCGCGCTTTTCCTGGAATTGCTCTAGCGGTCGATCTCGCCGAAGACGATGTCGAGCGAGCCGATGATCGCCGCGACATCCGCCACCATATGCCCGCGCGAGAGGAAATCCATCGCCTGGAGATGGGCGAAGGAGGGCGCGCGTATCTTGCAGCGATAGGGAACGTTGCTGCCGTCCGAGACCAGATAGACGCCGAACTCGCCCTTCGGCGCTTCGACCGCCGCATAGACTTCGCCGGGGGGCACGCGGTGGCCTTCGGTATAGAGCTTGAAATGCTGGATCGTCGCTTCCATCGAGCGCTTCATGGTGGCGCGCGGCGGCGGCGTGATCTTCTGGTTCGGCACGGCGACCGGACCCCGGCCATCGGCCGAGCGCAGCTTTTCCAGGCATTGCCGCATGATGCGCACCGACTGGCGCATCTCTTCCATGCGCACCAGATAGCGATCGTAGCAGTCGCCGTGCTTGCCGATGGGGATGTCGAAATCCATCTCCGGATAGCATTCGTAGGGCTGCGCCTTGCGCAGGTCCCAGGCGGCGCCCGAGCCGCGCACCATGGGGCCGGAGAAACCCAGGCCCCAGGCGTCATCGAGCGAGATCACGCCGACATCGACATTGCGTTGCTTGAAGATACGGTTTTCGGTCAAAAGTTCATCGAGATCGCCCAATGCCTTCAGGAACGGATCGCAGAAATCCCAGATGTCGTCGAGCAGATCCTCCGGCAGGTCCTGATGCACACCGCCGACGCGGAAATAATTCGCGTGCATGCGGGCGCCGGATGCGCGTTCATAGAAAACCATCAGCTTCTCGCGCTCGATGAAACCCCAGAGCGGCGGCGTCAGCGCACCGATGTCCATGGCCTGCGTGGTGACGTTGAGAAGGTGCGACAAGAGCCGGCCGATCTCGCAAAACAGCACGCGGATCAATTGGCCACGCCGCGGAACGGACAGTTCGAGCAGCCTTTCGGCGGCGAGGCAGAAGGCATGCTCCTGATTCATCGGCGCGACATAATCGAGCCGGTCGAAATAGGGCAGGGCCTGCAGGTAGTTCTTGTATTCGATGAGCTTCTCGGTGCCGCGATGCAGCAGGCCGATATGCGGATCGGCGCGGTCGACGATCTCGCCGTCCAGCTCCAGCACCAGCCTGAGCACACCATGYGCCGAAGGGTGTTGCGGCCCGAAGTTGAGCGTGAAGTTGCGGACTGCGGCTTCGGTCATGACGGCCTCCGCAAGAGTGAGGATCGAATACGAACCGCGGCCGTCAGCGCCATTCGGCCGGGTCATGCCCCTAAAGCGCGTCGCGATCTTTCAGATTCGCTCCCTGCGCTTTAGGTTCTTGATTCTACGCATGTCTTTAGTCCCGAAACCGGTTCCCGCTTTCGGGAGACATGCTTTAGTCAGGCCGTCGTCTGAATGATCAGCGTCAGCGTGCCGTCACCGTCGATGTTGGCGGCGACGACCTGCGAGGAATTCAGCCCGTTCGCATGCAGAACCGACGTCGCCTCGGGGGAGGCGTCGACCGAGCTTTGCAGCTTGGCCAGTTCCTTGGCGGTCGTCCTGGTGACTATGGCTTCGGCCTGCGCCTTCACTTCCGAAGGCAGGTCCTCCATCGCCACCACGACGATATTGGTGACGTTCTGGGCGGCATCGTCCTGGYCGGGCTGGGGCTGGCCGGGGATGGGCTCCTGGGCGGGAGGCAGGGCTTGCGGCGGCTGCGGATCGGCGCGTTGAGCGGAAGCCGCCTGCGCCAATGCCATTGCCGACAGCGTCAGGACCATCGTCAACATACGCATCGTCTTTCCTTTCGATCTCGAAATCTGACGACACAACCCCGGGGCCCGGCGATGGTTCCCGGATGGTCGCCGGTGCGACTGCCTAAAGAGCCCGCATTGTCCGGAACGTCACCGAATAGCGATGGCGTTCGACAGGCGGGATGGAGTGCTCCCACTCGTTCCGCGCCGGCCCGGCCATGAGATAGATGGACCTGGGCTCGACTTCGATCGTTTCACGGTCCCATGCCGCGCCCTTCCTGCGGCGCAGTCGGAAGCTGCAGGGCGCCAGCAGCGAAACGCCCGCGACGAGCTCGAAATGCGGCTTGTCCCGGTGCCAGCCTATGCCGGCGCCCGGGCGATACTCATTGATCAGCGCCTGCGCGAATTCGGATGCCGGGACGCCGGCGAAGAGGGCGACCTTGACGCGAAGCGGCAACAGGAAGTCCGGAATCGGCGGCGCTTCGAGCACCTGGCGGCGCTCATAGTCATAGCGCAGGCCGAAGCCGACGACCTGCCTGTTGGCAAGATGGCCGTGAAAATCGAACGGCTTGAAGGGCAGGTCCTGGATTTGACTGATCAGCGCATGCTCTTCGTCGCGGGTAATCAGGTCCGGCTGATAGGAGAAGCCTTCGGGTGCGGGCGGCGCGCTGGCAGGCGCGCCGAAGAGATCGCCTTGGAAAGCGCCCCCGCCGGTCCGGTTCCTGGCTGATGACATGCGGATCACATAGGCAATGAGACCGCTTCTGCAAGGCCGGTCCAGGCATGATGGAACCCAGAGGCGCACGAAGGATTAAGGGGGAAACCAGGAGGCGGCACATGCCTTCCACCGCGATCCGGAATATCCATTACGATCGGTCGAAGCGGGTCCTTTCGGTATGGTTCGTCCCAACTGGCAAGCGCTATGACTATGAGGACGTCGGACCCGAGATCTACACGGCTTTCAAGGCGGCGTTCTCAAAAGGGCAATTCTTCAACGAATTCGTGCGCGATCGTTTCAGATATCACCTGGTCGAGCATGGAAGCGGCCATTGAGCGCTGGCCGGTGTGAACAGAGGGATGGTGGCCGCGCAACGTAGAGTTTTTCGACAACAGGTCCCGGAGGTTAACCACCCGATGATTCGTATCGAGCAAGGCCGCTGTTTCTGCGGCAAGGTTTCAGCAGAGTTTACCGGGGAGCCTTTCTGGATCTGCTTCGATCACGATGACGATTGCCGGCGGGCGATCGGCAGTCCGCTGACGATCTGGATCGGATATCGGCCAAACGAGGTGAGATGGATGGGTGCGAGCCCCAAGACATTCTCCAAAACCAGAGGCGTGGTGCGATCGTTCTGCGAAAAATGCGGCACGTCCATCGGCTATGCCGATCAGGGCCTTCCGGACGAATTCTATGTTTCGGCCGGTTTCATGGACGCGCCCGAGAGGTTTGCGCCGCAAGCCCAGGCCTATTGGGAAATGCGCTTGCCCTTCATCGTCATGGATGACGGGTTGCCGCGCGTGAATGGCTACACGCGCCGGCGCGATCCTTCATTTGGAAATCCGCGCGACCGTTCCTGAGGCGCTGCGCGCGCGGGCTGAAATATCATGAAAGTTTATGGCGGAGAGAGCGGGATTCGAACCCGCGTTACGGTTTCCCGTAAACACACTTTCCAGGCGTGCGCCTTCAACCACTCGGCCACCTCTCCGTCGTTGACATCTCGCGCCGGCCGGTTTCGCCGCGCGGGTTGGGGAGATGCTCCCATGGGAAGTCCACAACGGACATATAGTTGCCTTCAACCGGCGGACAACCTTCCCGGCACCGGTAGCCGTCTAGGCAAACAGGCGCGGGGCTCATCTAGTCGATCCGAAAGCGAATGCCAAGCCATAATGGCATTGCCGCGGCTTTTGCCGTGAAAAGGGCAGAGCCGTGTGTTCAGGAGGGCCGAAGCGTTCGAATGATGTGCACAGGCCGGCCGCTCCCAACTGGCTGTGCTTGACTTCGGCTCCGCGCGGCTGTCGACTGCCCGAACTCTTTGTTTTCATGCAATCCCGGTTGGAACGGTTGCGAGCTTCCCTGGAGTTGCCGGTTCAGTTTTTGCAGTTCCTGACGGAAAGCAGCCACGTGCCTTTCCAGGAATTGTTCGGGCGAGGGGCATCGTCCTGGCATGGCGTCGATCGACCAGCAACCCGCGGGGCGGCCGGATAGCGGGCTTTCCTTCGTCCCGGTGGCCTGGCTCGTCATCGTCATGGGCCTGTCGGCCTACGGCCTGATCGCGAACTGGCGGCTGATCGGCGATTTCAGCCTGCCGGAAAATGCATTCCTGCTCGTCTATGGCGGCTTGGCTGGCGGCGTGATCACCATCCTGTGGGGTTTGTACCTGCTTGGGCTTGCCTTCAACCGCTCGGCCCGCTTTCCTCGCCATTACACGATCTGGCAGGTCGCCATCATCATCTGGCTCGTCCTGCGCCAGGCCTATGTGTCCTACGCCTTCGTCTTCTCGGTAGAGGCGCTGGGCTTCACCGTGGCCGAGATCGCCATTGGCCTGCTCTGTATCTACCTCCTGCGGAATGGCGCCGGCTCCGAGACCGTCTATGCCAATCCGGAGACTGAGCGTCCGCCGGTCTTCGTCTCGATCCTTGCCGCGCTGCTCGGCATCATCCTTGGCGGCGTGATCGGCGCATTCGGCGGGTTCTTCGCCGGTTCGCTGATCGCCGACCTGACGCATATGAGCTGCTTCGAGGGCGCCTGTGGATTTTTCGCGGCTTTTATCGGCCTGGGCGGCCTGATCGTGGGCGCGGTCGCCGGCGGTATTTTCGCCGTCTGGCGGGTGAACCGGCGCAGAACGGCGCCGGCCCGCTAATTTCACGGTGTCAATTTCATGGGGCCGCGATTGCGCGGGAACCACGCACGCTCTATGTCGGTTGCGGGGTAGACGGAGCGTTCCCGGGGAGAGCGTCGATGTTGCGTTTCATCTTTCGGCTGGCAGCCATGGTTGCGCTGTCGATTTCCGTCATCATGGCGGTGATCGACACCACACGCTCGGTCGCAGCCTCCTCGCTGGTGATGACGCCGCTCAACGCAAGCTGGCTCGCGGTCTCGCCTGACACCCGCGCGGCATTCGAGACTTTCGTGCGCGCCAAGGCAGGCCCGCTGGTCTGGGACGGCGCCGCCGCCTGGGTGCTCGCGCAACCCGGTTTTGCGGTGTTCGCGGTGCTTGCCTTCCTGCTCTACGCCATCGGCTACCGGCGCAAGCGCCGCGGCGCAGAATTCGCACCAACTCCCTGAAGGCCCTTGTTTTGAAGCTGTTGCGGACGGACGGCTACGGTGAAGTCGCCGAGCCCAACCGCCGGTAACCGCTTTTTCCAACAGGTCAAAATTCCACGTGAATTTTGTTTCGCGCCGTGCCAGATTGACCGCGAGCGGGAGGGGAGAACACTTCCTGCCTGGCGTCGCCAGCCTGCCGGAGAACCGGGCTGGCAGGCGGTGCAAAACGGAAAAATAACCGACAGGGTGTGGATCACATGAAACGTATCGTTCTCGGCCTTCTGGCCGCAACCGCAATGGTTCTTCCGGCTTTCGCCGCAGATGTGCAGCCGGCCATCCTCTACGATCTGGGCGGCAAGTTCGACAAATCCTTCAACGAGGCCGCCTATAACGGCGCCGAGAAGTTCAAGAAGGAAACCGGCGTCGCCTATGTCGAGTTCGAAGTCTCCAACGCCTCGCAGCGCGAGCAGGCGCTGCGCCGCTTCGCCGAGGACGGCCGCAACCCGATCGTCATGGCCGGCTTTGCCTGGGAGGACGCGCTGAAAGCGGTCGCGAAAGATTATCCAGACCTGAATTTCGCCATCATCGACGATGCCGTCGACCTGCCCAATGTCCGCTCGCTGGTGTTCAAGGAGAATGAAGGCTCCTATCTCGTCGGCATCCTGGCGGCGATGGCGTCGAAGTCGAAGAAGGTCGGCTTCATCGGCGGCATGGACATCCCGCTGATCCGCAAGTTCGAATGCGGCTATGTCGGCGGCGCCAAGTCGGCAGGTGCTACCGACGTCATCCAGAACATGACCGGCGACACGCCGGCCGCCTGGAACGACCCGGCCAAGGGCGGCGAGATCGCCAAGACGCAGATCGACCAGGGCGCCGACGTGGTCTACGCGGCGGCCGGCGGCACCGGCGTCGGCGTGCTGCAGGCGGCTGCGGATGCAGGCAAGCTCGGCATCGGCGTAGACTCCAACCAGAATGGCCTGCAGCCGGGCAAGGTGCTGACCTCGATGATGAAGCGCGTCGACGTCGCCGTCTACAACACCTTCATGGACGGCAAGAACGGCACCTTCAAGGGCGGCCTCGAGAATCTCGGCCTCAAGGAAGGCGGTGTCGACTATGCCATGGACGACAACAACAAGGCGCTGGTGACCGATGAGATGAAGGCGGCCGTCGAAAAGGCCAAGGCCGACATCATCTCCGGCAAGGTCCAGGTGCACGACTACACCGCCGACAACAATTGCCCGTATTGATCGGCAGCTGAACCAGGTTTTGGACCGCCGGGCCAACGCCCGGCGGTTTCGTTTTGGAGACGGGCATGATGCGACCGACAATCGAAGCCATGGCAGACGGCGACGTCGAAGCGATCGCGCGGCTTCGGCTCGAGGCCTTCTTCGAGGGCACGGGCCGGACACTCGAGGAGGACGTGGCCGGGCTGCGCGGCCTGATCGCCGGCGACGGCCTCGAGGCGGCTTTCGTTGCCCGCGAGCGTAGCCGGCCGATCGGGAGCTGCCTGCTCGTTCGCGACGAGATCAGTTCGCCGCACGACCTGACGCCATGGCTGGCCGGGCTGGTCGTCGAGGAAGCCTACCGCGGCAGCGGAATCGGCACGGCGCTGGTCAAGACCGTCGAGGCCCATGCCGCGTCGGCCGGCATCGGCACGCTCTACCTGTACACCTGGCAGGCGCGCGGCTTCTACGAAGCGCTCGGGTGGACGGGGATAGAGACCTTCAAGCAGGACGGCGAGCCGATGCTTCTGATGTCGAGAAAACTATAGCGTTCCGGCGAGATAGCCGAGCGCAAAGGCGGCCACCAGGGCAAGCGCGATGACGAAGCCCAGCCTGCCGCCAAGCGAATGCAGGCCGATGCCGTAGGGCTTGCGTTCGAGCCGGTGGATCATCGGCGGCGGTGCTTCCGTCCCAGGGCCGGCAACGCCACCCAGCCGCGTCTGCATCTGCGGCAATTCGGCAAGGCGTTGCGTGACCTGCTCCCAGCGATTGTCGCGCGCCTCGAGTCCTACGGGATCGAAGGCGCGCAAGCGTTCGGCCAGCCGCAGCACCGTGTCGCGAAAGGCGGGATCGATCTCGAGGTCGCGCTCGGCGCGGGCGCGTTCCCTGTCGTTCATCAGGCCAAAGACATAGTCGCCGGCCCTGGCGACACGGTCGCTTTCACTAGGCATGGCCGTCTTTCCCCATGGCGCTTCACCAATGCGGCGGCTTGGTCACCGGAACATCGGGAGCGGTCTGCTCCTCCAGCTCCAGGAACCGGTCCGTCAGGGCGGCGAGCTTGCGCTCCATGCGCTCGATAACCTTCCACTGCTCGGCGATCTGGCCGGACAGTTCCTCGATGGTCTTTTCCTGCTCGGCGGCGCGGATTTCCAGCGTCGTCAGCCGATCGTCAGGCATAGCCATGCAAAACCCACCGCTGCGAATATCAAGCTCCCACCTAAGCAGACATTCGTGGGCTGCCCCACGAATATCTGCTTAGCTCTGTTAGTTTTTCAGGCTCTGATCGCAAAACCGTGGGACACTTTTGCGGAACCTGCTCAGGTTCGAAATTGACAAGGGCGCGGGGATTTGTCGAGAGTGAACGGCCGATTGGCATAAGCGGGGCATCATGCTAGGCATTTTGACCAAGCGATAAAAAAATAACGAGTGGGACAGGCTGCATGGCGCAAGCCGCAATCGAGCTCATAGGCATCAACAAGAGTTTTGGCGCCGTGCGCGCCAACCGCGACATCAACCTGGAAGTCGCGCGCGGCACCATCCACGGCATCGTCGGCGAGAACGGCGCCGGCAAGTCGACGCTGATGTCGATTCTGTACGGCTTCTACCAGGCCGACAGCGGCGAAATCCGCGTCGGCGGGAAGCCGGTGTCGATCAGCACCTCCAACGATGCCATCGCGCTCGGCATCGGCATGGTGCACCAGCATTTCATGCTGGTCGACAATTTCACGGTGCTGGAAAATGTCATCCTCGGCGCCGAAAACGATGCGCTGCTGAAGAGCAGCATCGCCAAGGCGCGCTCGGAGCTCGACCGGCTGGAGCGCGAATACGGCCTCGAGGTCGATCCCGACGCCGTCATCGAGGAGCTGCCGGTCGGCCTGCAGCAGCGCGTCGAAATCCTCAAGGCGCTCTACCGCGGCGCCGAGATCCTGATCCTCGACGAGCCGACGGGCGTCTTGACGCCGGCCGAGGCCGACCACCTCTTCCGCATCCTCAAGCAATTGAAGGATCAAGGAAAAACGATCGTGCTCATCACGCACAAGCTGCGCGAGATCATGGCGATCACCGACACGGTTTCGGTGATGCGCCAGGGCACGATGGTGGCGACCCGGGTGACGAAGGAAACCACGGTCGGCGAACTGGCCGAACTGATGGTCGGCAGGCGCGTGCTGCTTCGGGTCGAGAAGGGCCAGTCGGAGGCCGGCGCGGTAAAACTCTCGGTCAAGAACCTGACGGTGAAGGATTCGCGCGGCGTCACCATGGTCGACAATGTCTCCTTCGACGTGCGCGGCGGCGAGATCGTCGGCATCGCCGGCGTCGCCGGCAATGGCCAGTCCGAACTGCTGGAGGCGATCTCCGGCATCCGGCATGCGGTCTCCGGCGAAGTGACGCTGGAAGGCAAGCCGATCGATCTCACCGGCAAGGCCGATCCCGGCGAATTGCGCGACCGCGGGCTCGCCCATGTGCCCGAGGACCGCCACCATGTCGGGCTGGTGCTCGCCTTCGAGGAGAACGAGAATTCGATTCTCGGCTATCACGACGACGAGCGCTATCTGAAGGGACCGTTCCTCGACGTCGACGCCATCATGGCCGACGCGAAGGACAAGATCGAGAAATACGACATCCGTCCCGGCAATCCGCGGCTGAAGACGGCCAATTTCTCCGGCGGCAACCAGCAGAAGATCGTGCTGGCCAGGGAGATGGAGCAGGATCCCGGTGTGCTGATCGTCGGCCAGCCGACGCGCGGCGTCGATGTCGGCGCCATCGAATTCATCCACAAGCGGCTGATCGCCATGCGCGACCAGGGCAAGGCGGTGCTGGTGGTCTCGGTCGAGCTCGACGAGATCCGCTCGCTCTCCGACCGCATCCTGGTGATGTTCGCCGGCCGTGTCGTCGGCGAGCGCGGGCCGGAGGCGACCGAAGGCGAGCTTGGCCTGCTGATGGCAGGCGTCGAGCACCAGGAGGCCGCCGAATGAGCACGCCCTACGCCAAACTGCCGGCCTGGGCCGATTATGGGTTGATTCCGTTGATCAACCTGTCGGTCGCCTTCATCGTCGCCGGCTTCGTCGTCATGCTGGTCGGGGAAAACCCGTTTCGCGCCGCCGTCATCCTGGTCGAAGGCGCCTTCGGCAAGGGCACTGGCATCGCCTTCACCCTGTTCTACGCCACGACCTTCATTTTCACCGGGCTGTCGGTGGCGGTGGCGGCGCATTGCAGCCTGTTCAACATCGGCACCGAGGGCCAGGCCTATATAGGCGGCCTCGGCATCGCGCTCGTCTGCCTGAGCCTCGACAGCGTGATGCCCTGGTGGGTGATCTTTCCGATCGCGATCGTGGCCGCGGCGGCGTTCGGCGCGCTTTGGGGCCTGATCCCGGCCTATCTGCAGGCCAAGCGCGGCTCGCATATCGTCATCACCACCATCATGTTCAACTTCATCGCTGCCTCAGTGATGGTCTATCTGCTGGTCGGTCCGCTGAAGCCGGCCGGCTCGCAGGCGCCGCAGACGCGCAATTTCCTCGCCGGCGCCGAACTGCCGAAGCTCAATTGGATCATCGAATTGTTCGGCGCCAAGATCCGTTCCGCGCCACTCAACATCTGCTTCCTCCTGGCGCTGGTCATGGCCTTCCTGGTCTGGCTTTTGATCTGGCGCACCAGGCTCGGCTACGAGATGCGCACCTATGGTCACAGCCCGAAGGCGGCGCGCTACGCCGGCATTTCGGAAACCCGTATCATCATCACCGCGATGATGATCTCCGGCGCGCTGGCCGGCATGATGGCGCTCAATCCGGTGATGGGCGACCAGCACAATGTCGCGATCGATTTCGTCTCGGGCGCCGGCTATGTCGGCATCGCGGTCGCGCTGATGGGCCGGCTGCATCCGGTCGGCATCGTGCTGGCGGCGATCCTGTTCGGCATGCTCTACCAGGGGGGCGCCGAGCTTGCCTTCGAGATGCCGGCGATCAGCCGCGACATGATCGTCATCATCCAGGGCCTGGTCATCCTGTTTGCCGGTGCGCTGGAGCATATGTTCAGGCCCTATATCCAGGCGCTGTTCGCCTCGGTCAGTCCGAAATCGGTCGGCATGCAGGCGGTGAACGGGAAGGGGGCCTGAGATGGACACGTTCAACGCCATCGTCCAGGTGCTGGATTCAACCATCCGCCTTTCGGTGCCGCTGCTGCTCGCCTGCCTGGCGGGGCTCTATTCGGAGCGGGCCGGCATCTTCGACATCGGGCTGGAAGGCAAGATGCTGGTCGGCGCCTTTGCCGGCGCTTCGGCCGCCGCCGTCTTCCATTCGGCGCTGATCGGCCTCGGCACCGCGGTGCTGATCTCGGTCGCCTTCGCCCTGGTGCACGGCTTCGCCTCGATCACGCATCGCGGCAACCAGATCGTCTCCGGCGTGGCGATCAACTTCGTCGCCGCGGGATCGACCATCATCCTCGGCCAGGCCTGGTTCAGCCAAGGCGGACGCACGCCGGCGTTGCAGCCGGGCGAACGCTTCGCTGCGATCACCTGGCCCGGCGCCGACGCGATCAAGGATGTGCCGATCATCGGCCCGATCTATGCCGAGCTGATCTCCGGCCATTCGATCCTGGTCTATTTCGCCTTCGCCATGGTGCCGTTCACCTGGTGGGTGCTGTTTCGCACCCGTTTTGGCCTCAGGATGCGGGCGGTCGGCGAAAATCCGGCCGCCGTCGACACCGCCGGCATCTCGGTCGCCTGGCTGCGCTATCGCGCGCTGATCTGCACCGGCATCCTCACGGGGGTCGCCGGCGCCTATCTCTCCATGGTGCAGAATGGCGGCTTCGTGAAGGACATGACGGCGGGCAAGGGCTATATCGCGCTGGCAGCGCTGATCTTCGCCAAGTGGAAGCCGGTCAACGCCATGTTCGCCTGCCTTTTGTTCGGCTTCCTCGATGCCGCAGCGATCCGCCTGCAGGGCTCGCCGCTGCCGATCATCGGCAAGGTGCCGGTGCAGTTCATGCAGGCGCTGCCCTATGTGCTCACCGTCATCCTGCTTGCCGGCTTCATCGGCAAGGCCATCCCGCCGCGCGCCGGCGGCGTGCCCTATGTGAAGGAACGCTGAGCCGGAATTTTAGTCCGGCGGCGACCGGCATTTGAACAAGATCGTGGGAGAGAAGAACCGGATGTCGCATGATCTGTTCGAGGCGGCGAAGACGGCGATGGCCAAGGCCTATGCGCCTTATTCAAAGTTCCCGGTGGGTGCCGCGCTGCGCACCGAGGACGGGCGCGTCTTCACCGGCGCCAATATCGAGGTGGCGTCCTATCCGGAAGGCTGGTGCGCCGAGACGACGGCGCTCGGCCACTATATCATGGGCGGCGGCGGCAAGATCGTCGAGATCGCGGTGATCGCCGAACGCATGGCCAAAYGCTCGCCCTGCGGTGGCTGCCGGCAGCGGCTGGCGGAATTCTGCCGGCCGGAGACGAAGCTTTATCTGTGCGACGACACCGGCGTGGCCGAGACGGTCACCATGGGCGACATGCTGCCCTACGGCTTCAGGGGCGATATCTTGAAATGATGGAAGCGCTGGATCATCTGGTCGAGAAGCTGGACGGGCTGGCGCCGACGGCGGCGCTCGTGCTGGGCTCGGGTCTCGGCGGGCTGGTCGACCAGGTCAAGGATGCCAGGCGCATCTCCTATGCCGAGTTGCCGGGCTTCCCGCGCAGCGGTGTTTCGGGCCATGCCGGCGAGGTGGTTGCCGGGCATTTCGCCGGCACACCGGTGCTGATGCTGTCCGGCCGTGCGCATTATTACGAGCACGGCAACGCCGCGGCGATGCGCCCGGCGCTGGAGGTGCTTGCCGGCATCGGCATCTCGCATCTGATCCTCACCAACGCCGCCGGCTCGATTGATCCTGAAATGGGACCGGGCTCGGTGATGCTGATCACCGACCACATCAATTTCTCCGGCTCCAATCCGCTGATCGGCGAGCCGAGCGACCGCCGCTTCGTCGGCCTCACCGAGGCCTATGATGCGGGCTTGCGCGGAGCGATCGAGAAGGCTGCGAAGGCAACCGGCACGGCGCTGCATCAAGGCGTCTATATGTGGTTTTCCGGACCATGCTTCGAGACGCCGGCCGAGATCCGCATGGCGCGCGTCATGGGGGCGACGGCGGTCGGCATGTCGACCGTGCCGGAGGTCATCCTCGCCCGCTTCCTCGGGCTCAAGGTCGCCGCCTGCTCGGTCATCACCAACCTGGCGGCCGGCATGACCGGGGCGGAGCTCTCGCACCAGGAAACCAAGGACATGGCGCCGGTCGGCGGCGCGCGGCTGGCGACGATCCTGCGGCGCGTCTTCCAGGACGGTCTGCCCGACTGATGCTGCCGCAGGAGATCATCCGCCGCAAACGCGATGGCCACAAGCTCTCGGCCGATGAGATCGCGGCCTTCGTCGCCGGGCTGACGGCCGGCACCATCTCCGAAGGCCAGGTCGGCGCTTTCGCCATGGCCGTGTTCCTCAACGGCATGAGCCGCGAGGAAGCGGTTGCGCTGACGATCGCCATGCGCGATTCCGGCGACGTGCTCGATTGGTCCGACCTGCCGGGCCCGGTCACCGACAAGCATTCGACGGGCGGCGTCGGCGATAATGTCTCGCTGATGCTGGCGCCGATCGTCGCCGCCTGCGGCGCTTATGTGCCGATGATCTCGGGCCGCGGCCTCGGCCACACCGGCGGCACGCTCGACAAGATGGATGCCATCCCCGGCTACACCAGCCAGCCGGACGTGGCGCTCTTCCGCAAGACGGTGCTCGAGGCTGGCTGCGCCATCATCGGCCAGACTGCCGATCTGGCGCCTGCCGATCGCCGGCTCTACGCGATCCGCGACGTGACGGGCACGGTCGAATCGATCCCGCTGATCACCGCTTCGATCCTGTCGAAGAAGCTCGCCGCGGGCCTGGGCTCGCTGGTGCTCGACGTCAAGGTCGGCAACGGCGCCTTCATGGAGAAGTCGCGCGATGCGGTTGCCCTGGCGAACAGCCTGGTCGAGGTGGCCAACGGCGCCGGCCTGAGCGCATCGGCGCTGGTGACGGGCATGAACGAGCCGCTGGCCTCGGCCGCCGGCAACGCGGTCGAGGTGAAGAACGCTGTCGATTTCCTCACTGGGCGCTATCGCGATCGCCGGCTGGAGGATGTGACGCTGGCGCTGGCAGCCGAGATGCTGCAGTCGGCGGGGCTGGTTTCGTCGCAGCAAGATGGCCTCAGGCGTGCGACCGAAGCGCTCGCCGGCGGCCGAGCGGCCGCCGTCTTCGCGCGGATGGTGGCCGTGCTTGGCGGTCCCGGCGATTTCGTCGAGAAGCCGGAAAAATACCTGCCGACGGCGCCGGTCGAACTGGCCGTGAAAGCGGAACAGGACGGATTCGTGACCGGCATCGCCACGCGCGACATCGGGCTTGCCGTCGTCACGCTTGGTGGCGGGCGTTCGCATCCGGACGACAAGATCGATCACGCCGTCGGTTTGACCCGGCTGTTGCCGGTCGGCGCCGAACTGCGCTCGGGCGAGGCATTGGCGCTGGTGCATGCGCGCACCGAAGCGGAGGCCGAAGCGGCGGCGGCCGCGGTGCGTGCTGCTTATGCGATCGGGGGTTCCAAGCCGCCCGCCGAAAAGACCGTGCTCAGGCGGATACTGCCTCGCTGATCAGGCTATTGGACGAGCAGCAGCGAGCCGTCCTGAACCTGGTATTTCTGCAGCCGCTGCAGGAAGCTCATGCCGATCAGGTTGGTTTGCAGCGCCCTGTCGTCGAGCACCATCGCCTGAACGTTGTCGATGGAGATCTTGCCGATCTGCAGGCGCGAGACCGTCACCACGGCGGCTTTGATCGCGCCGTTGGCGGTGTTCACCTGGTGATTGAAGTCGGACGGGTTGAGCGAGATGCCGATCCTGCGCGCCGTCGAGGTGTTGATGGCGACCAATGTCGCGCCGGTGTCGATCATGCCGTCGATCTGACGGCCGTTCAGCTTGAACTGCGAGGTGAAGTGGCCGCGCGCATCGGCGTTGACCAGCACCTGGCGGCCGAGCGGCATCGGCGCCGCCGGCTTGTCCGGGACGGAAGCGAGATTGACCTGCGGCTGGGCCTCCGGGGCTGTCGGCTGCGGGGCGACGGTCGATTTCAAGAGGCCGTCCACCAGATGCGGGTTAGCCTGATAGACGATCGGAATCGAAGCCGAGGTTCCGGCAAAGATGCCGAGGATGAGAAGCTTGCGCAGCATGGATGCCCCTAGATCGTTTCACCGTTTCAAGGAAACGTTGAACCGCTCTATCCCTTTGTTTTGAAGCAATTCCGAACGGAAAACCGCTTCACACTTTTCCTGGAATTGCTCCCGAAAGCAGCATCCTTAAGTCCGCCATGGTTTTTATGATTTTAACTCGTGCCGGAACCGCAAGCTTGCGTAAACGGCCAGTTAAGAAACGCGCTCACTTTGTCCCGTACATCCGGTCGCCGGCGTCGCCGAGGCCGGGCATGATATAGCCCTTGTCGTTCAACTGGCGGTCGATCGAGGCGGTGAAGATCGGCACGTCGGGATGCGCCCTGGTGAAGCGCTCGATCCCTTCGGGTGCGGCGAGCAGGCACAGGAAGCGGATGTTGGTGGCACCGCGCCCCTTCAGCTTGTCGATCGCGGCGATCGCCGAATTCGCGGTCGCCAGCATCGGATCGACGACGATCACCAGCCGGTCGGCAAGATCGCTCGGCGCCTTGAAGAAATATTCGACGRCTTCCAGCGTCTCATGGTCGCGGTAGAGGCCGATATGGGCGACGCGGGCGGCCGGCACCAGGTCGAGCAGGCCCTCGAGCAGGCCGTTGCCGGCGCGCAGCACCGAGGCGAAGACCAGCTTCTTGCCTTCCAGCGTCGGTGCCTCCATCTCCTCGATCGGCGTCTCGATCATGGTCGTGGTCAGCTCGAGATTGCGGGTCACCTCATAGCCGAGCAGAAGCGAAATCTCGCGCAGCAGCCGCCGGAAGCCGGCCGTCGAGGTCTCCTTCTTGCGCATGATGGTCAGCTTGTGCTGGACAAGGGGGTGGTCGACGACGGTGACGCCCTGCATCGAGATCTCCTTAGACTTGCTTGAGACGACCCTAGCGACAATGTGCCGGCCAAGGAACCGCCCGGCGGCCATCCACCACAGCTTTTGCCCTGAATCCAGAGGAAGAAGCGAATCCGGAAGACGAAATCAGCGTCGGCCGCCATTCACGCGGGCGAGCAGCATAGCCTTGGTCTTCCTATCCACGAAGGCCGCCTCGACGGCCGTCCTGGTGACGGCGGTGAGCGCCTTGTCGTCCATGCGGAAATGCTCGGCGGCGATATCGTATTCGCGCTTCAGCGAAGTCCAGAAATAGGGCGGGTCGTCGGAGTTGAGCGTCACCTTGCAGCCGGCGGCGCGCAACGCCGGGAAGGGATGGTCGGCGAAGCTGTCGAAGACCTTCAAGGCGATGTTGGAGCCTGGGCAGCATTCCAGCACCACGCCCTGGTCGGCGATGCGGCGGACGAGGTCGGGGTTCCCGATGGCGCGAACGCCATGGCCGATGCGGGCGGGGCGGATGTGGTCGAGCGCCGCCTTGACACTTTCCCAGCCCATCAGCTCGCCGGCATGGATGGTGATGCCGAGGCCGGCTTCGCGCGCGATCTCGACGGCGCGCACATAGTCCTCGAAATCGCCGACGCGCTCGTCGCCGGCGACGCCGAAACCGGTCACCAGCGGATGGCCGCAGCGTGCCGCGAAGCGCGCCGCCTGCTCGATCGCCTCGACGCCGACATGGCGCACGCCGGTAACGATCATGCGCCCCTCGATGCCGGTCTTGGCCCTGGCGCGCACGATGCCTTCGCCCAGCGCATCCGTATAGGCTTTTGGCGACAGCCCGGCCTTCTTGGCATGATCCGGCGAGGTGAAGATCTCGGAATAGATGGCGCCGTCGCGGGCGAGGCTGGTCAGATAATGGTCGGCGAGGCGCGCATAGTCCTCTTCGCTGCGGAACAGGTCGGATGCAAAATCGTAAGCGGCGAGAAAGGAGGTGAAATCGTGCCAGACGAAGGAGCCGTCCTGGATGTAGGGCGAAGGATCCTTGCCGTATTTGCGGGCCTGGGCGACGACGAGCTCGGGCGCCGCCGCGCCTTCGATGTGGCAGTGCAGTTCGGCCTTCAAAATCATGCGGTCATCCCGTCCGGTATGCTGCTCTCGCACAGGTGCTGGCCGGAAAATCACGCAAGACCTTGCCCGACCGGGTTTTGAAAGCGCGGCCGAAAACCGCGCCTTGGACAATAGCGTCGGCACCATCGATCGGCTATGGTCCCGCCGGTTTTATGACGGATCAAAATAATGTCAGTTGAGAGAACCACGGCCGCGGGCGGCATGGAAACCTCCTATGGTTTCAGGAAGGTCGGGGCAGGCGAGAAGCAGCCCCTGGTCAACGACGTCTTCCATAAGGTGGCCAATCGATACGACCTGATGAACGATCTGATGTCGGCCGGGTTGCATCGACTGTGGAAGGACGCGATGGTCGCCTGGCTGAACCCGCCGAAGCGGCCGGGCTGGAAGGTGCTCGACGTGGCCGGCGGCACCGGCGATATCGCCTTCCGCATCGTCGAGGCCAGCCAGCGCCAGGCCCATGCCACGGTGCTCGACATCAACGGCTCCATGCTGGCGGTCGGCCGCGACCGGGCCGAGAAGCAGGGCCTGGCCGCAAACACGGACTTTGTCGAAGCCAATGCGGAGGAATTGCCGTTCGAGGACGACACTTTCGACGCTTATACGATCGCGTTCGGCATCCGTAACGTGCCGCGCATCGAAGTCGCGCTTGCCGAAGCCTATCGCGTGCTGAAGCGCGGCGGACGGTTTCTGTGCCTGGAGTTCTCCGAGGTCGAGATGCCGCTGCTCGACAAGGCCTATGAAGCCTGGTCGTTCAACGCGATCCCCAGGATCGGCAAGGCGGTGACCGGCGACGGCGAGCCCTATTCCTATCTGGTCGAATCCATCCGTAAGTTCCCCAACCAGCAGAATTTCGCGGCGATGATCGCCCGCGCCGGCTTCGACCGCGTCACCTTCCGCAACTATTCTGGCGGCATCGCCGCCCTTCATTCCGGCTGGAAGCTTTGAGGCGCGGCCCTTTGCAGCAGAAGCAGGCCCCTTTGAAGCAGCTCTCCTTGACGCAGGTTGGGCTATGAGCAGCGTCGCTGCCGCCTTCAGACTCGCCCGGGCCGGCTGGGTGCTGGTCCGCGAGGGCGTCGTCGCGGCGTTGCCAGGCGAAGAGCTCTCCGGCATGCCGAAATTCGGCTGGCGGGTGGCGCGGCTTTTCACCCGCCGCCGGGCGCTGAGCTACCAGCGCGGCGACAGGCTGGCGCGGGCAGTGGTGCGGCTTGGCCCCTCCTACGTCAAGCTCGGCCAGTTCCTGGCAACGCGGCCCGACGTCGTCGGCAACGACATGGCGCTCGACCTCGCGCTCTTGCAGGACAAGATGCATACGTTCCCGAAGGCGGAGGCGATCCATGCGATCGAAGCCTCGCTCGGGCGCAGGATCGACGACCTCTATGCCAGCTTCGGCGAACCGGTTGCGGCGGCCTCGATCGCGCAGGTGCACAGCGCCGAAGTCGTGCGCGAGGGTGTCGCTTCGCGGGTGGCGGTGAAGGTTATCCGGCCCGGCGTGCGGCGCCGCTTCTTCCAGGATCTCGAAAGCTATTTCCTCGCTGCCCACCTGCAGGAGAAATATATCCCCTCGTCACGCCGCCTGCGCCCGGTCGAGGTGACCCAGACGCTGGCGCAGACCACCAGAATCGAGATGGATCTGAGGCTCGAGGCGGCGGCGCTTTCCGAGCTCGGCGAGAACACCAAGGACGATACGGGTTTTCGCGTGCCCGTGGTCGACTGGGAGCGGACCGGCCGCGACGTGCTCACCATGGAGTGGATCGACGGCGTCAAGATGAACGACATCGCTGGCCTCGCCGCCGCCGGGCATGACCTCAAGGCGATCGCCGCCAATCTCATCCAGTCGTTCCTGCGGCACACGCTGCGCGACGGCTTCTTCCATGCCGACATGCATCCGGGGAACCTGTTCGTCGAGGCGGACGGCACCATCGTCGCCGTCGATCTCGGCATTGCCGGCCGGCTCGGCAAGAAGGAACGGCGCTTCCTCGCCGAGATCCTTTACGGCTTCATCGTGCGCGATTATCAGCGCGTCGCCGAGGTGCATTTCGAGGCAGGCTATGTGCCGCGCCAGCACAATGTCTCTGCCTTCGCGCAGGCGATCCGCGCCATTGGCGAGCCGATCCACGGCCAGTCGGCCGAGACCATCTCGATGGCGAAGTTGCTGACGCTGTTGTTCGAAGTCACCGAGCTGTTCGATATGGCGACGCGGACCGAGCTGGTGCTTCTGCAAAAGACCATGGTGGTGGTGGAAGGCGTCGCGCGCACGCTCGATCCAGCCTTCAACATGTGGAAGACGTCCGAGCCCGTGGTCAGCGACTGGATCGCCGGCAATCTTGGCCCGCGCGGCATGCTCGCCGATGCGCGCGACGCGGGCAGGGCCCTTGTGTCGCTGGCAAGGCAGGCGCCGGATCTCGTGGCCCGCACCGAGCGGCTGTCACGCGAGATCGACCTGATGGCGGAGAACGGCCTGCGCTTCGACGAGGCGACCGCGCGCGCCATAGGCAGGGCGGAAGCGCGCCACACCCGTTCCGGCCGCGTAGCGCTCTGGGTGATCGCGCTGACGCTGATCTATATCGCGTGGAAGTTGCTTTGACCGCCATGCGGCTTGTCGCCGATTGATTGCATTGCTATCATTGCAAGCGTTACTTGAAGCGAGTRCAATCACATGGCCAGCATCACGATCCGCAATCTGGATGACGAGGTCAAGGACCTGCTCCGGCAGCTGGCGGCCGAGAATGGCCGTTCGATGGAGGAGCAGGCGCGGGCGATGATACGCGCCGCGGTCGAAGGTCGGGCAGGGCAGGCCGAGCGCATCGGCCAGATCGAGGAAAAGCTGCGTGCGCTGACGGGTTCGAAGGAGCAGGCAGCGCCGGTCGTCGCCGCATCCGCCAAATCAGTTTCGCGAGGTTCTCTCTCCGGCAAGCGCATCCTGCTCGTCATCGGCGGCGGCATCGCCGCCTACAAGGCGCTCGACCTGATCCGGCGGCTGCGCGAGCGCAGCGCGTCGGTACGGGTGGTGATGACGTCGGCCGCGCAGCAATTCGTCACCACGCTGTCGGTCGGCGCGCTTTCAGCCGACCATGTCTTCACCGAGCTGTTCGACCGCAATGACGAGCACGATGTCGGCCACATCAGGCTGTCGCGCGAGGCCGATCTGCTGGTCGTCGCGCCGGCCACAGCCGACCTGATGGCCAAGCTCGCCAACGGCCATGCCAACGATCTTGCCTCGACGGTGCTTCTGGCCACCGACAAGAAGGTGCTGATGGCGCCGGCCATGAACCCGAAAATGTGGGCGCATCCGGCAACGCGCCGCAACCGGGCGATCTTGCAGAAGGACGGCATCGCCTTTGTCGGTCCCGCCAAGGGCGAGATGGCCGAGAGCAACGAAGCGGGCGAGGGCCGCATGGCCGAGCCGCTGGAGATCGCCGCCGCGATCGAGGCCATGCTCGACGAGAAGCCGAAGCCGCTTGCCGGCCGCAGGATCATCGTCACCTCCGGGCCGACGCATGAGCCGATCGATCCGGTGCGCTACATCGCCAACCGCTCGTCGGGCAAGCAGGGCCATGCGATCGCGGCCGCTCTTGCCAAGCTCGGCGCCGATGTGCGGCTGGTTTCCGGTCCGGTCACCATCGCCGATCCGGCCGGTGTCGCGACCACCCATGTCGAAACGGCCGCTCAGATGAAGCAGGCGGTCGAGAGCCTGTTGCCGGCGGATGCCGCCGTGTTCGTCGCCGCCGTCGCCGACTGGCGCACGGCGAACGCCGCCGGTGAGAAGATCAAGAAGGTGGCGGGCGAGAGGCCGCCTTCGCTGCAGATGGTCGAAAATCCCGACATCCTGGCAGGCATCGGCCATCATGCGCAGCGGCCTGGCCTCGTCGTCGGCTTCGCCGCCGAGACGCAGGACCTCATCGCCAATGCCGAGGCCAAGCTCAAGAAAAAGGGCGCCGACTTCATCGTCGCCAACGACGTTTCGCATGAAAGCGGCATCGGCCCGTCCGGCGTGATGGGCGGCGACCGCAACAAGGTGCGCATCGTCTCCAGAACCGGCGTCGAGGAATGGCCGGAAATGGGCAAGGACGAGGTGGCGGTGCGGCTCGCCGCGCTGATCGCAGAGCGGCTGCGACAGACCGTCGTCGTTTAGTCTAGACCCTTTGTTTCGACGCAATTCCGGACGGAGAACCGCTCACACTTTTCCTGGAATTGCTCTAGCCGGGCGCTTGCTGAGGCCGCAGCGTCGGCAGCGCGATGCTCAGCGCGGCGATGCATCCCAGGACAGCCAGAGGCACGAAGGCGAGGAACAGCCAGCCGGCGACGCCGGCAGCCGCTTCACGGTTCAGGCCCTCCGAGAAGCCGCTGGCATTGGCGACGATGCCGGCAAGCGCTGCGCCCACCGCGTAGCCGATGCGCTGCATGGTCGGCACGGCGGCCGAGGCGATCGTCTGCTCGCCGTCGCGCGCCGAAGCGACGATGACGCGCGTGAGAAAGGGCCAGCAAACGCCGAAGCCGCCGCCCTGCAGCAGGGCGCAGAGCAGGATCAGCGGGATCGAGCCTGCCGGGATGGTGTAGGCGAAGCCGGCGAGGCCGGAGGCGATCATCAGCGCGCCGACGACGATGATCAGCCTCTCGCGCTCCAGCGGCGCATTGGCGATGAGGATCGACAGGATCGACCAGGCGATCGATTCGGCAGCGATGATGTAGCCGGTGGTCAGGATCGGAATGCCGTGCAGCGTGGTGAGAAGCAGCGGCCCGTAAATGGTGAAGGTGCAGGTCGCCACAGAGAATGCCGCAACCATGGTCATGCCGCTGCCAAGCGGCGAGCGCCATGAAAACAGAGGCGACGGAAAGAGCCGGGATTGCGGCCTGAGCGCATCGATGCGGAAGAACAGCGCCAGGCCGATCAGGCCGAGCAGGAGGAGCAGGGACGAGCGCAACAGGGCGATGTCGATACCGGCGCCGGCGATCAGCACGACGCTGAGGGCGAGGCAGGCGAGCGCCGGATAGGGGAAGGGTGGCGCCTTGCCGCTGCCCGCCTGTGGCTTCCTTGCCTCAGGCGTGTCGAGCACAATGAAGCTTGCCAGCGCCATCGCCGCGCCGCCGAAGGTGAAGATGCCGAAGGCCCAGCGCCACGACAGGAACTCGGTCATGAGGGCGCCGAGCATCGGGCCGCTGAAGGCGGCGACGCCCCAGATCGCGGACATGATGCCGAAGAGCTGCGGCCAGATGTTACGTGGAAACAGGCGCTCGACCGAGACGAAGGCCAGCGATACGAGCGCGCCGCCGCCAAGCCCTTCGACCAGGCGTCCGATGAGGAACAACGGCATGGAAGGCGCCGTGGCGCAGATCAGCGCGCCGATCGCGTAGAGCAGCGCGGCGACCATCATGTTGGAGCGCAGGGCGACATAGCTGACCAGCCGTCCGGCCGCGGCACCGGCGACGATCGCGCCAAGCTCGTAGATCGCCAACGACCAGCCGACCAGTTGCACGCCCGCGAGATCGCCGACCATGGCCGGCATCACCGTCGCCACCATCGTCTCGTTGGTGGCATGCAGCAGGATGCCGAGGCTGACGAAGCAGAAGCGCGCCAGGTCGCCGCTTGCCCACAGCGCCCGCCAATCCACCCTTTTGCCGGTCACTTTGTTGCCGCTTGCTGCCGTCACGCCGATCTCCTGCCTGCTTTGCGCACCTCATCCGCGTTGCGAACGAGGCTCTATCGGGTCGAGCATGATCTCCTCCGAAAACCGGTTTCCATCTTCGGGATCATGCTTTGGATCCAGTTCGGCGGAGCTTGTAAAACCTCAAGCGCGGTTGGGCTCAAGAGGCTTTTTCACGCTCACGGAAGGATTGYGGCAGAAGGGCCTGGCCTGTCGCGGTCGGCCAGTCAGCTTGCCGCACCACCGGAAGGTGAAGGCACGCGGGATATGTCCGGGAAATCAGTGAACAGGGTCCGGCTCGGGTTCGGATAGACGACGGCAACCGTCGATGACGGGATGGATGGTCCACTGGTTTTCCGGATCCTGTTGGGCTGCGACGGTCAACGGCGAGCCAGCTGAATCCACGGCCTCGCACCAGCGGTCGGAGCTGCCGTCCGGAACCGAAGATTCGTTCCAGCTGCCGTTCCATGTGCCGATCTTCTGACAGTGCTTGATCGGGTGGATCTCATTCCAGCCTTCATGGGCGGAATCATAGACCCACGTCCCCTTGACGAACAGGATGTCGGCGCCGCGCCGCGTCGGATCATTGACGTGAAGGTCGCCGAGATTCTCGTCGACATCGGTTGGATTGGCCGTGTCGAGAATGCCGACGATGCCGCCGACTATGACGATTGCGGCCGCGATGACCGTCAGGATCGCGCATGCGATCCATCCGAAGAAGGGAATGGCGCAAGCCACCGCGGCTGCGGTGGCCACGGGGATCGCGGCAAGGCAGGCGATCATCAGATCGTAGACGCCGGCGCCTTCGAATTCGCAGTGAAGCACCGCGGTAGGGTCGTCATTGGCCCACTGACGTGCCTCCAGTCCCTGCCAATCGAGGCCCGCATTCTTGATGGTAGGGGTGTTGGCGAGCAGGCGTCCGAACGGCTGGATCTTCTCGGCCTCGGCCTGCGGCGTGAATTCGAAGACGTTTCCCGGGACCAGATTGAGACTGTAGTCGGTATCGAAGCGATCGAGACCGGACTTCTCCTGTGGCGGATCGATCTTGAGCAGCCAGCCAACCGCACATTCGTCGCCGCCAAGGCAGACCAGCCGATCGTAAAGCCACCAGCGGCAGTATGCGAGGATGGCCGCGAGGGCGACCAGCAGGACCGCCGGCCCGGCAACGACGCCGACCAGGATCAGCGGCAGCGCAACCACGGCAGCGGCAATGATCACCTGCGCATATTGCTTACCGATATGATTTCCGACCGAAATGCATTTCGTGTAGTGCCGGTAAGCCATGGCGGTTCCTACCGTTCGACATAAAGCGTCACGCCGCCGGCAAGTCCGCGCGCCGAGAAGGCGTGGACGTTGATCGCCTTGCGGCCGGTGAAGCCGGCCGGTGGCTCGATATTGACGGCGACGGAAATTTCTTCTCCGGGACCGAGGGCGGCTTGCGCCGGGTCGAAGGTGACAAGCCAGCCGGAGGGAATGGGATGTGCCTGACGGGTATGGCCGGCAGGCACTGCCGCGATGGTGCCGGGAAAGGTGCGCAGCGGCCGGCGGGATGGCCTCGGACGGGGCCGCTCGCCGCAGATCGGCAATTCAGGCAATGCATAGGCGTCGGCTTCAAGCCGAAACTCGGCCCTCTCCCGTTCGCCGTTGCGCAGACGGAATTCGAACTTTGCCGGGGAATGGGCGACGCCGACGGTGGTGTTGTCCTGCCCGAGGTTGTTGTTGGGGTTCACGTCGTCCAGCCAATCGAGCAGCACCTGAATGCAGTAATGGCCGGGGTCGGCCGGCGTGCGCCATTTGACCGAAGCGAAGGCCGGATGATTTGCGCCGCCTTTGACTCCGAGATCGGTCTTTGCCTCGTCTATCCAGGTCGAGGTGGTCCCGATGCCGAAACTCAGATAGGAGAACTTCACCGGCAGATCGACGACCGGCGCCTCGGTCGAGTTGTTCCAGATGCGCGCGACCACCTCATATTCGGTGTCCGGCTCCAGCATATGCGGCGGGACGGTGGCGCCACCGCGCTTGATCTCGATATCCGGATTGTCCCAGGTGACAGCCAGGCCCTGGCCCATCAGATAGTACTGAGCGTAGATCAAAGGGTCCGGCCGCTTGTAAGCGGGGTCGCTGATCTTGACGCAGCGTTGCGGCCCGCTCCGGTCGAGCCGGCTAGGGAGCTTGGCTCTTTCGCAAATCAACCTGACGCGCGCGCAAATCTGCCCGGCTATCCGGCGCAGATTGTCTGGCCACTCCTTGAAGGCGTCGACGATCGCCCTCAGGAATTCCAATATTTTGGGGACCGGGCTCACGGCCTGTCTCGGGCCGTCAGCGTCGTTGCCGACGCATATAGAACCAGACCGCAGCGACCAGGAACGGTGCAAGGATCAAAAGAAGTTCGAAAGATCCTGAGCCGCCGTCAGGCGAAAATCCGAATAACCGCTCGATGAAATCCATCACAGCCTCCCGGACCTGCAACAAGAATTGCAGTCAACGATGTCTTTGCATCTGTTGGGCGGCTGCCCCTCTGCCGGCGATTGCCACCAACACCTCAGCTTGATAACACAAGATAAGCAAAGCCGCCACACGCAATCGATATTCTGGCGGCGCTCGTGCTTCCGACCGCGATCGATGGCTGCATAATATGCGAAGGCCGCGCCTTCGTAGAAGGCGCGGCCCCGCGGAGTGCCGTGGTTCTGCGGCGGCTATTTGTAGGAGTGGACGAGATCCAGCGAGGCCACCGCGACGGCCAGGTTGACGCCGGTCTGCGCCTGGACGCTGAGCGGCTCCAGCATGAAGGCGCCGTCGAGGCCGCCGACCAGGAGATTGGCGCCGCCGCCGGTCACCACGGAAGCCTCGGCGTTGACGCCGTAGTAGCTGCCGGCGAGGTCGCCCGCCTCATGATGACGCGTGCCGGCAAGCACTGCCCAGACGAGCTGGCCCTGATGCGTCTGGCCAAGGTCGACGCCGAGCTTGGAGATCATGCCGGTGTACTGTTCCGCCGGACCGTGATGATAGGGACGGAAGGTGCACGACACACCCTTGTTKGAGGTGATGACGTAGCCGATGCCGCCATCGATGGTGCAATCGAGCGTGCCAAGGCGCAGCGTGCCGGCGCTGACCGGAGAAGCGAGGACCGTGGCGGCAAGCGCGGCAGCGGCACAGGCAAGGGATTTGATCATTGGAAAGGTCCTTTCGCGAAAATTTGGCCCCGGCTTAACGATCGAGGTGTGTCGAGCGTTCCGCCGAAAACTTGGCGCGAACATGGCGAAGGTTAACGCGTTGCCCTGGGCGATTAACGGATCGCTATCGGCGTCGCCGCGGCGCAACACGGCGGCCGCCGGCGGTGACCGGGCGTCGTGCGATACACCCCTTCCGGCGGCGTCAGCTTCCGATCAGCTGGCGTTGCCACCGGTGCGCGAAAGGCCGTCCTTGGCCGGCTGGTAGTTGGGATCGAGGTGGACCGCCTCGCGATAGGACTTGGCCGCCCGTCCCTTGTCGCCGCGCCGCTCGTAGATCAGCGCCTGGTTGGCCCAGGCCTCGGCATTCTTGCCGTCGAGCTTGATGGCCATGTTGAAGTCGGAGAAGGCGTTGTCCTCGTCGCCCGTCGCCAGGTAGGAGAGGCCGCGGCCGTTGTAGGGCTCGGCGGCGTCCGGCGCCAGCGAGATCGCGGTCGAGAAATCCTCGATGGCGAATTTGTGCTGGCCCTGGCTCTGATAGATCAGGCCGCGATTGTGGTAGGCGCGGGCGTCGGTGGTGTCGAGCTGGATCGCCTTCTGGAAGTCGTTGAAGGCATCCTGGGTGCGGCCCGCCTTGCGGTAGAGATTGCCGCGGCCGATATAGGCGGCGTCGTAGTTGGCATTGATCTGGATCGCGCGGTTGTAGTCGGCCAGAGCCGCTTGCTGATTGCCGAGGAAGCGCTGGATCAGCGCGCGGTTCGAATAGGCCTGGTAGAAGTTCGGATTGAGCTGGATGGCCTGGTTGAAGTCCTTGAGCGCCGCCTGGTACTGGCCGCCGCGGCCATAGGCCGAGCCGCGCACATTATAGCCCTCGGGATCCTGCGGATTGCGCTGGATGACGGCCGAAAGCGAGGAGATGTTCTCGCTCGACCCCTGCGCCTTGTCGATCGAGTTGAACTCACCTGTCGGGCTTGTCTGGCATGCTGCAAGCACCAGACCCGAAAACAGGGCCGCCGTCAGGGCGAAGCCGCGAAAAGCGGTTCCGCGCTCTACGGTAATAGCGTTCATCTTTGTCCTCACTGCCGCGGCGCCGTCAGTCCGTTCCCTCTCCGAACCGGCTCGAATCTATAAACAAAAAGGTGGCGGCGATTTCGCATCGCGCCACCCTCGGTATCCTTCGAAAAGGACGAAAAATTGGCGTTATGAGCGCGGCGAGCGCGATGCGCCGGCAGCACCAGCCGGAGCCGGGCGCGGGGTCATCGGCAGCAGGCCTTCGCGCTGGGCGCGCTTACGGGCCAGCTTGCGGGCGCGGCGCACGGCCTCGGCCTTCTCGCGGGCACGCTTCTCGGACGGCTTCTCGTAGTGACCGCGCATCTTCATTTCGCGGAAAATACCTTCGCGCTGCATCTTCTTCTTCAGCGCGCGAAGCGCCTGATCAACGTTGTTGTCGCGGACGAGTACCTGCACGGGCAATCCTGTCTTCGGGTTTGAAATCGTTAGGCAATCGGCCATAGCCGGGATGCCTCCGCGGCGAGCTGCACCGCGAATTGTGGCGGCTGATAGCAGAATCAGGCTGGGATGTCCACCTCTGATTGCGCGAAACAGCGATCAAAAACCCGAGCGCTGCACGCCAACGTTTGTTCGCCCTATGCGGTCGTCAGATGGAGGCGCGCAAAGTCCTCGAAAAACTCGCCATAATCGCAGGTGATTTCCTCGCCGGCGGCGATGTCGCGAATGGYGGTGGCGCCGCCATATTGAGAGAAATCCGTATTCGGTCGTTCCGAATGGTTCATGAAACGGCCATTGTCGACCTCATAGACCATGAAGCCGGGCTTGTCCGGGCTCGGATAGGCGTAGCGGTCGAGCAACTCGCGCAGATGCGGCGGCGCGGCCTCGTATTTGTCCATCGGGATCAGCCGGTCGAAATCCGGGTCGAGCCGCCAGATCGAAGCGCCTCGGCGGATCGGCTCGGCGGCGAAGACGCCGACGCCTTCGATGGCGCTCTGGGCTACATAGGTTCTGATCAGCAGCATCGTTCCCCGTCCATTCTGACGGGAAACGAAATCGTCAATTCGCGCCGAAATGCAAGGCCGCGCCGCGACATTTCAGCGGATGAGCACGTTTCCAGCTTGCTGGCCGGATCACGTCCGGTTGATCGAGACGCCGCCATCGGCAAACAAGGCCGTGCCGGTGGTGAAGCTCGATGCGTCGGAGGCCAGATAAAGCGCCGAGCAGGCGATCTCTTGCGGCTGCGCCATGCGCTTCAAGGCATGGATGCCTTCGACGAAGGCGCGCGCCTCGGGCGTGGTCGTGGTCGCGCCGGGCGTGTCGGTGCCGCCGGGCAGCAACGCGTTGACGCGCAAACCTCTTGGGCCGTATTCGGCGGCCAGCACCTGCGTCAGCCCGATCAGGCCGGCTTTGGCCGCGGCATAGGCCGCCATGCCCGGCATGCCGGCGGTGTAGCCGACAAAGCTCGAGGTGAAGATCAGCGAACCGCCGCCGCGCTCCAGCATTGCCGGGATCTGGTGCCTGGCGGCGAGATAGGCGCTGGTCAGGTTGGTGTCCATTGTCTCATGCCAGGTCGCCGGCGCCATGTCGGGCACCGGCCCCATCGCGCCGACGGCGCCGGCATTGTTGAAGGCGATGTCGAGGCCGCCAAAACGCGCAATGGCGAGTTCCACCAAGGCCTTCGCATAGGTTTCGTTCCTTACGTCGCCGGCAAGCGCGGCCGCTGCGCCGCCGGCATCCTCGATCTCGCCGACGAGCGCGTCGAGCTCGGCCTGACGCCGGGCGGCGACGACCAGGCTTGCGCCTTGCTCGGCGAACAGCCTGGCAGTGGCGCGGCCGATGCCGGAACTTGCGCCGGTAACGATGGCGACCTTGTTTGTCAGGGTGAGCATGTTCTTGCATCCTTCCTTTGTGCCGGGCTGCCGGCGGTTGGATGCTTGGGTCGCAAATGTGCATGGATGCAGCCACCCGAAAGCTGCCTTGCCACCGTCGCGCGGACATTGCATGACGCTGGCGCAAAGCGGCAAGCGCCGTCGCAAACAGCGCAAGGATGACATCGCGGTTTCGCTAGTGATAGACCTCGCGTGACGGGAGAGGCCCGAACGACATCCGCGATTTTGGCGCGAGGCTTAACGTGAAGAAATACTCGGTATTCGCCATCGCCCGCGAGGCGATGCGCGGCCACAAGGGCTGGGAAGAGCAGTGGACTTCGCCCGAGCCGAAGAAGGAATACGACGTCATCATCGTCGGCGCCGGCGGTCACGGCCTGGCGACGGCCTACTACCTGGCGAGCGAGCACGGCATCACCAACATCGCGGTGCTGGAGAAGGGCTGGCTCGGCGGCGGCAACACCGGCCGCAACACCACCATCATCCGCTCCAACTACCTCTATGACGAAAGCGCCGGCATCTACGACCATGCGCTGAAGCTGTGGGATGGGCTTTCCCAGGAGCTCAACTACAACGTCATGTATTCGGCGCGCGGCGTCATGATGCTGGCGCACAATGTGCACGACGTGCAGGTCTTCAAGCGCCATATCCATGCCAACCGCCTCAACGGCATCGACAATGAATGGCTGACGCCGGAAGAGGCGAAAGAATTCTGCCCGCCGCTCAACATCTCCAAGGATGCGCGTTATCCGGTGATGGGCGCGGCCTTGCAGCGGCGCGGCGGCACGGCACGCCATGACGCGGTGGCCTGGGGCTATGCGCGCGGCGCCTCGGCGCGGGGCGTGCACATCATCCAGAATTGCGAGGTCACCGGCATCAAGCGGGCGGCCAATGGCGCGGTCAGCGGCGTCGAGACGACGCGCGGCTTCATCGGCGCCAAGAAGGTCGGCGTGGTCGCGGCCGGCCACTCGTCGGTCATCATGAACATGGCCGGTGTTCGCATGCCGCTCGAAAGCTATCCGCTGCAGGCGCTGGTGTCGGAGCCGATCAAGCCGGTGGTGCCTTGCGTGGTGATGTCGAACACCGTGCACGCCTATATCTCGCAGTCGGACAAGGGCGAGCTGGTCATCGGCGCCGGCACCGACCAGTATGTCTCCTATTCGCAGACCGGCGGCCTGCACATATTGCAGCACACGCTCGACGCCATTTGCGAGATGTTCCCGATCTTCACGCGCATGAAGATGCTGCGCTCCTGGGGCGGCATCGTCGACGTGACCCCCGACCGCTCGCCGATCTTGGCGAAGACGCCGGTCAAGGGACTCTACGTCAATTGCGGCTGGGGCACGGGCGGTTTCAAGGCGACGCCAGGCTCGGGCAATGTCTTCGCGCACACGATCGCGAAGGACGAGCCGCACCCGATCAACGCGCCCTTCACGCTGGAGCGCTTCCGCACGGGGCGTCTCATCGACGAGGCCGCCGCGGCGGCGGTGGCGCATTGATGACGGCTCAGCCGATTTGCTTTCACCCGGCCGGCGCGTGCGCCGGTCACGGCAAGTTTTAGGATCACCCAGATGCTTCTCATCCGCTGCCCCTATTGCGAGGAAGAGCGCCCGGAACTCGAATTCCGCAATGCCGGCGAGGCGCATATCGCGCGCCCGACCAACATTGCCGCCGAGAGCGACGACGATTTCGAGAAATTCTTCTTCATCCGCGCGAACCCCAAGGGCGTCATCTATGAGCGCTGGCGCCACATCCATGGCTGCGCGCGCTTCTTCAATGCGGTGCGCGACACCGTCACCGACAAGTTCGTCATGACCTACAAGGCCGGCGAGCCGAAGCCCGCGAAGCTGCCTGGAGCCTCGAAATGAACGCCGCGTTCCGTATCTCCGGCGCCGGTCGCCTCAGCCAGGCGAAGACCGCTGCGTTCAGCTTCGACGACAAGCCCTACACCGGCATCGCGGGCGATACGCTTGCCTCGGCGCTGCTTGCCAACGGCGTGCATCTCGTCGGCCGTTCCTTCAAGTACCACCGGCCGCGCGGCTTCCTGTCGGCCGGGGCGGAGGAGCCCAACGCGCTGGTGCAGATCGTGCGCGACGATGCGCGCAAGACGCCCAATGTTCGCGCCACCGTGCAGGAGCTCTATGACGGGCTGACGGCCAATTCGCAGAACCGCTGGCCGTCGCTCGCTTTCGACGTCGGCGCCATCAACGATATCGCCTCGCCGATGTTCTCGGCCGGCTTCTACTACAAGACCTTCATGTGGCCGAAATGGGCCTGGAAGGATCTTTACGAGCCAAAGATCCGCGCCGCCGCCGGCCTCGGCGTTTCGCCCGAGAAGCCGGACCCGGACCACTATGCCTCCCGCTACGCGCATTGCGAGGTGCTGGTGCTCGGCGGCGGCGCCGCCGGCATCGCCGCCGCCCTTGCCGCCGCCGAAACAGGCGTGCGGGTAATCATCGCCGACGAGCAGGCCGAATTCGGCGGCAGCCTGCGCTTCGAGAGCGGCGCCAGGATCGACGGACAGGACGGCTACGCATGGGCTCAAGCGGCGATCGCCAGGCTCAAGGCGATGGACAATGTCCGCGTGCTCTCCCGCACGACCGCTTTTGGCTACTACGCACAGAATTTCGTCGGCCTGGTCGAGCGGGTCAGCGACCATCTCAAGAACCCTGGCCGGGAGCTGGCGCGCGAACGCTTGTGGCAGGTCCGCGCCGTCCGTGTCGTCATCGCAACCGGCGCCATCRAGCGCCACATGGTCTTCGCCAACAACGACCGTCCAGGYGTGATGCTGGCTTCGGCGGCGCGCACCTACCTCAACCACTACGGCGTGGCCGTCGGCAGGAATGTCGGCGTCTATACGGCCAATGATTCCGCCTATGCCGCCGCGATCGACCTCAAGAAGGCCGGCGTCAATATCGCCGCCATCGTCGATCTGCGCGACAACCCTTCGGGGGCCGTGATCGACGAGGYGAGGGCGCTCGGCATCGAGATCAATTTCGGCCGCGCGGTGGTGAGCGCCGGCGGCAAATTGCGCGTGTCGTCGATGACCGTGCAGCCGAAGAATGGCGGCGGCGGGCGCACTATTCCCGTAGACGCGATCCTGATGTCGGCCGGCTGGACGCCGTCGGTGCATCTGTTCTCGCAGTCGCGCGGCAAGGTCGCCTTCAACGACGAGACCAGGCGCTTCGTGCCCGGCGCCTATGCGCAGGATTGCGTCTCGGTCGGCGCCTGCAACGGCACCGACGGGCTCGATGCGACGGTCGACGAGGCTTATGCGGCCGGCGCAAAGGCGGCGAAGGAGGCCGGCGGCAAGGTTGGCAAGGGCGCCAAGCCGAAGGTCGACGCCGGCGAGAGCTGGTCGCGCGGCATGCTGGGTGCTGGGCCCGGCGCCGGGCCGGGCACGACAGTCAAGGCCTTCGTCGATTTCCAGAACGACGTCACCGCCAAGGATATCCGCCAGGCGGTGCATGAAGGCATGCACTCGATCGAGCACGTCAAGCGCTTCACCACCAACGGCATGGCGACCGACCAGGGCAAGACGTCCAACATGCATGGCCTGGCGATCGCCGCCGAGGAGCTGGGCAAGCCGATCCCCCAGGTCGGCCTCACCACGTTCCGCGCGCCCTATACGCCGGTGACCTTTGGCTCGATCGTCGGTCATGCGCGCGGCGCGCTGTTCGATCCGACCCGGCGCACGGCGACGCATGGCTGGGCGGCACGCCAAGGTGCGGTGTTCGAGGATGTCGGCCACTGGAAGCGCGCCTGGTATTTCCCCAAGGCGGGCGAGGACATGCATGCCGCCGTCAACCGCGAATGCGTGACGGTGCGCAAGGTCGGCGGCCTGTTCGACGCCTCGACGCTCGGCAAGATCGAGGTGGTCGGGCCGGACGCGGCGAAATTCATGGAACTGCTCTACACCAACCCTTGGGAGAAGCTGGAGTCGGGGCGTTGCCGCTACGGCATCATGCTGCGCGAGGACGGCTTCATCTATGACGATGGCGTCGTCGGCCGGCTGGCGCCGGACCGCTTCCACGTGACGACGACGACGGGCGGCGCGCCGCGCGTCATGAACCACATGGAGGATTACCTCCAGACCGAGTTCCCGCATCTCAATGTCTGGCTGACCTCGATCACCGAACAATGGGCGGTGATCGCGGTGCAGGGGCCGAAGTCGCGGGATATCATCGCGCCGCTGGTCGAAGGCATCGACATGTCGGACGAGGCCATGCCGCACATGTCGGTGCGCGAGGGCAAGATTTGCGGCGTGCCGACGAGGCTGTTCCGCATGTCCTTCACCGGGGAGCGCGGTTTCGAAGTCAACGTGCCGGCCGACTATGGCGAGGCGGTGTGGGAAGCGCTGTGGGCCGAAGGCCAGAAGCATGGCGCGACTGCCTACGGCACCGAGACGATGCACGTGCTGCGCGCCGAAAAGGGCTATATCATCGTCGGCCAGGACACCGACGGCACGGTGACGCCGAACGATGCCGGGCTCGACTGGGCGGTCGGCAAGAAGAAGACCGACTTCGTCGGTATCCGGGGACTGACCCGGCCGGACTTGGTGGCCAAAGGCCGCAAGCAGCTTGTCGGCCTGAAAACCAAGGACCCGAAGGTCGTGCTGGAAGAGGGCGCGCAGATCGTCGCCGATCCGAAGCAGCCGATCCCGATGAAGATGATCGGTCACGTCACCTCCAGCTACTGGTCGGAGAATTGCGGCCGTTCGATCGCGCTGGCGCTGGTCGCCGGCGGCCGCGACCGCATGGGCCAGACGCTCTATGTGCCGATGCCGAACGGCACGATCGAGGTGGAAGTCACCGGCATGGTGTTCGTCGACGAGAAGGGAGAACGCCTCAATGGCTAAGGCCGCCGCCAAGACAAAAGCCGCCGCCGCTTCCGCTTCGGTCGAGCGGCGTCCAGCACTTGCCGGCCGCACGCTGTCGGCGCCGGGCGTGAAGGTGGAGATGCTGCCGCCGGCCGAACGCATCTCGCTGCGCGCGCCGCAGGCTTCGCTTGCCGCGCTTTCCAAGGCGCTCGGCCTTGCGCTGCCGACAAAGCCGAAGACCTCGGCGACCAAGGACGGGCGTACGGCGCTGTGGCTCGGGCCGGACGAATGGCTCGTCATCGACGAGACCGGCAAGGATCCGCTCGCCGATTGCGCCAAGGTGACGGCGCTGCATTCGGCGGTCGGCATCTCGCACCGCAATGTCGGGATTTCGGTCACTGGAGCTGGCGGCGCGGCGACGGTCAATTCGGGCTGTCCGCAGGACCYGTCGCTCGAGGCTTTCCCGGTGGGTGCCGCCTCGCGCACCATCCTCGGCAAATCCGAGATCGTGCTGCTGCGCACAGCGGCCGACGCGTTCCGTGTGGAATGYTGGCGTTCCTTCTCGGACTATGTCTTTACTTTGCTGTCGGAAGCGGCAGGCGACGCGGCGAACTGATCTCCACACTGCGCTGTCGGGAAGCAGCGCGGCAGGAACCATCGTCGGCCCTGRCCGTTTCCGCAGCTCGCGAGGGAGATTGCCGATGCCGTCCAAATCCGCGCCGAAGTCAGCCAAGAAGACAGCGGCAGTCCGTTCGCTGGAGCACGAAAGGCATCGCGAGGTCGACGAAGAAGAACTCGAGGAAGGCCTCGAGGACACGTTTCCGGCCAGCGATCCGGTATCGATTACCAGCACTTCCATCCCCGGAGGGCCGGCAAAGCCCGGCAAGGCCAAGGCCGTGGCTGGAATGAAGCCGCGCAAGAAGTAGCGCCGTCGCAGAAGGCAATCGGACTTCAGGCGAAACGAAAAGGGCGGCCAAGTGCCGCCCGTTGTCGTCGCTTCTGCTGGTGGTCTACTCTTACAGGCCGGGCACGAACCACGGGCTGACGTCGATGCCGAGGCGCGGGCTCTTGGTCTGGGTCTTGGCGGTGTCTGCCTTTTCGACCGAACCGGTCGCGGTGCAATCGAGAACCACATTGGTGTTGGTCTGAACGCAGGCGGCCGGGGCATGCTTGGCCGGCTGGTTCGCACCGGCAAAAGCGGTGCCCGAGAAAGCCAGCACGGCGGCGAGGGCGAGGATGGTCTTCTTCATTTTCCGTCTCCAGTCATCTTTTTTCGTACATGTACGATACAACGTACACATACGGGGACTGGAACCGGAATTCAAGACGGAATCTGTACGTGTACGACAACTTTTCTTGAACGTAAGAACGCGCCACGGCGAATCAAGCCGCTGGCGGCGCAAAAAACAGCTGTGAGGATCAGCAGTCGATCGGGGTTTCGGTGAGCGGCGGGATGTCCTGCTCCGACAGCGAGGCCATCATGAAGTTGCACATGCGCTTCACGTAAGCCTCGGGGTCGCCGAAAGGATAGAACGGAAAGGTGATCAGAAGCGAAATCGTGCCATGGCCGACGGTCCACAGCATGGTCGCGATGGCGCGCGGATCGCCCTTGAGCCTGCCGGCGGCGACGCAGGCCTCGACGCGTTTGATCAGCACCTTCATGGCCGGGTTGCCCTCTTCCATGTCCTCATAGCTGCGCCCCTCGGGCAGCCTGGTCTTCTCGGTCATGAAGACGGTGCGGTATTCGTTGGGATTGCCGAGCCCGAAAGCCGCGTACTCKGTCATCACGGCCTGCAGCGCTTCGATCGGATCGTCGGCGGAGTGCTCCTCGATGCGGCGGGCGAGCGTCTCGAAGGCGTCCTCGGCGAGCGCGAAGAGGATGTCCTGCTTGTCGGCGAAATAGGAATAAACCGACATCGGCGCATAGCCGACCCGCTTGGCGAGCTTACGGATGGTGAGGCCCTCATAGCCCTCTTCCTGCACCAGCTTGTGAGCCGCCGCGACGAGTTCCGAGCGAAGCTCCGCCTTCTGTTTTTCGCGGCGTTTCTGAACGCTCAGCGTCAATGTCCGCTGCCTTTGTGGTTGGTTGCCTGACGAAATTATATACGCTGTACGGGAACGGACAAGAGAGCGTTCCGGTTCCGCAACGTTCGCTCAAACTCTTCGGTTAACACGATTGCGGACGCTCTATCTCTTTGTTTTCACGCAATTCCGAACGGGAAACCGATCACACTTTTCCTGGAATTGCTGTAGCCGTCCCCCCCGGCACGCTCAAATGGCGCCAATGCCGCCATCGAGCGCCAGCGTGTGGCCGGTCATGAACGAGTTGTCAGGGTCGGCACGGAAAAGGATGCCGGTGATGATCTCGTCGACCTCGCCGACACGCTTCATCGGCACCCCGCGCGTGAGCTCGGCAAGCGCTTCGGCTTCGGGCGCCCCCGTGACACGCACGAAGCCATCGACCATTGCCGTGCGGGTGTGGGCCGGGCAGACCGCGTTGATGCGTATTCCCTTGCTGGCATATTCCACGGCGGCCGAGCGCGTCAGCCCGACGACGCCGTGCTTGGCAGCTGCATAGACCGACAGCTTCGGCGCGCCGGAGAGGCCGGCGACCGAGGCGATGTTGACGATGACACCGCCCTTGCCGCTTTCCTTGAATTGCCGCTCCAACTGAGGAATCTGGTGCTWCATGGCATAGAAGACCCCGAGCAGGTCGACCTCGACCACGCGGCGCGCCTCGTCCGATGCCACCTGCGGCAGGCGCACGAAGCTGTGCACGATGCCGGCATTGTTGACGGCGATGTCGAGCCGGCCGAACTTTTGCACGGCAAGCTTCACCAGACCCTCGGAGAGGTTTTCGTCGGCGATATTGCCGGCAAGGTGAGCCGTCTCGGCGTCGAGTGTTGCGGCGAAGCCACCGAGCGCAGCCTCATCCAGATCGGAGAGCACCAGCCGCGCGCCCTCGGCGGCGAAGGCCTTTGCCGCGCCGCTGCCGAGGCCACCGGTCGCGCCGGTGATCAGCACCGTCATCCCATCGAAACGGCCCATCGCCCAGCTCTCCCGCTTTCAGCTGTTCTCGTCGATCAGTTCGACCGCAAGCGCGGCAAGCAGCTTCACCGCTTGGCCGTAGGTCCTCGCCTTTTCCGGATTGGAGGCGTTGCCGTCCAGGGCGCGGCGGTAAACGCCCTGGCAGATCGCCGCCAGCCGGAAGAAGGAGAACGCCAGGAAGAAGGTCCAGTTGCCGATCGCCTCGATGCCGCGCCTGCGGCAGTAATCGGTGACATAGGCCTCCTCGGAAGGCAGGCCGGCGGCCGCGCGATCGACACCGCCGAGGCCGCGAAAACCCGACGCATGCGGCAGGCGCCACTGCATGCATTGATAGGCGAGGTCGGCGAAGGGGTGGCCGAGCGTCGACAATTCCCAGTCGAGCACCGCGATGACTTTTGGCGCGCCCGGCGCGAACATCATGTTGTCCAGCCGGTAGTCGCCATGGACAAGCGAAACGCGGCCGTCATCGGCCGGCATATGCGTTTCGAGCCACGCGATCAGCCTGTCGATATCGGCTATGGTTTCGGTTTCGGAGGCCCGGTACTGGCCGGCCCAACGCGTAAGTTGGCGTTCGAAATAGCTGCCGGGCTTGCCGAAATCGCCAAGGCCGACGGCGTCGACATCGACGTCGTGCATGGCGGCAAGCGTCGCATTCATCGCGTCGTAGATCGCGGCGCGCTCTTCATTGCCGGAAAGATCCGGCAGCGACGGATCCCAGAAGATGCGGCCATCGACATATTCCATGACGTAGAACATGCGGCCGATCGGGGAGTCTTCGCCTGACAGATGCAGCATGCGCGGCACCGGCACCGCCGTGCCGGCAAGCGCCCGCATGACCCGGAATTCCCGGTCGACCTGATGCGCGGATTTCAGCAATTGTCCTGGAGGCTTGGCGCGCAGCACATAACGGCCGCTGGCGGCAGTCAGAAGATAGGTCGGATTGGACTGGCCGGACTTGAATTTTTCAATCGCGGACAAGCCGGCAAAGCCCGGAATATGCGCCTCGAGATAGGGCGCAAGCGCCGCCTGGTCTATGGCACCGGCCTCGCCGCTCATGCGTTCTCGGGCTGGCGCTCGATCAGCGTCAAGGTCAGCCAGCGCGCCGTCAGGGCCGRCTTCTTCGAACCCTCGATCTCGATGGTCACGTCATGCGCCGTCTGCACCCAGCCGGACGGCCGCACCTTGACGTCCGCCAGCACGAAGCGAGTGCGGATGCGCGAGCCGGTCTTCACCGGCGCCAGGAAACGCAGCGTATCAAACCCATGATTGACACCCATCTTGGTGTTTTCGATCGGCGGCATGGTCTCGAAGGTCATTGCCGACAAAAGCGACAGCGACAGGAAGCCATGCGCGATGGTGCCGCCGAACGGCGTCTCGCGCTTGGCGCGCTCCGGATCGCAATGGATGAACTGGTGGTCGTCGGTCGCATCGGCGAACTGGTCGATCATGCGCTGCGTGACCGTTCGCCAGGGCGAGACGCCGACCTCCTTGCCGACGCTTGCCAGAAGCGTATCGAGACTGATCGGTTCCACGCTGATGTCCTCCGCACCCCCGCCCGGATAACGATTCCTCGAACCGGGCGCCTACTCCTTGAACAAAGTCATTCCATGCTGCACCGACTGGCCGCCGTCGATCGGCAGGATGGCGCCGGTGACATAGCTTCCGGCACGGCTGCACAAATAAAGCGTTGCGCCGGCAATGTCATCCGCCACGCCGATACGGCCGAGCGGAACATGGTTACCAACATGTTTCGCCTGCTCCTCGGTCGCGGTGGCAAAGGCCGTCATGCGGCTCTGGAAAGGGCCGGGCGCAAAGGCGTTGACGGTGATGCGGCGCGCGGCGAACTCGATCGCCAGCGTACGCGTCAAATGATGCACCGCCGCTTTCGAAGCAGCATAGGAATAAGCGTCGTCGGCCAGCGGCTGGGTGCCCATCACCGAGCCGAGATTGATCACGCGGGCCGGGTCCTCGTCGCTCGCGGCGGCGTCGAGCAGCGGCAAAAGCTCTCTGGTCAGGTGGAAGACGGCGGTGACGTTGACGCCGAACACCTTGGCCCAGGCGTGGTAAGGGAAATCCTGCAGCGGCGCGCCCCAGGAAATGCCGGCATTGTTGACCAGGATATGCAGGCGCTCCGCGCGCGCCTTGACCTCGGCGACGAGCGCGGCGATGCCCGCTTCGCTGGACACGTCGCCGGCAAAGCCCTCGGCATGGCCCGAGCCGCCAAGCGCGTTCAATTCGTTGGCGACTTTCACGCAATCCTCGCCCTTGCGCGAGGCGATCATCACATGAGCGCCGGCGCGCACCAGCCCGGTCGCCACCATGCGGCCGATGCCGGTCGCAGCACCCGTCACCAGCGCGGTCTTGCCGGCGACCGAGAACAGCTTGTCCAGATAGCTCATCATGTTTCTCCGCATCCTGCCCGGCCGGGGACTTGCCCAGGGACTCGCCCCAAGGACTCGCGTTGACAAGGCTAGCCGAAGTACGGTCATCCTTGCCACGGGTAAAGATTTATCTTCGGAAAGGCGTAAGCGATGGCGGACATGAATCTCGGAATGACCGAGCGGCTGAAGCCTATCCACGAGCGTGTGGCGGCGATGGTGCGCGACGAGATCGCGCCGCTCGGCGAAGCGTTCCTCGCCGAAGTCGGCAAGGGGGGCGACCGCTGGGCCTATACGGCCAGGCAGACGGAAATCCTGGAGGGCTTGAAGAAGACGGCGCGCGAGCGCGGCCTGTGGAACTTCTGGCTCACCGATTCCGAGCGCGGCTACGGCCTTTCCACCGTCGAATACGCCTATCTGGCGGAGGAGATGGGCAAGGCGCATCTCGGCGCCGAAACCTTCAACTGCTCGGCGCCCGACACCGGAAACATGGAGGTGCTGGAGCGCTACGGCTCGCAAGCGCACAAGCGCGATTGGCTGGAGCCGCTGCTCGAGGGGAAAATCCGTTCGGCCTATCTGATGACCGAGCCGGACGTGGCGTCTTCGGACGCCACCAACATTTCGATGCGCTGCGAGCGGCAGGGCGACGACTATGTGCTGAACGGCGAGAAATGGTGGGCTTCCGGAGCGGGCGATCCGCGCTGCGCCATCTATATCGTCATGGTCAGGACGGGATCGGACGGGGAGCCGCAGCATCGCCGGCATTCGATGATCCTGGTGCCTTCCGACAGCAAGGGCATCACCAAGCTGCGGCCCATGCAGGTCTATGGCGATGACGACGCGCCGCATGGGCATATGCATCTGAGATTCGACAACGTCCGGGTGCCGGCGGCAAACCTGATCCTCGGCGAGGGCAGGGGGTTCGAGATCGCGCAGGGGCGGCTCGGGCCGGGCCGCATCCATCATTGCATGCGCGCCATAGGCCAGGCGGAGATGGCGCTGGAGATGCTGTGTCAGCGTTCGGTGCGGCGCGAGGCCTTCGGCCAGCCGCTGGCAAAGCTCGGCGCGAATTTCGACATCATCGCCGAATGCCGCATGGAGATCGAGATGGCGCGGCTCTTGTGCCTCAAGGCTGCGTGGATGATCGACCAGGGAGATGCTCGCGCGGCCGCGCCCTGGATCAGCCAGATCAAGGTGGTGGCTCCCCGCGTCGCGCTGAAGGTCACAGACGAGGCGGTGCAGATGTTCGGCGCGCAAGGCATCAGCCAGGACACGCCGCTCGCCCGCTCCTGGACGCATTTGAGGACATTGCGGCTGGCCGACGGGCCGGACGCCGTGCACCGGCGCCAGGTGGCGCGCACGGAACTAAAGAAATACACGCAGGAAAAGGTCTGACGGCCATGGCGCTTCCATCGCAAATGCAGGGTCTGCTGCTTGTCGGCGACGGTTACACCAGGACGCCTTCGGCGGCCGCGCTGGAAGCGATGGAGCCTTATCTCCAGCCCGGCAGCATCGCCGTGCCGGCGCCTGGGCCGACACAAGCGCTGATCAAGGTCAGCCTCGCCTCGATCAACCCGTCCGACATCGCCTTCATCAAGGGCCAGTACGGCCAGCCGCGGGTCAAGGGCCGGCCGGCCGGTTTCGAGGGCGTCGGCATTGTCGTCGCCACGGGCGATGACCCGTATGCAAAAAGCCTTGCGGGCAAGCGCGTCGCCTTCGCCACCGGCGTGTCGAACTGGGGCGCATGGGCGGATTATGCCGTCGCCGAAGCCGCGTCCTGCATCCCGCTCATCGACACGGTACGCGACGAGGATGCTGCTGCGATGATCGTCAATCCGCTGACAGCCTTGGCCATGTTCGACATCGTCAGAGAGGAAGGCGAAAAGGCCTTCATCATGACCGCAGGCGCCAGCCAGCTCTGCAAGCTGATCATCGGGCTGGCGAAGGAAGCAGGCTTCCGGCCGATCGTCACGGTGCGTCGCGACGAGCAGATCCCACTGCTGAAGGAACTCGGCGCCGCCCATGTGCTCAACGAGAAGGCGGCGGATTTCGAGGCGGCGTTGCGAGAGACGATGAAGGCCGAGCAGCCGCGCATTTTCCTCGACGCCGTCACCGGCCCGCTGGCTTCCACCATCTTCGCCGCCATGCCGAAACGCGGGCGCTGGATCGTCTATGGCCGGCTCGACGCCGAGCCGACGGTGATCCGCGAACCCGGCCAACTGATCTTCCAGCACAAGCGCATCGAGGGCTTCTGGCTGGCCGAATGGATGCGCCAGTTCCGCGACAGGCTGGGCCCGGCGGTGCTGGAGGCGCAGAAGCGCTTTTCCGACGGACGCTGGTCGACCGACGTCACGGCGGTCGTGCCGCTGGACGAGGCGATGGCGCGGCTGCCGGCCGAGCTCGCCAAGCCCAACGGAAAGGTGTTCATCAGGCCGTAGGCAGCCGGGCGCCGATTTGAACACAAAACCGTGATCGACAAGAGAGCGGCGGAAAAACGCCGCTGTTTCGCCTTCCGTTGCCCCGCGTCGGTAACAGTCACGCTCGGATGTTCTATTTCATTTCGATGTGATATCTGGCCGGCGCTTGAAGCCAAGCGGCGATGGGAAAGCCGTCCTGGTCGGAATGCGGGGTGCGCTATGACGGTAACCAGGCCGGTCTTCGACCGTTTGGGGTTTTGGCTGTGGATCGGGTCGTTTCTGATTGTGCTTGGCCTGGTGCTATGGTCGCCCACCACGCGTTCGGTGGTCCATATCTATAGACATGGCAGCGAAGCGTTTCTAAGCGGCCAGCCGCTGTATCAGGTCGACGTCGCCATGGGGTATCTATACGCTCCCGCCTTCGCCGTCCTCTACGTTCCACTGCTGAAGCTCGGGCCATATCTGGGCAATATCTTGTGGCACATGCTGGGCTTCGGCTTGCTGACCTTTGCCGCGATGCGCCAGGTGCGCAAGCTTGGAGGCGAGGAGCAGACATGGCTGCTGTCCTTCGGCCTCTTCCTTGCCTTGCCGGTGTCGCTGGCGGCGCTTCGCAACGGCCAGGCGACGATCCTGCTCACCGGGGCGTGCTGGTTTCTCACATTGTCGACTCTCGAGGGACACCGGGCTGAGAGCTTCTTCTGGGCATCGCTTGCGATCATCGCCAAACCGACCGCGATCATCATGCTGCTTCTCGCGGGAGCGCTGCGTCCCAGGCTGATACCGGTGTTGGTACTGGCTGTGCTCGTCGTGCTCGCCATCCCCTATGGCTTTGCGTCGACTGACTACATCAACGCGCAATATCACGATTTCTTCCGGCTGCTGACTTCGATGACGGTCGATCCAACCGGCCCCTTCGTCCCGGCCGACTTCACGGCGCCTTTCACGCGGGTTGGGATGCCGATCCCTGAATCCGTGGCGACGATCGTGCGCGTCGTCGCCGGCTTGGCCACACTCTGGCTGGTACTGCGGTACGACCGCAGGCTGGAACCCAACGTCAACGGACTCGCCATCTTCCTCGCCGCGRCATTCTACATGTGCGTCTTCAATCCGCGGGTCGAGCAGAACACCTATGCCATGGTGGCGGTGCCTGCGGGTCTCGCCATCGCCTTGCTTTGGCGGGAGAAGGGAGGCGGAGCCATGTGCTGGTTCTTGGCAACGCTCCTCTTCGCCACCGGACTGACCAGCGTCGATCTGCGACTGCACGATCTTTTCCACCTGTGGTTCCGGCCGATCAGCATCAGCATAGTCGCCAGCGTGCTCATCGGCAGGTTCTGGACGCAAGACAGACGGAAGGCACCAGCCGCCGGAGCCGTCGCGCATGGCTGAGATGCTCGACATCATCGCGCCGTTCTTCAACGAGGCCGAATCCGCCATCGCGTTTGTCGGGCTGCTCGACAGGCTGGAAGCGGCCGTGGCGGAGCGCTTCGGCATGACGGTCCGCARGCTACTCGTCGACGACGGCAGCCGCGACGGCAGCGCCGAGACATTCGYCGCTTCATTGTCGGGCTCCTGGGAGATCGTGCGGCTGAGCCGCAATTTCGGCAAGGAAGCGGCTGTGCTCGCCGGCCTCGATCATTCCCGCGGCGACATGGTCCTGATCATGGATTCCGACCTCCAGCACTCCATGGACATCAGCCTGAAGATGATCGGCGAGCTGGTCGAGAATCCTGAGATCGACGTGGTCTACGCGCAGAACGACCGGCGCGAGGGGAGCTGGCGGCGCAGCCAGCTGGCGCGGCTGTTCTACAAGCTGATCAACAGCAGCCAGCGTTTCGATATCCCGGAAAATGCCGGAGACTTCCGTGTCATGCGCGGCGCTGTGGCACGTGCCTTGACCAGCGTGCGCGACAAGCGGCGTTTCAACAAGGGCCTATTCGCCTGGGCGGGCTTTCGCCAGAAGGCGGTGCTTTATTCGCCGGAAAACCGCGCCGGCGGCACGTCGAAATGGACAAGGTTCAACCTGATCGCGTTCTCGCTTGAAGGGTTCACCTCGTTTTCCGTGATCCCGCTGCGCGTCATCAGCCTCATCGGATTGCTGGCGGCGTTGGCCGGTCTCGCCTATGGCGTGAAGGTGCTCTTCGAGGTGCTGTTCTACGGCATCGCCGTGCCTGGCTACCCCAGCATCATGGTCGCCGTCGTGCTTTTGGGCGGCCTCAACCTGGCACTGCTCGGCCTGATCGGCGAATATGTCTGGGTCACGCTCAGCGAAAGCAAGGACCGGCCCGTCTACATCGTGCGCGACGTCCTGCACGGCGATGCCGTCCAGCAGGCTGCCTCCGACAAATGACCAGGTCGATCCGCCTGATCGCCGACGATTACGGCCTTGCGCCGGGAGTATCGGGCGCGATCCTCGACCTCATCGCGCGCGGCCGTCTGACCGGAACCAGTTGCATGACCGGCCTTCCCGAATGGGAAGAGGCGGCGGCGCGCATCAGGCCTTTTCGCAGAAGGGCGGCCATCGGATTGCATCTGACCCTCACCGATCAGATCGCGGCGACCGGTTCGTCCAGCCTGGCGCCGGAAGGCAAGCTGCCCGGGCTCGCCGCCCTTGCGCTGCCGGTTCGGCGCGGGCGCATCGACGAGCGGGACATTCATGCCGAGCTCGACGCCCAGTACGACCGCTTCACCGCAGCGCTGGCTGACCCGCCCGACCATATCGACGGACACCAGCATGTGCATTTTCTTCCCGTGGTGCGGAATTGGCTGCTCGCCCGGTTTGGCGCGGCCGCTCATAAACCAGCGCTACGCGGCGCGCCTGGGTTTTCCGGCCTGGACCCGGCGGCGGCCAAGATCGCGGCGATCGCCGCCCTGGCCGCCGGCTTCAACAGCGCGATGCGACGGGCAGGCTTCAGTGTCATGACGCCGCTTTCCGGCATCTATGACTGGCGGCAGCCGGGGAAATTCGCCTCGACGCTGCGCGCCGCGGTCGAAACCTTGCCCGAACAAGGTTTGTTCATGTGCCATCCGGGCCATGTCGATGACACTTTGCGGGCGCGAGACCCGATGCAAGCCGTGCGCGAGGTCGAGTTTGCGGTTCTGAGTTCCGAGGATTTCGGCGCCAGCCTCGACAAGGCCGGAGCGCGCGTGATGGACGGCAGGGCATGAGCGCCAGCCAGCCGCAACGTTCGACCGGCAACAAGATCGTCCGTTTCGCGCTGGTCGGGCTGGTCAACACCGGCATCGACCTCACCGCATTCTTCCTGCTGCTCAAGCTCGCGGTGCCGGCTTTGGCCGCCAATGTCGGCGCCTGGTTCGTCGCGGTGCTCTTCTCCTTCGTGGCGAACCGCTTGTGGTCGTTCGAGCGGGACCCCGGTATCCGGCTCCACCATTCCTTCCTGCGCTTCGTCTCACTGGGCGCGCTGATTTCGCTTGGCGTCTCGAGCCTCTCGATCGCCGTGCTGGCAGGGRCCGTCGGCGTCTGGCCCGCCAAGATCATCGGTGTCGTGGTCGCGGCCGTGCTGAACTTCCTGGCAGCGCGCTGGTCGATCGAAGGCCGGTTGTTGAAATAGCCTACTCGGCCGGCTCCAGGTCGACATAGGCTGCTTCCTCGAGCTCACGCTTCAGCCGGGCTTCCTCATGCGCCTTGGGCGTGACGAAGCGGCCGAGCAGGAGATAAGCGACCGGGGTGAGGAACAGGGTCGAGACGGTGGCTAACCCAAGGCCGCCGACGATAACCCAGCCCAGCGCCACGCGCGCCTCGGCGCCAGCGCCGGCGGCCAGCACCAGCGGCACGCCGCCGAGCACGGTGCAGATCATGGTCATCATCACCGGGCGCAGGCGAATGGTGGCCGCCTCCTCGATCGCCTCCCGCACGCCTGCCCCGCGGTCGCGCAGTTGGTTGGCGAACTCGACGATGAGGATGCCGTTCTTGGCCATGACGCCGACCAGAAGAACCAGGCCGATCTGGCTGTAGGCATTGAGGCTGGTGCCCGACAGGAGCAGCGCGAAGATGGCGCAGGCCAAGCCCAGCGGCACGGTCGCCATGATGATGACGGCGCTGACGAAGCTCTCGAACTGCGCCGCCAGCACCAGGAGGATGATGACCAGGGCGAAGCCGAAGACGGCGATCATGGCGCTGTTGCTCTCGCCGAGCGTGGCGGCCTCGGCGAGCGGCAGGATGCGCGCGCCGGGCGGCAGCAGCGGCGCCGCGATCTGCTCGGCGCGGGTCAGCGCCTCGCCGAGCGCGAAGCCACTGCCGAGATTGGCGGTGATCGCGACCGAGGGCTGCTGCTGCTCGCGCGTCAGCGACGGCGGCACGGCGCGCTCGGTCAGCGTGGCGATGGTCGACATCGGCACGAAGCGGCCATCGGACGTCTTCAGGAAGATGTTTTCCAGATCGGTCGGATCGTTGATCGGGTTGGTGGTCGAGACCAGCTTCACGCCATAGCTGCGGTCGGCGATGTAGACGTCGACGACATCGTTGCCGTCGAGCATGGCCTGCAGCGTGTCGGCGAGCCCGGTGATGTCGATGCCGAGATCGGAGGCGCGTTCGCGGTCGATGGCCACCGCGAGCTGCGGCTGCGTCGGATCGACGGAAAGCCGCGGCGTCTGGAAGCGGGGATCCTGGCGCATCTCGTCGACGATCTTCACCGCCGCCTCGCTCAGCGCCTTGCGGTCGTTGCCGACCAGCGCGAATTGCAGGCCGTTGCCGGCGCCGCGGATGCCAAGGCTGTTCGGCTGCACCGGAAAGACGCGCACGCTCGGCACCTGTTTCGTCAAGCGGCTGATATCGGCCATGATCTCCTGCTGGCTGCGGCTGCGCTCGTCCCAGGGCGCCAGCGTCATCACCATGAAGCCCGAATTGTAGGAGCCGTTGTTGCCGGCGTTCTCGAAGGTCGACCGGATCTCGCCGGAATCACGCAGCGGCTGGATCAGTCGCTCGATCTTGCGCATCTGCTCGGTCGTGTAGTCGAGGCTGACGCCTTGCGGCGCGTTGATGCGCAACAGCACCACGGCGCGGTCCTCCGTCGGCGTCAGCTCCTGGCGGATGGTGCCGAACAGGGTGAAGGCGGTGCCGGCGAAGATGAGCGCGACCAGCACCACGATCCAGGGTGCGTCGAGGCAAAGATGCAGGCAACGCTTGTACAGCCGATGCAGCGCCCCGCCGATGCGCGCGCCGATGCCTGTGCCGCCTTCATGGTGAAGCGAGGCGCTGGTCAGCATGCGCGAGGCAAGCATTGGGCAAAGCGTCAGCGCGACCACGCAGGAGAGCAGCACCGACATCGCCAGCACGAAGCCGAACTCGCGGAACAGGCCGCCGGTCTGTCCCGGCAGGAAGGAGATCGGCACAAAGACGGCGACCAGCGTCAGCGTCGTGGCGACGACCGCGAAGAACACTTCCTGGGTGCCGAGCACCGCCGCGGCGCGCGGCCCCATGCCTTCGTTGCGGCGGCGCACGATGTTTTCCAGCACGACGATGGCGTCGTCGACGACAAGACCGGTCGCCAGCACCAGCGCCAGGAGCGTCAGGATGTTGACGGAAAAACCGGCGAGATAGATGGCCGCGATGGTGCCGATCATGGCGACGGGCATCGACAGGCCGGGGATCAGCGTCGCGCGCCAGTCGAGCAGGAAGGCGTAGATGACGATCAGCACGATCGAGACCGAGAGCGCCAGCGCGATCTCGACCTCATGCACGGCGCCGTTGACGAAGACGGCGTCGTCGCTGGTGACCTTGATCGACATACCCGCGGGCAGCGTCTCCTGCAGCTTCGCGACGGCGGCCCTGACGCCGGTCGAGATGTCCAGCGTGTTCGATTCCGCCTGGCGTATGATGCCAAGGCCGATACCGGTCTTGCCGTCGGAGCGCAGCGAAGTCTGGCCGATATCGGGTCCGAGCGTCACCGTGGCGACGTCGCGGATGCGGGTCGCGCCGCCGATGACGATGTTCTCGAACTCCTCCGGCGTGGTCACGTCGGCGGTGGTCCGCACGATGAGGTCCTGGTTCGTCGTGGTGATCGAACCGGCCGGGGAATCGAAGGCGACCGAGGCAAGCGCCGTTCTTAGGTCGGCAACGGTGAAGCCCTGGCTCGCCAGCTTGTTCTGGTCGACGTCGATGCGGAAGATCTTGTCGCGGTCGCCGGACACCTGGACGTCGGCGACGCCGGGCACCGCGGCAAGCTCGTCCTCGATGCGGTCCTGAACCAGCACCGTCATGTCCTGCACCGACATCGTGTCGGAGGTGACCGCGAGCCGCATCACCGGATCCGAATTCGCGTCGGCCTTGACGATGCGCGGCGCGTCGGCGGTTTCGGGCAGCTGGTTGGTGATGCGGCTGACGGTATCGCGCACGTCGGAGGCCGCGACGTTGAGGTCGACACCGTCGTTGAACTCGATGGTGACGCGGCTCTGGCCGAAAGAGGACGTCGACGAGATCGACTTGACGCCTGAGACGCGCGCGACGGCGCCTTCGATCGCGTCGGTCAGCTCGCGGTCGACGGTTTCGGCGGCCGCGCCCTCGAAGGTGGTGTTGACTGTGATGACCGGGCGGTCGACATCCGGCAATTCGCGGATTTCGACGCCCCAGAAGGCGGCAAGCCCGGCAACAGCGATCAGCGTGTTGAGCACGAAGGCCATGACCGGCCTGCGGATGAAAAGCGCGGTGAGGCCCGATCCCCGAGCGGCGTCGCCGATGCTCATCATGAGCCTTCGGCCTCGGTGGCGCTACCCTGGCCGGCGATGCGGACATCGCCGCCTTCGCTGACGCTCTGCGTGCCTTCGGTCACCACCATGTCGCCGCTCGCGACCGGCGCATCGATCAGCACCGTCTCGGTGTTGCGCTGGATAATACGCACCGGAACGCGCTTGGCCTTGCCGTCGGCGACGGCCCAGACATAGGCGCCGTCGGTTCCCCACTGGATGGCAAGGGGGTTGACGGCCGGATAGGTATCGCCGGAGAACCGCATGCCGATCCGGAAGGACATGCCGGCGCGCAGCGAATCGGCGGGGTTGGCGATCGTTGCCTTGACGAGCAGCGTGCGGCTGTTCTCGTCGATGTGGTTGTCGATGGCCGAGACGGTGCCGGTATAGACCTGGTTAGGGTTGGCCAAGGGCGTGGCCGACAGCTGGGCGCCGACCTTGACCGCGGCGGCGAAACGTTCCGGCACCCAGAAGTCGACCAGGATCGAGGACCGGTCGTCAAGCGTGGCGATCGCCGATTGGCTGGTGACGTAGTTGCCGGCGGCGATCGGCAGGATGCCGACGGTGCCTTCGATCGGCGCCACGATCGAGCGGCGCTCCAGCGCGAGCTCGGCGTCGCGCAACGCCAGCTTGGCATTGGCGAGCGTCACCTGGGCATCGGCGACGGCCACCGGCGTGGCCGCGTTGGAAGCCCTGAGCGATTTCACCCGGTCGAGCTTGGACTGCGCATCCTCGATCGCCACCTGCGCGCGGTCGCGCGCGATCACTTCCACATCGGAATCGAGCTTGGCGATGACATCGCCCTTTTCGACATGCGTGCCGGACTGGACCAGCAACTCGGTGAGGCGACCGGACGAATATGGGTTGACGGTGACCGTCGCGTTGGCGCGGCCGGTGCCGATCGCTTGCAGCCTGTCGTTGATGGTGGCGGTGCCGGCGGGCGAAGCGACGATGGTGACGACCTGACCTGCGCGGCTGCGTCCGGACTGACCGGGGCCGGCGCTCTCCGTAGCCGGAGGCGTCGCGGTGATGGCCCAGTCCAGCCCCCAATGCGACAGTATCTGTGGCGCGCCGGGATAAAAGCGCGCCCAGGCGGCCACGGCGGCAACCAGAATCACAAGCGCTGCAACAATCTGCTTCCAGCTCGACATCGACACTCCAGCGGCAGGACTCGTCTGCCGGATTCCAGAAGGAAGCAAGCACATCGACGACACGGGGTGGGGGCGAAAACCGGCCACTCCACACCCTGATATCAGCGGTTTATGGCAATTATCACGCAAACGTGCACATTAAATCTAGGTAACGTGAACGCGGGGCGCGGTTGGGACCCTTGCGTTTTGCCGCGTTTGGCCGGCGGCCACCGGCTTTCGCCCGGCTAGCGCAAGCTCTCCAGGTCGCGGATGCGCTTGGCGCCGGCGGCTTCCAATTGCCTGGTCACGGCGCCGATCAGCGTTTCGGCGACCACGAACAGAGCGGCCGACGAATCCCAGGCCGACGGCACGGCGGTGCGTCCGGCGATCACATGGCGGGCAAAGCGGGCGATCGGCGACAGCCACTGGTCGGTGAAGAGAATGATCTGCACGCCGCGGTGATGCGCCTTCTCGGCGAAGCGGACCAGACTTTCCTGGTAGCGGCGGATATCGAAGATCACCAGCACGTCGCGCTTGCCCATGTCGATCAGGCGGTCGCGCCAAATGCTCTCCTGGCCGGCGAGGTGATAGACGTCCGGTTGGATGATGGCGAGATGGGCAGCCATGTAGCGCGCCAGCGGATCGGTGAAGCGGCCGCCGATGAGGAAGGTCTTGCCGCGCCGCTCGGCAAGCCGCGCGGCGATGTCGGCGAGCTGTTTGTCGGTAAGGTGGCGGAACGTCTCGCGCATGTTGTCGAGCGTCGCCTCGAGCATCGGCGAGACGGCGCCGCCGGCCGAGCCCGGATTGAGCGTGCGCGAAGCGGGCGACTGCAATTGCGCCGCCAGCTCATCCTGCAGCGCCGATTGGAATTCGGGGTAGTTCTGGAAGCCGAGCCTGGCGACGAAGCGCAGGATCGTCGGCGAGGACACGCCGGCCGCGGCCGAAAATTCGGCGACCGTCTTCAGCCCGGTCAAAGGATAGTTGGCAATCAGCGTCTGGGCGGCGCGGCGCTCGCCGGCCGGCATAGCGCCGATGCGGTCAGAGATCAGTTCGGCAATGCTGGAAATCATGTTTTCCCCCGCCCGTTGACCCGCCGCCGCCGGTTTCCCGAATTCGCGTTTGACAAAGCCGGTCAAACTGTATGAAATCATTCACAGGGACGCAATGAGACAAAATACGTAACATAAGATACAGCGTTCCGCAGGGGACGATATGGAGAAAGCTCGGCCCGCTAGCCTTGCCCCGTCTGAGACCGTCAGGGTGACCAATCCCGACGGATCCAGCCCCTTCGTCTTCACCTGCGATCACGCTTCCAACTTCCTGCCCGCCGAATTCGGAACGCTCGGCCTGCCGGCCGCGGACCTTTCCCGTCATATCGCGTGGGATCCGGGCGCGCTTCCTGTCGCCCTCCGCATGGCCGAGGCGCTCGACGCGACGTTGATCGAGACCCGCGTGTCGCGGCTCGTCATCGACTGCAACCGGCCGCTCGACGCGCCGGACCTCGTGCCGCCGGTCAGCGAGACCACCGCCATTCCCGGAAATTCGGGCCTGTCCGACAAGCAGCGCGCCGCGCGCATCGACCTTGCCTGGCGCCCCTTCCACGACACGATCGCCCAGATCATCGAGCGGCGGCTGGCGCGGGGTCAGGAAACGCGGCTGGTGTCGGTGCACTCCTTCACACCGGTCTACAAGGGCAAGAGCCGGCCATGGCATATCGGCATCATCCATGATGACGACCGCCGCCTGGCAACGCCCCTGGTCGCGGCGCTGCGGCGGCTTGCCGGCGTCACCGTCGGCGTCAACGAACCCTATTCGCCGGCCGACCGCGTCTATTTCACGCTGGAACGGCATGCGCGGTCGCGCGGGCTGCCCTGCGCGATGATCGAAATCCGCAACGACGAAATCGCCGGCGAGACCGGGCAGCGGAAATGGGCGGATCTGCTCACAGGCATATTTTCGAATCTGGAGCCCGAGGAGGCCAAGGGCTCCCGACAAAGCGCAATGGGTAAGTCAGTACAATCGGCCAGCTAAGAACCAACAGGGGACTTCCAAATGGCAGCAGACGACTATACCGAAGTCGATAAGGCGAAGGATATTCAGGTCCTTCACAGCATGGGCTATGCCCAGGAACTGGAGCGGCGGCTCAGCCGCTTTTCGAATTTCGCGGTTTCCTTCTCGATCATCTGCATCCTGTCCGGCGGCATCAACTCGCTGGCGCAGGCGACCTCGGGCGCCGGCGGCATCGGCGTCGRCATCGGCTGGCTGGTTGGCTGCTTCGTGTCGCTCACTTTCGCCGTCGCCATGTCGCAGATCAGCTCGGCCTATCCGACGGCCGGCGGCCTCTATCACTGGGGTTCGATCCTCGGCAATCGCGGCACCGGCTGGGTGACGGCCTGGCTCAACCTGCTCGGTCTTATCACCGTGCTCGGCGCTATTAATGTCGGCACCTGGACCTTCTTCGTCGGCGCCTTCGGTCCGGCGCTCGGCATCGAGGGCACGTTGACCAACCAGATGATCTTCCTGGTGATCATCACCGGCGCCCAGGCGCTGATCAACCATCTCGGCATCAAGCTGACGGCGAAGCTGACCGATTTCTCCGGCTATCTGATCTTCTTCGGCTCGATCCTTATCGCGGTGGTTTGCCTGCTGTTTGCCCAAACCTGGGACTTCAGCCGCCTCTTCACCTTCCACAACTACTCCGGTGATGCCGGCGGCGGCGTGTGGCCGCAAGTATCGAACGCCTGGGTCTTCGCACTCGGCCTGCTGCTGCCGATCTACACGATCACGGGCTATGACGCTTCCGCGCACACTTCTGAGGAAACCATCAAGGCGGCGTCTTCCGTGCCGCGCGCGATGGTGATGTCGGTCATCTGGTCGGCGCTGTTCGGCTACCTGTTCCTGGCGGCCTTCGTGCTGATGATCCCGAACATGGACGACGCGGCCAAGCAGGGCTGGAACGTGTTCTTCTGGGCTTTCGACCAGCGCGTCCCGTCCGGCCTCAAGGAGTTCGTCTACCTGGTCGTGTTCCTGGCGCAGCTCCTGTGCGGCCTCGCCACCGTCACCTCCGCCTCGCGCATGATCTTCGCCTTCTCGCGCGACGGCGGACTGCCCGGCTCGGCGGCGCTTGCCAAGGTCAGCCCGACCTACCGCACGCCGGTGGCGGCGATCTGGACTGCCTCGATCCTGTCGGTGCTTTTCGTATGGGGCTCGTCGGTGGTCTCGGTCGCCGGCACCTCGGCCTATACGATCGTGGTGTCCTGCACCGTCATCTTCCTGTTCCTCTCCTTCACCGTGCCGATCGTGCTTGGCATGATGGCCTGGGGAACGCCGAAGTGGGACAAGATGGGCCCGTGGAACATGGGGCGCGGCATCTTCATGCTGTTCGCCTTCCTGTCGATCGTGTCGATGATCCTGATCTTCGTCATCGGCATCCAGCCGCCGAACGACTGGGCGCTCTACATCACCGTCGGCTTCTTCATCCTGACGGCGATCGTCTGGTTTGCTTTCGAGCGCAACCGCTTCCAGGGTCCGCCGCTGGGCGACATCATCGCGGCGCGCCAGGCGGCGATCAAGGCGGCCGAACAGGCGGTCGGCGAGACCGGCCACTGAACCTTCGCTTCACGGCCATGGCCGGCGTACGCCGGCCATGGTTCTCGTTTCTCCCCTCAAATCGACAAGCACTGGAGCGCCAAAGGAATGGCCGGGAATTTCTCGTTCGATCAGTTGAAGAAAGCGGTCTCGAACGGCGAGATCGACACGGTGCTGGCCTGCATCGTCGACATGCAGGGCCGGCTCGCGGGAAAGCGTTTCCTGGCCCAGTATTTCGTTGATTCAGCGCATGGCGAGACGCATGGCTGCAACTATCTCCTGGCCTGCGACATCGATATGGAGCCGGTGCCGGGCTACAGGGCGGCGAGTTGGTCGAAGGGCTATGGCGATTTCGTCATGAAGCCGGACCTGTCGACGCTGCGGCGCATTCCGTGGCTGGAGAAGACGGCGCTGGTCATCTGCGACGTGCTCGACCATCACACGCATGACGACCTCGCGCACTCGCCACGCGCGATCCTGAAGAAGCAGGTCAAGCGGCTGCAGGAGCGCGGCTATATCGGCTATTTCGCCTCCGAGCTCGAATTCTACCTGTTCAGCGAAACCTACGAGTCCGCCCGCAAAAAGCATTGGCAGGGGCTGGATAGCGCCTCGCCCTATATCGGCGACTACCAGATCGGCATCACCACCAAGGAAGAAGGCGTCATGCGCCGGCTTCGCAACGAGATGGAGGCCGCTGGCATTCCGATCGAAAACTCCAAGGGCGAGTGGGGACCGGGCCAGGAAGAGATCAATGTGCGCTATGCCGAGGCGCTCGAGATGGCCGACCGCCACGTCATCCTGAAGAACGGCGCCAAGGAGATCGCCGATTCCGAAGGCAAGGCCATCTCCTTCATGGCCAAATACAATTATGGACTCGCCGGCAATTCGAGCCACATCCACAATTCGCTGTGGAGCGCCGATGGCAAGACGCCGCTGTTTTTCGACAGACAAGCCGATTGGACGCTGTCCAGTCTCGGCCAGCAATGGGCGGCCGGCCAGCTCAAATACGCCAAGGAGTTCACCTGGTTCCTGGCGCCTTACATCAATTCCTACAAGCGCTTCCAGGCCGGCACCTTCGCGCCGACCAAGATCATGTGGAGTGAGGACAACCGCACCGCCGGCTTCCGGCTCTGCGGCGAGGGCACCAAAGGCATCCGCATGGAGTGCCGCATCGGCGGCGCCGACCTCAATCCCTATCTCGCCTTCGCGGCGCTGATCGCGTCGGGCCTCGCCGGCATCGACGAGAAGCTGGAATTGCAGAAGCCTTTCGTCGGCGACGCCTATCAGGCCTCGCGCCTGCCCGAGATCCCGAAGACGCTGCGCGACGCCACCGAGACGCTAGCCAAGTCGAAGATGCTGAAGCAGGCCTTCGGCGACGAGGTGATCGAGCATTATGTGCACACCGCCCGCTGGGAGCAGTTCGAATACGACCGCCGTATTACGGATTGGGAACTGCATCGGGGCTTCGAGCGGTATTAAGGTGCCGCGTTAGCGTCGGCGCTGTCCCGGCCTTCAGCGAAGGAGAAGGCGGGCAGCGCCTTTGAGCCTCGGCGCAGGCCCTGCCGGCCGGCGCATGAAGGAAGCGCCAGCCACATCATTGCGAGTGTTATAAAACTGCGAGGAACACATGACCGAAACGGTCAAACTCAAATCCCCCATCGACGGCTCGATCTACGCCGAACGGCCGGTCGCGAGCGACCAGGCGATCAGTGCGGCGGTCGAGCGCGCCAGGGCGGCGCAGGAGAAGTGGGCCGAGACGCCGGTCGTCGAGCGCGGCAAGTATATGCTGGCGATGCTGGAAGCGCTGGTCGCCATGACCGACGAGATCGTGCCCGAGATCGCCTGGCAGATGGGCCGGCCGGTGCGCTATGGCGGCGAGTTCGGCGGCGTCAAGGAACGCACCAGCTATATGGTCGAGATCGCTGAAGCTGCGCTGAAGCCGGTCATGGCCTCCAATCCGAAGGACGGCTTCCGCCGCTATGTGAAGAAGGTGCCGCTCGGCGTCGTGCTGGTGATCGCGCCGTGGAACTATCCCTATCTCACCGCGGTCAACACCATCGTGCCGGCGCTGATGGCCGGAAGCGCCGTCATCCTCAAGCACGCGGCGCAGACACTGCTCGTCGGCGAACGCTTCCAGCAGGCTTTCGACAAGGCCGGCCTGCCCAAGGGCCTGTTCCAGAACCTCATCATGAACCATGCCCAGACCGAGAAGCTGCTCGGCTCGGGCAAGATCGACCATGTCAACTTCACTGGCTCCGTCGCTGGCGGCCGCGCCATCGAGAAGGCCGCGGCGGGCACCTTCATGACGCTCGGCCTCGAGCTCGGCGGCAAGGACCCGGCCTATGTGCTGCCCGACGCCAAGCTGGACCATGCGGTCGCCAACCTGGTCGATGGCGCCTTCTACAATTCCGGCCAGTGCTGCTGCGGCATCGAGCGCGTCTATGTGCATGAGAAGGTCTATGACGAGTTCGTCGAGGGCTTCATCGCCGAGACGAAGAATTATATCGTCGGCAATCCGCTGGAGCAGGYGACCACCATGGGCCCGATGGCGCAGGCGCGTTTCGCCGACCTGATCCGCGAGCAGAAGGCAGAAGCGCTGCGCAAGGGCGCGATCGCGCACATCAACATGAAGGTCGAGAACGACAAGCCGGGCTCGCCCTATCTGGCGCCGGAGGTGCTGACTGAGGTCGACCACCAGATGAGCGTGATGCGCGAGGAAAGCTTCGGGCCGATCGTCGGCATCATGAAGGTGCGCAACGACGAGGAGGCGATCGCGCTGATGAACGACAGCCCCTATGGGCTGACGGCCTCGATCTGGACGCGCGACACGGAGCATGCGATCGCCATCGGCGACCGCGTCGAGACCGGCACCGTGTTCATGAACCGTTGCGACTATCTCGATCCGGCGCTGGTCTGGACCGGCGTCAAGGACACCGGCAAGGGCGCGGCGCTCTCGGCCATCGGCTACGACAATCTGACCCGCCCGAAATCCTATCACCTGCGTGAAGCGATCTGACCTTTCGAAAGACAAAAAATGTCCAAGCTCATCTCCAAATGGAACTACCCCACCACCGTCCGTTTCGGCGCCGGCCGCATCAAGGAACTGCCGGATGCGCTGGCGGCCGCCGGCATCAAGCGTCCGCTCTTCGTCACCGATCCCGGCCTGGCGAAACTGCCGGTCGTCGCCTCGACGCTGAAGATCCTCGACGACGCCAAGGTCCCCTATGGCGTGTTTTCGGAGGTGAAGCCGAACCCGGTCGAGTCCAACCTCACCGCCGGCATCGCCGTGTTCAAGAAGGGCAAGCATGACGGCGTCATCGCCTTCGGCGGCGGCTCGGCCCTCGATCTCGGCAAGCTGATCGCCTTCCAGTCCGGACAGACGCGTCCGGTGTGGGATTTCGAGGATATAGGCGACTGGTGGACCAGGGCCAATTCGGATGCGATCGCGCCGATCATCGCCGTGCCGACCACGGCCGGCACCGGCTCCGAGGTCGGTCGCGCCGGCGTCATCACCAATGAGGAGACCCATACCAAAAAGGTCATCTTCCATCCGAAGCTTCTGCCGGCGATCGTCATTGCCGATCCGGAGCTGTCGGTCGGCATGCCTGCCTTCATCACCGCCGGCACCGGCATGGACGCGCTTGCGCACTGCCTCGAGGCTTATTGCGCGCCCGGCTATCACCCGATGGCCGACGGCATCGCGGTGGAAGGCATCCGGCTGGTGTTCGAGAACCTGCCGAAGGCTTTCGCCAACGGCAAGGATCTCGTCGCCCGCGCCCACATGATGAGCGCCGCCGCCATGGGCGCCGCCGCCTTCCAGAAGGGGCTGGGCGCCATCCATTCGCTGTCGCATCCGATCGGCGCGCTCTACGACACCCATCACGGCATGACCAATGCCGTGTTCATGCCCTATGTGCTCGCCTTCAATCGAGAGGCGATCGAGGACCGTATCGCCAGGCTCGCCGCCTATTGCGGCATAAAGGGCGGCTTCGACGGCTTCGCCAAGGCAGTCATCAAGCTGCGCAAGGAGCTCAAGGTGCCGCACGCGCTGCCCGGCCTGATCAAGGGGCTCGACATGGACAAGAAGCGCAAGGCGCTGATCGCCGATATGGCGGTGGTCGACCCGACGGCCGGCGGCAATCCGGTCAAGCTCACCAAGAAAGCGGCGCTGGCGCTGCTCGAAAACGCGATCGCCGGCTCCGTCTGAGAGCCGGCTTTCAATGCCGAAGAGTTGAAGAAAGGGCGAGCAGCTGGAGGAGGAGCGGGGCAAAAAACAAGGCGGCTAACCATTAGCCGGAAAATTAAGCGCGGGCTAATTGCTACAGTCCGTTAAAAAGAGTTAACTTTTTTCGCCGCGGGGCTCCGGTTTCAAAAAGCCTTCATCTGGCTGTCACACGAAAACGATACCCGCATCGCAGGCGCCCAACGGCGCCAGTTCAACGGAGAGAACACATGTTCAAGTTCACGGGGAAAGTGCTTTCCCTCTCGGCCGCGACGCTCTTTGCGTCGACGATGATTTCGTCCGCGGATTCGCTGGACGATCTCGCCAAGGCCGCGACGGCGGAAGGCCAGCTCACTGTCATCGCGCTTCCGCATGACTGGTGCGGCTATGGGGCAGTGATCGACGCTTTCAAGGCTAAGTATCCAGGAATTACCATCAACGAACTCAATCCCGACGCCGGCTCGGGCGACGAGGTCGAGGCGATCAAGGCCAACAAGGATAACAAGGGTCCGCAGGCCCCCGACGTCATCGACGTCGGCCTGGCTTTCGGCCCCTCGGCCAAGAAAGACGGCCTGTTGATGCCTTACAAGGTCTCGACCTGGGATTCGATCCCGGACAGCGCCAAGGATGCCGACGGCGCCTGGTACGGCGACTATTACGGCGTTCTGTCGTTCATGGTGAACAAGGATCTGGTCAAGAACGTTCCGGCCGACTGGGCCGACCTTCTGAAGCCGGAATACGCCAACTCGGTTGCGCTCGCCGGTGATCCGCGCGCGTCGAACCAGGCGATCCAGGCCGTCCACGCTTCCGGTCTGTCCACCGGCGCCGCTGCCGGCAAGGCCGCCGGCGAAGCCGGCCTCGACTTCTTCAAGAAGCTCAACGCCGGCGGCAACTTCGTTCCGGTCATCGGCAAGCCGGCCACGCTCGCGCAGGGTCAGACGCCGATCCTGATCAACTGGGACTACAACAACCTGTCGGGCCGCGACACGCTGAACGGCAACCCGCCGACCGATATCGTCATCCCGAAGACCGGCGTCGTCGCCGGCGTGTACGTGCAGGCGATCAGCGCCTACGCGCCGCATCCGAACGCCGCGAAGCTGTGGATGGAATACCTCTATTCCGACGAAGGCCAGATCGGCTGGCTGAAGGGTTATTGYCACCCGATCCGCTTCAACGACCTCGCCAAGAACGGCAAGGTTCCGCAGGAGCTGCTCGACAAGCTGCCGCCGGCAGACGCCTATGCCAAGGCCGTGTTCCCGTCGCTCGACGAGCAGGGCGCTGCCAAGGAAGAGATCACCAAGGGCTGGGACTCGGTCGTCGGCGCCAACGTCAAGTAAGTCGATGCTCTTCCGGGCGGCCTTGCGCCGCCCGGATTCCCTTATTGAAGGCAGTCAGGCATGACCGATATCAGCCTTTCAGGACCGTCCGCCGCCGGTAAGACCATTCCGCCCGGCGCGCGCGCGATGCGTCTGCCCACGCAATGGCTGGGCGTCGCGCCTTTCATCATCTTCGCGTTGATGTTCCTGATCCTGCCGACGCTCTATCTCATCATCGGCGCGTTCCAGAACGCCGACGGCGGCTTCACGCTGCAGAACATCGCAGATCTCGCGCAGCCGACCATCGTTGCCGCCTACTGGATCTCGATCAAGGTTTCCGTCGCCTCGTCGCTGCTTGGCGCCTTCATCGGCCTCGCCATCGCCATCGCCATCGTGCGCGGCGGCCTGCCCAACTGGACGCGTTCGGCGGCGCTCACCTTCTCGGGCGTCGCCTCGCAGTTTGCCGGCGTTCCGCTGGCCTTCGCCTTCCTGGCGACGCTCGGCCGCCTCGGCCTGCTCACTGTGCTTTTGCGCTCGATCGGCTTCGACCTCTATCAGCACGGCTTCAACGTGCTGTCCTTCTGGGGCCTGACGCTGACCTATCTCTATTTCCAGATCCCGCTGATGGTCGTCATCATCGTGCCGGCGATCGACGGCCTGAAAAAGGAATGGGGCGAGGCCGCCGCGACGCTCGGCGCCACCCAGTGGCAGTACTGGCGCATGGTCGTCATTCCTGTCCTGTGGCCGAGCTTCCTCGGCACCTTCATCCTGCTTTTCGCCAACGCCTTCGGCGCCATCGCCACCGCTTATGCGTTGACCGGCTCGTCGCTCAACATCGTGCCGATCGTGCTCTATGCGCAGATCCGCGGCGACGTGCTGCACAACGCCAATCTCGGCTATGCGATCGCCTTCGGCATGATCTTCATCACCGGGCTCGCCAATGTCTTCTACATCTGGTTCCGGACCCGCTCGGAGAGGTGGCTCAAATGAAGTCGGGTAAGTTCTGGGCCTGGCTGACGTTCGTCCTCGGCGCCGCCTATTTCTTCATTCCGCTGATCGCGACGCTGGAATTCTCAATGCGCATGAAGCGCGGCGAATATTCCTTCGAGGCATACCGCGTCGTGCTCGGCGATGCACGCTTCCAGGAATCCTTCACCTTCTCGGTGGTGGCCGCGATCTTCACCATCATCCTCGGCGTGCTTCTGGTGGTGCCCACCGCCTACTGGATCCGGCTGCGCCTGCCCCAGCTCAGGCCGATCGTCGAATTCGTCACGCTGTTGCCGCTGGTCATTCCCGCCATCGTCATCGTGTTCGGCTATATCCGCATGTACGGCTCTAGCTCGCCGCTGYCGTTCCTCGCCAGCGGCTTAGGCACCAACGCATTGCTCGTCATCGGCTATGCGACGCTGGCGCTGCCTTACATGTACCGCGCCGTCGATACCGGCCTTCGCACCATCGACGTCAGGACGCTCACCGAAGCGGCGCAGATCCTCGGCGCCGGCTGGACGACGATCATCGGACGCGTGATCCTGCCCAACGTGCTGATCGCGGTTCTGTCCGGCGCCTTCCTGACCTTTGCCATCGTCATCGGCGAGTTCACCGTGGCCAGCCTGCTCAACCGGCCGGCCTTCGGCCCGTATCTGCAGAACATGGGCGCCAACCGTGCTTACGAGCCAGCGGCACTTGCCATCATCGCCTTCGCCATTACCTGGGGCTGTATGTCGCTGATCCAGGTCCTGTCCCGCTTCGCGCCGAAATCGGCGAACCGCCCTAATTGAGCGAAAGAGAAAGCCATGGCTGAGCCATTCCTCTCAATCCAGCACGTTCGAAAATCCTTCGGCGCCACAACCGTGGTCCAGGACTTCAATCTCGATGTCGAACCGGGCGAATTCGTCTCCTTCCTCGGGCCGTCGGGCTGCGGCAAGACGACGGTGCTGCGCATGGTGGCCGGTTTCGAGGAGCCGTCGGCAGGCAAGATCGTCGTAGCCGGCAAGGATATCACCAGGCTGAAGCCGAACCAGCGCAATGTCGGCATGGTTTTCCAGGCCTATGCGCTGTTCCCGAACCTGACGGTGGCGCAGAACATCGCCTTCGGCCTCAAGGTGGCCGGCATGTCGAAGCCGGACGCGGACAGGCGCGTCGCCGAGATGCTCGACATGATCAAGCTGCCACAGATGGCCGACCGCTATCCCTACCAGCTTTCCGGCGGCCAGCAGCAGCGCATCGCGCTCGCGCGCGCCATTGCGCCGAAGCCGAAGCTGCTTTTGCTTGACGAGCCGCTGTCGGCGCTCGACGCCAAGGTGCGCGTGTCGCTGCGCGAGGAAATCCGTTCGATCCAGAAGAAGCTCGGCATCACCACCATCTTCGTCACGCACGACCAGGAAGAAGCGCTGTCGATCTCCGACCGCATCGCGGTGATGTATGGCGGCCGGGCCGAGCAGGTCGGGACGCCGTTCGAGATCTACAACCGGCCGGCGACCAAATTCGTCGCCAATTTCGTCGGCACGCTCAACGTGCTGGAGGGCAAGGTCACCGACGCCTCGGCCGGCAAGGTGCAGGTCAACGCGCAGGAAGTCTCGCTCAAGGGCAAACTCAACGGCTCGAAGTCCGGCGATACGCTGTCGCTGGCGCTGCGGCCGGAAGCGATCTCGCTGGCGCGCCAGCCCGGGCACGACACCAGCCTGTCGGGCGAGATCGCCGAAGTGCATTTCCTCGGCTCGGTCATCCGCGTGCGCGTCGGCATCGGCGGCAACACGGTTTCGCTCGATACCTTCAACAATTCGACGACGCCGCCGCCGGTCGTCGGCGACAAGGCGGATATTTCGTTCTCGTCGGGCGATATGCTGGTCCTGCACTGACGGCCCTGGCCGTCCTGATGCCGATAAGACATGCCAGGGGCTCTCGGTGGTATACGGGCGCCATCGGTTTGTCCTGCGAGCACACCCTATGAGGCAGCGCGGGTTTGCCGGATAAATCAACAGCATCCTGACTCGAAGGTACTGCCAAGCTTCGCGCTTCGCCGCTACGATGAGCCATGGCTCTGTTCGAACTTACGCTCGTCCTGCTTCTGATCGCCGTCGCGCTGACGGCGCTGTCGCGGCGGCTGGAGGTGCCTTACCCATCGCTGCTGGCGCTTGCGGGCGTTGGGCTTGCCTTTGTGCCGGGCGCGCCGGTGATCGAGATCGATCCGGAACTGGCGCTGGCGCTGTTCATCGCGCCGGTGCTTCTCGATGCCGCCTATGACACCTCGCTGCGCGACCTGAAGCGGTACCGGCTGTCGCTGGTGCTTTTGGCGCTCGGCGCCGTCGTCTTCACCGCGGTGGTCGTCGCCTTCGTCGGCTGGAAAATGGCCGGACTGCCGATCGCGGCGGCGATCGCGCTCGGCGCCATCGTCGCGCCGCCGGACGCGGTCGCGGCAAGTGCCGTGCTCAGCCAGTTCAAGGTGCCGCACCGCATCACCGCGATCCTGCAAGGGGAGAGYCTGCTCAACGACGCCACGGCGCTGCTGATCTACCGGATTTCGGTCGCGGCAGCGGTCGGCACGCTCATGCTGAAGGACGCGGTGCCRGTCATCCTGCTCGCGACGGTCGGTAGCGTTATCGCCGGCTATCTGTTCGGCCGCGTCTCACTGCTGGCGCTCACCCGCATCGAGGACGCGGCAAGCAGCACCGTTGTGCAGTTCGCCGGAACCTTCGCCGTCTGGATCATTGCCGACAAGCTCGGTCTGTCCGCCATCATCACAATCGTCGTCTATGCCATCACCATCGCGCGCACCGCGCCGCGCCGGATGTCGGCGAGACGTCGCGTCAGCACCTATTCGGTCTGGGAGTCGGCGGTATTCGTGCTCAACGTGCTGGCTTTCGTGCTGATGGGCCTGCAGGCGCGGTCGATCGTCGGCCGTCTCTCCGGCGACGGGCAAGGCGGAGCATTCCTGTTCGCCGCAACGGTGCTTGTCGTCGTCATCGTGGCGCGGCTCGTGTGGGTGGCGGGTTACGTCGCGGTCATACGCTGGTTCGCCCGCTCCGGCGGCGAAGACAGAAAGCAGGATGCGCCGACGTTTCGCGGCGCCGTGCTTGTCGGCTGGTGYGGCATGCGCGGGCTGGTGACGCTGGTGGTGGCAATTGCCTTGCCGGCCAATTTTCCTGGGCGTGACCCGATCGTGCTTGCCGCGTTCGCTGTCGTGCTTGGCACGTTGGTCCTGCAGGGGATAAGCCTGAAGCCGCTTCTGCGCTGGCTCAATTTCGAGCGGGATATGACGATCGATCGCGAAGTAGCCGAGGCGCGCGTCGCCATCATGCAGGCCGCGCTCGACGTGCTGAACCGCAAGACATCGGCCGCTGCCGCCGTCGTGCGCGAGCAGTATGAGGCGCAGCGGCGGGTTGCGGAAAACCCCGACGACGCGCAAGCCGCGACGGAATACGACCGGTTGCGCCTTTACGCCATCAAGCGGCAGCGCGACACGCTGGAGGAACTGCGCAGCAACGGCACGATCGGCGACGAGGCCTACCACCGGCTGGAAGAGGAGATCGACTGGTCGGAACTGGCGGCGTCGCCCGCCGGAAGCTTCCAGCCGCTGACGACCTATTAGCGCGGTTCGCCGGGTTCCATTGGACTATTCCACTTGTCCTGCCGGTCCATTGCAACGCAAGGGGCCTGGCGCTAGAGCGTTTCACCTGAAACGGCGAACCGCTCTATGTCTTTTTTCTCGACGCAATTCCGGACGGAAAGGTTACGGCGAAGACGCCGAACTTAAACGCTCACACTTTTCCTGGAATTGCGCTACTGCAATCGCCAGAAGTGAGCCGGTTAATCAATGAAGCTGATCAGCTACAACATCCAATACGGCTACGGCAGCGACGGGCGCTATGATCTCAGCCGCTGTGCCAGGCTGGTGGATGGCGCCGACATCATCGCGCTGCAGGAAGTCGAGCGGCATTGGCAGCGCACCAATGAGGACGATCAGCCCGAGATCCTGTCCAGCTTGCTGCCCGACTATTACTGGGCCTATGGCCCCGCCTTCGACATGGATGCCAGCGAGAGGCGCGGCGGCCGCATCGTCAATCGCCGGCGGCAGTTCGGCACGATGGTGCTGTCGAAGCTGCCGATCGTCTGGTCGCGGCTGCACACGCTGCCGCTGCGGCGCACGCTGAGGCCGCTCAACACCCGCAACGCGGCGCTGGAGTGCATGATCCGTACGCCGGCGGGACCAGTGCGCGTGTTCTCGCTGCATCTTGCCCATATCGCGGCCGAGGAGCGGCTGGAGCAGATCGACTATCTCAATACCGAGCATCGTCGCGCGCCGTCCGACGGCGGCCCCTGGAGCGGCGTCGACGATGAGCCGCGACGCAACTGGTCGAACGGCCAGCCGGAACCCGAAAACCCGGTGGCGGCGATCTGGCTGGGCGATTTCAACATGGAGCCAGGCAGCGCCGAATACCGGCGCATCGTCGGCAATACCCCCTATCACCGCGGAGCCGCCTATATCGACGGATTCGTCGATGCCGCTTCCGTCGCCACCGAGCCGGGACCGGACTTCCATACGCACGAAAAGATCATCGACGGCAGGCTGGCGAGACGACGGCTCGATCATTGTTTCGTCGGCGGCATGCTGGCCGGGCGCGTGCGTTCGGTCAGCGCCGATATCGGCGAGGTGGCTTCCGATCATTTTCCGCTTCGGGTCGATATCGATCTGGAAACGCCGGGCATCGGCTCAAGTCTGGCGGGCAGGTGAGGCGGGGATGACGCTGTTCGTCTTCCTGGCGGTGCTTTCGGCGGCGGCCATGCACGCGATCTGGAACGCGCTGGTCAAGGTCCATCTCGACCGCTTCCTGTCGATCACGCTGATGACGCTCGGCATGGGCGCCGCGGCACTTGTGGCGCTGCCCTTCGTCGAAGTGCCGAAGGCCGAGGTCTGGCCATTCATCCTCGCCTCCGTTTTCTTCCACATGGGCTACCGGACCTTCCTGATCGGCGCCTACAAGGCGGGCGATTTCGCCCAGACCTATCCGCTGGCGCGCGGCACCGCGCCGCTGCTCTCGGCGCTGGGCGGCATCGTCGTGGTCGGCGAGGTTCCGGCGCCCTTCGCCATCCTCGGCATCGTGCTTCTGTCGGCAGGCACGCTGGTCATGTCGTTTCGGGGTGGGGCGCATCTGGAGAAACTCAATCTGCGCGCGGTCGGCTTCGCGCTCGCCACCTCGATCTTCATCGCCAGCTACACGCTTTCCGACGGCAGCGGCGCGCGGCTGGCCGCAACCGCGCAAAGCTACGCGGCCTGGCTGTTCGTCTGTGATGCGGCATGGGCGCTCGTCCTGTGCATTGCCTTCCGCGGACCGCGGTCGCTTCCGGTGCTGGCGCGCGACTGGAAGGCCGGGCTGTTCACCGGCGTGCTCAGCGGCGCAGCCTACTGGATCGTGATGTGGGCAATGACCAAGGCGCCGATCGCCTCGGTCGCGTCGCTGCGCGAAACCTCGATCCTGTTCGCCATGCTGATCTCGGTGCTGGCGCTGGGCGAGAAGATGACGGCCTGGCGCGCGGCCGCGGCGCTCGGCATTGTCGCCGGCGTCGCCGCGCTCAGGATGGGTTGAAAACAGATACTCAGCTGAGCACGGTCATCACCTGGCCGCGCTTTTCCGGACTGAAGCGGATGACGACGATGATGCAGACGGCGACCACGCCGGCGAACAGGGCCAGCGCATAGCCGTAGCTGCCTCCCGGCGCTTCGGCGATCCCCGCCTGGTAGGGGCCGCCATAGGAAGCCGCCAGATTGCCGGCCTGGTAGATGAAGCCGGGCAGCGTCGCCCGCACCGAGCCCGGCGACAATTCGTTGAGATGCACCGGGATGACGCCCCAGGCGCCCTGCACCGCCACCTGCATGATGAAAGCGCCGATCGCCAGCATGAAGGGCGTGGTCGTATAGGCCCAGAGCGGAATTGCCGGCAAGGCGATCACGCAGGCGAGCGTGATGGCGTTGATGCGGCCGATCCTTTCCGACAGCGCACCGAAGGCAAGGCCGCCGACGATGGCGCCGATATTGGCGACGATGGTGATCCAGCTCACCGTGTGCGTGTCGAAGCCGTGCTGCTTCTTCAGGAAGGTCGGATAGAGGTCCTGCGTGCCATGGCTGAAGAAGTTGAAGAACATCATCAGCACCACGGCATAGAGCGCGATGCCCCAGTGCTTCCGCAGCGTTTCGAGGAGRCCTGGCCGTGTCTGGGTGCGGCCTTCGACGAAGGCCGGCGATTCCGGCACATGCGAGCGGATGAACAGCACGACCAGGGCCGGCACGAAGCTCAGGAGGAACATGGCGCGCCAGCCGAAGGTGAAGTCGCCGATCTTCTGCCCATAGAGCAGGCCATAGACCACCGCGGCCAGCAGATAGCCGGCCGGATAGCCGCATTGCAGGATGCCCGAGACCGTGCCGCGCGCGCTGGGCGGGATGGATTCCATGGCAAGCGAGCTGCCCAGGCCCCATTCGCCGCCCATGGCGATGCCGAACAGGGCGCGCAGCGCGAGGAATACGCCGAGGTTGGGCGAGAAGGCGGCTAAGGCGCCGATCACCGAATAGCTGACGATGTTGAGCATCAGGATCGGCTTGCGGCCGTATTTGTCGGCAAGCATGCCGAAGAAGAACGCGCCGATGAAGCGCGTCGCCAATGTCAGGAACAGTGCTTTGGAGACCGCCGGCACGTCGGTCTGGAACTCAGCGGCAATATCGGTAAGCAGGAAGGTCAGAAGGAAGAAATCAAAAGCGTCGAGCGTCCAGCCGAGAAACGATGCGACTACGGTTTTCTTCTGCTCAGCGGTGAGGTTCAAGGCGGTCCTCCTTTTGCATCCCCCAAAAGCAACGATATGTTCCTGGGCGGGCAAAAGAGAACGGGACAGCAGCCGGTTTTAAGCCGGCGAGCGGTCACATTTGCGTCACTTCGAGATCGATGACCATCAGCCCATCGGTACCGCCCTCGAGCGCGGCGACCAGGCGGGCGCCGGCGCGCTGATGCGCTTCGTGCGCCAGATAGGCGTCGCGGGCGGCGGCGTCGCGGAAATCGATGGTGAAGCCGTGGCCGAAGCCGCGCGCAAACGGCTCGGGACTGACATTGGCGCTGAACTCTACCTTGCCCATGCCGTCGATGACGGCGCGCAAGGTTTCGAGATCGGCATGGATCGCCGCGCGCTCGGTTTCAGGAACGTCGTCGCGAAAACGGACAAAGACGCAATGCCGGATCATCATTGATGCCTCACGCCGCCTGGTTGCCCTTGAACACGGCCGGCGGCAGCGGCTCGCGGCCGAGGATGAGATCAGCGCCTTTTTCGCCCACCATGATGGTGGGCGCATTGGTGTTGGAGGAAGGCACGCGCGGCATCACCGAGGCGTCGCAGACGCGTAAGGCGTCGATGCCGCGCAACCTCAGATCCGGCGTCACCACGGCCATCGCGTCATGACCCATGCGGCAGGTGCCGACGGGATGATGATCGGTCTTGGACGTGCGGCAGGCATAGTCGAAAAGGTCGGCGTCACTCTGCAGGGCAGGGCCGGGCAGCACCTCGCGCAGCACATAAGGCTGAAGCGCCTTCTGGCGCATGATCTCGCGCGCCAGCCGCAGGCCCTTGATCGACATGTCGCGGTCGTAAGGATCGGACCAGTAGTTCGGATCGATCAGCGGATGGTCGGCCGGATCGGCGCTTTTCAATCGCACTGTGCCGCGCGAGCGCGGGCGCAGGAAGGCGGAATTCAGCGTCACGCCCGGGTTCTTCAGCTTCTCGACGCCGGCTTCGATGCCGGAGCCGAGACCGAGATGGAACTGGATGTCGGGCGAGGCGGCTGTCGGGTCGGCGTACCAGAAGCCGCCGGTCTCGAACAGGCTCGAGGCCACGGGACCCTTCTTGAGCAAGAGGTATTGCAAGCCGGCCCATATCGTGCGGTGCAGCTTGGCGTAGTTGTCATAGGTGTGGTCGCCGGTGCATTCGGCGATCACGAACAGGTCGAGATGGTCCTGCATGTTGGAGCCGACGCCGGGCAGGTCATGCACCGGCGTGACCCCAACCGATTTCAAATGGTCGGCCGGGCCGATGCCCGACTGCATGAGGAGCTTGGGCGAACCGATGGCGCCCGACGAGACGATCACCTCGCGGTCGGCGCGCAGGATGGTCTTCTCGCCGCCCGGCTTGTCGACGATCTCGACGCCGACGGCGCGGCCCTTCTCGACGACGACGCGGGTGACGAGCACGTCAGTCCTGACCGTCAGATTCTTGCGGGCACCGATCGGCTTCAGATAGGCGACGGAAGCGGATGAGCGCCGGGCGTTCTTTTGGGTCAACTGATAGTAGCCGACACCTTCCTGGCTCGCGCCATTGAAGTCCGGATTGAAGGGTATGCCCATTTCCTGGCCGGCGCGGAAATAGGCCTCGCAGATCGGCAGCGGCGAGATCGGATTGGAGACACCGAGCGGGCCCTGGTCGCCATGGAAATCGTTGGCGAAGCGCTGGTTGTTCTCGGCGCGCTTGAAATAGGGCAGCACGTCGCGATAGCCCCAGCCGGCGAGGCCTTCTTCCTTCTCCCAGGCGTCGTAGTCGCGGGCGTTGCCGCGGGTGTAGATCTGGGCATTGATCGAGGAGCCGCCACCGACGACCTTGGCCTGCGTGTACCAGAAGACGCGGTCCTTCATGTTCTTCTGCGGCACGGTCGACCAGCCCCAGGAGGCGATGCCTTTGGTCATCTTGGCGAAGCCCGCCGGCATGTGGATGAGCGGGTGCCAGTCCTTCCCGCCGGCTTCCAGCAGCAAAACGGAATTGGACGGATCCTCGCTCAACCGGTTGGCGAGAACGCAGCCGGCGGGACCGGCGCCAACAATGATGTAGTCAGCCATTGTTCCTCACAAGCGTGGCACCGAGAGCGCGCCATCGACATCGATGACCGATCCGGTCGAAAAACCGAATTTTCCGGAGGCAAGCGCGGCGACCACGGCACCAACATCGGCGGCCTCGCCCCAGCGTTTCGCCGGCACCAGCCCGCCGTCGATCAGCGCGTCATATTTGGCCGAAACGCCGGAGGTCATGTCGGTGCGGATGATGCCCGGCCGCACCTCGAACACGCCGATATCTTCGGCGGCGAGCCGCAGCGCCAGGTTCTTCACCCACATCGAAAGCCCGGCCTTGGAAATGCAGTAGTCGGCGCGCTCCGGCGAGGCCATGGCTGCGCTCACCGACGTGATGGTGATGATCGACCTTGTTGGAACGGCAGGCTTCGCCAGCATGGCCTTGGCGACGGCCTGGCTGAGGAACAAAGTGCCGCGAAGGTTGATGGCGAGCGCACGATCGAAGTTATCCGGTTTCAGCTCCAGCAGATCGCCGCGCACCACGGCGCCGACGCCGGCATTGTTGACCAGGCAATCGATGTGGCCGAAGGCGTTGATCGCGGCTTCGACGAGCGCGGCGTGGCTGGCGAGATCGGCGATGTCGCAGCGGGCGTAGGCGAACTCCGCGCCGTGCTTGACGATCTTTTCGGGCAGTCCATCAGCGGGCTTCTCAGCAAGGTCGGCGACAAGAATATCGAAACCTGCCTCGGCTAACGCGTCCGCGCAGGCCAGCCCGATGCCGCGCGCTCCGCCGGTGATGATGGCTGACGGGCGGGTCATTGGAAGCTGATCCTGCGGAGGTCGGCGCTGCCCCTCATCGCCCTGCCGGGCACTTCTCCCCGTATAGTGACGGGGAGAAGGACGCTGTTATCGGCGCTTTCGCCAATTGCCAAAGGAGCGCAGGGGTTGCGGCCAGCCCTCTTCTCCCCGTTTACGGGGAGAAGGTGCCGGCAGGCGGATGAGGGGCGGCGCCAGCCCATCATGCGGCAAGCTCCGTCTTGCGGATGTGATCGGCGACACGCAACGCTTGCGCCGCGATCGACAGCGCCGGGTTGACCGCGGCCGATGTCGGCAGGAAGCCGGCGTCGACGAYGTAGAGATTCTGGTGGTCGTAGGCGCGGCAGAACGTGTCGAGGGGTGAAGTGGCCGGGTCGTTGCCCATCTTCACCGTGCCGCATTGATGCGAGGGCGTGCGCTTGTCGAAGGGGCGCGACAGCACGATCGGATAGCCGCAGGCGCGAAGGTTCTCGCGCATGACCTTGGTCAGGCCTTCCAGCGACTGCATGTTGGAGCGCCGCCACTGCATGACGATCTCCTTGCCGTCGACCATGATGCGGCTTTCGGGGTCGGGCAGATCCTCGCACATCAGGTACCAGTCGACGGCGTGGCCGGCCATGAAGTCGAGCACGAATTTCGGCATCGTCTTCACATTGGCCTTGAGCATGTTGCCATCGATCTTGCCGAGCAGCTGCACATTGCCGAGCGGCTTGCCGCCCTTGCCGTCCGACAGATAGTAATCGTTGAGCATCAGCGTCTTCTGGTAGACGCTGTCGTTGCGGCGGCGCGGGTCGATCGCCAGCATCGCGCTCGAATTGTGGTTCATGAAATTGCGCCCGACCTGGTCGGAGCTGTTGGCGAGGCCTTTGCCCCCATTCTTGCCAGTATTGGCTGAAGGCGAGCGCAGCAGGATGGCGGCCGAGTTGATCGCGCCGGCGGACAGGATGACGAGCTTCGGCGACAGCGTCTTTTGCGCGCCGTTCTTTGTGTAGTGGATGGCGGCAATCGTTTTGCCGTCCGGCGACGTTTCCAGCCAGTCGACATGCGCACCGGTTTCAAGCCGGATGTTCTTGTCGGTGAGCGCCGCCGTCAGCGGGCCGGTCTGGGCGTCGATCTTGCCTTGGCCGGTGTTGGGGAAGGCGTCCCAGCCGGTCTTGCCTTCCTTCAGCCAGGTCTCGATGTCGACGCCGAGCGGCAGCGAAGCGGGATGCAATCCGAGGGCTTTCAGTTCGGCGCGGGCGCGCGCGATCGGCGGCTCGTCCGGCACCGGCTTGAAGGCGTAGGGGATCGAATGGAATGGCTCGGTCGGGTCCTCGCCGAGCGAGCCGCGCACGCGAAACAACTGCTCGGCCTTCGAATACCACGGCTCGAATTCGTCATAGGAAAACGGCCAGGCCGGCGAGACGCCGCCGAAATGCTCGAGCTCGGAAAAATCCTCCTTGCGGTAGCGGATGAGGACCGCGCCGAAGAATTTCGAATTGCCGCCGACATAGTAGTAGTTGCCGGGGTTGAAGGCAGCGCCGCCGGCCTCGCGCCACATCTCCTTCGGCCGGTAGTGCTCGTCGATGAAGATCGATCGCGTCGAGCGCGCATGCGGCGTCGCGGGCAGCGGCTCGCCGCGCTCCAGGATCAGGATCGAGGCGCCGCTGCCGGCCAAGCCGGAGGCGATCGTGGCGCCGCCGATGCCGGAGCCGATGATGACGATATCCGGGTTTGCCATAGTCTAAAGATCTTTATTTTGATGCATGTCGTTGCCCCAAAACCGGAGCCACTTTTGGGCGACATGCATCAGAGAATGCGCTTCTCGGTCGCCGGGTCGAAGAACACCGCCTTGCTGAGGTTGAAGGCAAGCGGCGTGCTGGTGCCGGGCTGGATCCTGGCGTCGGCTCTGAGCCGCGCCACCACGCCCTTGCCACCGAGATTGGTGACGGCGAAAGTGTCCGATCCCGCCGGCTCCACCACTTCGATATGGCAGTCGGCCGTGGCGATGCTCGAACCGTTGCGTTCGGCGCCCTCCGGGTCGGTCAGCGCCTCGGGCCGGACGCCGAAGATGACCTGCTTGTCCTTGAAGGCCGACAGGCCAGCAGGCGCGCCGGGCATCGGCAGCACGATCGGCTGGCGCGCCTCGCGGTCGAGCACCACCGAGAGCGCGCTGCCATTGCCGTCGATCTTGGCCGGGATCAGGTTCATCGCCGGCGAGCCCATGAAGTCGGCGACGAAGATGTTGGTCGGGTTGTTGTAGATCTCGGCCGGCGTGCCGAACTGCTGCACCTCGCCGTCGCGCATGACAGCGATCTTGGTCGCCAGCGTCATCGCCTCGATCTGGTCGTGCGTGACATAGACGATCGTCGTGCCGGTGGTGGCGTGCAGGCGCTTGATCTCGATGCGCATGTCGACGCGCAGCTTGGCGTCGAGGTTGGAGAGCGGCTCGTCGAACAGGAAGAGTTTCGGGTCGCGCACCAGCGCCCGGCCCATCGCGACGCGCTGGCGCTGGCCGCCGGAGAGCTGGCTGGGCTTGCGGTTGAGCAGGTGGCCGATCTGCAGGATCTTGGCCACCTTGTCGATCGCCGCCTKGCGCTCGGCCGCCGGCACGCCGCGCATCTCCATGCCGAAGGCGATGTTGCCGGCCACCGTCATGTTCGGATAGAGCGCGTAGCTCTGGAAGACCATGGCGATGTCGCGCTTCGAAGGATGCAGGTCGTTGATGGCGCGGCCGTCGACGCGGATCTCGCCCTCGGTGATCTGCTCCAGCCCGGCGATCGTGTTGAGCAGCGTGGACTTGCCGCAGCCGGACGGGCCGACCAGCACCAGGAAGCCGCCCTTTTCGAGCTCGACATTGATGCCCTTCAGGATCTCGACATTCCCGAAGCGCTTCTTCAGCCCATCAATTTCCAGAAAAGCCATGGTCGTTCCTTTAAGAAAGGGGTCAGCCCTTGACCGCGCCGGCCATCAGCCCGCGCACGAAATAGCGGCCGGCGACGACATAGACGATCAGGGTGGGGAGCGCGGCGATCATCGCCGCAGCCATGTTGACGTTGTATTCGACGACGCCGGTCGAGGTGTTGACGACATTGTTCAGCGCCACCGTCATCGGCATCACGTCGCCGGTGCCGGCGTAAGCCGAGGCGAACAGGAAGTCGTTCCAGATGTTGGTGAACTGGTAGATGACGGTGACGACGAAGATCGGCATCGAGTTGGGCAGCATGATGCGGCGGAAGATCTGGAAGAAGGACGCGCCGTCGACCTGCGCCGCCTTGACCAGCTCGGTCGGGAAGGCCTCGTAATAGTTGCGGAAGAACAAGGTGGTGAAACCGAGGCCGTAGACCACATGGACGAAGACCAGGTTCACCGTCGAATTGCCGAGGCCGAAATTGAACCCGGTCGCGTTCTGCAGGGTGACGCCGAAACGGCCAAGGCTGCCGAGGATCGTCGCCATCGGCAACAGCACCGACTGGAACGGGATGAAGCAGGCGAACAGCATCATGGCGAAGACCAGCGTGTGGCCGCGGAAGCGCCATTTGGTCAGCACATAGCCGTTCAACGCGCCGAGCAGCGTCGAGATCAGCACCGCCGGAACCACCATCTTGATGGAATTCCAGAAATAGCCCTTGATGCCGGCGCAGGTCAGGCCGACGCAGGTTTCGCCCCAGGCCTTGAACCATGGCGCGATGGTTGGCGATTGCGGCAGTGCCAGCATGTTGCCGTTCTGGATCTCGTCCATGGTCTTGAACGAGGTGACCAGCATGACGAAGAGCGGCATCAGATAGAAGATAGCGAACAGCGCGAGCAGGCCATAGATGACGATGCGGTTGATCGTCCTGGCGCTGATGCCGCTCGAAGCCGGACGGGCAGGCGAGGTGACAGCGCTCATCGCGGCTTCTCCCTGAGTTCGGAATAGAGGTAAGGCACGATGATCGCGGTCAGCGTCATCAGCATGATCACCGCGCTCGCCGAGCCGACAGCCATCTCGTTGCGCTTGAAGGTGAACTCATACATGAAGTTGGAGGGCAGCCAGGCTGAGCCGCCGGGGCCGCCGCTGGTCAGCGCCACCACCAGGTCATAGGACTTGATGGCCAGATGCGCGAGCACGATGAAGGCCGACAGGAACACGGGCCGCAGCAGCGGGATGACGATGCGCCGGTAGAGCTGGAAGGTGGAAGCGCCGTCGATCTGCGCCGCCTTCATGATCTCGCCGTCGATGYCGCGCAGGCCGGCCAGGAACATCGCCATGATGAAGCCGGAAGCCTGCCAGACGCCGGCGATGACCACCGTGTAGATGACGAAATCCTTGTTCTTGATCCAGTCGAAATGGAAGCTCGTCCAGCCCCATTGATGCAGCGTCTGCTCCAGGCCGAGGCCAGGATCGAGGAACCACTTCCAGGCGACGCCGGTGACGATGAAGGAGAGCGCCATCGGGTAAAGGTAGATCGGCCTCAAGACGCCTTCGCCGCGGATCTTCTGGTCGAGCAGGATGGCCAGGAACAGGCCGAGCGCCAGGCAGATCAGGATATAGAGAAAGCCGAAAATGCCCATGTTGGTGATCGAGGTGTACCAGCTCGACGGCGGGTCGCTCTCGAAGGTCCAGCGCCACAGCCGCTGATAGGCGCGGGCGCCGGTGATGTCGTAGGACGGGAAGGTCTTGGAATTGGTGAAGGACAGATAGATCGTCCATAGAATGAAGCCGTAGACGAAGACGATCGTCGCCGCGAAGCTCGGCGCCAACACGATCTTCGGCAGCAGGTCCTGCAGCCGCGAACGGACCGTCGCGCCGGGACGGGCGTCGTGCTCCGGTGTCAGCTTGATCTGGGTTTCGGCAACTGTGCTCATCGGCTCATCCAGTACCGGCTGGTCGGAAACGGCCCGGCGCCAGAACGCACCAGGGTCTTTCCCGCACCGTTTATCGACAGGAGACCTCCCCCGCCGGAGCGGGGGAGACCTGGTTCAAGTGAACCTTACTTGGCGTCGTCGATCGCCTTGACCAGCTCGGTCACGGCCTCGTCGGAGGTCTTGATCTGACCATGGACGAACTTCGACACGACATCCTTGTAGGCGTTGGCGACGGCCGGCGGGGCGCCATAGCCCTGGGCCAGCGAGCCGAACAGCGTGCCGCCCTCATTGGCCTTCTTCAGGTCGGCGATGCCCTTCTTGCCGCAAGCGTCGAAGTCGGTGTCCGGCACGTCGGTGCGGGCCGGAACCGAACCCTTCACCACGTTGAAGGCCGACTGGAAGCTCTTCGACAAAGTGGCGGTGGCAAGCGCGACCTGGGCGGCCTTGCGGTCGTCCGGAACGTTGAACATGCCGAACATGTCGGAGTTGTAGATCACCGAGCCGTCGGTGCCCGGGAAGCGGTAGCACAGGAAGTCGGTGCCCGGGGTCTTGTTGGBGGCGTGGAACTCGCCCTTGGCCCAGTCGCCCATGACCTGAACCAGCGCGTCGCCCTTGATGACCATGGCGGTGGCGAGGTTCCAGTCGCGGCCCGAGAAGTTCGGATCGACATAGGTGACGAGCTTGGCGAGGTTGTCGAACGACTTCTTCATCGTGTCGGACTTGAGCGACTCTTCATCGAGGTCGTTCATCGCCTTCTTGTAGAACTCCGGCCCGCCGGTCGACAGCACGACGGAGTCGAACATGGTGGCTTCCTGCCAGTTCTGGCCGCCCAGAGCGAGCGGGATGACGCCGGCCGCCTTGGCCTTGTCGAGCAATGCCACGAAGTCGTCGAAGGTCTTCGGCTCGGTGCCGCCGATCTTGTCCATCACCGCCTTGTTGATCCACAGCCAGTTGACGGAGTGGACGTTGACCGGAGCAGCAACCCACTTGCCGTCATAGACGGAGAACTTCTGCAGGGCGGCCGGAACCGACTTGTCCCAGCCTTCCTTCTTGGCGGTCTCGGTCAGGTCGCCCATGACGCCGGCGGCGGCATAGTCGAGCACGGTGTAGCCGAGCATCTGCGAGGCGGTCGGGTAGTTGCCGGCCGCGACCATTGCCTTCAGCGCGGTCATGGCGGCGTCGCCGCCGCCGCCGGCCACCGGCACGTCCTTCCAGGCATAGCCTTCCTTGGCCAGATCCTGCTTCAGCACGTTGAGAGCAGCCGCTTCGCCGCCCGACGTCCACCAATGCAGCATCTGCACTTCCTTGACGTCCGCGGCATGCGCCGAGAACGCAAAGCTCGTCGCAAGAGCCGTTCCGATAAAGAGTTTGCGCAACATGTACTACCTCCCTTGTTGCATACGCATAACCGGCGGGTGTCCGCCGGGGTCTCCCAACTCAGCCGACCCACCAACCGGTGCGCTGGCCGCGATGAAACTGGATCGTCTTTTCCTCGGTATAGTCCTCGACGGCGCGTTTGCCGAGTTCGCGTCCCAGACCGGACTGCTTGTAGCCGCCGAAGGGCAGTTCGGGATAACCTTCCATGAACGTATTCACCCAAACCGTCCCCGAACGCACACCGCGCGCCACCGACATGCATGTGTCGACGCCGGCGCTCCACACCCCTGCAGACAGACCATAGGGCGTGTTGTTGGCAATGTGCAATGCCTTTTCAATCGTTTCAAAAGTGAGCACGGACAGCACCGGCCCGAACACTTCCTCGCGGGCGATCGCCATGTCCTCTGTAACGTTGCGGATGATGGTCGGATCGAGATATTGCCCGGCATTGGATGCAAGCCGGGCGCCGCCGGTGAAAACGTCGCCGCCATCGGTTTTCGCCGCCGTTACATAGCCGGCTACCTTTTCCATATGATCGGCCGAGATCATCGCGCCGACCTTGGTGCGGTCGTCGAGCGGATCGCCGACGCGGACCTCCCGGGCCAGCGCCTTGACCGCGTTCAGGAAGTCGTCGGCGATCGCCTCGTGCACGATCAGGCGGCTGCCGGCGTTGCAGCATTCGCCGGCGTTGAAGAAGCCGCCGAACACGGCGGCATCGGCCGCCGCCTTGAGGTCGGCGTCGGGGAAGACGATCTGGCCGTTCTTGCCGCCGAGCTCCATCGAGACCTTCTTCAGCGAATTGGACGCCGTCGCCATGGTCATCTTGCCGACGCGGGTCGAGCCGGTGAAGGATACCATCTCGACCAGCGGGTGGCTGACCATCGGCGCGCCGACATCGGCGCCGAAGCCGGCGAGGATGTTGACGACGCCGGCCGGCAAGCCGGCTTCGAGCAGGATATCGCCGAGCACGAAGGTCGAGGCCGAGGTCATCTCGCTCGGCTTGACCACGGCAGTGCAGCCGGCGGCGAGCGCGAAGGGCAGCTTCTGGCTGACGATCAGGAACGGAAAATTCCACGGTGTGATGATCGAGACGACGCCGATCGGCTCGCGCAGCACGACGCCCAGCATATCGTCGCCCAGGTTGGCGTAACTCTCGCCATGCAACGTGCGGGCAAGCGAAGCTGCATAGCGCCAGATGTCGATCGCACCGCCGATCTCGCCACGCGCCTGGGCGATCGGCTTGCCGGATTCCAGTGCGTCGAGGCGGGCGATCTCTTCCAGCCGGGTCTCGATCAGGTCGGCGGTCTTGAGCAGCACCGCCGCGCGTTCCGACGCCTTCATGCGCGGCCACGGACCGGTCTCGAAAGCCTTGTGCGCGGCCTGTATCGCCGCCTCGACCTCAGCCGCGCCCGCTTGCGCATAACGGGACACGACGAAGCCGTGACCTGGGCTGGCGCGCTCGATGCTGCGGCCGTCACGGGCATCGATATGCTTGCCGTCGACCAGCAGCTTATAGGCCTTCGGCGCCTGGGACGCTTCGGCCGGCATGGCAATGTTGAGCGGTGCGTTCATCTTGTCTTCTCTAGGATCTCGAAAAGGCCGGCTTCTGCTTGGCCTTGAAGGCGTCGACGCCGGCTTTGAGGTCACCCGTCAGCGCGATGAAGCCGCTGGCCAGCGCCTCGGTCGCGGCGGCATCTTCCTCGCCCTCGGCAACGCCAATCATCAGCTTGGCGGCTTCGGTCGCGAGCGGGCCGCGCTCGGCGATCTTCTCGGCCCAGGCCCTGGCTTCGTCGAAGGCCTTGCCGGTTTCAACCAGCCGGTCGACGATCCCGTGCGCGAGGGCATCGGCCGCCAGGAAAACCTCGCCGCCAATCGCCATGCGGCGCACGCTCTGTGCTCCGAAGCGGCGCACGGCGCGCTGTGTGCCCGACCAGCCCGGCACCACGCCGATCGAGGTTTCGGGGAAGCCGAGTTTTATCTGCGCCTCGGCGACGCGGAAGTCGCAAGCCGCGGCCAGTTCCAGTCCGCCGCCCAGCGCATGGCCCGAAAGCACCGCGATGGTCGGTTGCCGGAGCCGGGCCAGCCGGTCGAAGACGCGGTGGCCGTAACGTACCCATTGCACCTGGAAATCGGCGGCGCTCATCGCGCCCCAGGCTTCGACGTCGCCGCCGGCGCAGAAGCCCTTGCCTTCACCGCGCATCAGCACGACGCGGACGCCCTCGGCCAGTTCCGCTTCGTCGAGCGCGGCTTCCAGCGCGCGCAGCATCGGAATGTCGAGGGCGTTGAATTTTTCCGGACGGCGCAGCGTGACGATGCCGACGGCGCCGTCCCTTTCGAAGGTGACGAGACGCTCAGCCATGTGCACCTCCGAGCGAGGCGCCGCCGTTGAGCGACAGGCCGATCGGCCGATCCTGGTAGAGCGACGCAGGTGTGACCTTGAGGTCATTCGCGACGCCAAGCGGAATCTCGGCCTGCGCCAGCACATCGCGTTCGAGGTCGACGCCGGGCGCCAGCTCCGTCACCATCAACCCGTCCGGCGTCAGCTTCATCACGCAGCGCTCGGTGACATAGGTGATGTCCTGCCCTTGCGCGACGGCGCGTTTTCCAGAGAAGGAGATGTGCTCGACCTCCTCGACGATCTTCTTGACCTTGCCTTCCTGGTCGATGCGGATCGCGCCGTTGGCCAGGGAAAGCTTGGCGCCGGCATTGAAGAAACCGGAGAAGACGATCTTCTTCGCCCGCGCGGTGATGTCGACGAAGCCGCCGGCGCCGGCCGTCACATGCGGCCGCGCCGAAAGCTTGGAGACGTTGACCGAGCCGTGGCGGTCGATCTGCAGGAAGGAGAGCAGCGAGGCATCGAAGCCGCCAGCCTGGAAATAGATGAACTGGTGCGGCGAAGGCATGATCGCCTCGGCGTTCGAGGCGCAGCCGAATTTGAAGTCGAGCAGCGGCACGCCGCCGACCGCGCCCTGCTCGATCACCCAGGTGACCTTGCCGTGCTGGCCTTCCTCCAGAAGGATGCGCGGCACGTTGGCCGAGATGCCGAAGCCGATGTTGACGGCCATGCCATCGCGCAATTCCATGGCGACGCGGCGTGCGATCACCTTCTGGATGTTCATCTCGGGCGTGCGGAAGGTCGACAGCGGCCGGAAGATCTCGCCCGAGATCGCCGGATCGTAAGGCGTCTGGGTCGTCTGCAACTGGTCGGGCGCCACCACGATGTGGTCGACCAGCACGCCCGGCACGCGCACGTCATGCGGCTTCAGCGTGCCGTTCTCGACGACGCGCTTGACCTGCGCGATGACGATGCCGCCATTGTTGCGTGCCGCCAGCGCCTGTTCCAGGCCGCCGAGATAGGCGCCCTCATGCTCGTAGGTGAGGTTGCCGCGCTCGTCGGCCGTGGTGGCGCGGATGATCGAGATGTTCGGCACGATGGCGCGAAAATAGAGCCATTCCTCGCCATCGAACTGTTGGACCGAGACGATCGGCTCGCTGGCCGCGGCGTTCATGGCGCAGCCCTGGTGGCGCGGATCGGCGAAGGTGTCGAGGCCGACCTTGGTCAGCACGCCCGGCCGCTTGGCGGCGGCCTCGCGATGCATGTCGAAGAGGATGCCTGAGGGAACGTTGTAGGCAGCGACGGAATTGTCGCCGATCATCTTCCAGATCTGCGGCGGTTCGGAGGAAGAGGGGCCGGACGGATAGGAGCCGCAAAGGGTGCGCTTCAACAGGCCGGGCTTGGCGAGATGGTCGATGCCCTTGATGCCGTACATGTCGCCGGCGGCGATCGGGTGCAGCGTGGTGATCGCCTTCGGATGGCCTTCCGCGTCGAAACGCTCGCCGATCGCGGCAAGCACGGCGTCGGGGCAGCCGAGGCCGCTCGACGACGACACCGAGACGACCATGCCGTCCTTGATGAGGCCGGCGGCATGGGCCGCCGAGACGAGCTTGCTCACGCGAGGCTCCCGAGTTGCGGGTCGATAGCGACGGCCTTGCCGGTCTTCGACGATTGAAGCGCTGCTTCGGCGGAAGCCAGCGACCAGATGCCGTCCTCGCCGGTGGCGGCAGGCTGGCCCTCGCCGCGGATCGCGGCATGGAACTGGCGGACCGAGCGGGTGTAGAGGTCCTCGCGATCGAAATTCAGCTCCTCCTCGCCCTTCGCGGTGCGCAGCAGCACCGAGCCGACCGGCTTCTGCGTCATCACATTGGCGGCGATCAGCGAGCCTTCCGAGCCATGCACTTCGAAGCCGGTGCCGGCGAATTTCGTGGTGAAGCCCTCATGCGATTGCGCGATGACTCCCGACTGGAAGCGCCAGATGCACATGGCGCCGTCCTCCAGGCCGCTCCCGGCCATGCCGGCCGACTGCGTGAAAGCCGAAATCTCGACCGGGTCGTCGCCAAGCACGAAGCGCAGCGTGTCGGCATCGTGCACGGTGATGTCGAGCACCACGCCGCCGCCGGCTTCCGGCTTGGTGACGCGCCAGCCCTGCAGGTTCTCCGGCAGGAAGACGGAATGGAAGACGCGCGCCGCGATCGGCTTGCCGATGCGGCCGGCGGCAATCGCCTCGCGCATGGCGCGATGCGCGCCGGCATTGCGCAGATGATGGTTGGTGCCGAAGACGATGCCGGCGGCTTTCGCGGCGACGACCAGCTTGCGCGCATCGGCGCTGGTCAGCGCCAGCGGCTTTTCGCACAGCACATGCTTGCCGGCCTTGATCGCGGCAAGGCCCTGCTCGAGGTGCAATTCGTTGGTGGTCGAGATGTAGACGGCGTCGATGTCCGAGCTGAGCAGTGCGTCGAGGGACGAGACGGCACGTGCAATGCGGTTTTCCCCCGCGTAAGCCTTGGCCCGTTCCGCGCTGGAGCTCATCACGGCAACGACGTCGCCATCGTCCTGGGCGCGAATGGCATCGATCATGAACTGTCTGGCGATCGTGCTGGCGCCGATCAATCCCCATCGCACGCTCATGCCGCGTCTCCCACTTGGCTGTTGCGGTCCGGACCGCTGCTTTCCCGCACGACCAGGCTGACGGCGCCGATATGGTCCTCGGCCCGCGTGGTGCGCGACTGGATCATCTTCAGCATGACGTGCGCCGCGCGCTCGCCGAGGCCCGCGGTGTCGACGGCAACGCTGGTGAGCGCCGGGCTGTAGTGCTCGGCCTCGGCGACATCGTCGAAGCCGACGACGGCAAAGTCCGCCCCCGCCTCGAGGCCGCGTTTGCGCAGCGCCAGCATGGCGCCGAAGGCAACCGCGTCGTTGAAGCAAAGCGCCGCCGTCGGTGGCTGCGCCGCGGCAAGCGCCGTCTCCAGGCAGGCCATGCCGCCCTTGCGGCTGGTCTCGCCCTCGACAATCAGCCGGTCGGAGGCGGGAATGCCGAGCGTTTCGCAGGCTTCAAGGAACCCGCCCAGTCGCTCATGGTAGACGACAAGATCGGACGAGCCGCCGAAGAAGGCCAGGCGGCGATGGCCCTTGCGGATCAGATGCTCGGTGGCGATAAAGGCGCCGCGATGGTTGTCCGGCGCGATCACCGGAATGCGGCTTTCGGGCAGCCGGCGCATGGTGAAGACGATCGGCACGCCGGCCGCCTCGATGCGGCGGAAGGCGCCCGGCGTGGTGCCGCGCGCCGGCGAGACGATGAGGCCGGCGACACCCTGTTCCATCAGCGACTTCAGCACCTCTTCCTGGCGCACCGGGTTTTCAGCCGTGTTGGCGATGAAGGGCACGACGCCCGCCGCCTGGAAGACGCGCTCCATGCCGACGGCAAGCTCGGCGAAGAAGGGGTTGGTGAGATCGTTGATCACCATGCCGATGACGTTGGAATGGGCCTTGCGCAGATTGGCGGCGCCGCGGTTGTAGACATAGCCGACATCCTCGATCGCCCTGCGCACCTTGGTCGCGGTTTCGGGCCGGATCAGCCCGCTGCCCTGCAGCACGAGCGACACCGTCGATTTGGACACGCCGGCCTCGCGGGCGATGTCCAGGATCGTCGCCTTGGCCCGGCTGGCCATCCTCGTTCCATCCTCCGCATCTTTGAGCAAATTTATTGGAACGTTCTAATCATCGATCCAAATTAGAGTCAATCATGATTCCCTATTTGGATTCGAAAAATTGATTGGAGCGGTTCAAAACCCCCGCTAATGCAAGCATTCCTCTACAGAGGTGCTATGCCGCGCCGACGCGGACGCCTTGAATCATAAAGCTTCTTGATTTATTGGAACGTTCCATTTATAGCGACCCGCAACGGGAGAGTTCCATGCACATTACCTTGCCTGCGGCAAACGGCGACCGGGTCAGCTATCGGCTCGTAGGCAAACCGGTCGAGCCAAACAAGAGCGCGCGTTTTTCGCGCATCGCCTATGCCGCCGCCCATGTCGTTGCCGATCCCATCGCCATGACCAACCCCTCGTCGCGGCCGGCGGTCGACTGGGACAGGACCATGGCGTTCCGCCATCATCTGTGGCGGCTCGGCTTCCGCATCGCCGAGGCCATGGACACGTCCCAACGCGGCATGGGTTTCGACTGGGCGAGCGCCAGGGAACTGATCCGGCGCTCGATAGCGGAGGCCAAAACGGTGCCGGGCGCCGACCTCGCTTCGGGGGCGGGAACCGATCACCTGGCGCCTGCGGCGGCCAAGACGCTCGACGACGTCATCGGCGCCTATGAAGACCAATTCGCCTTCATCGAAGGCGAAGGCGGCAAGGCGATCATGATGGCAAGCCGCGCGCTGGCGGCGGTGGCAAAGGGACCGGACGACTATGCCCGCGTCTATGACCGGATGCTCTCACAGGCATCAGGCAAGGTGATCCTGCACTGGCTGGGCGACATGTTCGATCCGGCGCYCAAGGGTTATTGGGGCAGCAACGATTTCGATACGGCGCTCGACACGGTCGTCGCTATCATCGAGCGGCATGCGGAGAAGGTCGAGGGCATCAAGATATCGCTGCTCGACGCGGAGAAGGAGGTGCTGCTGCGCGACCGGCTGCCCGAGGGCGTCGTGATGTTCACCGGCGACGATTTCAATTATCCCGAGCTGATCGCCGGCGACGGCAGGCGGCATTCGCATGCTCTGCTCGGCATCTTCGACGCCATCGCCCCGGTGGCCAACGCCGCGCTGGCGAAGTTGGCGGAGGGCGACAAGGCCGGTTACGACGCGCTGATGGCGCCGACCGTGCCGCTGTCGCGCAAGATCTTCGAAGCGCCGACCGAATACTACAAGGCCGGCATCGTCTTCATGGCCTGGCTGAACGGGCATCAGGACCATTTCACCATGGTCGGCGGCATGCAGTCGGCGCGCGGCATATGCCACTACGCGGACGTCTTCCGGCTCTCCGACCAGGCCGGCCTGCTGGCCGACCCCGATCTTGCCATCGCACGGATGAAGACCCTGCTGGCGATGGCGGGCATCTAAGCTAAAGCGCGTCGCGATCTTTCAGATTCGCTCCTTGCGCTTTAGGCTTTTGATTTTGCGCATGTCTTTGCCCCGAAACCGGTTCCCACTTTCGGGAGACATGCTTTAGACCTATGGCGGCTTGCTTCCTGGCATAGCCCCTGTTTGGTTTCTCAATCTACAAGGTTGGGACAGGACGCGCTCCGCGCCCTCGTGATCCGCAGGTGAGCACATGGAAGTTCCCGGCTTGAAGGGGCGGGTAGCGGTCATTACCGCGGCCGGCCAGAACATCGGCAAGGCCGTCGCCCTGGYGTTTGCCCGAGCGGGGGCGCACATCGTCATAACCGGCGGCAGCGACGCGGCCAAGATCGAGGCCGTCGCCGGCGAGGCGCGGTCCCTTGGCGTGGAGGCGATCGCATCCGTCTGCGACGGCACCGACGAGGCCGCCATGAACGCCTTGATCGGCAGGGCGGTCGCGGAACTCGGCCGCGTCGACATCGCGGTGTCCTGCGTCGGGATAAGACCGCACCAGCCGATCGACGAGATCACTCTTCGGGACTGGCAGAAAGTGATCGACACCAATCTCGGATCGGCTTTCATCCTGACCCAGGCGGTGCTTCCGCACATGCGCCGAAGAAAGTTCGGGCGCCTGCTCTACATGGCGGGGACGGATGCCCTCTTCCCGTTGGCGAACAGGGCGCATGTCGTCGCCGCCAAGCACGGCATGCACGGCCTGGYGAAAGCCGTGGCGCTGGAATGCGGACCGGACGGGGTGACCGCCAACAGCATCGCGCCTGGATGGCTGGACACCGACAGGAATGCGGCGTGGTATCCCGATCTTGCGGAAACCTACGAGCATGTGAAAGCCACGGTGCCGCTAAGGACGTTGGGGACCGCCGAGGACGTCGCCAATGCCTGCCTCTATCTCGCATCCGACATGGGCAAGTTCGTCACCGGACATTTGTTGCACGTCAACGGCGGTGAGTTCATGGTGTAGACGGCAATCATCAGGGAGCGCTTCAGCGTGAAGGGATACTGGCTCATCGTCGGAACCGAGATTTCGGATCAGGAGGCGCAGGCCGAGTACGGCCGGCTCTGGAAGCCGATCGGCGAAAAATACCAGGCACGAACCAACACGACGAAACAGCCGCCCCTGCTCGTCGAGGCGCGCGATGCCAAGCGCATGGTCCTGGTGGAATTCCCGTCGCTGGAGATCGCCAAGGCCTGCTATGCCGACCCGGCCTATGAGGAAGCCATGCGCTTCGCGCTCAAGGCGTCGAATCGTACGCTGGTGATGTTCGAAGGGAATCTTGGATAGCCATCGGCATAGGGCCGCTGGAGAACCGCCGAACTCATCGATTCGGGGACGGCCATCGCCGTGCGCGGACCAGTCGTCTGCTTAAGTTATTGGAAGGATGGTGGGCGTGACAAGGATTGAACTTGTGACCCCTGCAATGTCAATGCAGTGCTCTCCCGCTGAGCTACACGCCCATCCGACGCCGCGCATACACCACTTTTGATCCGGCGCGTCAATAGCGGGAATGTGGAAAGACGGCTTCCGTTTGTCGCATCGAGGAGATCCCTGCCGATGCGAGCCTTGCAGGCCTCAGGCGGCCTGCAGCATCTTCTCGACCTCGTTGACGAGATCGCGCAGGTGGAAGGGCTTCGACAGAACCTTGGCGTCCTTGGGCGCCTTGGAATCGGGATTGAGCGCGACCGCGGCAAAGCCGGTGATGAACATAACCTTGAGGTCCGGATCGATCTCGGTGGCGCGGCGGGCAAGTTCGATGCCGTCCATTTCGGGCATGACGATGTCGGTCAAAAGCAGCGAAAAAGGTTCCTCGCGCAGCCGCTCATAGGCGCTCGCGCCATTGTCGAAATCGCTTACCTGGTAGCCGGCGCGTTCCAGCGCCTTGACGAGGAAGCGGCGCATATCGTCATCGTCTTCCGCCAGCAGAATGCGTGCCATCATATCCCGTCCGAATCACCCGCCCMAAGCCTGCCGCCGGGCAAGGCCGTTAACCATCCTGTATATGAGGTGGAGCCGGTAAACATCAAGTGAATGAAGGGCATCCAACATTCGGTTCGGAGCACGGTTTCACGGTCTGAAATGCTGGACATGCCGGACGCAAGGTGGCAAGTTTTGCGTCATGATGCAGTGCTTCATCCTGGTTCGTACAAATTGAAGACGGCAGCCGAGGATTTTTCGGTCGTTCCACCCTTCGAAATCCGATCGGGCGCCGAACAGCGCGTCCCTTTCCTGTTCAACTCGCCGCATAGCGGCCGCCACTATCCGGAGCGCTTCCTGGCCATGGCGCGGCTCGACCGCAACGCCATCCGCCGGTCGGAGGACTGCTATGTCGAGGAGCTCTTCGGCGGCGCCGTGCCGCTCGGCGCGCCGCTCTTGGCGGCGAACTTTCCGCGCGCCTATCTCGACGTCAACCRCGAGCCGTGGGAGCTCGATCCGCGCATGTTCGCGGAGCCGGTGCCGTCCTTCTGCAACATCCGCTCGGCGCGGGTCGCCGGCGGGCTGGGCACGGTGCCGAAACTGGTCGGCGAGGGGCTCGATATCTATCCCAGCCGGCTGCCTTTGGCGGAGGCGGTGGGGCGCATCGAAGCGGTGTACAAACCTTATCACGAGACGCTGAAGCGGCTGCTCACGAGGACGCATGCCAGGTTCGGCTATGCCGTGCTCATCGACTGCCATTCGATGCCGGCCTCGATTCGCGTCGGCGACAACGGCGTGCGGCCCGACTTCATCATCGGCGACCGGTTCGGCATCTCGGCCTCGCCGGCGCTCACCGAAATGGCGATCAGCCTGCTTGTCGGCATGGGCTACACGGTCGCGCACAACAAGCCCTACGCCGGAGGCTTCATCACCGAGCACTATGGCAGGCCGGCGCGGCATCTGCATGCGCTGCAGATCGAGGTCAATCGCGGGCTTTACATGGACGAGCGGACATTCCAGAAATCGGCCGGCTTCGACGCCTTGGCCGACGACCTGACCCGCTTCTCGGCCGACCTGATGTCGATGCCCGACCATCATTTCGTCGATTTGCCGCTCGCGGCGGAGTGACGGCGTGGTCGGCGCGCCGCGTTCTTTACAAACGCAATTCCGAACGGAAAAACGCTTCGCGCTTTTCCTGGAATTGCTCGAAAAAAAGACCGCATCGTTTTCACGACACGGTCGAAGTCTAGGGAGGAAACGCCCAAGGAGGGCATGGACAGGATAACCTGTCCGACGACAAAATTATTGTGCGTCGCACAAATGTCAATCGACAGCAGGGTTTTTTAATTCAATATGATGTGGAAATTCCGCTTCGGCGGTTCAGATGTGGCATTCGGGCAACAGAAAGCGGGCGGCTGACCGGTCTTCAGAGCGCCTGTTCTGCGAGAGAGAGCGGCTGGCAAGAGCCGCGATGGGGAGAGCGACTTGGATATCAGCACCGATTTCATGCGGCGCATCGCGCATGCCGCCGCCGCGGAAACCTTGCCGCGCTTCCGCAGCCAGGGGGCGGTCGCCAACAAGGAGTCGGGAAGCTTCGACCCGGTCACCGAGGCCGATCGCGAGGCCGAGCGCGCGATCCGGGCGCTGATCTCTTCCGAATATCCCGAGCACGGCATCCTCGGCGAAGAGCACGGCAGCCAGAACCTCACCAGCCGGCATGTCTGGGTGATCGACCCGATCGACGGCACCCGCGCTTTCATTTCCGGCATTCCGGTCTGGGGAACGCTGGTCGGGCTGACCGTCGACGGCGATGCGGTCGCCGGCATGATGTCGCAGCCTTTCACCGGCGAACTGTTCTACGCCAACGCGTCCGGGTCGCACTATGAAGGGCCGGGCGGACCGCGCAGGCTCGCGACGCGCAAGACCACCGAACTCGCGCAAGCGACGCTGTTCACGACCACGCCGGCCCTGTTCAAGGGCGATGCGCGCAAGCGCTACGATCAGTTCGAAACAAAAGTCCAGCTCGCCCGCTACGGCACCGATTGCTATGCCTTCGCCATGCTGGCTGCCGGCAGCGTCGACATTGTCACCGATCCGGGCCTGAAGCCCTACGACATCGTGGCGCTGATCCCGATCATCGAAAAGGCAGGCGGCGTCATCACCACTTTCGAAGGCGGACCGGCCGAAAACGGCGGCGACATATTGGCGGCCGCGACGCCGGAACTGCACGCGGCGGCGATGGCGGCGCTGCGCGACTAGAGCGTTTCACCGTTTCACGGAAACGGCGAACCGCTCTATCTTCTTGTTTTTACGCAATTCCGGACGGAAAAGCTCACATTTTTTCCTGGAATTGCTCTAAGCCGATCAGGGCGCGTCGCCGGTGCCGGGAATGAAGGCGTCGAAAGCGGCGAGCAGCTGCTCGCGGTAGATGTCCTTCTCCTGCAGGATCTCGTGCTCGGCGCCGTCGATCATCAACAGCGAGCCGACGCGCAGTTTCCGGGCATAGGCTTCCACCGCCCTGGTCGAGACCACCCGGTCGGCGCCGGCGGCGACGATCAGCATCGGCACCTTGACCCTTGCCATGAAATCCGGATCGCTGACGGCTTGCGCGGCAGCGGCCGCCGCCTTCAGCCAGCGGACGGTCGGGCCGCCGAGCGCCAGCTGCGGCCAGGCCTCGTAGATGCCGACATTGCGCCGGTAGCGCTGCGGGTCCGAGGTCACCTTGTTCACCTCGAAAGGCGGCGGCACTTTCGGCCGCGGACCGAGCGCGGCGTAGAGCCAGCCGAGGCCCAGCGCGCAGAAGATCGCGCAGACGCGCCGCACCGTGGCGATCGAGACCGGCAGGTCCGGCACCTCCAGAAAAGGCGCCAACAGCACCATGCGCCGCACCCGGTTGACCATGGACGGCGAGGCAAGCAGCGCAATCACCGCCCCGGTCGAGTGGGCGAGGATGTAATAGGGGCCGCGGCAGTCGGGCAGCACGATCTCCTCGAAAAATTGCTCGAGGTCGCGCGTATAGTCGCGGAAGCTGCGGACATAGCCGCGCTGGCGGTCGCGCAGCAGGCGGCTGGAATCGCCCTGGCCGCGCCAGTCGAGGATGGCGACGCCGAAGCCGCGATCGGCGAGGTCGCGGATGGTCTCGAAATATTTCTCGATGCACTCGTTGCGCCCGGTCAGCAGAACCACCGTGCCCTGGAGCGGACGGGCGACGGCGGCGAAGACGCCGTAGCGGATCTTCTTGCCGTCACGCGTGGTGAAGAACCCGCCCGCGGCATTCTGCGGCGCGGGGTTGTCCTCGGTCAGATGGAAAAGATCCGTCATTCGGCGTGTCGTTGGTTGCTCTTTGCCCGGACGGGCGAGGCGTCGGCATGGTGATAGACGGCCAGCCGGCAAAAGCAAAGCGTTGCGAGGATCCGCGCGGTCGGCAACTTCCAAAGGGAAGGCCGGAAGTGCCTGCGGCGCACTTCCGGCCTCTGTCGATCCGGGAGGAAGGGACGTTGCACCCGGTTCGGCCTCGTCGCGGCGCGGGGAAAGGCGCCGCTTGTCTGTCACGTTGGTCAAAGCCTAGCGCTGAATGACTGAACGGATGCCGAAGCGGTGGTTCATCCACCATTCATCAACGTGGCCACATTGCGACGCGAAGAAAACCTTGAAATGGCTTTTTGAGCTTCCCAAATGAGGGATGCGGCCGCCGATTATCGGGGTCGCTGGCCTATCCGGAACGCCTTTCGAGGGTTTCGCACCGGGTCACACGCAAACCATGTTGCTCAACAGGAGAACACCTTATGCGTCACGTTGATTTTTCCCCGCTTTATCGTTCGACCGTCGGCTTCGACCGGCTGTTCACCATGCTCGACTCGCTCGGCCAGCCCGAGACCGCGCAGACCTACCCGCCCTATAACATCGAGCGCACCGGCGAGAACGCCTATCGCATCTCGATGGCCGTTGCCGGCTTCTCGGAAGACGAGATCTCGATCGAAGCCCACCGCAACGTGCTGACCGTCAAGGGCGAGCGCAAGGACGAGAACAACAGCGAGGGTTCGGAGCTGCTTTATCGCGGCATCGCCTCAAGGTCCTTCGAGCGCCGCTTCCAGCTCGCCGACCACGTCGAAGTGGAAGGCGCCACGCTGAAGAACGGCCTGCTCTTCGTCGACCTCAAGCGCAACATTCCCGAGGAGCTGAAGCCGCGCAAGATCGCGATCACCTCGTCCTCGGACAAGGCCAAGCAGATCGAGGCCAAGGCCGCCGCGTAATCGGCGGACTGCATCACAGACAACGTCTCCCTCCCGAGACGGAAGCGGCGCCGCGAGGCGCCGCTTTTTATTGTGCCATCGGCAACGAGCCTCTCTGGCTCTTTTGAAGCATGCAGTGGCGGATCATGAAGGACCATGTCCGATTTTTCCCTGTTGCCGGCACTCACCGTCGCAATCACTTTCCTGCTCGCCGGTGTGGTCAAGGGTGTGACCGGCATGGGCCTGCCGACGCTGGCGATGGGTCTCTTGGGCACGATCATGCCGCCCGTGACAGCCGCTTCGCTGCTCATCGTCCCGTCCTTCGTCACCAATGTCTGGCAGCTTTTCGCCGGGCCGAGCTTTTCCGCGATCCTGCGCCGGCTCTGGCTGATGATGGCCGGCATTCTGGCAGGCACGATCATCGGCGCCCGGCTGCTCGCCAGCGACAACGTCAAATGGACGACAGCCGGCCTCGGCGTGGCGCTCATTCTTTACGCTGTCTACACATTGCTGGCGCGGCAGCCGTCGGTACCGGTGAGGACAGAGCGCTGGTCCTCGCCGGCCGTGGGCTTCCTCACCGGCCTGGTCACCGGCGGCACCGGCGTCTTCGTGGTGCCTGCCGTCCCCTATATCCAGGCGCTGGGTTTCAGCCGCGACGATCTCATCCAGGCGCTCGGTCTTTCCTTCACCGTGTCGACGATCGCCCTGGCGCTGGGTCTCGCCTCGCATGGCGCGTTCGACGCCGGACATCTGGCGATGTCCTCGCTTGCCGTGCTGCCGGCCTTGCTCGGCATGTGGCTGGGGCAAGTGCTGCGCCAGAAAATCAGCCCGGCGACCTTCCGCCGCTGGTTCCTGATTTTTCTGATCCTGCTCGGCGCCGAGCTGTTGCTGCGGCCTTTCCTGGCTTAGCTATCGGCTCTTTGCCGCCACGACAGCCGCGACATTCTGCCRGTGAACGGCTTCGTATGGCGCGAAATATTCGGCTGCCGTCGCGGCAAACATGTCGGCGCCGAAAGTTTTCAGATCCTGCCTTGCCAGGTCAGGGTCATGCGGGCAGGCGAGCAGCTTGCGAATATAGGCCTCAGTCGCCGCGATGAGGCTTCTGTCATAGCCGCCCGCTTCGATCGCCTCGAAGGAACCGTGGTTGGGCAGGATTCGGTCGAACTGCCAACCGGACATGCGGTCGAGGTCGACCAGATGTTCGGCAAGGCGTTCCGGTTCCGAGACATAGGTGACGGAGTCTTCCAGCGTGTCGCCAGCCAGCAGCAGGCCGGCGTCGGGCATCAGCAGCACCGTGCCGTCATGGCTGTGGATTTCGACCTGGCGCAGTTCGATCGGGATCGCTCCCACCGCAAGGCTGAGGCTGTCCTCGAACATCCTGTTGGGTAGGACGAGCGGCTTGATCGGCGGATTTCCGCCCTCGATCTCGGCGCGGCCCCGTTCGAGCGCCGAGGCAGTGAGGCGGTTGGCGATGATCTCGCAATCCTGGAACACTTCGTTGCCGGCGATATGGTCGTCATGCCAGTGGCTGAGCACGACGCATATCGAGGTCACGCCCATCTCTTCGAGGGTTCGCCGGATGAAGCGGGCATGCGGCAGCGATATGTGCGTGTCGTAGACAAGCGCCTGCGACCCGTCGACGATCGCATAGGTGCAGATGCCGAGCGTATAAGCGCCGTCGTCGAGCCAGTTCGGTTCGTCCGACCAGATGCGGATGCCGTCGACGCGGCCGTCATAGAAGCCAATCACATTCGGCGCCGGGCGGACCAGCCGCATCGTCGAGCCGAGGAGCGGCCTGGTCATGGCGGGGACCTCAGGCGAGCAGTTGACCGAGGCGGTCGATTTCTTCCGTCGTGGTCGCGAAGCTGGCGACGAAGCGGTAGATCGCTTCCTTGTCGCCGAGATGGCCGTCGAAACCCTGCGGAACGCCCCATTCGTAGAATTTGGCGCCGGCCGCCTGCAGCTTGTCGGCGGTTTCGCGGGCGAGGATGGCGAACACCTCATTGGCCTGCGGCAGCCAGGCGAGCCTGCCTGCCGGCGCGTCCTCGATGGTCTCGGCCAGATGCGCAGCCATCTGATTGGCGTGTCCGGCCATCCGCAGCCACAAATCGTCGGTCAAATAGGCCTCGAACTGGGCCGAGATGAAGCGGGCCTTGGAGAAGGTCTGTCCGGCGCGCTGGCGTAGCAGGCGCAGGTCCTTGCCGACATCGGGATTGAGGATCACCACCGCGTCGGCCATCCAGCAGCCGTTCTTGGTGCCGCCGAAGGAGATGAGGTCGACGCCGCTCTTCCAGGTCATTTCGGCCGGGCTGACGCCGGTCGCCGCAATCGCATTGGCAAAGCGCGCGCCATCCATGTGCAGCGGCAGCTTGTGGCGGCGGCTGACCTCGGCGATCGCCTTGACGTCGTCGACGCTGTACACCGTGCCGACCTCGGTCGCCTGGGTGACGGTGACCGCCATCGGCTGGCCGGCCGGAGCAAGGTCCTGCGAGTAGCGCTTGATGGCGCGGTCAAGAAGCTCCGGGTTCACGCGTCCAAGCGGTCCGGGCACCGGCGCCGTGCGCGCGCCGCCGGTGTAGGAACCCATCGCGCCGAACTCGTCGACATTCATATGCGCTTCGGAATGGCAGAGCGCGATGCCGCCGATGCGGTTCAACGCAGCCATCGAAAGCGCGTTGGCCGCGGTGCCGGTCGCGACGAAGAAGACCTGCACCTCGCGCTCGAAAATCTCGCTGAAGCGGCGGTAGACGGCGCGGTCCAGATCGCCGTCGCCATAGGCGGTGGCGACGCCGGCGGCATGGCGCGACAGGTTGGCCGAGATGTCGGGGTGGACGCCCGCCCAGTTGTCGGAGGCAAAGAACATCGAGAGGTCCATATCGTGATTGGCAAAAGCGGCGGGACTTGACCGCTTCGGCGGTCGAAGCGCAAGGGCCAATCGCCGGCAAAGCGGTGAAGCCAGCGCGTCGCCCCGAAGGCCGGACCAAAGCTTGCGTTTCCAGCGCTCGTCACGAAATTTTGTGTCGCGGCGCGCCCAAGTTTTTTGTGAATCGGTCTTGTGCAGGTCCCCGATTTCTGCCATAAAAAATTTAGGACAGTAGTGCTGTCTTATTTTGTCGCACAAAACAGGCTGGACTGGCGTATCATCGCTGCCATTCCGGCCATTGTCGCGAGCGGCGGGTAGACGGCCCGACTCTGACCTGTACGATACCGGATGCGAACCGGGCGTATGGCCGTATGGTTCGATGGATTTCGCGAGACGTGCAGCAAGATGAAGGGGAAGCATTCTCGCTTCCCAAGGCAAACCAGCGCCCTGAGATCGTCGGGGCCAAGGTGGAGAACGGAGGATAGGACGATGACGGAACTGACGCCATCTGCGATCAACGGCCAGGCCGCGCAGACGAAAGCGGCAGCCGTTAAACATACCGTCCTGACCAAAGAGCTGCGAACCACCAACGGCCCTGCCGCCCAGGGCCTCTACGATCCGCGCAACGAGCATGACGCCTGCGGCGTCGGCTTCATCGCCAACATGAAGGGCGTGAAGTCGCACGGGATCGTCGAGGACGGTCTGGCGATGCTGGAAAACCTCACCCATCGCGGCGCCGTCGGCGCCGACCCGCTGGTCGGCGATGGCGCCGGCGTGCTGGTGCAGATTCCGGACGCTTTCTTCCGCGAGGAAATGGCGGCCAGGGGCGTCGAGCTGCCGCCGGCCGGCCAATATGGCGTCGGCCACTGGTTCATGCCGCAGGACGCGGCACTGCGCGCCCATATCGAAGAGATCATCGCCGAATCGGCGCAGTCGGAAGGGCTGCCGCTCCTCGGCTTCCGCGACGTGCCGGTCGACAATTCGTCGCTGTCGAAGGCGCCGGATATCGTCGCCTCCGAACCGTTCCACCGGCAGGTGTTCATCGGGCGCACGGCCGACATCCCGGACGACGAGGAATATGAGGCGCGGCTTTATCTGCTGCGCAAGGTGATCTCGGGCCGTATCTATGCCGAGAACGACAATAAGGATGTCGGCGCCTATTGCGTGTCGCTGTCGGCGCGCACCATCGTCTACAAGGGCATGTTCCTGGCCTACCAGGTCGGCGCCTATTACAAGGACCTCAAGGATCCGCGCTTCGAGACGGCGCTGATCCTCGTGCACCAGCGCTTCTCGACCAACACCTTCCCATCGTGGAAGCTGGCGCATCCCTACCGCATGGTCGCGCACAATGGGGAGATCAACACGGTGCGCGGCAACAACAACTGGATGGCGGCGCGCCAGGCGTCGGTCGATTCCGAGCTGTTCGGCAACAACATCTCGAAGCTCTGGCCGATCTCCTATGAGGGCCAGTCGGACACGGCGTGCTTCGACAACGCGCTCGAGTTCCTGTTCCAGGGCGGCTATTCGCTCACCCACGCCATGATGATGCTGATCCCGGAAGCCTGGGCCGGCAACAAGCTCATGGACGCCGACCGCAAGGCTTTCTACGAGTACCATGCGGCGCTTATGGAGCCGTGGGACGGGCCTGCGGCGGTGGTGTTCACCGACGGCCGCCAGATCGGCGCCACGCTCGACCGCAACGGCCTGCGCCCGGCGCGCTATATCGTCACCGACGACGACCGCGTCATCATGGCGTCGGAAGCCGGCGCGCTGCCGGTGCCGGAGGAAAAGATCGTGCAGAAGTGGCGGCTGCAGCCCGGCCGCATGCTGTTGATCGACCTCGCCAAGGGCCGCATCGTCTCCGACGAGGAGATCAAGTCGGAGATCGCGACCAGGCACCCCTACAAGACCTGGCTCGCCAACACGCAGCTCATCCTGGAGGATTTGAAGCCGGTCGAGCCGCGCGCGCTGCGCAAGGATGTCAGCCTGCTCGATCGTCAGCAGTCCTTCGGCTACACGCAGGAAGACACCAAGCTCCTGATGGCGCCGATGGCCACCACCGGCCAGGAAGCGGTGGGTTCGATGGGCACCGACACGCCGATCTCGGCGATGTCGGACAAGTCGAAGCTGCTCTACACCTATTTCAAGCAGAACTTCGCCCAGGTCACCAATCCGCCGATCGATCCGATCCGCGAGGAGCTGGTGATGAGCCTGGTGTCGTTCATCGGGCCGCGGCCGAACATCTTCGACCTGGTCGGCACGTCGCGCCGCAAGCGGCTCGAAGTGCGCCAGCCGATCCTGACCAATGGCGATCTGGAGAAGATCCGCTCGATCGGCCACACCGAGGACCGTTTCGACACCAAGACGATCGACATCACCTACGGCTCGAACGAGGGCGCGGCCGGCATGCAGGGCGCCATCGACCGGCTCTGCGAACGGGCGGAGGCGGCGGTCGCGGGCGGCTACAACATCATCATCCTGTCCGACCGCCAGGTCGGTCCGGACCGCATCGCCATTCCCTCGCTGCTGGCGACGGCGGCGGTGCACCATCACCTGATCCGCAAGGGCCTGCGCACGGCGGTCGGCCTCGTCGTGGAATCCGGCGAGCCGCGCGAAGTGCATCACTTCTGCTGCCTCGCCGGCTACGGCGCCGAGGCGATCAACCCTTATCTCGCCTTCGACACGCTGCTCGACATGCACAAGCGCGGCGAGCTGCCGGCAGAGGTCGACGAATACGAGGTGGTCTCGCGCTACATCAAGTCGATCGGAAAGGGCATCCTCAAGGTGATGTCCAAGATGGGCATCTCGACCTATCAGTCCTATTGCGGCGCGCAGATCTTCGACGCGATCGGGCTGAAGTCCGATTTCGTCGAGAAGTATTTCACCGGCACGGCGACGCTGATCGAAGGCGTCGGCCTGGACGAGATCGCCACCGAGACGCTCAGCCGCCACAGCGATGCCTTCGGCAGCGATCCGGTGTTGCGCAATAGCCTCGAGGTCGGCGGCGAGTACATGTTCCGCATGCGCGGCGAGGCGCATATGTGGTCGCCCGACGCGGTCGCCAGCCTGCAGCACGCCGTGCGGCAGGGCTCCTGGGACACGTTCAAGGAGTATTCGGCGCAGATCGACAGCGCCACAGCCAGGGCGCAGACCATCCGCGGCCTGTTCAAGATCAGAACAGCCGAGGAAACCGGCCGCAAGAAGGTCGCGATCGACGACGTCATGCCGGCGGCCGAGATCGTCAAGCGTTTTTCGACCGGGGCGATGTCGTTCGGCTCGATCTCCAGGGAAGCGCACACCACGCTGGCGCGCGCCATGAACGCCATCGGCGGCAAGTCGAACACCGGCGAGGGCGGCGAAGAGGCCGACCGCTATCTGCCGCTGCCCGGCGGCGGCAAGAATCCGGAACGCTCGGCGATCAAGCAGGTCGCCTCGGGGCGGTTCGGCGTCACGGCGGAATATCTGGTCAACTCCGACGTCATGCAGATCAAGGTCGCGCAAGGCGCCAAGCCCGGCGAGGGCGGCCAGCTGCCTGGGCACAAGGTCGACGCCACCATCGCCAAGGTCAGGCACTCGACGCCCGGCGTCGGCTTGATCTCGCCGCCGCCGCATCACGACATCTATTCGATCGAGGATCTGGCGCAGTTGATCTACGACCTGAAGAACGTCAATCCGGCGGCCGACGTCTCGGTCAAGCTGGTGTCGGAAGTCGGCGTCGGCACAGTCGCGGCGGGCGTCGCCAAGGCGCGCGCCGACCACATCACCATCTCGGGCTATGACGGCGGCACCGGCGCTTCGCCGCTGACCTCGCTCAAGCATGCCGGCAGCCCGTGGGAAATGGGCCTCGCCGAGACGCATCAGACGCTGGTGCTCAACGGCTTGCGTTCGCGCGTCGCGCTGCAGGTCGATGGCGGCCTGCGCACCGGGCGCGACGTCATCATCGGCGCGCTGCTCGGCGCCGACGAGTTCGGCTTCTCGACCGCGCCGCTGATCGCGGCCGGCTGCATCATGATGCGCAAGTGCCATCTCAACACCTGCCCCGTCGGCGTGGCGACGCAGGATCCGGTGCTGCGCAAGCGCTTCAAGGGCACGCCCGAGCACGTCATCAACTTCTTCTTCTATGTGGCGGAAGAGGTGCGGGCGCTGCTTGCCGAAATGGGCTACACCCATCTCGACCAGATCATCGGCGACAGCGATCTCCTGGAAAAGCGCGACGTGATCCAGCACTGGAAGGCGCGCGGGCTCGACTTCTCGAAGATGTTTTACAAGCCCGACGCGCCGCACGAGGCGCTGCACTGGACCGAACGGCAGAAGCATCCGATCGACGACGTGCTCGACCGCAAGCTGATCGAGCTGGCGAAGCCCGCGCTCGAAGCCAAGCAGCCCGTCACCATCGAGCTGCCGATCCGCAATGTCGACCGCTCTACCGGCGCCATGCTGTCGGGCGAGGTCGCCAAGCGCTTCAAGCACAAGGGCCTGCGCGAGGATACGATCACCGTCAAGCTCACCGGCACCGCCGGCCAGTCCTTCGGCGCGTTCCTGGCGCGCGGCGTCTCCTTCGAACTGGTCGGCGCCGGCAACGACTATGTCGGCAAGGGTCTGTCGGGGGGCCGCATCGTCATCCGCCCGCCGGAGGAAGCCAAGATCGTCGCCGCTGAATCGATCATCGTCGGCAACACGGTGCTTTACGGCGCCACCGAGGGCGAGGCTTATTTCGCCGGCGTCGCCGGCGAGCGCTTCGCCGTGCGCAATTCCGGCGTGGCCGCCGTCGTCGAAGGCGTCGGCGACCATGGCTGCGAGTACATGACCGGCGGCATCGTCGTCGTGCTCGGCAAGACCGGACGCAACTTCGCGGCCGGTATGTCGGGCGGCGTCGCCTATGTGCTGGACGAGAAGGGCGATTTCGCCGAGCGCTGCAACATGGCGATGGTCGAACTCGAGCCGGTCCCGGAAGAGGACGACCTGATGGAGAAACTGCTCCATCACGGCGGCGACCTCGACCACAAGGGTCGCGTCGACGTCTCGGGCGACATGACCAGCCATGACGAGGAACGGCTCTACCAGCTGATCTCGAACCACGTGCATTTCACCGGTTCGGTGCGTGGCCGCGAGATCCTGGACGACTGGCAGAACTTCCGGCCGAAATTCCGAAAAATCATGCCGGTGGAATACCGCCGCGCGCTGATCGAGATGGAACGCATGCGCATGAGCGTGGCGGCGGAATAAGCGTTGGGCAGGCCGGAGAGATGGTCACCGGCCGCCATCCTCACCAACAATCCTGACCCCGGACTTCGGTTGCCCTGGCGGCCTTATGGGGTTAACGGGTGCGCTGCAAAAGCGTGCCTTCGGACAGCAGGGACTGGACTATGGGCAAGGTAACAGGCTTTCTCGAGATCGACCGGCAGGTGCACAAGTACCAGCCGGCTTCCGACCGCATCCGGCATTTCCGCGAATTCACGCTGCCGATGTCGGACAAGGAGGTCGAGAAACAGGCCGCGCGCTGCATGGATTGCGGCATCCCGTATTGCCATGGACCGACGGGCTGCCCGATCCACAACCAGATCCCGGATTGGAACGACCTCGTCTACAATGGCGACTGGGACAGCGCGATCCGCAACCTGCATTCGACAAACAATTTCCCGGAGTTCACCGGCCGCATCTGCCCGGCGCCTTGCGAGGAAGCCTGCACACTGAACCTCGAGGACATTCCGGTCGCCATCAAGACGGTCGAGCAAGCGATCGCCGACAAGGCCTACGAGACCGGCCACATCCGGCCCTATCCGCCGGAAAAGAAGACGGGCAAGCGTGTCGCCGTCATCGGCTCCGGCCCGGCCGGCATGGCGGCGGCTCAGCAGCTCGGCCGCGCCGGCCATGACGTGCATGTCTATGAGCGCGAGAGCCGGCCCGGCGGGCTGATGCGCTACGGCATCCCCGACTTCAAGATCGAGAAGCACTATATCGACCGGCGCATCGAGCAGATGCAGGGCGAGGGCGTCACCTTCCATTGCGGCGTCAATGTCGGCGTCGACATGAAGGTGGCCGATCTCATCGAGGAGTTCGACGCGGTGCTCTATTGCGGCGGCTCCGAGACGCCGCGCCCGGCCGGTATTCCGGGCAGCGACCTCAGCGGCGTCTATGACGCCATGCCCTATCTCGTGCAGCAGAACCGCCGCGTCGGCGGCGAGCCGATTCAATCGGTGGCCTGGCCTTCACACCCGATCATCGCCGGCGGCCAGCATGTCGTCGTGGTTGGCGGCGGCGACACCGCGTCCGACTGCATCGGCACCGCCTTCCGCCAGGGCGCGGTGCGCGTGACCCAGCTCGACATCCGCCCGCAGCCGCCGGAGAAGGAAGACAAGCTCGCGGTCTGGCCCTATTGGGCGACGAAGATGCGCACGTCCTCCTCGCAAGCGGAGGGGGCCGAGCGCGAATTCCAGGTGGCGACGCTCGAATTCATCGGCGAGGACGGCCAACTGACGGGTGTGCGCTGCTGCGAGGTCGACGACAAGCGCAAGCCGATCCCCGGCACGGAGTTCGTCATCCGCGCCGATCTCGCCTTCATCGCCATCGGCTTTGCTGGTCCGGCGAGCGACAGCCTGATGAAAGAGCTCGACGGCAAGATCAAGGTCGTCACCGACAGCCGCCGCTCCAGGAATGTCGAGGCGAACGACCGCGACTACAAGACCAGCGTCGACAAGCTCTACGCGGCGGGCGACGTGCGCCGCGGCCAGTCGCTGGTGGTGTGGGCGATTCGCGAGGGTCGCCAGGCGGCGCGCTCGATCGACGAGGCGCTGATGGGATCGACGGTGCTGCCGCGCTGAAGCGGCGATCCATTAGAGCGTTTCACCGTTTCACGGAAATGGTGAGACGCCCTAAAGCGCGTCGCGATCTTTCAGATTCGCTCCAAGCATTTAAGTTTTGATTTTACGCATGTCTTCATCCCGAAACCGGTTCCCGCTTTCGGGAGATATGCTTTAGCTGAGCAGCAGCTTTATCGCCCAATAGAGGCCGATAGCCATCTGGACCGCGAACGCCGAGAATCGAGCCTTGACGGCGATCGGACTTGTCGACGTCAGATGAATGGCCGACTGCATCAGACGCGCGCCGAGAAACCAATATGCGAGCGGGTCGGTAATCGCGGTGCGCGAACTCATCATGGCCAGGGCCATGAGACCTCCGAATATGGGAAGGCCTTCGATGCAATTGGCGTGGGCGCGCGCCAGCCGCTGCAGGAAGGGCGAAAGGCCGGCGTTGTCCGGTGCAAAGCCATTCGCAAGGATGCGGCCGCTCACCACGAGATGGGTGCGCAGGATTTCCATCCATATGAGCAATAAGAGGGTCCAAGTCACGAACCCAAGCAAGGCATAGCCCGTTGCCGACATATTCGTCCCCCGACTTTGACTTCGGCCAAATCTAATAATGCCATTGTTCGGCTCGGCGCGAAATTGCCGCTACGCCGGAACGTCGGTCAAGGAGTTGACGGTGTCGGGCCGGATTCGACAGCTGCCGTCGCCGGCGGCTTCGGCGGCCAGGAAAAATCGTCGGCGCGGCCGGGCGAGGCCGTCGGCGCCTTGCCTTCCAGGATCAGCTTTTCGCCGGGCAGGTTCGGATCGGCCCTGGCCGGTTGCGTCGCGCCGAGCAGCTCGGTGCCGCCGTCGAGCGCCGGGTCGCCGAGCAGCATCGGCGCAGTGCGGTCGACGATGACGGGCGCGGCGGCCGGCTTCGGCGCCTCCACCGGGGCGCCGGCCGGCGCCGACACGGTCGTGATGCTTCCGGGCGCCGCCAGGCCGAGTATCTTTGCCAACGGCTTTTCCGTGTAGAAGGCGAGCTTGCGCTTGCCGGCCTTGGTGACGTTGATGCCGTCGTCGGAACGCAGGCGCACCGGCTGGCCGTTGATGTCCGGACCGGAGGTGACGAAAGCGCCGTTCTCGTCGACGAAGCCGTCCCAGACATCGACGAACTCGCCGCCGTGTTTCTGGGCGGCCGAATGATAGATGTCGTTGAAGGCGAGCATGTCGGAGTTCATCTTCGACACACCGAAAGCCGGCATGCCAACCCAAAGGAACGGCACTTTGGTGTCTTGTAGGGCCTTGCCGAACGCATCGGTGCGGCGCTCGTATTCCTTGGTCCAGTTCTCCGAGCGCGGCTGCTCGCGCACGTCGCCGACCTTCATCTGCTGGCGGTCGTTGGAACCCAGCATGACGATCACGGCCGCCGGTTTCTCGGTTTCGATCAGCGATTTGATCTGGGTCGGCCAATTGTAGACATCGTCACGAACGAAGCCGGACGACCCGTTGGCGCGGGCGACGATCCTGACGGCGGGATTGTCGGCAAAGGCCGTGTCCAGGCCCTCCGCCAGCCCGCCCGCCAAAAAATCGCCGACCACCAGCACGACCCGGGCGTCGTTCGTCTTCTCGACGATCGGCGTTTCCGGTTCCGCCGGCGGGCGCGGCTTGGGTTTCTTCTTGGGTTTCGGCCTTGGTTTCTGGACTTCGACCGGCGGTTCGATGCGTTCGCTGCGGCGCGGGAACAGAAGGTCGCGCAGCGACCAGCCACGGCTTTCCTCCTGCGCGAACGCAGGAGCGTGGAAGGCGCCGGCGGCGGTGACGACAAGCACCGCAAGGGCTAGAATCAGGATGGGCGCCCGGCGAATGCTCTGCCTGATACGCACAACCGAAACCAAACACCCTCTCCATCCTTGGCGCATGACAGGCAGACATGGGCAAAGTCATGCGCAAGCCGAAGCGCTACAGCATCCTAGCCGTCTTTGAAAGGATGCCTGGCGCCTTAAAGCGCGTCGCGCTGAAACGGATTCAGTCGACGCGCCTTAAGTCTTTGTTTGATGCATGTCGTTCCCCCAAAACCGCTGCGCACTTTTGGGCGACATGCATCAGAGCGGCTCAGCTACCGCTTGCGGAGCCATTTGAGCACTTCCAGACTCGGATAGCCATCCTGGGTCAAGCCGACCTTGGCCTGATAGGCCATGATGGCGGCCTTTGAGCCGTCGCCGATCTTGCCGTCGAACTTGCCGTCGTAATAGCCGTGCTCGGAAAGCCGCTTCTGCAGTTCCTGCCTTTCCTCGAAGCTGAGCTTGGTGAAGGGCCGCTGCCAGTCCTGCACAAGGCCGGTGCCGCCGGCGATCTCATCGGCGAGCAGGCCGACGGCCAAAGCGTATTTGTCGGCATTGTTGTAGGCCTTGATGACCGAGAAGTTCCTGATCATCAGGAAGGCGGGGCCGCCCCGGCCGTCGGGCACTTTCAGCGTCGCCTTGTCGGTCAGGTTCCTGAACGGTTTGCCATTGGCCCTGACGACGCCGAGCGCCTGCCACTGCGCGATCGTCTTTGCGCCGCCGGGCAGCTTGCCGGCGGGTATGGTTACCTCATAGCCCCACGTCTTGCCCGCCTGCCAGCCATTCCYTTTCAAAAGGTTGGCGGAGGTCGCCAGCGCGTCGGGGATCGAATTCCAGATGTCGCGCCTGCCGTTGCCGTCCATGTCGAACGCATAGCGCTGATAGCTGGTCGGAATGAACTGGGTCTGACCCATCGCGCCGGCCCAGGAGCCCATCAGATGGCTCTCGTCGATGTCGCCGGTCTGCAGGATCTTCAGCGCCGCGATCAACTGGGTGCGGGCATATTTCGAACGCTTGGGATCGCCATAGGCAAGGGTGGCCAGCGAACGGATGACGTTGCGCATGATGTCGTCGCGCTTGAGCGTCTCGCCATAATTCGATTCCATCGACCAGATGGCCAGAAGGATGTTGCGGTCGACACCAAACCGCGCCTCGATGCGATCGAGCCACGGCTTCCATTTGCGTGCCATCGCCTGGCCGTTGGCCACCGCCTGGTCGTGCACGCGGTTGTCGAAATAGTCCCAGGCGGGCGCGGTGAATTCCGGCTGGGTGCGGGCCTTTTCCAGCACGACCGGATCGGGCTCGATGCCTCTCATGGATTGATCGTAGACAGCGCCCGAAACGCCGCCCGCCACCGCGGTGGAGCGGAAGCCCGCGACCCATTGGCGGAACCCGGCATCGGCGAAAGCGGGACCGGCGGGCATCAGCAAGGCCAGCGTGAGGCCGGCGGCCGTCATCAGTGCCGTCAGGCGCCTCGCGGTGTTGCGAACGGACATCATTTCCTCCTTCGTCAAATCAGGAAGGATCATTCAACGCCGAACCGGGTTAGTATTTAGTTTACCATAGGTGCCGCCGGGAACGAAAAGAGGTATCGCGGCTTTAGCTCTCACATTGAACGCTTGCCGTTAATCCAACATTCCGGCGTGAAAATGATTCCGCCGTGAAAATGTTCGGGGGGATTGCGGAGCGTGCCGCCGAGCGGATAATTGGCTCAAACGCAGGGGTGTCAGCATGAAGCGCGTTCGCAAGGCAGTTTTCCCGGTGGCCGGCCTCGGCACGCGGTTCCTCCCGGCCACCAAGGCCATCCCGAAGGAGATGCTGACCGTCGTCGACCGGCCGGTCATCCAGTATGTGGTCGACGAGGCGCGCGAGGCCGGCATCGAGCATTTCATTTTCGTGACCGGGCGTAACAAGGCGGTCATCGAAGACCATTTCGACGTCCAGTTCGAGCTCTATGACACGCTCGCCCAGCGCGGCAAGGACGACCAGCTCGCCCGCCTGCAGYGGTTGCAGCCGGCGCCGGGACAGACCAGCTTCACGCGCCAGCAGGTGCCGATGGGCCTCGGCCACGCCGTCTGGTGCGCCCGCGAGCTGGTCGGCAACGAGCCGTTCGCCTTGCTTTTGCCGGACATGATCATGCAGTCGGAAAAGAGCTGCATGAAGGACATGGTCGAGCTCTATGCCGAGACCGGCAACAACATCATCGCCGTGCAGGAATGCGATCCGGCGGAAGCGCATAAATACGGCATTGTCGGCCGCGGCGAGGACACCCATCACGGCTTCCGCATCACCGGCATGGTGGAGAAGCCGAAACAGGGCACCGCGCCGTCCAACCTCTTCATCAACGGCCGCTACATCCTGCAGCCGGAAATCTTCGGCATCCTGGAAAGCCAGGAACGCGGCGCCGGCAACGAAATCCAGCTGACCGACGCGATGCTGAAGCTGGAGAAACAGCAGCCCTTCTACGGCTATCACTACAAGGGGCGCACTTTCGATTGCGGCTCGCCGGAAGGTTTCGTCGAAGCCAATGTCGCCTTCGCGCTATGGCGCAGCGACATGAACGGAAGCATGGCCGGCGTCATCCGCACGCTGCTCGACGAGGTGCGGCCGGCGGAGCGCCGCGGCGCGGCGTTCTAGCCTATGCCGATATTCAGGTGAGGCCGGTCTGCGAACGGCAGGTTCCTGCGCTTCCGGTGCTCACGGCCATTGCCGCTACTCTTCAGCGCTGGACCTTCAGTCCGAGATAGACGCTGTTGGCCGTATAGTCGCGTCCAGGCAGGTTGCTGGTCAGCTTCTCCGTCCGCACCTTGGTGGTGAGGCCGGCATAGCGGTTCAGCCACCAGGTCAGCCCGGCCTCGGCGCTCAGGACCAGATCGTGGCCGTCGGAGCCGGTGTAGTCGCGCCAGTCGAGGCCAAGCGCCGAGTTCGCCGTCAGATTGGCGCGGATCTGGCGCTCGCCGGTCAGACGGCCGGAGTAGAGGATATCGCCGCTCTCGCCCGCCGTCGTGGTGGTCTCGACATCGGTCTTGCCGGTGAGCCCGATGATGGTGCCGCGCTCGGGCGACCATTTGAGGTCGGCATTGATGGACGGCCCGGCGATTGCCGGGAGGCGGCTGTCGTCGAGCGCCTCGCGTAACCAGCCGACGGAGAATTCACCCGATAGCTTCTCGCCCATATCGAGCTCGACGCCGGCGCGAGCCCCGAGCCGCTTCGAAGAGCGCTCAAAGCCGTCGGTATCGAGACGCTGATCATAGACCCTGCGGCCGACTTCGACTTCCGTGAAGGGCGTGAGTGCCGGTGAGATCTCATAGCCGGTGCGCAAGGTGCCGGTGTAGAGCGTGTTGTTGCGATCCTTCTGCGAGACCGTGGTGCCGTTTGAGAGATTGGCGTCGCCGTAGAAGTCATGCGAGACCGCGCCGGTCAGCGCGTAACGCATCTTGCCGACACTCTTTTCAAGACCCAGGCTGCCGTCCACGGTCTGGCGCAGCGGCTGCGAGGTGACGCCGGCGATCGCATCCGGCGAGGAGGCCGATTCCGGTGCTGCCTCATAGCCGAGCTTGGCGATGGCGCGCAGCTCGTTGTCGAGATCGACATTGAGCTGGCCTTCGATGCGGCCCTGCGCATCGTTGATCTTTTCGCCCGAGACGGTGTTGCGGAACTGGCCGTAGCCGGTGATCAGAGCCGAATTCTCGCGCCAGTCGGAAGTCGCGGTGAAACGCAGCGCCGTCTCGGACAGAACCGCGGATTTGCCGGTGCTGCTGGAATCGGCATTGGACGTCGCGGTGAAGCCTTGCTCCAGCGTTGGCCGGAACACAAAGGTGCCGACCTTGACACCGGGAGCAGCGAAGGGATCTTCCTCCGGCTTGACCTTCTGTCCATCGATCGATCCGGTGCGCTCCTGGCCCGGGTCGAGCTTCTGCTTGTCGACGCTGTCGATGGTGACGGCGCGGCGATTGCTGCCGTCGTCCTCGGCCGCTGCCGCGTCAGCCTTGTCGCCTGTGGAGGCGGTCGCGGCAGTGGTGGTGTTGTCGGTAGCCTCGCCCGCCTTCTTCTTGGCCTTCTTCTTGTCGGCGGTCTTGGTGTTCGCCTTGGTGTCGGTCTTGGCGTCCTGAGCACGCTGAGCGGCCGTCGAGGGCCGGCGCGGTTTTGCCGGCTTCGTCGTATCGGCCAGTGGATCGTCCGTTGCCTGCGGCTGGTCGAAGATGCTGTCCGTCGCGCCCGCCGTCTGATCGTCATCGGGAACGGCACCGGGGCTTGCCGGTTGATAGATCGTCGGTGCCGAGTCCTGGGCGGCCGCGGTCGCAGGCGGTGTCTGATCCAGCGACCCTTGCGCCCGCAACTGCCTCGCCTTGCGCTGCTGGTCGGCGAGTATGGCCGATTCGGAGACCTCGCCGCGCAGCTCGGTTTCCTGCGAAAATGCAGGCGCCGGACGCAGCAGGGCAAGCGCGCTTGCCGTCAGCAGCAGTGCTGCAACGGCAATGCCCTTCCGACCGTTTTTCGTTTCAGGCTGGCCCCCGGACATCGTCACCACTGCTTGCGCGGCGCGGTTGCGCCATACTTACCGAACCGTAAATGCGGATGGTTAACGGAGGGTTGAGAGAGCCGCCTCGGAGCCCCTCCAATCAGAGGCCTTAGGCAATTCCGTTGGACAGGGGCGCGGCAAAGCGCTAATCGCTTCGCCCATGCATGCGGGGTCCCCAGAAAGAAAGCGGCCGGACAGGCAGGCCGCGATCGAATCGGCGCTGAGAACAGTGGCGACGGAGCAGGCCGGCGTGGCGGCCCTTGCGGCCGCTCTCGCAAACGGGCTGTCCGAGCCTTTTGCCGCCGCGATCGACCTGATCTCTCGGATCGAAGGCCGCGTCATCGTCACCGGCGTCGGCAAGAGCGGCCACATCGGCTCCAAGATCGCCGCCACACTTGCCTCGACGGGCACGCCGGCCTTCTTCGTCCATCCGGCGGAAGCCAATCACGGCGATCTCGGCATGATCGCCCGGGACGACGCAATCATCGCCATGTCCTGGTCGGGCGAGAGCAAGGAATTGATGGGCATCGTCGCCTATTCCAGGCGTTTTTCCATTCCACTGATTGCCATCACCTCGGGCGAGAGCTCCGCGCTGGCGCGAGCCGCCGATGTCGTGCTGCTGCTGCCGGCGGTACCGGAGGCCTGCCCGCACGGGCTGGCTCCCACAACCTCCGCCCTGCTGCAGCTCGTTATGGGCGATGCGCTGGCGATCGCGCTGCTCGAGGCGCGCGGTTTCACGCCGGATCATTTCCGCACCTTCCATCCGGGCGGACAGCTTGGCGCCAACCTGACCCAACTGCGCGAGATCATGCATGTGGGCGAAAGGCTGCCGCTGGTGCCGCTGGGCACCGGAATGCGCGACGCGATCCTGGAACTGTCGCGCAAGGGGTTCGGCTGCGTGGCGATCACCGACGCCGACGGCGCGCTGGCCGGCATCATCACCGACGGCGACATCCGCCGGCACATCGCCAGCGACCTGCTTTCTATGAGCGTCGATCAGGTGATGACGAAGAATCCGAAGACCGCAAATCCCGACACGCTGGTGGCGACGGCGCTGCAGACGATCAACACCTCCGCCATCACCAGCCTGATGGTCGTCGAGGGCAGACGCCCGGTCGGACTGGTGCATTTGCACGACCTGCTGCGCATTGGCGCAGCCTGACGCCGGATGATTTCAGGCCGAACCGGCCCGAAATCTTGATCTGTCTCGGCTCAGATCGCCTCGACAATCAGCTCCAGATCGGTATCCGCCGCTCCGGTCACGCGTACTTGCGCGCCGACCGGCAGGTCCGGACCGGAGACGCGCCACAGCGTGTCGCCGAGCCGGATGCGGCCGCGGCCGTTCTTGATCGGCTCGGCCAGGGTCGCCGTGCGGCCGACCATCTGCGCGCCGCGGCGGTTGAGCAGCGGCTGGTCGACGCTGCCCTCCCGGCTGACGGCGATCTGCCGGCCGATATAGGCCGAGACGACGGCCAGCACGAGGAAGGCCAGGACCTGAACCTGCCAGGTCCAGAAGGCCGCGTCCCAGATCGCCAGCGACACGGCGCCGATGATCAGCGCGGCGATGCCGATCCACAGCATGAACACGCCTGGCGCCACGACTTCCATCACCAGGAGCACGATGCCGAGAACCATCCAGTTCCACGGTCCGAGTTCCGAAACGATGCGGTCGATCATCGATGTTCTCCCACCCGGAGCAGTTCCTCGTTTCACGGAAACGAGGAACCGTCCTATTTCTCTGTTTGCCGCAATTCCGGACGGAAAACCGTGTCACCCTGGAATTGCGGCGGTCACCTCAACTGTCGGTCTGCCGCACGACCGGCGGACGCGAGCCCTGCCGCGGCGTGCCGGATGGGCCGTCGCCCTTGAAGACTTCGCGGGCGATCTCGCCGATGCCGCCGAGCGAGCCGATCAGCGACGAGGCCTCGAACGGCATCAGTACGATCTTATTGTTGCTTGACGAGCCGATCTTGGCCAAGGCCTCGGTGTATTTCTGCGCGACGAAGTAGTTGATCGCCTGCACGTCGCCCTTGGCGATGGCTTCCGACACGACCTGCGTCGCCTTGGCTTCGGCCTCGGCCGAACGCTCGCGCGCCTCGGCGTCGCGGAAGGCGGCTTCCCTGCGGCCCTCGGCTTCGAGGATCTGCGACTGCTTCAGGCCTTCGGCGGCCAGGATCTGGGCGCGCTTGTCGCGTTCGGCCATCATCTGGCGGCCCATCGATTCCACCAGATTTGCCGGCGGGTTGATGTCCTTGATCTCGACGCGGGTGATCTTGATGCCCCACGGGTGCGCCGCCTCGTCGACGACACGCAGCAGCCGCTCGTTGATCGCATCGCGGTTCGAGAGCAATTCGTCGAGATCCATCGAGCCCATGACGGTGCGGATATTGGTCATGGTGAGATTGAGGATGGCGTTCTGCAGCCCGGCGACCTGGTAAGCGGCTTGGGCGGCGTTCAGCACCTGGTAGAAGGCGACGCCGTCGACCCCGACGATGGCGTTGTCGCGGGTGATGATCTCCTGCGTCGGGACGTCGAGCACCTGCTCCATCATGTTCATCTTGGCGCCGACACGCTCGAAGATCGGGTTGATGATGTTGAGGCCGGGAGTCAGCGTCTTGGTGTAACGGCCGAAGCGCTCCACGGTGTAATTGTAACCTTGCGGCACCGTCCTGATGCCCTTGAAAAGCAGAATGATGACCAGAAAAACAAGAACAATGATGGCAATATCGAAACCGCTGAAGCCCATTTCGTTTCTCCCTCAAAGGCGGCGACCTCACGGAATCAATTAAGTGTGTTTCCGCAACGTTACAATCAGGTGATCGCCAATATCGCTTAGCGGCGGGTTTTGCGCAGCAGCTTCAAAGCCTGTCGGTGAAGCCGGTCACACCCAGCCGGAAAGCTCGCGCCGCACCAGCGCTTCGACCACCGCCATGCCTTCGGCGCTGTCGTTGAGACAAGGGATATGGGCGAAGTTCTTGCCGCCGGCGTGATGGAAGGTTTCGGCCGCTTCGCGGCCGATCTCGTCCAGCGTCTCTATGCAGTCGACGGAGAAGCCCGGATTGACGATGGCGATGGATCTCACGCCGTCCTTGGCCAGTTTCTCGACCGTGACGTCGGTATAGGGCTGCAGCCATTCCTGCGCGCCGAAACGCGACTGGAAAGTGGTGATGAGCTTGTTCTCGTCCCAGCCGAGCCTCTCCCGCAGCAGCCGCGTCGTCTCCAGGCAATGCGACTGGTAGGGGTCGCCCTTGTCGGAATAGGGTTTGGGGATGCCGTGATAGGAGGTGATCACCACTTCCGGCGCGAAATCGAGCGTCGCGATGTGCTTCTCGATCGAGCGGGCAAGCGCCTCGATATAGACCGGCTCGTCGTAGTAGGGCGGCACGCTGCGGATCGCCGGCGCGTGCCTGATCTGCATCAGCGCGCGGAACAATTGGTCGTTAGCCGTGGCCGTCGTCGTCGCCGAATATTGCGGGTAGAGCGGGAAGGTGAGAATGCGCTCGCAGCCCTGCTCGACCAGTCTCTGGACGACGCTTGCCGTCGAGGGATTGCCGTAGCGCATCGCCCAGTCGACCACCACATCGGGCAGGTCGGCGAGCGCGGCGGCCAGCTTCTCACCTTGAGCGCGGGTGAATGTGCGCAGCGGCGACTCGTTCATCTCCCGGTTCCAGATACGGGCGTAGTTGGCGCCGGACTTCTTCGGCCGGGTGGTCAGCACCAGCCCGTAGAGAATCGGGTACCAGACCGCCTTGTTGAGCTCGATGACGCGCGGGTCGGAGAGGAACTCGCGCAGGTAGCGCCACATCGGCTTGAAGTCGGTGCCGTCGGGCGTGCCGAGATTGACCAGCATGATGCCGATCTTGCCCGGCCTGACCGGCGCGGCGCCCGACGGCTGCGGGCCGGCGGCCTTCGCGGTTCTGGCATCGGTGGGGGTGGCAAGCGTCATCAACAATCTCCGGTCGCGCCGCGAAACTAGCGATGCCCTGCCGGGTTTCAATGCCGCGTCTGGCCGCACCTTATCGTGTTTGGGCCTGGAAAAGGAACACCCGCCCGGTTGTCCGGGCGGGTGCCATGAATCCGGATGACCGATTACTTCGCGGCCGGCGGAATGGTCAGCGTCGCGCCGAGCGGCAGGCGCCGCGGCCTATAATCCTTGTTGGCTTCGGAGATGAGCTTCCACTTGGTGGCGTCGCCATAGGCCTTTTTCGCCAGGTCCCAATAGGTATCGCCGGCAGCGACGGTGTGGCTGGTTTCTGCCGGCTTGGTTTCGGCGGGCTTGGCCGGTTCCGCGGCCGGCGCTGCCTCAGCCGGCTTTGCGGTCTCGGCGGGGGCGGTTTCAGCCGAAACGGCCGGCGGCGTGCCGGCAATGTCGCTCGAACCGGAAGGCAGAGCCGGCATCGCCGGTTCGCTGTTTGCCGGCGTAGCCTCGGCCGGTTTTGCCGCCTCGGCCGCAGGCGCCTGGGCGGCGGGAGCGGTCTCGGCGGGCTTGGCCGGTTCCGCGGGTTTGGCCGGTTCGGCCGCGGCCGTCGTTGCCGCAATCTCGGTGATGCGGCCGTCGAGCTTGGGCGTGTAGGGGCGATGCGCGCCGAGATAATCGGCCACCACCTGTTCGAGGCCCGGGCCGTAATCATAGGCGTCCGTCGCCTTGTCGGCGAAGACCTTGTAGCCGTCGCCGCCCTGGCGGACATAATTGTTGGTGGCCACCAGATACTGCTTGTCCGGATTGATCGGCGCCCAGGCGCCGTTCTCCATCACTTCGACCGATTTGACGCGGCCGGCATTGGGCGCGACCGATTTGTCGAAAGAATATTTCAGCCCGGCGACCTGCGGGAAGCGGCCGGCGCCGTCCTCGACCTGGCTGAGACCGCTTTCGAGGCCGGCGACCAGGTCCTTGCCCGAGATCTTGAAGGTCGCCAGCGTGTTCTGGAACGGCAGCACGGTCAGCACCTCGCCCATGGTCACCGTTCCCTGATCGATCGAGGCGCGCAGGCCGCCGCCGTTCGAGATGACGATCTCGACACCCTGGCCCTTGGTGCGGTCAAGGATGGCGTCGGAGACGAGATTGCCCATCTCGCATTCGCGCGCGCGGCAATTCTCGCGGCTGCCGTCGATCGCCTTGGTGGTCTCGGCCACCTCCTTGTTCTTCAGCGCCTCGATCGGCGCGCCGAGCTCCTTGATGCGGGCAAGGACAGTGGGATCGGGCGTGACCGACTTGTCGAGATAGATCGGGGCGCCGCTGGCTTCCTTGACGTTGCCATTGTCGTCGAACACGACCTTGAACTCGCCGAGATATTTCGAATAGGACGCCGCCTGCACGACCGGCACCTTGTAGCCGTCCGGGTTGTCGACCATCGTCGGGTACGGTCCCTCGGCCTTCGGATCGGTGTTCGACAAGAGCGTGTGGCTGTGGCCTCCGACCACCACGTCGATACCCGGGATCTTGGCGATCACGTCGCGCTCGCGCCGGTAGCCGATATGAGTGACCGCGATGATCTTGTTGATGCCTTCTCCCTTGAGCTTCTCGACCTCGGCGGTGATCGCCTTGACGTCATCCGTGATGGCGATGTTCGGGCCGGGGGAGGCGAGTTCCGGCGTGTCGTTGGTGACGGCGCCGACGATGCCGATCTTCTGGCCGCCGACCTCGACGACGATCGAAGGCTTGATCTTATCCTTGGCGCCGGACTTGTCGTTGGGCACGACATTGGCGCTGACGATCGGGAACTTCGCCTTGTCGAGGTAAGGCACCAGGGCGCTCTCGCCGTCGTCGAATTCGTGGTTGCCGAGCGTCACCGCGTCGGGCTTGATCTGATTGAGGAATTCCTCTTCYGCCGCGCCCTTGTAGGTGGTGTAGAACAGCGATCCCTGGAAGCTGTCGCCGGCATTGRGCARCAGCACGTTCTGGCCTTCGAGCTTCTTGCGCTCCTCGGCGATCGCCGTGATCAGCCGTCCGGCGCCGCCGATGCATTCGCCTTTGGTCTCCTCATCGGCCGAACAGGTCGACTCGTATTTGTTGTTGCCTTCGATGCGGCTGTGCCAATCGTTGAAATGCAGGATGTTCAGCGTGTAGTCGGCAAAAGACACGCCTGCCGACAGGCCGAGCGCCGAGGCCGACAGGGCTAGAATCGCGGCAATCTTCTTCATCTTCGTCTCCCGGATGAGCTGACCTTCAAGGTGTCTAATGCCCTCGCTTGACCGGAAAATAACAGTCAGCCTCGGATCATGTTCACATCGGGTCCCAGCCGATGCAAGCGCAAATCAGGGAGATGTTTGCCGGCACAAAAAAGGACGGCGGCTCGCGCCGCCGTCCCTGTGGATCGAATATTCGCGAGCCCTCAAGCCCGGCGCGTCAGCACGAAGTTCTGGCCGCTGGCGCTGGTGCAGTTGAGCTGGCTGGTGGAGACCATCAGGCAGTTGAAGCTGACCGGCGTCTGGCGGATCAGCGAGGTGCCGTGGATCTCGACCGAGGTCGCCCCGGTCATGGTGTAGCTGCCTTCCGACAGCTTCTGGCCGGTGTCGGTGGCGACGGTGGTGAACTTGCCGCCTGCGAAGGTCGACAGGCCGGTGCCCTTGGCGTCGATCCAATTGCCCTCGACGCCTTTGGGGGCCGCCGTGGGCGGGGGTTCCGAGGGGCCGGTGGTGGTGCAGGCGGCCGCAGCCAGAAGGCTTGCCGCGGCGCCTGCCGAAAGCAGTTTGCGCGCAATGGTCATTTTGAAAAATCCTCTCCTCAGTCCGCGCCTTTTCAATCGCCCGATTTCCGGGCGATTGCAAGGCTGTGAGAGCAGTAGATCCCGCTGCTATCGGACCAGGATGTTGCGGAACTGCCACGGATCGTCCTTGTCCAGGTCCTCGGGGAAGAGGCCCGGCCGGTTATCCAGTGGCGTCCAGTCGGTGTAATAGCCCCTGACCGGTCCGAGATAGGGTGACTGCACTTCGAGGCAGCGTCGATAATCCATCTCGTCGGCTTCGACGATGCCGGCGGTCGGATTCTCTAGCGCCCAGACCATGCCGGCGAGGACCGCCGAGGTCACCTGCAGGCCGGTGGCGTTCTGGTAGGGGGCGAGCTTGCGCGCCTCGGCCAGCGAAAGCTGCGAGCCGTACCAATAGGCGTTCTTGTCATGGCCGTAGAGCAGCACGCCGAGCTCGTCGACGCCATCGACCAGCTCGTTCTCGTCCAGCACGTGGTGAACCGGCTGCGGCTTGCCGGCGGCGCCGAACATCTCGTCCAGCGACAGCAAGGCGTCGTTGCAGGGATGGTAGGCATAGTGGCAGGTCGGGCGGTATTGGACCTTGCCCTTCTTAGAGCGCACGGTGAAGAAGTCGGCGATCGAGATCGACTCGTTATGCGTCACCAGGAGGCCGTATTGCGCGCCCGGCGTCGGGCACCAGCTGCGCACGCGCGTGTTGGCGCCGGGCTGTTCCAGATAGATCGCCGCCTTGGAGCCGTGCTTGTGCTTCTTGCCGTTCTTCGGCATCCAGTTTTCATGCGTGCCCCAGCCAAGCTCGGCCGGCTGCAGGCCCTCCGAAATGAAGCCCTCGACCGACCAGGTGTTCCAGAACACGTTCATCGGCTTCGGCTTCTTCGTGCGCTGCGTGTCACGCTCGGCGATGTGGATGCCCTTGACGCCGGCCTTCTTCATCAGCCTTGCCCAGCCCTCGCGGTCTTCCTGCGCGGGCTCGGAAAACTCGAAACCGAGATCGGTGGCGAGATTGACCAGCGCCTTCTTGACGAACCAGGAGACCATGCCGGGATTGGCGCCGCAGGTGGAGACCGCCGTCGGGCCGCCGGGCTTGTCTTGCTTTTCCTTGATCAGCGCCTCGCGCAGCGCGTAGTTGGTGCGGCTGGCATTGTCGGCCTCGGCGTCGAAATAGAAGCCGAGCCACGGCTCCACGACCGTGTCGATGTAGAGCACGCCGAGCTTGCGGCACAGTCTCATCAGGTCCACCGAGCCGGTGTCGACCGACAGGTTGACGCAAAAGCCCTGGCCGCCGCCATTGGTCAGAAGCGGCGTGAGCAGCTTCTTGTAATTCTTCTCGGTCACCGCGTCCTGCATGAAGGTGATGCCGCGCTCGTCGAGCAGCTTGCGGTCGGTGTCGCGCGGGTCGATGACCGTCATGCGCGACTTGTCGAACTTGAAATGGCGCTCGATCAGCGGCAGCGTTCCCCGCCCGATCGAGCCGAAGCCGATCATCACGACAGGACCGGTGATTTCACCGTAAACGGGCCAGTTTTCATTCGCCATTTTTTCGCACACTCCTTCAAACACGCGCAAAACCGGGCGCCTTTGGCCCGACGGCCAAGCGCTACACCACAGATCATTGTCATAAACCAGCGAAAAGCGCCAATCGCGGGTAAGCCGGTTTGGTGGCGTGGTTAAGCCGATCCGGCGATACCGTCGAGGAATGCGACCAGCCGGTCGCGGTCGGCGGTCAGGCCCTTGTAGTCGAGCTGCTGCTGGTCGAGGGCCAGGAGTTGCTCCGCGAAGGAGGCGGCCAGCGTTGCCCGGTCCGGATGGGCTTCGAGCACCTTGAGCGGATCGAGATGGATGCGGATGGTGAAGAGAATGTCGCGCGACGCCGGCAACTTGCGCAGCGTCTGGCGCTCGACCCGGATGAAGGCGTGGGCGTTGACGTCGCCGTCGGGGAAGCGGCTAGGGCGGTTCGTGGCGCGGTCGATACGCTCGACATTGGAGAGCGGGTGATAAAGCCTGTCATCGGCCTGGATCGACCAGTTGAAGCGCTCGACCGCCTGGCCCTGCAGGCCGTCGAACATGCGGTTGATGAGCTCGGCCGGCCGCGTGCCGGGGCCGAAACCGGGCACCGGCTCGTGGATATCCTGCAGCGGCTTGCCGAATTTCTCCCGCAACGACCAGGACGAAGGGAAGCAGAGCGAGCCGGCGGCGAGCCGCCAGCCGCGCTCGTCGCGACGCATCAGGATCAGGTCTTCCTGGACAAGCAGCGAGGCCCTTGCCAGCGGCGCTTCGCGCAGGGCAGGAGGCAGCCTGTCGATCGTCCCCTCGAAACCGATCGGCTCGACGTTCACTCCGCTACGGCGGTGCGTGCCGGGATGCGCGGCTTCGAGATGCGCGACGAGCAGGTCCAGCACTTCGCGCTGAGCGTCGCGGGTGCCATCTTCCTCGACGAAGACCTTTTCCGGGATTTCCGCGTAGAGCCGTTGCTTCTCGGTGAGATGCGGCAGCAGCAATCCGTCGACCTCGATCCAGCGCTCGAAGTCGAGCGGCTTCAGCCCGATAGCGAAGAGCTTCGAGGACCCGTCATAGGGCGTGTGGGTCGGCTGGCGGACGGTCATGCCTGTTTGGGTGTTATCCAGTTTGTGTCTCCAGCGCGGTCAGCCAAGCCGCGCCGGGATCAGCCCGCGCAGCGAGTTGCCGACGAAGATCGCCTTCGCCGCCCTCAGATCGTCGAAGCTGTAGATTGCTTCCACGGCGCGGCCTTCGTCCAGAAGCGCGCCGCGCAATATTCCAGGCAAAAGGCCGCAGTCGAGGCGGGGCGTGGCGAGCGGGCCGTCGCCGAAATCGGCGAAGAGATTGGTGATCGTGCCCTCGCAGAGCTCGCCGCGCTCATTGGCCAAAAGCACTTCGTCGGCGCGGGTGGCGAGATATTCGGCGCGCGCATGCGTGTAGACCTGGCGCAGGCTTGTCTTGTGGCGCAGCAGCATGTTGGCGGAATCGAGACGGATGCGCGCCAGCTGCAACCGCCAGACCTTGTCGGCGGGCAGCGGTTCATAGGCTTGGGCGGCGGCCGTCGCCTCGCCATTGCGCTGCAAGGCGAGGCGCACGCGCATGGCAACTCCGTGTCCGCTGACGGTGTTCGAAAGCACCTCGCCGATCCGTCCCGGATCGCAGGCGAAGCCGAGTTCGGCGGCGGACGCATAAAGCCTGGCAAGGTGGCGCTCGAAGCGCTGGAAGCCCGAGCCGGGCTCCCAGCGCATGGTCTCGATCAGCTCGAAGCCGGCACCGTTCCCGTCGCGAAGCGCGCTTTCAACAGACACTCCCGATACTCCTCCTCGGCGGTGGAATCGAAGACGACGCCGCCGCCGACATTGTAGACGGCCTCGCCGTCGGCAAAGAGCGAGATGGTGCGGATCGCCACCGAAAAACGCATCCTGCCGCCCGGCGCGATCCAGCCGATGGCGCCGCAATAGACGTCGCGCGGCGCATCTTCCAGCTCATGCAGGATTTCCATGGCGCGGATCTTCGGCGCGCCGGTGATCGAGCCGCAAGGGAAGAGCGCGGCGAAGACCTGGCGGATGCCGATACCGGGCAGAAGCTTCGCCCGCACGCGGCTCACCATCTGATGCACCGTCGGGTAGGTCTCGATGCGGAACAGTTCCGGCACGTCCAGCGTGCCGACCTCGCTGATCAGCGAGATGTCGTTGCGCAAAAGGTCGACGATCATCCGGTTCTCGGCCTGGTTCTTCTCGTCGTTGCGCAGGAAGGCCTTCAGCCGCGCATCTTCCGCCTTGGTCGCGCCGCGCGGCGCGGTGCCCTTCATCGGGTGCGTCTCGATCATGCCGCCGGCATCGATCTCGAAGAACAATTCGGGCGAGCGCGACAGCACGACCGGATCGCCGAGCGAGACCAACGCGCCATACTTGACCGGCTGGCGTTCCGTCAACGCGTCGAAGGCAGCAAGCGGATCGCCGGACCATTGCGCACGGACCGGGAAGGTGAGGTTGCCCTGGTAGCAGTCGCCCTTGCGGATGTGGTTGTGGAGGCGCGCGAAGYGGCCGGCATAGTCCTCGGCGGACCATGTCGCCCTGGCGTCGAAGATCGGGCCGTTGCTGGCGGGCGCCTGCATTTGCGGCACGGCCTGCTCGACGGGCGCATCGAAGACGCCAAGGCAGACCAACGGCGCGCGGCGGCCTTCGGGCAGCAGCGGCACCAGCTTCGGCTCGAGCAGGTAGCCGGCTTCGTAGGAGAAATAGCCGGCCAGCCATTTGCCGGCATCGGAAGCAGCCTGGGCCCTTTCAAGCGCGGGGGGGAACTCTTCCGCATCGTTGGCGGCGATGATCTCGCGCGGTTGGCCGAAGACCAACTGACGAGCGGTCGCGTCGTTGCGGAAAATGGCTGCGGGCAGGGACATGAGCCTTGGAAGCGGACAATCTCTTTGTTTGGCGCAATTTCGAACGGAAAACCGCTACACACTTTTCCCGAAATTGCTCTAAGTCGACCGCTCTATATGGGGGGCCGGCGAGGCGCAATCGAGAGAGCGGCGTCGGGCGGCGCAAAGGCGTCCAGTTGGCGCGGAAGTTGTTCGCTAGCTGTGAGCTAATGCAGGGATTGGCGGAAACGCTCAAACCTTCGTCATCCACGGGCGGAGCGGGAGCGAAGCGGACGCGTAGACCCGAGGATCCATTCCGTGACCTCGCGCGAAGGATAAAGGCGGTGCAGAACGAAGACCTTTCTGCACCGCTGCAACGCTCGTAGGTAACGGAATGGATCCTATGGTCTGCGCTGCGTCGCTTCGCTCCTCGCTACGCCATAGGATGACGAATTGACGGATGTCTGGCCAACCTCCGATGCTGAGACGCCGGCGAGATGTTCAAGTGTTATTTGCGGTGCCAGCCGTCGGAAACTGCCTGGCGAATTCGGCCTCGTTGCCGGCGGCCAGCAATTTCGCCTGCTCGATCCATTTTTCGCGCGCGATGCGGCCGTCGAAATTGAGCACTTCCTCGACGCGCTTCACGTCGGCCTCGGTCCAGGCGGCGATCTGGGCATAGGTGGTGACGCCGAGGCCCTTGAGCAGTCTTTCGTTGACCGGGCCGATGCCGATGAGGCGGCGCAGATTGTCTGCCTTGCCGGCCGCGGCCTGCGGCGCGGCGGCTTTCCTGGCCGCGGGCGCCGCCGCCTTCTTGGGCGCGGCGGTTTTGGCTGCAGTCTTCGTTGCCGCTGGCTTCTTCGCGGCGGCCGACTTCGCCGGAGCGGCCTTTGCCGCCGATGTCGCGGTCGCGGGGGTCGACATCAGCGCCGCCGGAGCCGGCGTGGCGGCCTTGTCGGCGCCGCCCTTGGCGGAAGGCGCGTCGCGCAGCCGGCTTTCGAGATCGGCGCGGGCACGGCCGCAGGCGTCGAGCTCGCCCTTCAAGCGATCACTGTCGGCGCGCAGCCTGTCGCGCTCGCTTCGTGTGCGGTCGAGATCGTCACGCAGGCTGTCGAGTTCGCCGCGCAGGCGGCCCCAGATGAACCAGCCAACCAGGATACCCACAACGAACGCCAGGAGCATGTAGAAGAAAGTGCTCATTTCCCTCTCCAGTCCGATCTGTCGGCCGAGGCCCGGGAGGCGAGCVCACGCCAAGGATCGTCAAAGGTTCCGTGGTTGGCGGGACCGCCGGCTTCAATCGAGCCATCGGCGTTCGGCCTTGTCCGGAGCCGACGGCCATTATCGCATTCGCCGTGGCGCCGCGACCAGCCATCTCTGGCCTACGCGATGCGTCCGGCTGAGCTTGAAGCCGGACGCTATCATATGGCTTGTCGAAAGCTAGTTGAAAAATGTGCCGGAGAATTATTCAAGAACAGCTATTTAGGGCAAGAATAGATCTTTGCTAATATGCGTATCGGCTAAATTATTGCGACCGATGTGCGCGTCGTTGCTGTCGTCAATTGTCGAGCGCCTCCAACTCGTCGATCAGCGAACCGATCACGCCAAGGCCGATCTGCCAGAAAGCGGGATCGGTGGCGTCCAGGCCAAAGGGCGCCAGAAGCTCGGAGTGATGCTTCGTGCCGCCGGCGCGCAGCATCTCGAAATACTTCTCCTGAAAGCCGCGCTCGGCGTTCTGGTAGACGGCGTAGAGCGAGTTCACCAGGCAATCGCCGAAGGCATAGGCATAGACGTAGAAAGGCGAGTGGATGAAATGCGGGATGTAGGTCCAGAAGACCTCATAGCCCTCACGCAGCTTGATTGCCGGTCCCAGGCTCTCGGCCTGCACTTCCAGCCAGAATTCGCCGAGCCTGTCCGAGGTCAGTTCTCCGTTCTTTCGCTCGGCATGCACCTTGCGCTCGAACTCATAGAAGGCGATCTGGCGCACGACGGTGTTGATCATGTCCTCGACCTTCTGGGCGAGCATGGCCTTGCGCTCGCGTTTGTCTCCGGTCTGCTCGAGCAGCGAGCGGAAGGTCAGCATCTCGCCGAAGACGGAGGCGGTCTCGGCCAGCGTCAGCGGCGTCGAGGCCATCAGCGCGCCCTGGCCGGCGGCCAACACCTGGTGCACGCCATGGCCGAGCTCATGCGCCAGCGTCATCACATCGCGCGGCTTGCCCATGTAGTTGAGCAGCACGTAAGGATGCGCCGACGGCACCGTCGGATGGGCGAAGGCGCCGGGCGACTTACCCGGCCTGACCGGCGCGTCGATCCATCTGCGATCGAAAAAGCCGCGGGCGATTTCGGCCATGTCGGGCGAGAAGCGCTGGTAGGCGGAGAGCACGGTGTCCCTGGCGTCGTCCCAGCTGATCACCGCCTGCGGCGTCTCCGGCAGCGGCGCGTTGCGGTCCCAGTGGTTCATCACCTCCATGCCGAGCCAGCGCGCCTTCATCGCGTAATAGCGATGCGACAGCCGCGGATAGGCCTCGCGCACGGCCGCCGCCAGCGCGTCGACCACCTCGCGCTCGACGCGGTTGGCGAGGTGGCGCGAGTCGGCGATGTCCTGGAAGCCGCGCCAGCGGTCGGAGATTTCCTTGTCCTTGGCCAAAGTATTGGTGATGAGGGTGAAGGTGCGCAGGTTCTTGCGGAACGTGGCGGCGAGCGCCTCGGAGGCGCGGCGGCGGACCTCGCCATTGGCATCCTGCAACCGGTTGAGCGCCGGCTCCAGCGTCAGCTCCTCGCCGTCGACGTCGAAGCGCAGGTCGGTCATCGTCTCGTCGAACAGGCGGTTCCAGGCGCCGCGTCCGGTCACCGACTTTTCGTGGAACAGCTGCTCGACACGGTCCTCGAGCTGGTAGGGCTTGTCCTTCCTGAGGTCGAGCACCCAGGGCCGGTAGTGGCCGAAGGCCTTGTCGGCGGCCAAAGCGCTTTCGATCGCCGCGTCGTCGATCAGGTTGAGCTCGAGCGCGAAGAACAGAAGATGCGCGCTGGCATCCGTCATCTTCTCCTGGACGTCGCCATAGAGCTTGGCGCGCTGCGGATCGGCGGTGTTGCCGGCGTAGACGAGGCCGGCATAGGAGACGATGCGGCCGATCAGCTCCTCGAGCGCCTCGTAGGTTTGCAGCGCCTCGCCCAGCCGGCCGGCGCCGCCGCGCCCGGCTTCCGCGGCCAGCGTGCCTTTCCAGCGGGTCTCGAAGGCGACGGCGTCGCTGGCCGCCTTGGCGATGTCGCGCTTCAACTCGGGCGCTTCCATGCCGGAATAGAGATCGGCGAGATTCCACTCCGGCAGGTCGCCAAGCCCTGCGGCACCCTGGCCGGACGCTGGCGCCGCAAGCCGCCGACCAAACATCATGCGCATCAGCGATACCTCTTTTGAACCAACGGGCCAGAATCAAAGGGAAAGGAGAAGCCGGTCAAATCCTAAGGAATTCGTTCACCGGGTTTTTTGAAACCTTATTTAGAACCCTGTGCCAAGATGATCCATGGGATTTCTCGGGCGGACAACTCAAACAGTCATGACAGGTTCCATACTCATAGTCGATGACGATCCGGTGCAGCGCAGGCTTGTCGAGGCCGCGTTGACCAAGTTCGGCCACACCGCGATCGTCACGGATAGCGGCGAGGCCGGTCTCGACGTGCTCGACGGGCCGAACGCGCGCGAGGTCTCCGTCGTCATCCTCGACCTCGTCATGCCCGGCCTCGACGGCATCGGCGTGCTGAAGGCGATGCGCGAGCGCGCCATCGACGTTCCCGTCATCGTCCAGACGGCGCAGGGCGGCATCGAGACGGTCGTTTCGGCGATGCGGCACGGCGCCTYCGATTTCGTCGTCAAGCCGGCGTCGCCCGACCGCCTCCAGACCGCGATCTCCAACGCGCTCAAGGTGGAAGCCGTCGAGGACGAGATGAAGCGCGCCTCGCGGCGACGCGGCGGCGGCCATCTCACCTTCAAGGACATGATCACGCGCAGCCCGGCGATGGACCGGGTGATACGCCTCGGGCAGAAAGCGGCGGCCTCCAACATCCCGATCCTGATCGAAGGCGAGTCCGGCGTCGGCAAGGAGCTGGTGGCGCGCGCCATCCAGGGCAGCGGCCACCGCCGCTCGAAGCCCTTCGTCACCGTCAATTGCGGCGCCATCCCGGATAATCTCGTCGAATCGATCCTGTTCGGCCACGAGAAGGGCTCCTTCACCGGCGCAACGGAGAAGCACACCGGCAAATTCGTCGAGGCGAATTCCGGCACGCTGTTCCTCGACGAAATCGGCGATCTGCCGCTCGACGTCCAGGTCAAGCTCTTGCGCGCCGTGCAGGAAGGCGAGGTCGATCCGGTCGGCGGCCGCTCGACCGTCAAGGTCGATATCCGCCTGATCTCGGCTACGCACCGCAACCTTCTACAGCAGGTCAAGGACGGCAAGTTCCGCGAGGACCTGTTCTACCGGCTGAACGTCTACCCGATCTTCGTGCCGCCGCTGCGCGACCGCCGCGACGACATTCCCTATCTTGTCCGCCATTTCATGGAAAAGGTCGCTCCGGCCGATCCACGCCGCCGCCTTGCCGGCATATCGGCCACGGCGCTTGCGATGCTGCAGGCCTATGACTGGCCCGGCAACATCCGCCAGCTGGAGAATGCGGTCTTCCGGGCGTCGGTGCTTGCCGAGGGCGATGTGCTGACCGAGGAGGAGTTTCCGCAGATCCGGGCGCAGGTGGAAGGCACCGTCAATCTCGGAGCGGAGCCGGCATCCGCCATCGCCGAAACGATTGCGGACGCGACCCGGCAAACGGACGAGACCGTTGCCGATGCGACCGGGGCTGGCGTGTCCGACGGCGAGGCGCCGGCCAGGCCGCAGCCGCGCTTCGGAACGCTTCGGGCGCTCGACGAGCGCGGCAATGTGCGGGCGCTGGCCGATGTCGAGCTCGAGATGATCAAGCTCGCGATCGACCATTACAACGGCCAGATGAGCGAGGTCGCCCGCCGGTTGGGTATCGGCCGCTCGACGCTCTACCGCAAGTTGAAGGAATATGGCATTGATCCCGAAGCGGGTCGCGTCGACCGGCTCGCCTCGTGACAGGCAAGCTCCGAGCCAGCCTGCCCGCCTAAAATCCGAGTCAAATTGTCGCTTTTGACAGGAAAATCCTGGGTTTTCAGCGGTTGGCGTTGCCGAGGATCACGCATTAACGCTAACGGTAACAGATCGTGTTCTGGCCGAGGCCGGATTCTTGATCTAAACCAGCGGTTTACCACGAAATGCTGTGCATCATTTTTGACGGGATATCGCCACGGTGTTACCGCATTTCGGCTTCAATAAACGATGATTAACCATTAGGATCGATATTCGGATGTGAACACCACGCATCCGTTTGGTCAAATCCGGGGACAAACGGCAGCCTGAAAGCCATTTGATTTGAACAAAATCGAACGACACAAAAACGGGCGGCATTTTCACATGAGCGTCTGGCCGAGGTGGCTGACGTTCGTGATTTTGGCCGCCGGGTTCCTGTCCGCGACGATGCCGGGCGCCAGGGCTGAGGTGCGCACGCTCAAGCTCTATCACCTGCACACGCATGAGAAGGCCGAGATCGTCTACAAGCGCAATGGCCGCTACGATCCGGAAGGCCTGCGCAAGATCAACATCATCCTGCGCGACTGGCGGCGCAACGAGCCGACCAAGATGGATCCGCGGCTGCTCGACCTCGTCTGGGAAGCCTATCGCGAAAGCGGAGCCACCGACTATATCCAGGTCGTCTGCGGCTATCGCTCGCCGTCGACCAACGCGATGCTGCGCTCGCGCAGCCGCGGCGTCGCCGAGAAGAGCCAGCACATGCTGGGCAAGGCGATGGACTTCTACATCCCCGGCGTGCCGCTGAAGAAGCTGCGCAACATCGGCCTCAAGATGCAGGGCGGCGGCGTCGGCTATTACCCGACCTCCGGCTCGCCCTTCGTGCATATGGATGTCGGCAATGTGCGCCATTGGCCGGGCATCAGCCGCCAGGAGCTGGTTAGCCTGTTCCCGAACGGCAAGACGCTGCATGTGCCGAGCGACGGCAGGCCGCTGCCTGGCTATGAGCAGGCGATGGCCGCTTATCAGGCGCGTAAGGGCGCCGGCACGCCCAATATCGAACTGGCCAGCGCCGGTGGCTCGACCAAGCGGTCCGGCGGCCTGTTCGCCTGGTTCCGCGGCGGCGGCGCCGACGAAGCCGACGACGAGGCCGACGACAGCGCCCCGGCGCCGCAGCAGAAGACTGTGAAGCAGGTTCAGGTCGCGAGCGCCGCCACGGCCCGCACCAGCAATCTTCCGGGTATCGCGATCGTTTCGCCGAAGGATGCCAAGCGCGCCAACATCCCGCAGATCGCGGATGACAGCGCCGACGATTCGCAGCAGCCGGAGCAGGATACGCCCGAGACGATCATTGCCGCGCTGCCGCCCAAGGAAGTTCCGCTGCCCGACTTCGCGCCGCGTCCGAAGGTCGATGTCGGCCAGCAGACGCCGCAGAACGTGCCGTTCGCCACGGCCGACGCCTCGGCGACGACGGAGCAGGCGGTTTCGACGGCACAGGCGCCGGTGCCGGACAAGGTTCCGTTCGGCGCCGCCAGCGCCGCCGAGGCCGCGAGCACCGATCCGGCGCAGGTGGCGGTCAACAACATCCCGCTGCCGACCTGGCGCCCCGACCGCTCGACGCCGGCGGAACTTGCGCCGAAGGACAAGAACGTCCTTCTGGCGCTGGCCGAAACGGCTTCGCAGGACAAGAGCGCGACCGACGCGTTCTCCGTGCTGCCGACCGCCCGGCCGCAGCCCGGCAAGCAGGATGAGGTCAAGGCTGTCCTCGAACAGGCCAATGCGACCGTCGGGGTCGACGGCGGCGGCGCCGAATATCAGCTGGCGTCGCTGACCGAACCGGAGCCTCGCTCCGCCTTCAACGATCCGTCAGGCGTCGATGCGGCCTCGCCGCGCAAAGCCATCGCCGCCCTGCCGGCCGGGACCGATCCCGCGCAGGCGATCGGCGGCGGTGTGAAGACGACGGCCAAGGAAGCCAGGGCGTCCGCCCACGACCTGAAGCCAGGACCCAAGGCCATGGTGGTGGCGACGCCGCCGCAGGCCGCGCGCTGGGCGCTGGGCAGCGGCGTCAACATCGCCTCGGTTTCCGACCCGACGACGGCGCCGCGCTATGCCTACAACATCGTGCATACGCCGCCGAGCGAGGTGTACACGGCCGGCTTCCAGGCGGATGGCCAGGTGCCGGACGCAAGCCGTTTCACCGGCAATGCGGTGAAGTTCCTCTCGGTCGCGCGCTTCCAAACGAAATAGGCGAGCCAGCGTGACCACCGCAAAGCCGCGTTGGTCCGCCAGCGCGGCTTTTGTCTTTCGCGGCATGCGCCGCCCGTTTTGACCAGCCGGTCTTCCCGCTTCGTCTAATGGTAGGACAGCGCCCTTTGAAGGCGTGAATCGTGGTTCGAATCCATGAGCGGGAACCAGACTTGGCAATGTCCGAACCGGCGTTTCGTGTGTGCATGTTCACGCCAGGCTGAACTTACCGTGAAGTTGGAACGCCGAGCCCAATGATGGGTTAAAACGGGCTCGTTCCAAACTGAGGATATTCATGAAGAAGATTGTATTGGCGTCAGTTCTGGCGCTGGCTGCGGCATCGGCTGTAGTCGCTCCCTCGCAAGCCGAAACCGTGATCGTCAAGACCGGAAAGCACCATTGCGCGACCAAGCTGGTGACGCATTGGCGTCACCATCACAAGGTGGTCGAGAAGGTCAGGGTCTGCAGATAGTTGCGTTTCAAGACTGCCCCGGTCGGCGCAAGCCGGCCGGTTTAAGAGGATCGCGGCGCGCTTTGGTGCTCAGTCAACTTCCAGCGTGGCCGCTTCGCCCTTGGCCAGAAGCCGCGCGGCGTCGCGCGCAGGCGGCAATCCGAACTGGCGGGCATATTCGCGGCTGAACTGGGAAGCGCTTTCGTAGCCGACGGTGAAAGCAACCTGCGCGGCGCTGCCTGGTTGCGCGATCAGCAGATGGCGCGCTTCGAGCAGGCGAAGCTGCTTCTGATACTGGATCGGGCTCATCGCCGTCGCCGCCTTGAAGTGGCGATGAAAGGCGGCATTGCTCATATGCGACAGCTCGGCCAATTGCGTCACATCGATCGGCTCGTTGTAATGCGCGCGGATCCAAGCGGTGGCGCGGCGGATCTGCGAAAGGCGGCCGTCGGCGCGCGCGAGCTGGCGCAGCTTCTCGCCTTGCGGGCCTTGCAACAGCCTGAATGCGATCTCCCGTTCCAGCATGGGCGCAAGAACCGGAATCTCCGCCGGCCTGTCGAGCAGCCGCAGCATCCGGCGCCATGCGTCGAGCAGCAGGTCATCAACCTGATTGGTCACGAAGCTATCGTCATCGATCGCCGGCTTGTGGTCGATGAGCAGGCCGGCGATCAACTCGGTATCGAGCGCGAAGGCGATGGCCATGTAAGGCCGCGCGGCGCTCGCCTCGATCAACTGGCTGGTGGCGGGTGTCTCGACCGCATAGACGAAATAGCTGCCGGCGCTGTAGGCGAGCGTACGGTCGCCGATCAGCACCGTTTTGGTTCCCTGCAGGACGAACAGCGTGGTCGGCTGGCAAAGCTCGGGCAGCGGCGGCGTCGGAACCTCGCTGCGGCCGATCGTGACGCGGGGAATGGCCGTCTTCGTCCGCCGCCCATTCGCATGGCGGCCGGCGATCGAGATCAGTTCCTGAAGCGCGTCGTTCATCGCTTTCAGCATTGCCGATCCATGGCGGCCAGGCAACCAAGCGGGCACCCAACTGCAAGGATCAGGCAAGAGGCTGAGAGCTTTTGGCGCGCGAAGCGAGCCGGTTCACGTCATCTCTAGGTTCACCGAACAGGAGACATGGACATGACGACGCGAAAGAATGCGCTGGTGACCGGCGCCAACAAGGGCATCGGCTTTGAGACCGCCCGGCGGCTGGCGGCATTGGATTATAAGGTTTGGCTCGGGGCGCGCGACGCCGAGCGCGGCGAAGCAGCGGCGCAAGCGCTGCGCACCGAGGGGCTGGACGTCGAGTGGCTCGCACTCGACGTCGCCAGCGACGGCAGCGTGGCGGCGGCGGCCAAAGCCGTCGCGGCGCAGACTCCCAGCCTGGACGTGCTGGTCAACAATGCCGGCATCGCGCCCGGCTATGTCGAGGCGCTAGGCCCGGATGGCCGCTATGAGCGGCCGCCGAGCCGCGAGGATGTCGCGGACATGAAAGCCACCTACGACGTCAACGTCTTCGGCCCAGTGCGGGTCACCCAGGCGTTCCTGCCGCTGCTCGCGGCATCCCCCGCTTCCCGCATCGTCATGGTGAGCAGCTATCTCGGATCGCTGGCGCGCGCGTCCGGCAACAGCCAGTCGCCCAATGTCATGGGCTATGGCAGCTCCAAGACCGCGCTCAACGCCGTAACACTCGCCTTCGCCAGGGAACTCGCGCCACGCGGCATCATGGTCAATGCCGCCGCGCCCGGCTACACCGCGACGGATCTCAATGCGCACAGAGGCGGCCGCACGGTGCAGCAGGCGGCCGAGATCATCGTGCGGCTGGCGACGCTGGAGCCCGGCGGGCCGACGGGCGGCTATTTCGATGAGAACGGCCCGCTGCCCTGGTAAGCAAGCACGGATTACTTCTTGAGCTTGCTCGCCTCACGCGCCAGCGCTTCGATCTCGTCCCACCTGCCGGCCTTGATGAGATCGTCGGGCGCCACCCACGAGCCGCCGACGCAGATCACGTTGGGCAGGCTCAGATAGTCGGCGGCGTTCTTGGCCGTTATGCCGCCGGTCGGGCAGAATTTCACGTCGGCCAACGGCGAGGCGAAAGCCTTCAGCGACGCGATGCCGCCGGACTGCTCGGCCGGGAAGAACTTCAGGAAGCGAAGGCCGGCTTCGCGCGCGGCCATGATCTCGCCGGGCGTGATGGCGCCGGGCAAAAGCGGCACGGGGCTGTCCTTGGCCGCGTCGAGAAGCTGGCTGGTAATGCCGGGGCTGACGATGAATTTCGAGCCGGCGCTGGCTGCCTCATCGAACTGCCTGGCGTCGAGGATGGTGCCGGCGCCGACGACCGCTTCCTCGACTTCGGCCGCGACGCGGCGAATCGCCTCCAACGCATCGGCCGTGCGCAAAGTGATCTCGATGGCCCTCAAGCCGCCGCGCGAAAGCGCGCGGGCGAGCGGCACGGCATCGGCGACACTGGCGATCTTGAGCACCGGGATAACCGGCTGACCGTTGAGGAGCGACAGGAGCTTTTCGGTCATGCTGGTCATGCTGGTCTCCATTTCGATCATTTTAAACCGATTAGCAGAAGGGTTGATCCAAGTCCACGAAGCTCGGCGTGTCGCGATGCCGCGCACCTGACCGCCCTTCCTGCTTTGCCTTGAAACGGCTTTCACCACGGTCTAGTGGCATAGCCATGACAATAGCCAAGGAAATTCAGCCCGTCCGTGTCGCCGCGCTCTATAAATTTGCCCGGCTCGACGGATACGAGGCCTTGCGCGCGCCGCTCGCAGCCTTCTGCTGCGGGCACGGCATCAAGGGCACGCTGCTTCTGGCGCGTGAAGGCATCAACGGCACCGTCGCCGGCAGCGAGGAAGCGATTGCCGCGCTCGTGGACCATCTGCGGGCCATCGAAGGTCTTGCCGGGCTGGAAGTCAAATACAGCGGCGCCGCCGAGATGCCGTTCCACCGCATGAAGGTGCGGCTGAAACGCGAGATCGTCACCATGGGCGTCGAGGACATCGACCCGGCGACCAGCGCCGGCACCTATGTCGCGCCGGCCGACTGGAATGCGCTGATCTCGGATGCCGATACCGTCGTCGTCGACACGCGCAACGCCTACGAAGTCTCGCTTGGCACTTTCAGGGGCGCGATCGATCCCAAGACCAGTAGCTTCCGCGAGTTCCCGGCCTGGATCGAAGAGCACCGCGAGGAGCTTGAAGGCCGCAAGGTGGCGATGTTCTGCACCGGCGGCATTCGCTGCGAGAAGGCGACGGCCTATGTGAAGTCGCTCGGCCTCAAAAATGTCTTCCATCTCAAGGGCGGCATCCTGAAATATCTGGAGGACGTGCCGGCCGAAGACAGCCTCTGGCAAGGCGAATGTTTTGTGTTCGACGAGCGGGTGTCCGTCTCGCATGGCCTGACCGAGGGCGAAGCGGAGCTCTGCCGCGCCTGCCGCCATCCGCTGACGGTCGAGGACCGGCTGTCGCCGAGATACGCGATCGGCGTTTCATGCCCGCATTGCTTCGAGGCGCGGTCCGATGCGGATCGCGAGCGCTATGCCGAACGCCATCGCCAGGTGGAACTGGCGCAAGCACGCGGTGGCAAGCGTCATATCGGCAATTAGAGCGGCCGGCCCCGCAACCGAAAAGCGGCCCCGTCTTGTAATGTCCCCCATCATTGTAATGTTGATGTGCGGGGCCTACGTCTTGCCGGTCCGAAACCTTGCCCGCGCGCATTTGGCCGGGCCAATTCTGGAGGCATTGATGCTCGACCCCAAGAAGCTGCTCGACGACCTTCTCGGCTCGCAAATTCCCGGCACGGGCTCGACCGTCCGCGACAAGGCGGGGCAGGCGGTACAGATGGCGAAGGACAATCCGCTGGCCGCCGGCGCGCTTGCCGCCGTGCTGCTCGGCACCGGCACTGGACGGCAGGTGACGGGCGCGGCCATCAAGCTCGGCGGCCTGGCGGCGATCGGCGGCCTCGCCTACAAGGCCTACCAGAATTACAAGGCCGGCAATGAACCCGCGCAGGCGCCGGCATCCGGCGAGCCGGAGCTGCTGCCGCCACCGGCCGATACTGCTTTCGATCCCGCGCAGGCGCCGCAAGGCGAGGCCGAGTTCACGCTGACGCTGGTCAGGGCGATGATCTCGGCGGCCAAGGCCGACGGCCATGTCGACGACGACGAACGCAAGAAGATCGCCGACAAGCTCAAGCTCGCCGGCATCGGCGCGGAAGCGGAAAAATTCCTGCTTGCCGAGCTCGAAAGCCCGCTCGATCTCGACACGCTGGTCGCCGGCGCCAAGACCGATGCGCAGAAGCTCGAGCTCTACACCGCCTCGCGACTGACGATCGATCCCGACACGCGCGCCGAGCGCGGCTATCTCGACCTGCTCGCCGGCCGGCTCGGCCTGCCGGACGCGCTGGTCGATCATGTCGAGGCGACTGTCTCGGCGGCAAAGGTGCCGGCGGGCAACGCGCCTAATTCGCCGTGGTGAATCATGTTGGTAAACGCCGCTGCGCACCGCCCTGCTGGTCGTTAATGTTTCGTTAACTCAGCAAGCGCATCATTCTAATCAGTCGGACCGGCTTTTCCTCCTCCCAAGCGCGGTTCAGATCGGGGCGGTCGCCAATGACCGCCCTTTTTGTTGGCCTCTTGTTTGTCGCCAATAGCGGCTTGCCATGATCCACGGCATTTGCGATGCCACGTCTTCCAGGCAAACCGGGAGGACGGCGATGACAGCCATAGCAGAGAAGACCGCCATCGTTACCGGCGCCGGCACCGGCATCGGCAAGAGCGTCGCCACGGCGCTGCTCCAGGCGGGCTGGAACACGGTGTTCTGCGGCCGCCGCAAGACGATGCTGGAAGAGGCGATCGCCGATGCGGGCAAGACGCAGGCCAAGGCATTGGCCGTCGCCTGTGACATCAGCAAGGCCGAGGAGGTCGACGACATGTTCGAGACCGTGCTCGAGGCCTTCGGCCGCGTCGACCTGCTCTTCAACAATGCCGGCATGGGCTACAAGTCGACGCTGATCGACGAGATCCCGGTCGAGGTCTGGAACGATGTCGTCGGCGTCAACCTCACCGGCTCGTTCCTGTGCGCTCGCGCGGCCTTCGGCGCCATGCGACGGCAGAAGCCGATGGGCGGTCGCATCATCAACAACGGCTCGGTGTCGGCCTATGCGCCGCGCCCGGGCTCAGCGCCCTATACGGCGACCAAGCACGCGATCACCGGGCTCACCAGGACTCTGGCGCTCGACGGCCGGCCCTTCGACATCGCCTGTGGGCAGATCGACATCGGCAACGCGCTGACCGAGATGGCGCAGCCGATGACCGTCGGCGTGCCGCAGGCCAACGGCTCGATCGCCGCCGAAGCGGTGATGGACGTGCAGCGCGTCGCCGATGCGGTGCTGCATATGGCTAGCCTGCCGCTCGACGCCAACGTGCTGTTCATGACGGTGATGGCGACGAAAATGCCGTTTGTCGGGCGCGGGTAAGCGCCTGACGGTTCACTTCTTCAGAAACGCCTCGATCCGCTCCAGCGCGCGCAGGATGTTCTCCTCGGAATTGGCGTAGGAAAGCCGGATATAGCCTTCGCCGAGAACGCCGAAATCCGGCCCGCCGATCAGCGCCACGCCGRCGTCCTCCAGCAGCGCCGAGGCGAGCTTCTTGGCCTTCCAACCCGTCTTCGAGACGTTGGGGAAGGCGTAGAAGGCGCCCTTCGGCGTGACGCAGGAGATGCCGGGCAGCGCGTTCAGCCCCTCGACCACGATCTTCCTGCGGTTGTCGAAGGCGCGCATCATCTTCTCGACGTCGTCCTGCGGGCCGTCGATCGCGGCGATGCCGGCAAACTGGCTCGGCGCGTTGACGCAAGACCAGCAGTTCACCGCCAGCTTGCGCACCTTGTCGTAGAGATGGGCGCCCCTGTCGCCGTTCGGCCAGATCGACCAGCCCATGCGCCAGCCGGTCATCGCCCAGGTCTTCGACCAGCCGTTGAGCACGATCAGCCTGTCGCGGATCTCGGGGAAGTTGAGCAGCGAGCAGTGGGTCTCGCCGTCATAGGTCATGACGTCGTAGATCTCGTCCGACAGGATGGCGACCTGAGGGTGCTTCTCCAAGCCCTTGACCAGCTTCTCGATCTCGGCCCGCGGGGTGACGCCACCGGTTGGATTGGCGGGCGAGTTGAGGATCAGCAGCCTGGTCTTCGGCGTGATCAGCGCCAGCGTCTCGTCGGCCGAGAAGGCAAAGCCGTTCTCCTCGCGGATCGGCACCGGCACCGGCGTGGCGCCGGTGAACTCGATCATCGAGCGGTAGATCGGAAAGCCGGGATCGGGGTAGAGGATCTCGGTGCCCGCCTCGCCGAACATCAGGATCGCGGCGAACATGGTCGGCTTGCCGCCGGGCAGGATCATCACATTCTCGGGCGACACCTCGACGCCGGTGGTGGTCAGCGTGCGGCGCACGACAGCCTCGCGGGTGGCCAAGAGGCCGTTTGCCGGCGTGTAGCCGTGGTGGCCGTCGCGCAGCGCCTTGATCGCCGCCTCGACGATGTGCTGCGGCGTCTTGAAGTCGGGCTGGCCGATGCCGAGGTTGATGATGTCGCGGCCCTGATGGGCAAGCGCGGTGGCCCTCGCCAGCACCGCGAAAGCGTTTTCCTCGCCAAGCCGGTCGAAGGCCGCGATCGTGTGGAGCATTTTTCCCGTCCCTGTGGTTCTTTCTGTGAGCGAGCGTTTTTGTGACCGTCCGCCGGGAAAAGTCAACGGATTGGAGTGGCCGGTGTCGGAAGATCTGAAGAAATGGCAGCCGCGCCCGCGGCCGGAACGCAAGGCGATCGAGGGACGCACCGTCAGGCTGGAACCGCTGAGCGCGGCAAAGCATGGCGACGGCCTCTACGAGGCCTCCTCGGTTTCCGATGCCGGCGGACGTTTCGCCTGGCTGCCCGACTACCCGCCGGAAACTCGCGCCGCCTTCCAGCCCTGGCTCGATAAGGCCGAAGCCAGCGAGGATCCGCTGTTCTTCACCGTCATCGACAAGGCGAGCGGCAAGATCGCCGGACGCCAGACGCTGATGCGCATCGACGCCAACAACGGCGTCGGCGAAATCGGCAACATCTATTGGGGTCCGCTGATCTCGCGCAAGCCGGCGGCGACCGAGGCGCAGTTCCTGTTCGCGAAATATCTTTTCGACGATCTCGGCTACCGCCGCTACGAGTGGAAATGCAACAACCGCAACGAGCCTTCCAAGCGCGCCGCCGAGCGCTTCGGCTTCAAGTTCGAAGGCATCTTCCGCCAGCACCTTGTGGTCAAGGGTGAAAACCGCGATACGGCGTGGTATTCGATCATCGACAAGGAGTGGCCGGCCTTGCGCAAAGCCTATGAAGGCTGGCTCGATCCGGCGAATTTCGATAGCGAAGGCGGCCAGAAGCGGCGCCTTGAGGATTTTCGCGCCGACTTCGGTGCGTAGACCACGATCTCTGGAAGCGGAAACCGCTTGCCGGCAAGGTCAGACAGGAGTTCGGCAATGGCGCATGACCACGCTTCGCACGATCATGGCCCGGCCGGTCACAGCCATGGCGCCGGCCATGTGCATGGTTCGACCGACAAGAAGCGGGTCCTGATCGCGGCCTGCCTGACTGCTGGCTTCATGGTCGCCGAGGCGCTCGGCGGCCTGCTCACCGGCTCGCTGGCGCTGCTCGCGGATGCTGGCCATATGCTCGCCGATTCGATCGCGCTCGGCCTTGCCTGGTATGCCTTCCACCTGGCGGGGCGTCCGGCCACCGGCCGGCTCACCTATGGCTTCGCCCGGGTGAAGACGCTGGTCGCCTACACCAACGGCATTGCCATCTTCGTCATCGCGCTCTGGATCGTCTACGAGGCCTGGGGGCGATTGATGCACCCGTCGCCGGTGCTGGGCGGGCCGATGCTGGTGGTGGCGGTGGCCGGCCTGTTGGTCAACATCGCCTCCTTCTTCGTGCTGCATGGCGGAGACCGCGAGAGCCTCAACATGCGCGGCGCCATCCTGCATGTGCTGGGCGACCTGCTCGGCTCGGCCGCGGCAATCGCGGCAGCCCTCATCATCCTGGCAACCGGCTGGACGCCGATCGATCCGATCCTGTCGGTGCTGGTGTCGCTGCTGATCCTGTCGACGGCGTGGTCGCTGATGCGCGAGGCGGCCCATGTCCTGCTCGAAGGCGTGCCGGCAAGCCTCGACCGCGATGTGATCGCCAAGGACATCGAAAGCGCGGTCAAGGGGGTGCGCGAGGTGCATCACATGCATGTCTGGTCGCTCGACGGGACCTCCAACATGGCGACGCTGCATGCCTGCCTGAACGACGGCGTCGATCCGCATATCGCGGTGAGCGCCATCAAGAAGCGGCTTGCGATCAAGCACGGCATCGAGCATGCCACGGTCGAGCCCGAATTCGGACAATGCGCCGACAGCCATGACGAGCATGACCATCACCATGATCACGATCACGCGCATGGCGCGCCTGCCGATCGCCGGCATTATCACTGATCCCGCCGTGACGATGAAACCGAACAGCCTCGAAATGAGGACCGCCCGCTGATGGACCGTGACACAAAAAACGCGGCGATCGCCGCGGCGGTGATATTGCTGCTGTTCGGTCTCGCCGCCTATTTCCTGCCGGCCATCATGCTGGCCGCCGGCAAGGTGTCGACGGTGCTGGCGGCCGCCATCGCCGCGATCTTCATGGTCGGGCTGTTCGTCGTCCTGTGGCTGCGCGGACGCAGCCAGCGCAAGAAAGGTCTCTGAAGATGAGAATTCTAATCACGGGCGCGGCCGGCATGGTCGGCCGCAAGCTTGTCGCGCGGCTCGCCAAGGACGGCATGCTGCGCGGGCAAAAGATAACGGCGCTCGACCTGCACGACATCGTGGCGCCGCAGACGCCGGCGCTCGCCGGCGTCGATGTCTCGATTCACACCGGCGATCTTTCCGCGCCCGGCGCCATGGCGGCCCTCGTGGCTCCGCGCCCGGACGTGATCTTCCACCTGGCGGGCATCGTGTCGGGCGAGGCGGAAGCCAATTTCGATCTGGGCTACCGCGTCAATCTCGACGGCACGCGCGCGTTGTTCGACGCCGTGCGGCTGGCGGCGTTCGCGCCGCGCCTTGTCTTCACCTCGTCGATCGCCGTGTTCGGCGCGCCGTTCCCGGACGTCATCCCGGACGAGTTCCATCCGACGCCGCTCACCTCATACGGCACGCAGAAGCAGATGAGCGAAGCGCTGCTCGCCGATTACACGCGGCGCGGCTTCTTCGACGGCATCGGCATTCGCCTGCCGACGATCTGCGTGCGCCCCGGCAAGCCGAACAAGGCGGCGTCGGGCTTCTTCTCCGGCATCATCCGCGAGCCGCTCGCCGGGCAGGAGGCGATCCTGCCGGTGCCGCGCTCGGTGCTGCACACCCATGCCAGCCCGCGCTCGGCGGTGAATTTCCTCATCCATGCGGCCGAAATCGACGGCGACAAGGTCGGTCCGCGCCGCAACCTCACGATGCCGGGCGTCGCCGTGACCGTCGGCGAGCAGATCGAGGCGCTGGAGCGTATTGCCGGCGCCGAGGTGGCGAGGCGGATCCGCGAGCAGTCCGACGAGACCATATGGGCGATCGTCAAAGGCTGGCCGACGCGCTTCGAGGCGAGGCGGGCGAGGGAACTAGGCTTTGCCGCCGAGAAGAATTTCGACGAGATCATCCTTGCCCATATCGAGGACGAGCTGGACGGAAAGATCGCCTGATAGAGTTCAGACGCCGCCCGACAGGCTGGCCGACAGAAGCAGCAGTCCGACCAGGAAGATGAAGGCGGCCCCGCCGATCTCGACGATCGAATGGATACGGTTGCCGATGCGTCCGTCGCCGGCGAAGTAGACCGCCCAGTTCTTGGCCGTCACGGCGATCGTCGCCAGCGCCGAGACGGTGATCGCGGTGCCGATCGACATCGCCAGCACCGACAGCAACCCGCCTAGCCACAGTCCGTTGAGCAACGCGAAGCTCAGCACGATCAGCGCGCCGGAGCAGGGGCGGATGCCGACGGCGGCCACCGCCGACCAGGCTGTCTTCCAGTCGAAGCGGTCGCCCGACAGCATCGCCGGATCCGGCGCGTGCGAATGGCCGCAGGTCTCGCAGACTTCGCCCGGGCCATGGTCGTGATGGGCGTGGCCGTGCGCGGCGTGATGGTCATGCGCGCCATGATCATGGGCGTGCGCATGCGAATGATCATGATGATCATGATCGTCATGCACGTGCAGGGAGTGCGCGGCGTGCGCATGTGCGTGGGAATGGCCTGCGTGCGAATGGGTATGCGCGTGTCCCGCATGCGAATGGCCCGCATGGGCAGCCGACAGGCTGTAAGCGGGCGTCCTGCCGAACAGGCGCAGGATCGACGGACCAAGCTTGCGCCACAAAAGCCAGGCACCGAACAGCGTCACCAGCACGAAGCTGGAGATTTCCAGGAACCAGGCCGCGTCGGTCATCGAGATCGCGGTGCCCCGCAGCACGAAATAGGCAAGCATCATGACGACCACCGCCGTCAGGCCCTGCAGCAGCGCCGAGACGAAGGAAAGCAGGATGCCGCGCCGCAGCGCCACTTCGTTGGCGACCATGTAGGACGAGATCACCGCCTTGCCGTGGCCGGGGCCGGCGGCGTGGAAGATGCCATAGGCGAAGGACAGGCCGATCAGCAGCCACAACTTGCTGCCGTCCTGGCGCATCGCCTTCATGGCGGCGGCCAGCGAATGGTAGAATTCCTGCTGCCTGAGATTGATCCACATCAGGATATGGGCGAACGGACCCGTAGTGGTCGGCGCCATGCCGTCATTGGTGCCGATGCCGAGCGAGCTCTGGGCATGGGCCACGCCCGACAGATGGGTCGCCATCAAGGCGGCTGCCAAGAGGCCGAGAGCCAGGCGGATATTCGTGGGATGTCCCACGAATATCCGCCTGGATTCCCTTGCTTGTCGCAGGTTCCAATCGCAAAACCGTGCGACACTTTTGCGGAACCTGCTTGCGCGCAGAGAGGGTCTCATCACCAAATCATCCTTCCGGCGGGCAGTTCAACTCGAGCTTGGTGGCGAAGATCTTGCTCATGTCGGTGCCTGTCGGATCGTTGAAGAACGCGTCCGTCAGGGTCTTCTGGTTTTCCTTGATCGCCTCGTCCGGATCCGGCCGGATGACCTTCTTGGTGCATGTCGAGGGCAGGCCTTCGACGGTCATGTTGGCGTCGTCGGTGAAGTCGATCGCGGTGTAGAAGGTCGGATCGTAGACGCCGATGTCGATCTTGCCGGCGAGCTTGATCGGCGTCTTCGGCTGCGACTCGAACAGGATGATCAGCTGGTCGTTGTCGAAATTCGCCATCAGATGCGGCGGCGGCACCATGGGCACGTCCTTGCCGTCCTGGGTGACGAGCTGAAAGTAGTTGAACTCAGCCAGCGAGGAATGGACGGTGTCGGCCACTTCCTTGAGCTCTTTGTCGTCAAGTTTCAGATCGGAGTTCTTGTCGAACTCCATCATCACTGTACTCGAAAACAAATCGTCGAAGCGCCAAAGGTGGCGCAGCGCCGTCACACTTTGGTGATCCTGGCTGAGGATGACGTCGAGCCGGGCTTCGGCGAAGACATGCGGATGGACTTCAGCCTGCTCGACCGAGGCCAATGTGGCCGCAAGGGCCGAAGCCAGCATGGTTGCTTGCCGTTTCAGATGCATTCCGTGCCGCGATTCCATTGACTTCGGGAGCAAGCCCGAGGGTTGACATAAAGCGGGCGAAATTGGGACGCGCTTGGTTTCGATGCATGTCGTTCGCCCAAAACCGCTGCGCACTTTTGGGCGACATGCCTCAGCTTCACTTTGATGCGCGCCGCTGCGGGCGTCGAGGCGACAGGCATCAGGCGGTGTCGCGCGTCCTGAACCAGTGCACCAGGAAGTCGACGAAGACCCTTACCTTGGCCGGCAGATAGCGGCGGTGCGGGTAGACGGCGAAGATGCCGGTGCCGGCCAGGAGGCGGTCGTCGAGCGCTGTGACCAGCTTGCCGGACGCGACGTCGGGGGCGGCGATGAAATCCGGCAGCATGGCGAAGCCCAGGCCGGAGAGCGCGGCGGCTCTCGCCACGATCGGGCTGTTGACCTCGATCGGGCCCGACACGGCGACGCTGATGGATTCCTCGCCTTCGCCCTTGAAGCGCCAGTTGGCCAGCGAGCGGCCATTGGTGTCGACGATGCAGGGCATGTTGGCGAGATCCTGCGGCCGCGTCGGCGCGCCATGCTTGGCGATCAGCTCCGGCGAAGCGCAAAGCCTGACCGAGAACGGCGCCAGCCGCCGGGCGATCAGCGAGGAGTTCTCCAGCCGCGAGATGCGCACGGCAAGGTCGAAGCCTTCCTCGACAAGGTCGACGAAGCGGTCGTCGAGATGGATGTCGAGCACGATGTCGGGATGCTGCCTGGCGAAGTCGACCAGCGACTGGCCGATCGGCGCGTCGGCGAAGGTGCGGGCCGCCGACAGCTTGATCCTGCCGCGGACGTCGCCGGAAGACTGGCGCACCGCCTCGGCGAGGCTGTCGACCTCGCGCACGATCTCGGACGCGCGCTGATAATAGGTGTGGCCGGCTTCGGTCAGCGAGAATTGCCGCGTGGTGCGGTTCAAGAGCAGCGCGCCGAGCTCGTCCTCCAGCTCGCGCACATATTTCGACAACAGCGCCTTGGAGCGGCCGATCTTGCGCGCCGCGGCCGAAAAGCCTTCCGCTTCGACCACGTCGATGAAGGCGCGCATGCGGGTCAATGTATCCATGGTCAGACCTTTCGTGCCGCGTCGAGAATCCTGCGGCCGAGCCGTATCAGGGCAACGTCGCTGCCGGAAGGCCCGAGCAGCGAAAGGCCGAAGGGCGCGCCGTCTATCGCGCCGATCGGCAAGGTGATCTGCGGAAAGCCCGAAAGCCCGGAAAGGCACAAAAGATGCAGCGCCCTTTCGCGATAGACCTGGAACTGTTCGGGCGTGCTGGCGGCAAGCGGCGCCGCGCCTGGAACGGTAGGCAGGACCAGAAAGCCGTTGTTGCCGAGCAGGGCGCCAAGCTCAGCCCGGAAAGCCAGCCGCCGCGCCGCTTCGGTGGCGGCAGTTTTGGCATCTATTGTGCGGCCGAAGCCGAAACGCTCCTCGACCCCCGGACTGAGGCGGCCGCCGGCCGAGATCCAGGGGCCATGCTCGCGCCAGGCTTCGAAGGCCTGCAAGCGGCGGAAGCACCAGTAAAGCTCGTCGGGGAACGAGGCGAAGGCGTATTCGGTCTCCGCGGGCTGGCCGATGACGGCGGCGGCCAGCGCCTTCATGCGCTGATATTCGGCGGCTTCCGCCGGACCCGTCACGAAGGCGTCCAGCCAGCGGATCGACAGCGGGCGGTTGAGCGGGTGCTGTTGCGGATCGCGACCGAGCAAAAGCTTGCCGACCGCCTCATAGGTCTCGATGTCGTCGGCGAACCAGCCGAACGTGTCGAAGCTCGATGCCAGCTTCATCGCGCCGTCGAGCGAGATGCGGCCATGAGTGGTGCGCAGCCCGATCAGGCCGCAGAAACTCGCCGGCGCGCGGATCGAGCCGCCGGTGTCGGAGCCGGTGGCGATGTTCGCCAGTCCGCCGGCGACCGCGGCAGCCGAGCCGGAGGACGAACCGCCGGTGACGCGGTCGGGCGCGGCGGGATTGACCGGGAAGGGGAAATGCGCGTTCTGGCCGAACAGCGAGAAGGCCAGCTCGTCGGTCTGGGTCTTGCCGACGAATCGCGCGCCGGCATCGAGAATCGTCTGCACCGCTTCGGCCGTGCGCGAGGCGGCATGCGCCTCCTCGAATTTCTGCGGATTGCCGCAGCCGGTGCGGTAACCCGCGACGTCATAGATGTCCTTGACGGCCAGGCGCAGACCGGCGAGCGGGCCCAATTCCGCATTCGCCACAGGCATTTGGCGCAGATCGAGGAAGGCGTTCAGCGGTCCTTGAGTTCCTGGCATCGTTCGATTTCCGGATACGGTGCGACAAACATTGTTCGATGCCAGAAATTTTACAACCTGCGCTTACGATTTTTATTGATTGTGAAACCCTTCGCTCCTATATCGCGCTTGCCCAAAGTCGCACGTGCCTGTGGGTGTCCGCCGATCCTCGAATGGTGAGGGCAATCGGTAAGGTAACTGGAGCCAACCCCTCCAGTCGGTCAGTGGCCAACCACAAGACCGAGGACACCTTGAAGCAACGACGGTGCGGGCCTTTCTGGTTCTCTTCCGGTCGTCCAAAGACCGGGGTTACTAAAGAGGCACACCTTCATTGCCGGCAGTGCGGACGGGGTTCTCCCATCCAAGCCAAGGCAGACAAAGCGAACCGAGGCCGGGCAAGGCCAAGGTTCATCGCCGCGAGACGGCATTTCATGGTTCCGGGGTCTCCACCGGCTGGTTCCATGGATTTGACGTCCCGCCTTTGTTTGATCGCGTGTTCGCGAGGCCGACAGCTCGCGTCCGCACCCTTGTGCGCGCCGAAAGGCGTGATGGAGAGACCCCGATGGCCACCCAGCGCATCCTTGACTTCCTCGCCACCCGACGTCCGAACGGTCCCTGCCTCGTCGTCGACCTCGATGTCGTGCGCGACAATTTCCGCGCCTTCGAGAAGGCGTTGCCCGATTCCAAGATCTACTATGCGGTGAAAGCAAACCCGGCGCCGGAAATCCTGCGCCTCCTTGCTGCGATGGGCTCGTCCTTCGACACCGCATCGGTTGCCGAGGTCGAGATGGCGATGGATGCCGGCGCGCCGGCCGATCGCATTTCCTTCGGCAACACCATCAAGAAGGAGCGTGACATCGCACGCGCCTACCAGCTCGGCATCCGCCTCTACGCCGTGGACTGCGTCGAGGAGGTCGAGAAGATCGCCCGTGTCGCTCCCGGCTCGCGCGTGTTCTGCCGTGTGCTGACCGACGGCGAAGGCGCCGAGTGGCCGCTGTCGCGTAAGTTCGGCTGCGTGCCGGCGATGGCCGTCGACGTGCTGCGCCATGCCAGGGGCCTCGGCCTCGACGCCTATGGCGTGTCGTTCCATGTCGGCTCGCAGCAGACCGACCTGTCGGCCTGGGACCGCGCGCTGGGCGACGCCAAGAAGGTGTTCGCGACGCTCGCCGAGGAAGGCATCGTCTTGAAGATGGTCAATATGGGCGGCGGTTTCCCGACCCGTTACCTGAAGGACGTGCCGGTGGCGCAGGCCTACGGCCAGGCGATCTTCTCGGCGCTGCGCAAGCATTTCGGCAACGCGCTGCCCGAGACGATCATCGAGCCTGGCCGCGGCATGGTCGGCAATGCCGGCGTCATCAAGTCGGAAGTCGTGCTGATCTCGAAGAAGGCCGACAACGACAATGTGCGCTGGGTGTTCCTCGACATCGGCAAGTTCGGCGGTCTCGCCGAGACCATGGACGAGGCGATCCGCTATCCGCTGGTCACCCGCCATGACGGTTCGGAGACCGCGCCTTGCGTGCTCGCCGGCCCGACCTGCGATTCGGCCGACGTGATGTACGAGAAGACGCCTTATCCGCTGCCCTTGTCGCTGACCATCGGCGACGAGGTGCTGATCGAAGGCACCGGCGCCTACACGACCACCTATTCGGCGGTCGCCTTCAACGGCTTCGAGCCTCTCCGATCCTACGTGATCTGACCGGTTCGCAAGGACCGCTCAGATCATCCGGCGCGGGCGATGATGTCGCCCGCCCGGGCTCGCTTGTGGAACAGATCTCCGCTCGTGAAGGATCGCGGACATGGAATACCTGACCAAATCGGCCATGGTGGCCACCGAAATTGCCCCCTCGTCCGGACCGTCGGCTGAGCTTTTCTCCGCGGGGGAGAATGGCTCGACGGCAGTGCTTCTTGGCGCATTTTCTTACGGCGAACCGGTTTCCACTTCGCCTGAAAATGCGTTCGCGCCCTCCCTTGCCCTCAGGGCACAGGCTGGCTCGCGCAGCGCGCCGGACGAGGGGGCCGCCCAGGCGCCGGCTTTCGTCATCCTTGGCGAAGGCGCTGGCGACGTCGCGGCGCGCGAAGCGCTACTCGATCGTGCCATGGGGCCGAAGCGCAAGAAGAAGCCGTCCGAGAAGCTGCGGCGCGGCCGCCGGCCTTCGGAAGGCTTGGCCTTCGTCGCCCGCGATGCCTCGGGCGCGGTCGTCGGCACGGTGCGGCTGTGGGATGTGAGGCTGGGCGAGGGCGGTCCGGCCGCGCTGCTGCTCGGCCCTCTCGCGGTCGAGCCGGGCTTGAAGAGCGGCGGCATCGGCTCGGCGCTGATGCGGCACGCGGTCGCCGAGGCCGAGCGGCTCGGCCACGGCGCGATCCTGCTCGTCGGCGACGCGCCCTATTACGGGCGGTTCGGCTTCTCGGCCGACCGCACCGGGGCGCTCGCCATGCCTGGCCCCTATGAGCGGCATCGGCTTCTGGCGCTGGAACTGAGGGAAGGTGCTCTGGCCGGCGCCAAGGGCACGATCAAGGCCGCCGGCCGCAAGATCAAGGGACAGGCGCCGGGCTTCGTGGCGTGACGTCTACTATTCGACAAAAAACAACGCCGCCCGATGGGCGGCGTTGTTTTTTGCGAACGATCAGCCGAGCAGCTGGCTGAGCGCCATGGCGACCGTCATGTCGCCTTCGACCTTCAGCTTGCCGGCCATGAAGGCCATGGTCGGGTTGAGGTCGCCGGCGATCAGCGAATCCAGATCGTCGAGCGAGAGCTTGATGGTGCAGTCGGTCGGCGCGTCGGTGGTCGAGACGGTCGCGCCGTCGATGACGATGACGCCGTCGCTGCCGGTGTCGAACTTGACCGAATGCTCAAAGCCGGCGCTGGCCACGCGCGACTTGATCTTGTCGGCAATCTCCTGAACGCCCATGGCGGTTCTCCTCGTTGGTTGCGTTGACGCGCACCGGCGCTTGGCCGCTGGGCGAGGTAGGCGCGCCACGCCTAAGCGGCCGCCCATCACGGCGCATATAGCTTCGGGTTGACGTAAACGTCAACGCGGTCACCCTGCGTCATATCGCTTGGAGAGCTGTGCCATGTCTCCGACGGCTAGGCCGTCAATGCTCCGGCGCGGTCTTGAACGCCTTGGTCATCGCCGCCGCCGTTTCGCCGGCATTCCTGCGGCGGCGAAGCGCGTTGTCGCGGATATCGTCCTTGGAGAGGAAGTTGACCTGATCGATCAGCACCTCGTGCACCAGCTCGACGCCGACGCGTGTGTTGATGGTGTCGCGGATCGACTTGCGGAAGGCGTCGAGATCGATCGATCCCTTCTTGGTGAAATCGATCTGCGGGTTGGAATAGAGGTAGGAATAGACCTGGTCGGTCATCAGCGCCTGCGCGGGGACCGACAGCTTCTTTATCTCTGCCGGTTCCACCGTATAGACGAGCTTGGTGAGGAAATAGCCGTCGATCGAGCCGTCGCGCAGCAGCGGCACCGAGATCATGTCGGTCTTGACGTAGTCGAGGCCGCCCAGCATCGGCTTCGGCGGTTCGGCCGCGCCGCGCTGGCCTGCAGCCTGGAAGGAATAGAAGACCGCGCCGAGCGTCACGGCGCAAATCCACAGCGCGGCGGCGATGAATTTTATCACCGGGTCTTTCCTTGCGCCCCGATCATCTCAATCATGCCCGCGCCATGCCGAACTCGCCGGCCGAATAGGTGCCGTCGGTATCGGCGCGCTGGATGGCGTTCCTCAGAAGCGTGGCGACCTCGTTGACCGCGTTGAGATGGGCAAGGATCGCCGCTTCGTTCTTCGCCAGCTTCTGGCGCAGCCGCACCAGGCCTTCCTTATGCTGCTCGAGGAATTCGATCTCATTGGCGCCCTTCAAGGCGCGGTTGAGCTCGTAGAGGTACCGGCTCTTGCGCGCGTTCGAGGCCTTGAGGTCATAGGCCGTTCCGCTGCGGATACCAGCGGTCTCCTCGTCCACGACTTCCTCGATGCGGCCGATGATGGCGGCGAGGTTGCCGGGTCGTGCGGCGGCGGGCGCCTCCATTGCGTTGGTGCGCGCGGGAAGGTTGGAAAGGTCCGTTTGGTCGGCCATGTAGGTCCCTAGATCTTGATGTCCGTTTTTATGGTTGTGTCGTCGCCGGTCATCGACCGTGCGGCCTTGCGCTCAAGCTCCTCGACCATCGAGGTCGAAAGCCGGGTCTGCTGGTCGATCTCGGTTTTCTGCGGTCCGCCGGCAACCGGGCCGACCGGCACCTTGTGCTTGCCGTCGAGATAGTGGTCGGCAAGCATCGACCGGGCGATGCCGATGCCGCCATGCGCGGCCATGACATCGGCCACCTTTTCGGCAAGCTGCGACTTCCACATGTCGCCGGCCAGGCCCTTGCCGTAAACGCCCTCGGTGTCCTTGGGCATCATGTTCTGGATGAAGGTCGTCAGCACCATCGCCTCGAAGCGCTGGAACTTCTTCGCGGGGTTAGCGGCTTCCGCCTTGTCGGCCGTGGCGCGCGAGAGCACGGAACCGGCATCGACCGTTGCGGATGGATCGAGGGAGAAAGCGCCAGGCGCACTACCCGCGCGCCTGAGGAGCGCCGCCCGCGCGGCCTCGACATCGGCCGGCTCCGCTGCGCGGGCAACGTCCATGACGATGTCGCTGGGTGGGGAAATGGCCAAGAAAGTCCGCCTTTTGCCGGTTTTGTTATCCGCACAATGACTGAACAAGCTTGTGGCAGGCTTGCGAAGGTTAGCCGTCGGAAGTTCGCTTTTGCGTGATCAGGTCGAGCCGCTCGCGGTCGGAGCGCTCGCGCTCGTCGCGGCGGCGAACATCCTTGTAGGCGCGCTCGATCATGTTGGTGCGCGCCGTCGCGGTGGCGATCAGCGCGGCTTCCTGGCGCGCATTTTCGAGGTTCTGTTGCTGCCGGCCGAGCGCGTCGGTGATGCGCTTGTGGTAGAGCGCGGGAAAGAGGCCGGCGAGCGATTTATCGGTGTCGAAGCGCTCGATCAACTCCTTGGCCTCCGCTTCGGCCTTGACGGCTGCGGCGAGGAAGCCTGCATGGCGGGTCTCGTGCAGCGCTTTCAACTGCTCCTGGACCTTGACCAGCTTCTTCAGGCGGTCTTTGCGCGTGGTCATGGCTACCGCGCCAGCGTGAGGTCGACGAAGCCGTCGACGAACAGCGACAGCAGCGTGCCGACGGCGAAATAGAAGATGATCATGCCGCCGGCGATGACGAAGGGCAGCGAGATGAAATAGACCGGGATTTGCGGCGTCAGCTTGTTGACGAAGCCGATCGTCAGATTGACCAGGATGGCATAGGCGACGAACGGGCTGCCGAGCCGGATGACCAGGAAGAAGGCGTCCGACACGGTGTCGGTGACGTCGACGAGGGCCGCCTGCGGGTTGAAGAACACGTTGACCGGGGCGACCTGGTAGGAGGCGACGAGCGCCTTGACGATCTCGTGGTCGAAATCGAAGACGAAAAGCAGAAGCAGCGCCGAGAACGAGATGATGGCGGCAAGCGCCGCCTGCGGCTCGGGCTCCTCGATCGCCGGGCCGCCCGAGCCGCCATAGCCGATCAGCATGGCAATGGCCGAGCCCATGAAGCGCAGCGCCTCCATGTAGAGCCTGGTCATGGCCCCGATCAGCCCGCCGACCAGCAGCTCGGAGACGATCATCGGCGCGAGCACCTGCGGACGCGGATCGACGAAGGGGTAGATGCGGTCCCACAGGAAGGCGAGCAGACCGCCGGTCGCGGCCACCGAGACGAACAGCCGGATCTGGATCGGCACACGGGCGCTGGACAGGCCCGGCATCAGCATGAAGCAGGCGCCGATGCGGCAGAAGGCGAGGAAGGYGGCGATGACGACGCCTTGCGAGAGCGCGTTCACGAGATCGTTCCGAGCACCTTGATCTCGACGCCCTTGGCGATCTCGACATGGCTGAGAACGGGAAGCGTCGTGAACAGCCGCTCGATGATCATGCGCACATAGGGACGCGCGTCGGGCGCGGTGACGAGCACGAAGCGCTCGCCGGCCTCGAGATGCTTGCGGATCGCCTTTGTGGCGTCCTGGCCGAATTCCTCGAGCTGGCGCGGATCGATGTCGAACTCGCGCACCTCGCCTTTGGCGTCGCGCTTGAGGCTCTGGTGGAAGGCGAGGTCCCAACGGTTGCCCAGGCGCAGCACCTTGAGCATGCCGCCTTCGGAAAGGTCGCCGCAGATCTGCTGCGCCATCCGGATGCGGACATGCTCGACGATCTGCTCTGTGCGGCGCACATGCGGCGCGATCTCGGCGATGGCCTCGATGATCAGATGCAGGTTGCGGATCGAGACGCGCTCGGCGAGCAGCAGCTTCAGCACGGCCTGCAGGCCGGGGTAGGAGATGTGCGAGGTGCAGATCTCGTCGGCGAGCTTGCGGTATTCGGGGTCGAGCCGTTCGAGGAGCGCCTTCATGTCCTTGTAGGACAGGAGCTGCGGCAGATTGTTGCGGATCACCTCGGAGAGATGCGTGAGCAGCACCGACATGTTGTCGGCGAAGGTGAAGTTCTCGCGCTTCAGATCCTCGGCGAAGGTTTCGAGCACCGAATAGGCGCGCATGCCGAAAGCCGGCTCGCGGATTTCCTCGCCGGGGATCTCCGGCACGCCGCGCGTGCCGAGCAGCACCATGATCTCGCCGACGCGCATCTGGTATTCGGCGACGACCGTGCCGTGCACCTTGATCTGGTAGCTTTTCGGCGGAATGGCGAAGTCGTCGGCGACGCGCACCTCCGGCACGACGAAGCCGTATTGCTGGGCGAATTTTTTGCGCATCTTCGACATGCGGAACACCAGCTCCTGATGCGCCACCATCAGCCTGGTCGAAAGCTGCTTGCCGATCAGCAGCTCGATCTCCGCGGTGACCAGCGAGGCCTTGACCGAGTTCTTCTCCTCCTCGACCTTGTTGGCCTTCTCCTGCGTCTTCAGGGCCTCGGCGGCAGCGCGCTCGCGGCTTTGGCGCAGCGGGATGATGTAGCCGAGGCCGGCCATGCCGCCGGCGAGCGCGAAGAAGGGGAACAGCGGCAGGCCGGGCATCAGGCCGAGGATGACCAGCAGCGAGGCCGCGACATAGAGCGCGCGCGGGTGCGCGCCGAGCTGCCCGAACACCGCCTGGTTGGCCGAGCCGCGCGTGCCGCCCTTGGAGACGAGCATGCCGGCGGCGAGCGAAACGATGAGGGCCGGGATCTGGGTGACGAGGCCGTCGCCGACCGACAGCTTGATGAAGACGTCGGCCGCCTGGCCAAGGCCCATGCCGTGGCGCAGATAGCCGATGGCGATGCCGCCGACGATGTTGATGGCCGTGATGATGAGGCCGGCGATGGCGTCGCCGCGCACGAATTTCGAGGCGCCGTCCATCGAGCCGAAGAAGGAGGATTCCTCTTCCAGCTCGCGGCGACGCAACTGCGCCGTCTTCTCGTCGATCATGCCGGCGGAAAGGTCGGCGTCGATCGACATCTGCTTGCCGGGGATGGCGTCGAGGGTGAAGCGCGCGCCGACTTCGGCGATACGGGTGGCGCCCTTGGTGATGACGATGAAGTTCACCACGATCAGGATCATGAAGACGATGAGGCCGATGACGAAGTCGCTCGACATCACCAGCTTGGAGAAGCCGGAGATGACATAGCCGGCGGCATGCGTGCCCTCATTGCCATGCGACAGGATCATGCGCGTGGTGGCGATGTTGAGCGATAGCCGCAGCATGGTTGCGATCAGCAGCACTGTCGGGAAGGACGAGAAATCGAGCGGCCGCTGGATCCACAGCGCCACCATCAGGATCAGCACCGAAAGCGCGATCGAGAAAGCGAGGCCGATATCGATGAGGAATGCCGGGATCGGCAGGAACAGCACCGCCAGGATGACGACGATGCCCAGCGCGAAAAAGACGTCGCGGCCGTTCTTCGCCACCAGGCCGGACGGGAGTGTTTCGCTGATCGCCATGTCGTCCCCAAATCAAGACCCGCCACGCATAGGGCAGRCCCTCGACCGTAATCCTCCAAGCTTGCGCGAAGGTGGGAGAGTGGCGAAGTGGGTTTTCAGGCCTTTGCTGCGTCCGTCGTCGCGACGGCGACCAGCCAGCGCCGCACGGCGCGTTCCTCCTCGGCGGAGAGGCCGGCGGTCAGCTCGCCTTCGAGCTTGTAGACGCGTTCCCGGCACTTCTTCAGCAGGGCGCGGCCGCTGTCCGAAAGGTCGAGGTGCTGGATGCGGCCGTGGACGGCGTGTGGCCGACGGACGAGGGAGCCGGCCTTTTCCAGATTGCCGACGATCACGCTCACCGTCTGCGGCGTCAGCACGGCCAGCCGGGCCAGGTCGGCGTTGGACAGGCCGGGATAGGCCGAGATCATGGTGAGGGCCGCGAACTGCGCCTGCGTCACGCCGAATTCATCCAGCGTCCGCTCCACCTTCAGGCGATAGGCGCCAGCCGCCTGTCGCAGCAGATAGCCCAGATAGCCTTGCTCGCCGCGCTTGCCTTCACCGGCGGACGGAATGGAGGGATTCCTCTTGCGCATGATATCAGTACTCTTATATGTTGTTCGTGCTCTGATATTACCGCATCAAGGGACGAAAGACGATGGGCTATCGTATTTTTCTTGCGGGCGCCTCGGGCGCGATCGGCCGCCGGCTGGTGCCGCAACTGGTGGCTGCCGGGCATCAGGTGACGGCGACGACGCGCCAGGCGGCAAGAGCCGAGGACCTTCGCGCGCTCGGCGCCGATCCGGTGGTGGTCGACGTGTTCGATGCCAACGCGCTGCGCGCGGCGGTCGTGGCAGCCAGGCCCGAGATCGTCATTCATCAGCTCACAGACCTGCCGGCAGGGCTCGATCCGTCTAAGATGGCTGAGGCAACCACCCGCAACGCCCGCATCCGTGACGAAGGAACCCGCAACCTCGTCGAAGCGGCGAAGGCTGCCGGGGCCAAGCGGCTGATCGCGCAGAGCATCGCCTGGGTCTATGCGCCGGGCGCAGAGCCGCATGCCGAGACGGATCCGCTGGACAGTGGTGCGGAAGGCGGCCGCGCCGTCAGCGTCGGCGGCGTCATCGCGCTGGAGAAACATGTGCTCGGCGCCTCGCCGATCACCGGCATCGTGCTGCGCTACGGCCATCTCTACGGTCCAGGCACCGGCACGGAAACCGCCGCGGAGCCGGCCGTCCATGTCGACGCCGCCGCTTATGCGGCGCTGCTTGCCGTCGAGCATGGAACGCAGGGCGCGTTCAATGTCGCGGAGCCGAACGGCCGGATCACGACCGACAAGGCCGTCGCCGAACTAGGCTGGCATGCTGGCTTTCGCCTAGCCGGATGAAAGGAGTTGCTGTCATGATCGAAGACGTTTCTTCACGCAGCCTTACGCTGCTCGGCGTCGTCGCCATCGCTGCCGGGTTGCTTGGCATGGCCCTTGTCCAGAACAACAGGGCAATCACCGCCGCAGGTGGAATGGACGCGCATATCCACATGATGGGAGCCGATGCGGGGGAAGGGGTGGCGGCGCGTCCGACCACCACGGTGAAGCCGCTGTCCTGCGAAAAACTGCCGAATGTTCCTGGGCATTCGATCACCACGGCGCTGGTCGAATTCCCGCCCAATGCCTACACGCCGCGACACCGTCATCCGGGCTCCGTCACGGCCTTCGWCATCAAGGGAGCGCTGCGCTCGCAGATGGAAGGCAGTCCGGCGGTGACCTACACTCAGGGCCAGACCTGGTWCGAACCGCCTGGCGCGATCCATTCTTTCGCCGAGAACGCCAGCGCCACCGAGCCGGCCGAGCTGCTGGTGATCTTCGTCGCGGAAGATGATTGCGGCCCTCTCACCATTCCCGTACCTGACTAAGTCTATCTCCTCGGTCGTACGACAAGTCTTGTTTAAGGCTAATTCGCGCAACGCCAAAATGGCGCYACAAGCGGTCGGCATTGCGGTTGCCACGCATAGCCGCCGCGCGTATCAGGCACGGCAGCTGTTTTCCTTTCGCATACCGGCGAGCCGTTCCGTTGCCTGCCAGAAACGACCCACAAGTCTACGCTCGCCGGCTTCGCGCGGTGCTGATCAGCTCGATCCCCGTGCTCGAGGCGCGCGGCATCGTGATCGTGCTGATGGCCGGCATGGTCGGCGCCATCGCGGGCGCGCTGGTCACCGGCATGAGCGGGCTGGTGCAAGCCATGCACTGGCTGCTGTTCGACGTGCAGCCGGGCGGGCGGCTTTCGGCGATGTTCTCGCTCGCCGATCCGACGCAGGCGATGTACCCGGCGATCGGCGGCCTGCTGCTCGGCCTTTCCGTCATCTGGCTCAGAAAGCGCAAGTTCCGCACGCCAGTCGACCCGATCGAGGCCAACGCGCTCTATGGCGGGCGCATGTCGCTCACCGATACCTTCATCATCGTGGCGCAAACGATGATCTCCAGCGGCTTCGGCGCCTCGGTCGGCTTGGAAGCCGGCTACACGCAGATCGGTTCCGGCATTGCTTCCCGGCTTGCCCGCGCCTTCCACCTGCGCCGCAATGATGTGCGCGTCCTGGTCGGCTGCGGTGCTGCCGGCGCGATCGCCGCCGCCTTCGACGCGCCGCTGACCGGCGCCTTCTACGGTTTCGAACTGGTCATCGGCATCTACTCCGTCGCCAACGTGGCGCCGGTGATGACGGCAGCGATCTGCGCCTCGCTAACGGCGGAAATGTTCGGCGGCGTGCCGTTCCCGCTGGAATTGTCGGGTTTGCCGAATCTGACCGCCAGCGAATATGTGCCGTTCCTGCTTCTGGGACTGCTCGGCGGAGCGGCCTCGATCGCCATCATGCATCTGGTGAGCATTATCGAGCGCGTCTTCGTGCGATTGTCGGTCGACGCGTCGGTCAGGCCCTTCATCGGCGGCATCTTCGTCGGCCTGCTCGGGCTGGTCACGCCGCAAGTGCTCTCCAGMGGCCACGGCGCGCTGCACCGCGAGTTCGCCATGAACTACGCGCTGCCGGTGGTGGCGAGCGTCTTCGTGCTGAAGCTGGCGGCCTCGGCCATCTCGCTCGGCTCCGGCTTCCGCGGCGGCTTGTTCTTCGCCTCGCTGTTCCTTGGAGCGCTGCTCGGCAAGGTCTTCGCCGGCGTCATGGCGATGACCGCGCCGTCGGCCGGCATCGATCCGGCGGTCGCCGCCGTCGTCGGCATGACCTCGCTTGCGGTCGGCGTCGTCGGCGGTCCGCTGACCATGACGTTCCTGGCGTTGGAATCGACCCGCGACCTGACGCTCACCGGCGTCGTGCTGGCGGCCTCGATCATGTCGGCCATCCTGGTGCGCGAGACCTTCGGCTACTCCTTCTCGACCTGGCGCTTCCATCTGCGCGGCGAGACGATCCGCAGCGCCCATGACGTCGGCTGGATGCGCAGCCTCACCGTCGGCTCGATGATGCGCAAGGATGTCCGCACCATCCCTGCCTCGACCACGCTCGCCGAATTCCGCAAGGAGGTCCCGCTCGGCTCCGGACAGCGCGTCATCGCCGTCGAGCAAGCCGACCAATATGTCGGCATGCTTCTGGTGCCGGAACTGCACAGCGATCGCTCCGACGGCGATACGCCGGTGAGCGCGCTGGCCCAATTCAAGGACGCGGTGCTGGTGCCTTCTATGAACGTCCAGACCGCGGCCGAGACCTTCCAGCGCACCGGGGCCGAAGAACTGGCGGTGGTCGAGGACTTCGACGAGCGCATCGTTCTCGGCCTGCTCACCGAAAGCCATCTGATGCGCCGTTACGCCGAAGAGCTCGACAAGGCGCGCCGCGACCTGTCGGGCGAAGGTTGACCCGAACGACAGCCCGGCCAATAAGACGTCATTCTTGGAAGCCACCCCATGCAAGTCAAGCGCAACGGCGATATCTCGTTCTGGTACGCGGATCTGGGGCATATCCCCGCGCCGCGTCCGCCTTTGCCGGGCGACATCGAGGCGGATGTCGCGATCGTCGGCGCCGGCTATACCGGGCTTTGGACCGCCTACTACCTGAAGAAGGCCAAACCATCGCTGCGCATCGTGTTGCTTGAACGCGAGTTCGCGGGCTTCGGCGCGTCGGGGCGCAATGGCGGCTGGCTGTCGGGCGGCTTCGRCTGGTCGCGCGAGAAATATCTCAAGACCTCGACCCGGCAAGGCGTCACCGCCATGCAGAAGGCGATGGCAGGCTGCGTCGACGAGGTGATCCGGGTGGCGACGGAAGAGGGCATCGATGCCGACATCCGCCGCGTCGACAATCTGACGGTCGCCACCAATCCGGCGCAGCTGGAACGCGTGCGCGAGGAATGCGAGACGATCCGCTCCTGGGACGCCGATCCCGAACGCATCGAGCTGCTCGACGCCGAGGCGACCCGGGCGCGCATCGACATCCGCAACGTCATGGGCGGCTTCGTCATCCACGGCCAGGCGCGCGTGCAGCCGGCCAAGTTGGTGCGAGGGCTGGCGGCGGCGGTCGAGCGTCTCGGCGTTTCGATCCACGAGAAGACGACCGTGACATCCATCGCCAAGGGCCTTGTGACCACGGACCGCGGCACGGTGCGGGCCGAAACCATCATCCGGGCGACGGAAGGGTTCACGGCCGGCATCCCTGGCGAGGAGCGGACATGGCTGGCGCTCAACAGCGCGCAGATCGTCACCGAGCCGCTGTCGGAAGAACTCTGGCGCAGGATCGGCTGGGAGGGGCACGAGCTGCTTGGCAATGCCGCGCATGCCTATTGCTATGCCCAGCGCACGCGTGAGGGGCGCATCACCATGGGCGGGCGCGGCGTGCCCTACCGCTACGGCTCGCGCACCGACGTCAACGGCCAGACGCAGCAGGCGACGATCGACCAGCTGCACACGATCCTGACGACGCTTCTGCCACAGACGGCGGGGTGCCGCATCGATCACGCCTGGTGCGGCGTGCTCGGCGTGCCGCGCGACTGGTGCACGACGGTCGGCCTCGATCCCGCGACGCGCATCGGCTGGGCCGGCGGCTATGTCGGGCTCGGCGTGTCGAGCTCCAATCTTTCCGGACGCACGCTGACCGATCTGGTGCTCGGCGAGAACACCGAGCTGACTCGGCTGCCCTGGGTCAACCGCAAAGTGCGGCGCTGGGRGCCGGAGCCGTTCCGCTGGTTGGGCGTCCATTCGATGTATCAGCTCTACCGCATCGCCGACCAGCGCGAGGCGGCTGGGCTTGCACACACTTCGAAGCTTGCCGCCATTGCCGACGCCATGACAGGGCATTGATCGGCCAGAAGATCAGTGATCGATCGGGCCCTTGGGCGATACAAGCGTCGTGCCGGCGGTGGTGGGGCGCTCGATCATACGGCGCACGCGCGGCGGCTCCTCGCCGCTGTGCARCGCGCGGATGCGCTCGCCGACCAAGGCGTCGGCGTGGGTGGCGCGCCGGTTGTGGCGGATGTACTCGACCCAGGTCGGCGTGTGGTAGTGCTCGATCCATACGGATGGATACTCCAGATCGCGGGCGAGCGTCCAGTTGCGCGCGCCGTCACGGCGGCGGATGCGGCCGCGCTCGGCCATGGTCGCCAGGAACTCCGGCACGTCCTCTTCGCGGATGATGTACTCAATCATGATGGCGATCGGGCCGCTGCGCGGCTTGAGATCGAGCGACAGCATCGGCTCCTTGAAGCGGTTGAGCGGATCGAGGTTGAGGACCGTCTGCTTCGGCAGCGGCAGGAAGAAACCGATGGCTGCGCCGGCAAGCATGGCGATCGCCGCCGCGATCAGCGCAATCTCGGCGCCATGCGCGTCGGCGACGACGCCCCAGATCCAACTGCCCAGAGCGATGCCGCCGAAGGTCGCCGTCTGGTAGATCGACAGGACGCGGCCGACCACCCAGCGCGGCGTGGACATCTGCACCGTCACGTTGAAATGCGAGAGTGCGATCACCCAGCAGGCGCCGCCGATGAGCAGGCCCGCGGATGTCTGCCAGGCATTGTGGCTGATGGCGGCGTTGAGGGCGCAGAGCGCGAAGCCGGCAAAGGCCATGCGCACCATCGCCTCGCTGGACAGCAACTGCCTGAGCCGCACGCTGATCAGTGCGCCGCCGACCGCGCCAATGCCGAAGGCGCCGAGCATGATGCCATAGGTCAGCGCATCGCCCTTGACGACGTCGCGGGCCACCAGGGGAAGAAGCGCCAGCACCGCGCCGGCGCTGAAGCCGAACGCCGAGCCGCGGACCAGCACCTTGGCGATGTTGGGCGACATGGCGACATAGCGCAGGCCGGCGCCCATCGCGGCACCGAGCGACTCGCGCGGCAAGGTTTGCTCGGGCAGCGCCGGCCTCCAGCGGGCGAGCACGAGGATCAGGCCGATATAGCTGATGGCGTTGGCGGCAAAGGCTGCGGCCGCGCCGGCTGCGGCGACGATGATGCCGCCGATGGCCGGGCCGACGCTGCGGGTGATGTTGAAGCCCAGCGAGTTGAGCGCCACCGCCGCCGGCACCTTGGCGCGCGGCACCATGTCGCCGACCGAGGCCTGCCATGACGGGCTGTTCAGCGCCGTGCCGCTGTCGATCAGGAAGGTGAAGGCAAGCAGCGTCCAGGGCGTCATCCAGCCTTGCCAGGTGAACAAGGTGAGCAGCGCCGAGACGACCAGCATGAAGGTCTGCGCCACCAGCATCACCTTGCGGCGGTTGAAGCTGTCGGCGATGGCGCCGGCGACGAGCGCGAACAGCATGATCGGCAAGGTGGTCGAAGCCTGGACCAGCGCCACCTGATAGGGCGAGGTGGCGATCGTGGTCATCATCCAGGCGGCGCCGACGCCCTGGATCAGGCCGCCGAAATTCGACACCAGGCTGGCCGACCAGACGGCGCGGAAGATGCCATGCCGGAACGGCGCCAGCGCGGAGACGCGTTCGCTTTCCGGCTCGTCGTCGATCATGGTTGCGCCTTCGTCCGCTATTCAGGCTCGCCGCGCCTGAAGAGGCGGGCGACTCGCCAAAGAGTGCGACCCAACAATAGGACGGCAAAAGCGAAAATGCGTCGGCGAAGCTTTAGACCAAGCTTCTTGCCGGTCTGGATCAAAATTTCGCGATTTTCGCGCCTTCAGCCTCGGCCCAGCCTATCGTCTCGCTGCTCATGCAAGCGCAAGCGCTTGTCTGCTTCGCGTCAGAAGCCGTGTTCGATACGCTCGAAGATGACGTTGGTGAAGGCCGAGATCTGGCTGCCGATGAACGGCCCGGTCAGCGCTACCACCAGCATGATGGCGACGATCTTCGGCACGAAGGTCAGCGTGATTTCCTGGATCTGGGTCAGCGCCTGGATGAGCGCGATGCCGATGCCGACCACCATCGCCACAAGCACAACGGGGGCGGAAGCGGTGAGAACCGTCCACACCGCGTACTGGACGATATCGAGGGCATCGGCCTCATTCATCGGCTGGCCCTGCGCGAAACCGGTTAGGCGGCCGGCTTGATCGACACGCCCGCGCCGACCGGGACCTGGGTGCCGTCCTGCAGCACCGCGATCAGGCCGCTGCTGGAAAGCGTCACCGAAGCCACCGTGCCGGTGGTCTTGCCGTCGRCCGAGGTGATCGAGCGGCCGATCAGCGCGTCGGCCTGCGACAAGGCCGAGGACTGCATGATCTGGTCGAGCTTGGTGTTGGTCTGCACCGACTGCTCGACCTGGGAGAAGGTGGCGAGCTGGGCAACATATTGCGTCGAATCCATCGGCTTGSTTGGATCCTGGTTCTTCATCTCGGCGATCAGAAGCTTCAGGAACGACTGGTAGTCCACCGCCGTCTTAGAGGTCTGCTGGCTGGCCTGGTTGGCGCCAACCGGGATCGTTGTCGTCATGTCGACGGCCATCTTATGCTCCTACAGCCAGTGCGCGGGGCGTTTCGGGAATGTCGTCATTGTCCTCGAGCGCCTTGCGCTCGAGCGGATAGAGCGCGCGGATCGCTTTCAGCGCCTCATAGATATCGTCCTCGCCGACCATGCGGTCGATCTGCTTCAGGCTGTTGCAGATGTCCTGGTTGTCGAAGCTCGCGATCAGCATCGGCAGCGAGCGGCGGAACATGTCGCGCGCCTCCGCGGCGCCTGCCGGGTTGATCAGCATGATCTGCACGATGAAATAAAGCTGCCTGAGCGGCGTCGAGGCCTGGTCGGCCTGGATGACGTGGCTTTCGAGCAGGAACTGCACGTCGTTCATCAGCTCGATGGTGACCTTGCGGTCGACGCGGATGACAGCGCCGTTGATGTAGATCTTCTCGTTGGGCTTCAGCGAGATCTTCAGCGTGTTGGTCATTGGATGCCGTCTCGGATGATCTGGGAGACCTCGATCAATCCTTCGAAATTGTTGGTGCGGCCCTGGCGGATGTCTTCCGTCTCGCGCAGCAGCCACAGGCCGATCGAGATCAGGTTGGCGCGCAGTTCCTTGGGGAGCGCGTTGTCGCTGGAGCCGAGATCCTCGACGAAGGTGGTCCAGATGCGGTTGGTGAAATGCAGCGCTTCGACCGCTTCCATCGATTCGGTGCCGACGGCGGCTGCCGCTGCCAGCATGTCGATCGATCGGGTGAGCAACTGTCGCTCCCGGTCCTTGGCATCGGCGACGGAGTCGGTCTGGATGTCGGCGTAGGAGAATTGATACATCGTCGGCGCTCTGGCGTTCCGGTTTAGGTGTTCAAGTCAGATAGTTGAGCAGGCTGAGCTGCTGCAAACGCGCGGTCAAGGCGAAGGACGTCTCGATGTGCTGCGTCAGGTCGGCGACGCGAGTCGCGGCCTCCGACGGATCGACGCCCTCGAGATCGACGATATGCTTCTCGAAGAGGTCGACCTGGGTTTTCATGCGGTCGCTGGCATCGGACACGCGTTGCTGGGCAATGCCAGTCTCGGCCCGTATCTGGGTAATGCCGCCGATGGCTTCGCCGACCAGCGTCTGGGCGCGGCCGACGACGGCGTTCTGGGCGGCCTCGCTGATATTGCCGGTGAGCAGGCTGCTTACCATGGCGGACGCCATGGCAAGCTTGCGGATGCCCTGCTCATTGGCGCTGACCGAAGTCTGGGTGGTCTCGTTGAGCGAGATGCGGCTGGTGATCTGGTCGTCGGTGGCGCTCGACCAGTTGGCTTGCCAGCCGGCGCCCAGGAATTGCGGCTCGACCTGTGTGGTGATGAAGTTGTCCATCTGCGCGGCGGTGATGTTGGCCGCCGCCGGGTCGGTCTGGGCAAAGCCGAAATAGCTCGAAAAGGCGGCGTCGAAGGCGGCCTTGGCCGGCGAGCCGGCGGCGTTGAAATCGTCGATCGGCTTGACGTCGGTGTTGGTGCCGGCAAACAGATATTCGCCGTTGACGCTGGTGTTGAGGATGCCCGTCATCTGCTGCAGCGCCGAGGCGCCGGCGGTCTGCAGGATGCTGGTCGAGGAGTCGCCCGAGACGCCGCTGGTCAGCGCCGACAGGAAGCTCTGGGCGGTATCGGCGATCTGGCCGAGCGAATCCTGGGTCGATGTCAGGCGCGCCGAGACGAGCGCGTTGGAATCGACGATGCCGTTCAGCCGGTCGAGATCGCGCTGGAAGGTGACGGCCTGGGTCGTGCGGGCGCCAAGCGCCAGGCCGACATCGGCGACCGTGCCGGTCTGCGATTCCTTCGTCGCCTTGACGAGGTCGGCCTGCATCTTCGCCTGCTGGTAACGCAGCGCGTTGGAAATGGCAGCAGAGGAAACGCCTGTCGCTTTCATGAATTATCCCACCGCGCTCATCAGAGCGTCCAGCATATCGCTTACCGTCTTCATCATATGCGCCGAGGCCTGATAGGTGTGCTCGAGGTCGAGGAGCAGGGACATCTCCTGGTCGACATTGACCCCGGTGTCGTTGGACAGCGCCTCGGCCGTGCGCGCCGCAAGCGCCTGCTTGCTGTCGGCATTGGCCGAGGCCTGCTGGCGCACGCCTTCGAACCAGCCGATGGCATTGGCCGCATAGTCGGAGACGCCGGAGCTGACGGTGATGCCGGCCGAGCTGTCGAAGGTCATCGGCTGATCAAGCTTGCTGGAGTAGCCGATCAGAAGGTCCGCATAGGATGCGCCGCCGCCGCCGTTGGCGACATAGGCCACGCCGTTGGCGCCGCCGTCGCGCAACAGCGCGGGGTTGCCGCCGGCGCTCGGATCGAAGGCGGCGTTGACGCTGATCGTGCCGGCGAGGCCGTCGACCAGCGTGCCGGCAGCCGGAATCGCCGGCGCACCCGACCATGTGAACAGGCCGGTCGCATTGGGCTGCGATGGCGCGGTTTCGGCAAATGCAGTGACGAGGCCGCGCGCGATTTCGTCGAGCTGGCTCTGCATGGTCGAGGCGACGCCGTCGCGCAGCTTCAGAAGGCCCGCAAGCTTGCCGTCGGCGGTGGAGTTGTCGCCGGTGCCCGCCGAGACCGGCACGTTGTCGATATAGACGGTGTTGCCGGCCGTGCCGGCCGAATAGCCGGACGACGGCGTGAAGGTCACCGAGCGCGGCACGGTCTCGAACAGCGTTGTGCCGTCCTTGGTGGTGATGACCATGTCGTTGTCGCCGCGCGTGAAGGTCGAGACGGGAACATACTCCGATATCTTCTTCAGGAGAGCGTCGCGCTGGTCGAGCGCGTCAGAGACGTCGGTGCCGGAACGCGTGCCCGAGATGACCGCTTTGTTGGCGTCCTGGAACTGGCTGAGCAGCGAGTTGAGATCGTCGACGGCAGTGGCGATCTGGCTGTCCGCCTGGGTGCGGAAATCCTGGATCGCCTGGGTGCCGCTGTTCAGCGAATTCACCACTTGCTTGGCGGAGTCGACGACGCTGGTGCCCAGGTTCTGGTTCGACGGCGTGGTGGCGTAGAGCTGCAGAGCTTTCTGCAGGTTGGCGATCGCGGTGGAGGGGGACGACGCATTGTCGACCCCGTTGACCGACAGATCGAGCTGATCCATGCCGTCGTAAAGCGCGCTCTGGCCGCTCCATGCCGACAGCGCCGAGAGGTTCTGCCGGAACAGAAGATCATTGGCGGCGCGCTGGATTTCCACCGCCCTGGCGCCGGGCGCCGTGCTGGTCACCACGGCGATGCGGCGGGTGTAGTCCGGGTTCGACGCATCGGCCACATTGCGCGATACGACGCTGGTTTGCTTGGACGTGGCCAGGAGCGCCGACTGGGCAATGCTTAGTGCGGAGGAAAGCGACATGCTGATCTTTCACGGGCGGCGCCCGTCGTTTATCTCTTCAGGTTGACGAGGACGTCCATCAGGTCCGAACCGGTCTGGAAGACCTTGGAATTGGCGGTGTAGCTGCGCTGCRCCGCAATCATGTTGGTCAGCTCCTCGGCGATATYGACGTTGGAATTTTCGAGCGCTCCGGAGACGATGGAGCCGAGCTTGCCTTCATTGGCAAAGCCGATGCGCACGGCGCCGGAGTCGGGGCTCTGCACATAGACGTTGCCGGGCATTGCGGTGAGGTTGTCGGGGCTCTGAACGTCGGCCAGCGGGATTTTGTACAGCGCCTTGGTCGACCCGTCCGCGAACTGCGCGTAGATGACGCCGTCCTGGCCGATCTGGACCTTCTGGATGGAGCTCGGCGCGTTGCCGTTGACCTTGGCGTCGGCGACGGTGAAGCCGGTGCCGAGCTGGGTCACCTTGGAGAGATCGAGGTTCAGCGTCGAGCCGCCCGGCACGGTGAAGGAGATGCTGTCGGTTGCGCCGGTGAGCTTGCCCGTGGTGGTGTCGAAGGTGAGGTTCGTCGATGCCAGCGCGCCGCCGGTATAGGGGAAGGAAGTGCCGGGAGTCGCCTTCGACTGGTCGAAGACCGAGACTTGCCAGGTGCCGGCGCCGGTGTTGGTGAAATAGACGTCGAGCAGCTTCTTGTTGCCGAGATCGTCATAGGCGACCAGCGACGTTTTCGACGTGTACTGGGCCGAAGCGCTGTTGGTCGAGGGCAGGCTGCCGGCCGCGACGGGAGTGGCGCCTGCCGGCAGGTTGCCGCTGAAGACGCCTTCCGTGCTCGGCGTCGCCGTCATTTCCTGGTCGGAGATCTGTACCGGCACGAGGCCTTCGAAGCCGTTGGCGGTCGCTGCCGGCTCGCCATTGGCGTAGCTGTAGGCCATGAGCTGGTAGCCCGCGGCATTGACCAGCCGGCCCTGCGCGTCCGGTACGAAGGAGCCGGCGCGGGTGAGGTAGGGTGTGCCGCTGGCGTCCTGCACGACGAAGAAGCCGTCGCCGTTGACGGCAAGGTCGGACACCGAGGTGGTGTAGGTCATGACGCCCTGCGTGCTGACGGCCGAGCGGATCGTCGTCGTCACGCCGCCGGAATTATAGGCGCCGCCGGTGCCGGGCATGATCMGGGACGAGAACTCGGCCGAAGAGCGCTTGTAGCCGGTGGTGTCGGAGTTGGCGATGTTGTCAGCCACCGCGGACAAGCGGTTGGCCTGCGCGTTCATACCGGAAACGCCGGTCCGCATCATTCCGTAGAGGCTCATCGATGGATCTCCGCAGTGCCTGGGTAGGAGGCCATGAAACTATGCCTCGTGTCTTGCGCGAGGCTGGCGCGGGATGGGCCTTGGGCGGCCATCAGAACACCAGCCGATAGCCGAGGAACCTCTTGGAATCGATTGGATCGTGGCCGAGCTTCTCACGCAGCTTCTTGCGCAGCTTCGAGATGTGGCTCTCCACCACGTTCTCCTCGACCTCTTCGTCGAAGATGCCATAGATGGCGTTGAAGACCTGCGTCTTGGTCACGCGCCGGCCGCGGTTGCTGGCCAGGTATTCCAGGATGCGCCGCTCGCGCCGCGGCAGCGGCAGCGGCTCGCCGTCGATCTCCGGATCGCGGCCGTCCATGAAGATGCGCATCGAGCCGACTTCGGTGTACGCGGCCTCTTCGGAGCCGCGGCGGCGGATGGCGGTGATGCGGGCGAGGATCTCGCGGATATGGACCGGCTTGCGGACGACATCGTCGACGCCGCTTTCGAACAGCCGCAACGTATGTTCGAGCGAGTGCTGTTCGCTGAGCGCGATCACCGGCGCGCCGGTGCGGTCGCGGATCTGGCGCGGCGATATCGCGCCGTCGCGGCAGTCGCCGATGAGAAAGGCCCTGACGGATCTGAGATCGGTGTCGGCGGCGGAACTCACCCACTCGCCGAATTCGCCTGGCGCGAAGCCGGCCGTGGCTACTCCCTCGCGATCGAAAAGTGAAGAGTAGCCCTCTGTCACGAGCTCTCGCTCGTCAACGATCACGATCATCGGCCCGCCCTCCGAATCAAATTCACTTGCCCCGTGCGGAAAGGGGTACCCGGCTCGGCGAATCCTGGAAAACCATCATTTCTTGTAGCTATTTTCTTGGGAGTTTTTTGGAGGCCGTAATAAAGCCGGTTGTGCAAGTGTATTCGCGCCGAACTGTCGGCTGACGATATTGGCGCCGGTTAGCATGCCGGCGACGGTCGATCGGTGTTCGAAGAGTGGCAACTATTGATTGCAGAAGGCGCTGGCGTTCGATGTCCATTTGCCGAAGCCGGTGGCGACCATGTTGGCGATGACACGGCAGACATAGACCTTCTGCGCCGGGTCGTTGTCGGGGCCGGCATGATAGCGGGCGACGGCCATCGACCAAGTCATGTGCCTAGCATGCAGGCTCACCAGGAAGCGCGYCGCGTAGTCGACATTCTGATGCGGGTCGAGCATGTCCTCGACGCTGCGGAACTGGGCGCCGTGATAGCGATGGTTGATCTGCATGCAGCCGAGATCGATCAGCGTCTTGCCCTCGCGCCGTGCATTCTCGAATGTGGCGAGCGCTTCGCCGCGGCTGTGGGGAAAGATGGCTTTTCCCTCTATATTCAAAGCATTAGGCTGCAGGCTGCCCTTCTTTCCGGTCTCCGTCAGGCCGACCGCGTAAAGGATGCCGGCGGGCACGCCGTAGCGGTCGGCGGCGCGCAGGATCTCCGGCTCGCAGGGATTGGCCGCGGCGCTGGCCGCGCTGACGGCGAAACTAGATATACATATCGTCGTCAGCGCGCTCGCGAAGAGGCGAAGCGGCACGACTGAATTCTTGTGCGCCATTGCCATCGTTCCTTCCCGGTTGCCGGTCGCCGCCCGCGCTGTTGCCGCCCGAGTTCCCGGGCTGGAACGAAGGCTGGTCGCGGCCTGTCGACATCGGCATGGCGCTGCTTGCGTCAACGCGGCTGGCCGCATGCGCTGCTATCGAAGGTTGCAGGATCGTAACCTTGTCGACATCGAAGCCGAGGCTGCGCATGGACTTGACGATAGCGTCGCTGTCGGCGGTGAGACGGTGATATGCCTCGTGTGTCTGCGGCTTCATCTCAATCGAAAGTTGCTCGCCCGACAGCCGCAGGCTGGCGGTGACCGATCCGAGCTCCGAAGGATGGAGCTCGATCTTGAGCACATGTGTCGGAACGGCAACAGAATTGGTCGTCTGCGAGCCTGCCGAGGCGGTTGCGAAGGCCTGCTGAACGCCCTTGTCGGAGGCAAGCGTTTCAACCAGCGCCGATGCCGTCTGGCCGATCGGGTTTTGCGCCGGCGCCGGGAAGCTCTGCTGGCTGACGACTTCCATGCGTGCGGCGGAAGAAGACGGCTTGCCCGGTGTCTGCTGCGTGGCCGACTGCGATTGTTGCGCGGTCTTGGCGGCAGAGGCCGGCCGCCAGCCTTGTGGCGGCACCAGGCCGTCCGCCTGCGGTTCGTTGCCTTGCGCCGGCATGATCTTGGCATCGCTGCGGCCCGGCATGTCGAGAGCCCCGTCCGCCTTGAGCGGCTTCTGCCCGAAGTCAGGCCCGTGGTCTTCAGCCGACGTCGAACGGGTGGATCGCGACTGCGGCTCGCCGGAACCGTCGACCGCCGCGCGCTTGCCCGGGCGCAGCGGCAATTGCAGTGATCCGTGTCCGCCGGCGCCATCGTCACCGTCGGTGCAACCTTTGTCGCCCGCGCCCGACGACTGCGCGAAATGCTTCATGTCGCTCAGCGCCATCAGCAATGGCAGGCGATCCTGCAGCGGCGCGGAATCGCTGGTTTGTGCTGTGCTATCATTGTCCGCCCCCGGCTTTGCGTCTCCGGCACTGTTCTTCGTGGCCTTTCCCGTGGTCGCTTTCGACGGGGCGGTTTTCCCCCCGGGGTCCTGGTCCGGCTCCTCTTTGCCAGTGGCAGATGAGCGCTCTGCGAGATGTGCGTCCGGCGTTACCGGTCCGGCGGCATGTCTGCTCTGCGGCCGATCTGATTTTTCCGCCCCGTTCACCATCTCGCCGAAATTCTGATCCTTGTCCTTGCCGCCGGCTGCGTGCTGCCGAGGCTGACTCGAAGCAAAGCCCGGCAGGGTCTGGTTGACGCTGGTCATTTGGGAGCTGCTCCGAGGAGTTGGTCGATCTGGTCGAGCTGACGGCGCGTGCTGGTCACCGCCGCGTCGATCGGGTCTTGCGCATCGGTCGTCGCCACCGGCGCGGATGCCTGCACAACCGGCGCGGCGCCAGTCGGTGCGGGAGCTGCCGCCGGCGTCTCAGCCGGCTGCGGGGCGGGGGGCGGCGAAACCGCGGACGCGTCTTTCGCCGGATCGCTCGCCGCGACCACCGGATCGCTTGACGCGACCGCCGGCTGGTCGGGCATCGCCCCTTCAACCGGAGGCAAGTCCGCATTGGCCGGATCGGCCGAGGCCTCAGCCGCGGATTTCGCGTCCTCGCCTTTTGCGGCGGTTGCCGGTGCGGCGTCGGCTTTCACGGCCGCTTTCACCGGCGCCACGACTTCGCCTGCGACAGCCTGCGCGGCGTCGAGCAGGTCGCGGTCGCTTTGCGAAAGCTTGCCCCGATCGATCTTGCCGAGCTTGGCACGGACTTCATCGACACTGGCCGATGTCATGGTGGAAAGGCCCGAATAGAGCTGGGTGCGCGGGTCATCCTGGTTGCCGTTGCCGTTGCGGCCCAGCTCTGCCTTGGCCGAGGCGAAAGCCGACAGCTCCGTCATGCCGTCGATCGCGGCGTGGCGCGCGATACGCAGATAGATCACCTTCTCGCGCTCGGGGTCCATCATCGAGGTGATGTCGGCGATCTTGTCCTGGCTGATCGCCATGTGCAGCGCGATGATGCCGGAAACGAAGGCATCGGCGAACTGGCTGGCGTAGGGCGAATAGAGGTAGGACGCGACATACTGGGTCGAGGCCAGCGCGAAGCGGGCAGCATCGCCCTGCGCGGCCGCGATGCCGACGGAGCGGCGAAGCGCAGCCTCCTCGACGAGCGTGCCGGGGCTGAGCAGGCGCGCCTCGTCGAGCAGCCTAAGCGCTGTCGCCGGGTCATCGGCCGCAAGCAGCGAGCCCTTGACCAGCGCCAGGAAGGCGCCGATGTCGGCGGGCACGCTCATCGGATCGATCGGCTTCAGCGTTTCGATGGCCTCGGCCGGCCGGCCGTTCAGATAGGCGACGACGCCCTTGGCGATGGCGAGGCTTTGCGGATCGGTCATCGCGCGCGAAGCCGCCGCCGCGACCGTCACCGGATTGCCGCCGCTCATGCCGTAGACCAGCAAGGCGCGGAAATTCTTCGGCTCCTTGAAATCCCCGGCATTGGCATCGCGCATCCGGGCGTCGATCATTTCGAGGAGCTTTGCCTGCATCGGCAGCGCGGCATGATCGCCGCCGGCAATGCGGTCCTGGATCAGCTGCAGCGAGCGCACCAGCTGATAGGGCTGCAACGCCTCCTGCGCGGAGGCCGCCGATGGCGATCCTGCCGCGAGCAATAACAGCGCTATCGCGCCGCCGATGACGCTCCCGCCCTTCATCCGCCGGCCGTCAGCAGGATTTCGATGCGCCGGTTCGCGGCCGCCATCGGATCGGAGGCGATCTTGGGCTGCCGGTCGGCGAAGCCCGCGACCTCGGTGATGCGGCTTTCGTCGACGCCGCCGCGCACCAGCATGTAGTAGGCCGAATGGGCGCGCGCGGTGGACAGCCGCCAGTTGTCGTAGGTGTCGCTTCGGAACGGCCGCGCGTCGGTGTGGCCGCTGATGGTGATGGTGCCCTTCTTCTGGTTGACGATGTGGCCGATCTTTTCCATCGCCAGCACCAGCTCACGGCGCGRCATGGCCGAGCCGATCTCGAACATGCCGAAATCGAGCTGGTCGGTGATCGAAATGACGACACCCTTGTCGGTGGCCTCGACGGAGACGCCGTCGGCGAGCTTTTCGCCGGGCAGGAATGCCTTGGCGAGTTCCTTCTTGATGTCCGCCGCTTCCTGGAGGGCGGCTTTGCTCGGCGTCTTGCCGCCCTTGTCGGCGGCCTGCTCTTGTTCGGTCTTTTCCGCCTCTGCCGCCTCGGCTTTAGCGTCGCCGGCCGCAGCCTCGCGCTTGTCGGTTTCGGCTTTCCCGCCCTGCGCCCTCTCGGCCTTGCTGCCTTCACTCGATGGCTTCCCGGACTCGCCCTGCGCGGCTTTTTCCGGGGTTGCCAGCGGCTCGAGCGGYGCGGCCGTGAGCGGAGGTGCAGCCGGAACGGCCTTCACCTTCGGCACAGCGACGGTGGCGACTTTCTCGCCGGGCTTGGCCGGATCCCCGTCGATCCTGGCGCGCTCGGCGGTGGCCTCGGCGCCGGGCGCCGCCACCTGCTGCGACCAGAAATCCGGCGCGAATGGATCGCGATAGGATTCGCCGCCGGACGCGCCGGTCGCCGGACCGGACGTCTGGGCGCCGCCTTCGCCCTTGGCGCTGACATTCTGCATCACGCCCGTATCGGCGGCGATCTCGGCCAGCACGGCGTAGGGATCGGCAAACAGCTTCTCATCGGAGAGCTGGGCATCCTGCGCCCCGTCCTTCGTCTGCCGGCGTTCGGAGGAGCCGGCGCCGCCCTTGCCGTCATCGCCCGCCTTGGTCGCGCCCTGCTGCGGGTTGTCCGCTGTCAGCCCGACCTTGCTCGGGCCGTCGCCCAAATCTTCCAGGCCCTTGCGGCTGGAGTTGCGGTCGATCAGCTCGACCGGATTGAAATAGCTGGCGACGRCTGCCTTGGTCTGCTCGTTGGCGGCGTTGATCAGCCACATGACGAGGAAGAAGCACATCATTGCCGTCATGAAGTCGGCGAAAGCGATCTTCCACACGCCACCATGGTGATCGTCGTCGTGACCGTCGTGATTGCGCTTGACGATGATGATCTCGTGCCGGGGGTCGGCATGGCCGACGGTGCTCATGACAAGACCTCCGACAAGGACGCCGACCACTCGGCGATACGCGTCTCGAACACCGTTTCGTCAATGGTGACCGTCAGGTCGAAGCCCGGCGCTTCGGTGAAGTCGAGATTGGCGGCGCGGGACCCGAGCGACGCCTTCAGCGGCTCGAACAGCGAGAGTGGTCCTTGGACACCGATACGCACGGCCTCGCTGTCGGCGACCGCAGTGACGATGGCGTGCGAAAGCGCCTGCAGCGAACGTCGCTGAAGGTCGTCGCTGAGAAGGCCGCCGACGATGCGGGCGACGGTCGCGCCGGCAAGCTCGGCAACGCGCCGCTCCATGGCTTCGATCCGCGTGGCGACCGCGGCGCCAAGATCGCCGCCGAAGCTTTCCAGGAAAGCTTTGGCCGCATCGTCACTGGCCTGACGCTCGGCGTCGAGCGCAGCCTGGTGGGAGAGCGCAAGGCGCGCCTCGAGCGCTGCCTCCGCGTCGGCAACCGCCTCTGCGATCAGCGCGCCGATATCGGCCTGCGGCGCCGGCGCGGCCGGCATGTGTTGGACGTCACCGTGATCTTTCGGCACCTGGCTGGCTGCCGAGGTCCGCGACCCGAAATCGGGCAGGAGATCGAAGAGGGCTGCCGAGGCCATGGCCTAACCCACGGCTTCCGGGGCGGCCGCCCATTTGCGCAGGATCTGCGCGGTGCGCTCCTCGTTGAGATCGACCATGCGGGCTAGCCGCTCCTGCGGCGCCGGCCGGATCTTCTGGCGCAGGTCGTCGAGCGGCGTTGCGCCGGCGCGCGCGCCAGGCAGGGCGCCGGCCGGGGTCTCGGCGGTGATCGCGGCGACGGGCGCATCGGGCGTCGGCAAGGAACGCTGCACGTCGTCGAAGCTCGGGCCGGCAATGGCCGCGGGCTTCGCCGACGCCGTCAGCGCCGCGGCCATCGGCTTCAGGCCGAAGAAGGCCACCAGGAAGACGACGACGATGAAGGCGCCGGCATTGATCAGCGTGCCGGTATAGGTGCCGATCGAGGCGAGGATGCCCGGTTGCTCGATAGGCTCGCCGTCGAGGCCGTTGATGAACTCGACCGCGGACACGTCGATGACGTCGCCGCGCTTGTCGTCGAAGCCGGTCGCCGAGGCGACCATCTTCTGGATATCGGCGACGCGTTTGGCGATCTGCTCCGGGGTGGCGTCCTTGCCGAGGATTGTCTTCAACCGATCCTGGTTGACGACGACCGCGATCGACATCTTGTTGACCGTGTAGCCGTTCGAAACGGTCGCGATCTTCTTCGAGTTGATCTCGTAGTTGGTGATCTCCTCCTTGCGGTCGTTCTGCGAGGAGGATTGCGGTCCCTCGGTGGTGGTGGTCTGCGTCTCGGGCAGGTTCTGCTCGACGCTGGTCGGCGTCGAGGCCTGCTTCTGGTTGCTGGCCTCGTTGGTCTTGACCGATTGCACCGAACGCTCGACGCGCGAGTTCGGATCGAAGATCGTCTCCTCGGTCTGACGGGTGTCGGTGTTGACGTCGGCCTTGACGCTGGCGCGGAAATTGTCCGGGCCGAGATAAGGAGTCAGTGCCCGGCGGATGTTGTCGCCGATCTGCGTCTCGACCGTCTGCTCGATGCCGAGCGTGCGGGCAGCGCTCGTGTTGGACGGGTCGTCGCCGGCGGCCAAAAGGTTGCCGTTGGAATCGAGCACCGTGACCTTGTCGGCCGAGAGGCCCGGAACAGCCGCGGCAACGAGGTGGCGGATCGACATGGCGCTCTTTTCGGCATCGTTGCCGGCATAGCGGATGACCACCGAGGCGGAGGGCTGCTGCTCGTCGCGGCGGAAATTGGCGCGCTCGGACATGACGATGTGGACGCGCGCCGCCTTGACGCCCGAGATCGACTGGATGGTGCGCGCGATCTCGCCTTCCAGCGCGCGCACGCGGGTGATCTGCTGCATGAAGGAGGTGAGGCCGAGCGAGCCGACATTGTCGAACAGCTCGTAACCGGCATTGGCGCTGGTCGGCAGGCCTTTCTCGGCAAGCAGCATGCGCGCCTGCGCGGTGGTGCCGGCCGGCACCAGCACGGAGGTACCGTCGGAGCCGACATCGAAGCCGATGCCGGCGTCGGCCAGCACCAGGCCGATCTGGTTGACGTCGGAACGCTCGAGGCCGACATAGAGCGTCTCATAGGCCGGACGGTTGAGATAGACGGACGCGATGCCGATGACGGCCATGACCAGGGCCGCGATGCCGCCCATGAGCGCCAGACGCCGCACGCCGAAGCTCTTCAAATTCGCGATGATGCCCTGGATCTGTTCCGGCACGATTCAACCGCTCCCAGCATGACTGTCCGCCGGAAGACTAGACCGCGAAGCTTGTGCGAGGATGATAGGGCGTGCCGCCAAAGAGCCAGCAAGATGCTGAACGCGCACTTTCCTTCCGGGCAACGAAAAAAGGCCGCGTTTCAGATGCGGCCTTTTCGTCGGTCGATGGTGATCAGGCGGCTTAGCCGTTCTTGAACAGCTGCAGGATCGACTGCGAGGAGCTGTTGGCGATCGACAGGGACTGGATGCCGAGCTGCTGCTGGACCTGGAGCGCCTGCAGGCGCGTCGATTCCTTGTTCATGTCGGCATCGACGAGCTGGCCGACGCCGCGATCGATGGAGTCCATCAGGCTCTGCGTGAAGGTCTTCTGCAGGTCGATCGAGCTCTTGGCGGCGCCGAGCACGGTGGCGGCGTCGGTAAGCTGACTCATGACGTTGTCGATCTTGGTGACCATCTGCGTGATGATGTCGTCGGTCACGCCCGTCGCCGTGATGTCGAGATTGAAGGCGGAGACGTTGTCGATCTTGACGGGCGTGCCCGACACCGCGGCCTGGCCGGCGGTGTTGGCGGCGATGTCGGTGTTGCCGGCGGCGATCGAGGCCGCATAGGCGGCATCATATGCCGATTGGTCCGCGGCGGTGGAATAGATCGAAGTCTTGCGATCGAGAATGCCCTGGTTCTTGACGGCCGTGGAGAGGCCGGAATCGAACAGCTTGGTGCTCTCGACATCGATGTCGATCGTTCCAAGCGAAATGGCGCCCGACGACGAGCGATTGAACGAGGAGACGATCTTGGCATCCGGCTGGACACCGTCATTGGCGGCTGCAACYTGCGTGGACGTCACCGACAGGTAGTTCGAGCCGGAGAAGGTGGCGGCGTCGGCGAAGGATTTCATCTGCGCCTGAAGCGCGGTGATTTCGGTCTGCGTCTTGGCCTTGTTGGCATCCGACTGGCCGACGGCCGACAAAAGCTTGGTCTTGATCTTGCCGATGGTGTCCAGCACGTTGTTCATGCCGGTATAAGCGGTGTCGACCTTCGAGGCGCCGAGGCCGAGCGCGTCCTGCACGGTCGACAGCGCCGAGTTGTCGGATCGCATCGTGGTGGCGATCGACCAATAGGCAGCGTTGTCGGAGGCCTCGGAAACCCGATAGCCGGTGGAGATCCTCGACTGCGTCTGCTCGAGCGACTTGTTGGTGGCGTTGAGGCTTTGAAGTGCAGTCAACGCCGCAGCGTTCGTCATGATGCTCGCCAAGAAACTCGCTCCTTCTCAAAAGCCGGCATGCCACACAGGCCGGGTCTCGACCTGCCCATCGGTTGCGATCGTGCCGGTCGGGGCCGAGTCGGCAACCTGTCGTATTCATTGGTTAACCATACCTAGCGCGATATGGTTAATGGCCTGTTAAAAGTAGGCTTTCGAGACGTTAAGAAACGAAGATTGCGCGGGCCTTGAGCAAAGCAATTCCAGGAAAAGTGTGAAACGGTTCTCCAACCGGAATTGCTTCGAAGCAAATAGAGACGAAGCGGTTCACCGTTTCCGTGAAACGGCGAACCGCCCCAATAAAAAATCGGGCCGCGCTTTTGGCGCGGCCCGATGCTTTAGCCTGGTCAGTATAGAGCGATCAGCCGCGGAAGAGCGACAGGATCGACTGCGACGAGCCGTTGGCGATCGACAACGCCTGAACACCGAGCTGCTGCTGCACCTGCAGCGCCTGGAGGCGGGTCGATTCCTTGTTCATGTCGGCATCGACAAGCTGGCCGACGCCGCGGTCGATGGAGTCCATCAGGCTCGAGGTAAAGGTCTTCTGCAGGTCGATCGAGCTCTTGGCGGCGCCGAGCTTGGTCGCGGCGTTCGTCATGTCCTTCAGCGCGGCGTCGACGACCTTCATCATCTCTGCGATCTGGGTGTCGCTGGCAGCGGTCGTGCCGGAGAAGATCTTCATGGTGGCGACCGAATAGGTGTCGCCCGCCGCAGCTGCCGCACCCAGGGTCGGGTTTTGCGCGGTAGTGGTGACGGCGCCGGTCGCACCGACGCGGTCGGCGTCGAGGATGCCCTTCGACACGCCCGACGCCGTGCCTGCCTCATACAGCTTGATGCTTTCCACATTGACGTCGATCGTCGAGATCGAAACCGCGCCCGAAGCGTCGCGGTTGAAGGCCGAAACGATCTTGACGTCGGCCGCGCTCGTGGCAGTGGCGCCGCTGTTGACCGACAGCATGTTGGTGCCGGAGAAAGTGGCGCCGTCGGCATAGGCCTTCAGCTGGTCCTGAAGAGCCTTGATTTCGACCTGGGTCTTTTCCTTCGAAGCGTCCGTCTGGCCGTAGGACGCGGTCAGCTTCTGCTGGATCTGGTTGATGGTGGTGATCGCGCTGTCCATGCCGGTGTAGGCAGTGTCGACCTTCGAGGCGCCGAGGCCGAGCGCGTCCGAAACCGTGGACATGGCCTGGTTGTCGGAACGCATCGTGGTGGCGATCGACCAGTAAGCGGCGTTGTCGGAAGCCTGCGAGACGCGATAGCCCGTCGAGATGCGGGACTGGGTGGTGTCGAGGTTCTTCTGGGTGGCGTTCAAGCTCTGCAGAGCGGTCAACGCCGAGGCGTTGGTCATGATACTGGCCATGGTACTCGTACCTATTTTACAGGGATTTTTTTGACATACCGGCATGTCCGGTATGACGGTGCGGCATCATGCCAATGACCGTTCGACTGGGTCACCCGCCATCTGCGAGCGACTATGGCGGGAAGTCCCTACCAAAGACCTAAATCGGAGGGTTAATCGAAAATATATTGCGCAAAATTTGTACGGAACGGGACGTCATTTCGACGCCCGTCCGAGCATCGTCAGGTGAACGATCGCACCAGGCTGCCGACCAGAAGGTTCCAGCCGTCGATCAAGACGAAGAACAGGATCTTGAACGGCAGTGACACCACCGTAGGCGGCAGCATCATCATGCCCATGGCCATGGTGACGGTGGCGACGATGAGGTCGATGACGAGGAAGGGCAGCACGATGAGGAAGCCGATCTCGAAGCCGCGCCGGATTTCCGAGATCATGAAGGCCGGCACCAGGATGCGCAGGTCGACGGTTTCGCGCGAGACGGTCTGGCCGCGCTCGCGGGCGAGGTCGGCGAAGAGGTCGAAATCCTTGTCGCGCACATTGTGCAGCATGAAATCGCGGAACGGCCCGGAGATCTTCTCGAACGCCTCGCCTTGCGTGATCTGGTTGTCCATCAGCGGCTTCACGCCGGTGTTCCAGGCCTGGTCGAAGGTCGGCGCCATGACATAGAAGGTCATGAACAGCGACAGCGAGATCAGGATCAGGTTTGCCGGCGTCGATTGCAGGCCGATGCCGGCGCGCAGGATCGAGAAGGCGATGACGAAGCGGGTGAAGCTCGTCACCATGATCAGAAGGCCAGGCGCCACCGAAAGCACGGTGAGCAGGCCGAACATCTGGATCAGGTAGCCGACTGTCGTACCGTCGGCCTTGCCGATGCCGCCAAGATCGAGTTGCTGGGCCGCGGCGACGGACGTGGTGACGACAATGAGCGCCATGGCTATGAGGAATTTTCTCATTCGAGCAGCATCGTCCTGACGAGAACCTGTTTGACGTGGCCGGCGCTGCGCAGCGCCGCGCGCTCGTCGAGATCGGCCTTGAGATGCTGGTAGCCGCTGGCGCCTTCAATCTGGTGCAGCTTGAGCGTGCGCACGAATGCGAGCAGGTCCTGATGAACCTGCTCGGTCATTTCGGGCGGCTGGGGAGCATCATAGAGCAGCGACACCTCCAGCCGGATCCAGACGTCCGATGGCGAGGCGAGATTGGTGGTGATCGGCGCCAGTTGCGCGAGCGTCGGCCCGGCGGCCTTGCCGCCTTCGGCGGGTTTTTCCGCGGTGCCGGCGTTTTCCGGCGCCGCGGGCACCGGCGCCGGCGTTTCGCCTTGCTTGAGATAGCCGCCGGAAACCCAACCCATGCCGACGGCCGCGCCCGTCATGACCAGGAGCATGGCGAGCTGGATCACCAGGGAAGGTCCCTTCTTGGGCTGGACCTGCTCGACATTGGCCACGGCGGCGTTCTCCCGAACCTAGAAAGGAAGAACCTGGTCGAGGACCTGCTGGCCATAGGCCGGCTGCTGGACCTCGCTCACACGGCCTCGACCGCCATAGGAGATGCGCGCCTCGGCGATGCGCTCGTAAGGGATGGTGTTCTCCGCGCCGATGTCGGACGGACGAACCATGCCGGCGATGGTCAGCACGCGGAGCTCATAGTTGACCCGGACTTCCTGCGAGCCCCTGATCATCAGATTGCCGTTGGGCAGCACCTCGGTCACGACGGCGGCGACGTTGAGGGCGATGTCTTCCGAGCGCTTGATCTCGCCGTCGGCATTGGTCTCTGTGCTGGAGCTCAAGCCGGCGTCGCCCTTACCGCTTGTGCTCTTGCCGTCCCATCCGAGCGTGACGTCGTAGCCGAGCTTGCGCGCGGCGGTGCGGCTGCGGTCGTTCTGGTTCTTGAAATTGGCCCGGTCGTTGAGCCTGATGTTGACGGTAAGGATGTCGCCGGCGCGCAGCGCGCGCGGATCGGTAAAGAGCCGGCTCTGGCGGTCGTCCCACAGCGAAAACTTCTTCGGCCGCGAGGCCGGCGGCTCGGGATAGCTGTAGGGGCCGGAGGCACCGTCGCCGATACCGGAACCAACCGGCGATAAAGCGGGCTCCCTGCCGATCTCCTTGAAATTGGTGCCGCAGCCGGACAGCGCCGCTATCGCGACCAAGACAAAGAACTTCGACTTCATGACGGATCAACCCTTCGCGCCGCGCTGGCCATGATGCCGGTGAGAGTCGCCGCCGCCTTCTGGTCCATTTCGTTCAGGATGACGCCGGCCTTGCGTGAGTCGAGCTTCATCAGGATGGCCGCGGCGAGCTCGGCATTGACCATCGCCAGACGTTCGGCGGCAGCATCGGGCTTCATGCCGGCATAGATCTTGACGACGCCGTCCTCGGCGCGCGCTAGGAACACTTCGCGGCGCTTCAGCCATTCCTCGTATTCGGCCTTTTTTGCCTCCAACGCTTTCATGCGCTCATCGATGCCGGCCTGCAGCTGCTTCAATTCCTCGGCCTGAAGCGCATAGCGGCGGTCGCGCGCGGCGTCCGCAATGTTGGAGCAGAAGCGCTGGATCTCGCTTTCGTCGGGAGCCTTCCCCGCCGCGAGCGCGGCCGGCTGGGCCGATGCCGTCTCGCGCGTCAGTTCGGCCGGCTGAGCCGGCGTCTGACCGCCGGGCAGGACCTGCCGGACTTCCTCGGCGCCGACGGAAACGCTGCCGACAAGCGCGGCCGCCGCCGCGGCGGCGATCATTGTGAGGGGGTGACGTGTCTTCGAGGAGAAAAGCGCGATCATCGGCGTGCCTATTGGAGGACCAGGTCGGCCTGCAAGGCGCCGGCCGATTTGATGCCTTGCAGGATGGCGATGATGCCGTCGGGCTTCACGCCGAGGCGGTTGAGGCCGGAGACAAGCGTTTCGAGATCAGGGCCGTCGAGCACGGCAACACGCGCGTCGGGCCGGCTCGCCTCGATGGCGGTGAAGGGCTCGACTGCGGTCTGTCCCCTCGAGAAGGGTTCGGGCTGGACCACCTTAGGCGCTTCGGTGATACGCACCGTAAGGGTGCCATGGCTGATCGCCACGCGAGAGATCCGAACATTGTTGCCGATGACGATGGTGCCGGTGCGCTCGTCGATGACGACGCGGGCAGGGGCGTCCGATTCGACGACAAGATTCTCGATCTCGGCGTAGAAACGCGCGGCGGAGACGTTCTTCGGCCGCCTGATCTGCACCGTGCGCGCATCGCGCTCGGCGGCGACACGCATGCCGAAGCGCTGCGAAGTGTAATCGTTGATGGCGTCGGCGATGCGGATGGCGGTGGAGAAATCGGGATTGCGCAATTGCAGCGTCAACACGCCCTGGTCGTCGAACTCGGCCGGCACGGCACGCTCGACGATGGCGCCGTTGGGCACGCGGCCGGCGGTCGGCACGCCCTGAGTGAGTTCTTCGGCCTGGCCCTTGGCGGTGAAACCGCCGACGATCACCGAGCCCTGTCCCACGGCATAGATCTCACCGTCCGCCGCCTTGAGCGGAGTCATCACCAGCGTGCCGCCAGCGAGCGAGGTGGCGTCGCCCATCGAGGAGACGTCGATGTCGATGCGGGCGCCCGACTGGACGAAGGGCGGCATGTTGGCGGTGACGATGACGGCGGCCACGTTCTTGGCGCGCGCGCTGCCGCCTTCGGTGGCGATGCCGAGATTCTCCAGCATGGCGCGGATCGACTGTTCGGTGAAGGGCGAGTTGCGCAGGCTGTCGCCGGTGCCGGCAAGGCCGATCACCAGGCCGTAGCCGACGAGCTGGTTATCGCGCGCGCTCTGCAGCTGGGCGATGTCCTTGATGCGCGCGGCGACCTGGCCGGGCGGCAGCGTGCTTGGACCGGTCGAGACCCGGAACATGCGCTGGGTCGTGGCCGGATCATATTCCGGATCGTCGTAGACGCCGCCATTCTTCTGCGCGAGCTCGCGCTTGGCCTTGGGCGTCAGCCCATCCGCCAATGCCGGCTGAAGGCCGATGACGGCGCTCAGCAGAAGGACGAAGGCGCGCATCACGAAGCGCCGACCTTGATGGTGCCGTCGGCCATCACCGTGCCCGAGATGATCTTGCCGCTGTCGATGTTGCGGATCTTGATCTGGTCGCCGGCGGCACCTGGCTGCAGCGTGACGCCGGCCGCCGAGATGGTCAGCGCGCCGGCGGTGAAATAGACCTGCACGGAAGCGCCCTGCTCGACCAGCCAGGCCTCGCGGATGGCGGTGACCGGGATGTAGCGGCCAGGCAGAAGCGTGCGCTTGGCGACCTTGCCCTGAAGCTCCTCGGAGCGCGTCGCCATGCCGTCGGGCTTGTGCTTGCCGGGGATGAGCGTCACCTGCTTGAGCGAGCCGGGCTCGATGGTCTCGCCGGGATAGATGACCCGGTTGGGGATCAGCACGGCCTCGCCGGCGGGCTGGCCGGCTGCGATCTGGTTTGCCGACTGACCGGTCGTGTCCTGCGCGAAAGCCGGCATGCCGGCGGCCACCAGGACGGTGGCCAGCGCGGCGCGACGGAGCGCGGAGGAGATCGACCGGGCCATCATCCGTTACCTGATGTTCTTGGAGACCACCGAGGCCATATCGTCGGCGGCCTGGATGACCTTGGAGTTCATTTCGTAGGCACGCTGTGCCGAAATCAGCTCGGTGATTTCCTTGACCGGATCGACGTTGGAGGATTCCAGATAACCCTGCTGGATCGTGGCGAAACCCGGGTCGCCGGGCACGCCGACATTGGCCGGGCCCGAGGCAGCCGTTTCCTGGAAGAGGTTGTCGCCGAGCGGCGCCAGGCCTGCTTCGTTGGCGAAGTTGGCGATCTGAAGCTGGCCGAGCAGCTGCAAATTCGTCTGACCGTCCAAGCGGGCAAAGACCTGGCCGGTCTTGTTGACGATCACCTCGACCGCGTCGGTCGGCACGGTGATGGCCGGAATGACCTCGGCGCCGTCGACGGTCACCAACTGCCCGGTGGCGTTGGTGTTGAAGGCGCCGGCGCGCGAGTAGAGCGTGCCGCCATCGGCTCCCTGGATCTGGAACCAGCCCCTGCCGGTCAAGGCCAGGTCGAAGCTGTTGCCGGTGCTGGCCAACTCGCCTTGCGTGTGGACGTTGCGCACAGCCGTCGTCTTGACGCCAAGACCGATCGAGACGCCTTCCGGCACCAGTGAGGTGTTGGAGCGGTTGGGCACGCCCTGCGTGCGGTCGACCTGGTAGAGCAGGTCGGAGAACTCGGCCCGCGCCCGCTTGTAGCCGGTGGTGTTGATGTTGGCGATGTTGTTGGCGATGACTTCCAGGTTGGTCTGCTGGGCGTTCATGCCGGTGGCGGCGATGGCAAGGGCTTTCATGACGCGGTCCTAGATACTCATGCGACTGATTTCGAGATAGGCCGAGACGACCTTGTCGCGGATGGCGATGGTGGTCTGCAGCGCCTGCTGGGCGCTCAGCACCGCATCGACGACCTGGCGCGTGTCGGCGTCGCCCTTCAGCGCCTGGATCGACATCTGCTCGGCGCCCTGCAGCGTGTTGACGGTTTTCGTCGCCGCCTGGCTGAGGACTTCGGCGAAGCTGCTGCCGACGCTTTCGCTTGCCTGCGTTCCGATGCCGCCTTGCAGCAGACCCGGTGAAGCCTGCTCCGCTCCGTCGACTGCCGTCTTGAATTGTATTGCCCCGATACCGCCGATCATTACTGGTTCCTCATCAGGTCGATGGTCATGGAAATCAGATCGCGAGCCTGCTTGATGACCTGCAGGTTGGCTTCATAGGAGCGGTTCGCCTCGCTCATGTCGGCCATTTCGACCAACGTGTTGACGTTGGGCATCTTGACGTACCCTTTGTCGTCGGCGGCTTCGTTGCCGGGCTGGAATTCGATCGGGAAGTCCGAAGGATCGCGGGAGATCGCGCTGACTTCCACCAGCGAGCCGCCGGTCGCGCGATCGACCTCGGACTGGAAGGTGATGGTCTTGCGGCGATAGGGATCGGCGCCCGGCGTGTTGCCGGTCGACTGGGCGTTGGCGAGGTTTTCCGAGACCACGCGCAGGCGTTCCGACTGGGCGCCGAGGCCGGAGGCCGCGACTTTGAGGGCTGCGGTGAGGGCATCCATGGTCAGCTCTTCACCACCATCGTCATCATCGAATGGAAGGCCTTGACGATCGCCGTGTTGAGCTCGAAGGAGCGGCGGACCTCGCCGGCCTTCATCAGCTCCTGTTCGAGAACCACGGTGTTTTTCGACGGCATGATCGCGCCGTCGGGATCCTCGGGCTTGACGTTGAAGCCGGCATTGGCCGTTTCGGCGCCTAGGTGGCCGGCCTGCGTGGCGGCAAGCGTCACGGCGGTCCGGTCGAGCACCTTCTCGAACGGCTCGACGTCATTGGCGGTGTAGCCCGGCGTGTTGGCATTGGCGATGTTGGAGGCAATCGTCGACTGGCGCACGGCCAGCCATTGCGACTGCCGCGTGGCGAGATCGAAAAGATTTACCGGTTCCATGGGAATCTCCGGGGCAAGTACGCGCAAGACTAGGCGGCCAGTCTTGCGCGGACCTTGCGCGCGGGGCGGCCACATGGCCCGGCATAATTACTTGGAGAGCTGGATCACCTTGTCGGCGCTGGTGACGATCACCCATCTGCCGCCGCGCTGCTCGATCGAGGCGACGCGGCTGGAATCAGGCAGGATAGAGCCGCGCTGGACGAGCCACAGACCGGTATCGTCCTCGATCATGGCGCGGCCGTTGGCGACATGCACCATCTTGAATTCCGAAGCGGCGGCAGGGAAGGGCTGGTCGGCGGGCGGCGGCGCGGGATCGTCCTCGACCGTTCCGGTGGCAAAGAGGTCTATATCGGCATTGGGAACGTCCTTGGCCGTCAGCGGCCCGCTGCGTTGGGCCACGACGCCGCCGCCCTCGCGCCCGGCATTGCTGCCGCTGCCGCCGAACTTGATGGTCTGGACGCCGAACTGTTCCTGGTTGAAGAAGATGTACCAGGGGAACAACGCGCAGATGAGGCCGAGCGTGATGCCGAGCGCGGCGATGACGAAATCGCTTCGGCGGTCGGCGCTCCTGTCGACCAGGCGCGGGAACTGGGCTTTCGGTGGCTCCGGCCATTCGGTGCGGGGAAAGAGCCCGTCAAGCAGGGAATCGCGGCTGGCCTGCGCGACATCGGCCGTCTCGGCGGTGGATGGCCGCGGCGGATGCGGCCTGTCGGCTCTGGTCAGGAGAGCCGTTGCCTTCTGTGTCCTGGCATGCGCGGCCTTCTCCTTGGCAGTCCTTGCCGCGTCGGCCTCGGCTCTCTCCGCCGCCTCGGCCTCGGCAAGCATGTCGCGCAACATGCGCTCGGTGTATTGGAGCTCAGTCTCCTTGATCGCCATTCAGCTTCCCCTTGAGATGGCGGGCGAGATCGGCGAACGGATCGGCCGACGCGCGGTCCCTCGGCGATTGCGTGAGCGCCTCGTAGATCAGCGGCACCTGGCGCACCGCGTTGTCGAGCTCGGCGTCGGCGCCGCTCTGGTAGGCGCCCAGCAGGCGGATGTCGCGCGTATCCTCGAAGCGCGCGATCATCGATTTCAGCTTTGTCACCAGCATGCGCTGCTCCGGGCTCCAGGCCTTGTCGGCAAGGCGCGAGATCGACGACAGCGGATTGACCGGCGGATAGCGGCCCTGCTCGGCGATCGCGCGGTCGAGCACGACATGGCCGTCGAGGATGCCGCGCACCGAATCGGCGACCGGATCGTTGTGGTCGTCGCCGTCGACCAGCACGGAAATAATGGCGGTGATCGAGCCTTTTCCCTCGGCGCCGGGGCCGGCGCGTTCGAGCAACTTCGGCAGGTCGGTGAAGACCGAGGCCGGATAGCCGCGCGCCACCGGCGGTTCGCCGGTTCCGGTCGCCACCTCGCGCAGCGCATGCGCGAAACGGGTGATGGAATCCAGCACCAGCAGCACGCGGTGACCCTGGTCGCGGAAATGCTCGGCCACGCACATGGCGGTGTCGGGCGCGCGCCGGCGCATCATGGCGCTTTCGTCGCTGGTGGCCACGACGGCGACGGTCTTGGTCATGCTCTCGGCGCCGATCGTGTCCTCGAGGAATTCGCGCACTTCGCGGCCGCGCTCGCCGATCAGCGCCACGACGACGGTATCGAAGGCCTCGGCGCCTGCGAGCATGGCAAGCAGCGTCGACTTGCCGACGCCGGACCCGGCGAAAATGCCGAGCCGCTGGCCGAAGCAGAGCGGGGTGAAGATGTCGATCACCCTGACGCCGGTCAGGAAGCCGGTGCCGACGCGCTGGCGCGCCAAGGCGCCGGGCGTCGCGCCATGCGCTGCATCCGCCGCATTCGGCCTGATCAGCGGCGGGCCGCCGTCAATGGCGCGGGTCAATGCGTCGATGGCGCGCCCGCGCCAGGAGACATGCGGCGTGACCGCGAGAGGCCCGCGGCGAAAGACGGCGTCGCCGATGCCGGCATCGGCGCTGCGCTCGAAAGGGGCGACCACCACCTCGTCGCTGCCGATCTTGACGATCTCGCCGCGTCGCGCGCCGGCCTTGCCGCGCTGCTCGACGATGTCGCCGAGCCTGGCAATCCCGGACAGGCCGCGGACCTTGTAATGCGTCGGCGATATCTCGGCGATGCGGCCGCCGCGCGACAGCAGCGCCTGCGGATCGTCGAACCGCCGCCAGATGCGTTCGAGCGCGGCCAGCCTGTCGGTCTGTCCGGTGTCCGCCGGGCTCTCGGAGGCGCGCAACAGGGACGAGCCGGTCGTCATGCCGTCACTTCGAGCCGAGCGTCTTGATCGCGTCGTCGGTGGAGGAATCGGTCTGCCGCATCAGCGCCGCCGTGTTCTCGAAAGCGCGCTGCACCTGGATCAGCCGGGTCATTTCCAGCACCGGGTTGACGTTCGACTCCTCCAGGAACCCTTGAGCGACACCGACGTCCGAACGATCGGTGACAGGTTCGGGCGTGCGCGCCGGAACGATGCCCGAATTGCCGTAGCGGACGAAATTCTCGCCGGGGTCGAAATTGTAGAGGCCGATGGCGCCGACCAGCTGGTCGTTCTGCCTGAGCGAGCCGTCGGCGCCTGCCTTGGGCGGGCCGTTGCGCGGATCGAGCTGGATCGGAGCGCCACCGCCGTCCAGCACCGGATAGCCTTCGATCGACATCAATTCGCCGTTCTCGTTCATGGAGAAGCGGCCGTCACGCGTCATAACCGTGCCGGCGGGGGTTTCGATGGCGAACCAGGCATCGCCCTGGATGGCGAAATCGAACGGGTTGCCGGTTTCGGTCAGCGCGCCATGCGCGCCGGAAAGATAGGTCTTGCCGGAAGAGGCGAAGGAGACCGATTTCGGCCCGGTGCCCGAGACCACGTCCTCAAACTTCACGCCGGTGGCGCGAAAGCCGATGGTCGAGGCGTTTGCGACGTTGTCGGCGATGGTGTCGAGACGACGCTCGAGCGCGATCTGAGAGGAAAGGGCGACGTAAAGACTGTCCTGCATGATCTTCTCAGAACTTCAACTGCTGCATGGCCATCATCAGATCGGTGGAGATGCCGACAGTGGTCGGCTGCGCGAAGAGCACGCTGACCGACGTCACCGCCGTCGAGGTCGGATGGGCGATCTCGTACATGCTGGTGAAGCGGGTCAGAAACTTGCCGAGCTTCTCGGGGTCGGTGAAGTCCTTGATGTCGAGCTTCTGCCCGAAGAGCTGCGCCTGCTTGTCGATGTCGGCGGTGGCGAAGGAATCCGGCAGGCCGAGCGCGGTACGCACCACGCTGGCTAAAGCGGTGTCGGCCAGCACGTCGTACCAGCTGGTGATATCGGGCGCCTTGCGCTGGAAATAGAGCGCCAGCCGCACGCCTTCGTTGGTCTGGCCGGCGTCCTCCTCCAATGTCTGGCGCAGATACATGTCGACGGTCGGCTGCTGCGCAGTGACGCGCGTGGTGGTCGTATCGCCGTACTGCGCGAAGTTGAAAGCGGCGGCGAGCCCGGCATAGGCCTTGTTGGTCTGCTGGTTGGCGACGCTGTCGGGATCCTTCACGCCGCCTTGCAGGACGGACTTGATCAGATCCTTGTCCTCGGTGACCGAATCCAGGCCGAACGCGGCCAGCGCGTAGGTGTAGAGCCGGTCGTTCGACATCAGGTCGTCGATCGACTTCACCTTGGTGATGTTGGCGAGATAGTAGGTCGTCTCGCCTTTCACATAGTCCGAATCCGGATCAAGGCCCGCGATCTCAGCCTGCGTGGCGTAGTTCGCCGTAACCTGCTGCTGTGTCGGGTTGTAGACCGTCGCATTGGCGCCGTCGGCAGCGAAGTTGAAGGCAGCGACGAACTGGGCGTAGCGCTTGTCGGTCAGCTTGTTGGCGAAGCTGTCGGGATCGGAGACGCCTTCCTTCAGCGCCTTGACCATGAAGGCCTTGGCGTAGTCCATGTCCTCGAGCCCGTAGGCCTTCATGGCATATTTGAACAGGCGGTCGTTGTTGACGAAATCGTCGATCGATTTCACCTTGGTGATGTTGGCCAGATAGTATTGGGTGTCGCGATCCACCGTCGGCTGCTGCTCGATGCGGGCGATAGACTTGGGGATGTCTTTGGCGATCAACTGATAGCTGATATAGGTACTGAGCAAAGGGCATGCCTCCGGCCGAAGCTATCCCCGCACGATAGCGCCACTTCCTTGCGCGAAGCTGAATCGCGTCCGCTGCCTTCGATTCAAGCCTCACACAAGGCACGGGGACTATCCCTGATTCACGACGTGACATGCGGAAGGACCTGTCGTGGGCATTCTGATCGGACTTGTGGTGACGCTCGGCTGCGTTCTCGGCGGCTTCATGGCCATGGGCGGGCATCTGCATGTGTTGCTGCAGCCTTGGGAAGCGGTGGTCATCTGCGGCGCCGCGCTCGGCACCTTCCTCGTCGCCAACCCGATGAAGACGGTCAAGGACACCGGCAAGGGCATCCTCGAAGCCTTCAAGCAGGCGGTACCGAAGGAGCGCGACTATCTCGAGACGCTGGGCGTCCTGCACAGCCTGATGCGCGAACTGCGCTCGAAGTCGCGCAGCGAGGTCGAGGCGCATATCGACAATCCGGAAGAGTCGGCGATCTTCCAGGCCTTCCCGACCGTGCTCAAGAACCATGACCTGACGAACTTCATCTGCGACTACTGCCGCATCATCATCATCGGCAATGCCCGCTCGCATGAGATCGAAGCGCTGATGGACGAAGAAATCCAGACGATCCGCACCGACAAGCTCAAGGCCTATCACGCGATGGTCGCGGTCGGCGACGGCCTGCCGGCGCTGGGCATCGTGGCAGCCGTGCTCGGCGTGGTGAAGGCGATGGGCGCGCTGGACCAGTCGCCGGAAATCCTCGGCGGCCTGATTGGTGCTGCGCTCGTCGGAACCTTCCTCGGCATCTTCCTGTCCTATGCGGTGGTCGGTCCGGTCGCCACCAAGATCAAGACGGTGCGCGAGAAGAGGAATCGTCTCTACATCATCGTCAAGCAGACGCTGCTTGCGTATATGAACGGCGCCCTGCCGCAGGTGGCGATCGAATTCGGCCGCAAGACCATTTCCTCGTACGAACGTCCGACGATCGATGCGGTGGAGCAGAGCACCATGAGCGCCGGCACCGCCGAGAAGAAGGCGGCCTGAGCATGCAGCATCCGAGACAGGGCCGCCTGCCGTCATGACCAGTCCGGCCAGTCCGTCAGAAACGCGGGCCTTGATCATCGAGCGGCTCGTCGGCGACAGCGGCGAGGCGGCGCAGGTGATCGGCGCCGGCCGCGGCATGGCGGAGCGGGCGCTGCCGTTGCTGCAGAAGGCGCTTGCCGCGGAACTCGGCGCGCCGGTGACCGTCGATCTGCAAGCGGTGGAGGTCGGCCGCGTTCCCGAGGCGCGTTCACGCGCCGGCGATGCCTTTGCCCTGACCGTCGTGTCCTCGCCGACCTCGGCCGACGCCATGACGCTGGTGATGGATGCGCAAGCGGTCGCCGTCATGGTGAGCGCGCTGTTCGGCGGCGATCCCGACCAGCCGGTAGCGCCGATCGAGCGCGACCTGTCGCAGATCGAGGCCGACGTGGCGACCACCGTGTTCCAGGAGGTCGCGGCGGCTCTCAACGGATCCGGCAAACGTTCGCTCGACCTGCGCCTGCCCGTGCCGAAAGCAATGTCCGGCAACGAGGCGAGACGGCGCGTGTTGCGCGACGGCGCCGCCGTACGCATCGTCTATGGCCTGTCGACGCCATCCGACAGCGGCACGCTCACGGTGATGATCCCGCAGCGCCTGCTGCTCACCTCGCGCAGCGGCGACGCCGCCGCTGGCGAGCATGGCGAGACCACGGAATTCGACTGGCGGGCCCGCTTCTCCGAGGAGGTGATGCGCTCGACCGTCCGGCTCGAAGCGACGATGCCTCTCGCCCGGCTGACGCTCGGCGACCTCGCGGCGTTCGAGCCCGGCCAGGTGATCGAATTGGAGGAAAACGCCCAGCTCAACGCCAGGCTCAGCGCCCGCGACAAAACACTGTTTGTCTGCGAGTTCGGCAAGCTGGGGCAGAACTACACCGTCCGCATCAGCCATCCGCATGATGCCGGGCAGGATTTCATCGACGGACTGCTGCCGGGCTGACGCCGGGCGCGGCATTCATGGAGACGACAGATGGCAAAGACCAAGGTGGAAGCCGAACCCGATCAGCCCGACGAGCAGCTCGACCGCGCCATCGAGGAACTGCGCGGCGTGCTGCGGGAAGAGGAAAAGCGCCCGGACGCCGCCCTCCAGTCGGGCGCCAACTCCTCCATCATCATGACCATTCCGGTCGACGTGCAGATCATCCTCGGCAGCACGGAGATGCCGGTCTCGGAGCTGATGGCACTGCAGAAGGGTTCCACCGTCGCGCTCAATCGCCGTATCGGCGAGCCGGTCGACGTCGTCGTCAACGGCCGCAAAATAGCGCGCGGCGAGATCACGGTGCTGGAAAGCGATCCGACGCGCTTCGGCATCCGGCTCACCGAGATCATCGCCGCGACAAAAAGCGCCTGAGAATGGACGGCGGGCGGACCAATCGGCAGCGAGGGCTACACGCATGACGACGGCATTGGCGCTGACACGTCCGCAAAAGGCGGCGGCCATACTGGTGGCCATGGGCAAGCCCGCGGCCAGCCGCCTGCTCAAATTCTTCAAGCAGGACGAGCTGAAGGCGCTGATCGAGGGCGCGCGTCTCCTACGCACCATTCCGCAGGCCGACCTGGAGCGCATCGTCGCCGAGTTCGAAGCCGAATTCACCGAGGGCGCGGGCCTGCTCGATTCAGCCGACCGGATGGACACGATCCTCAACGAATCGCTGTCGCCCGAAGAGATGAGCGCCATCATGGGCGAGAAGAAGTTCGAGCCGGTCGTGGAAGGGCCTCCGCCGATATGGCCGGACCTCGAGAAGCTCGAGCCGTCGCGGCTTGGCAGCTTCCTTGCCGGCGAGCATCCGCAGACATCGGCCATGGTGCTGTCGAAGCTTACGTCGCAGACGGCCGCCAACGTGCTGCTCACCATGGAAAAGCCGATGCGCAGCCAGATCATCAAACGCATGGTGACGATGGCCAACATCCCCGACGCGGCATCCAGGATCGTCGAGAACCAGCTGCGCGTGAGCGTGCTGTCGCAGAAGGCCAGCCGGGACACCACGGCCGGCCAGGAGCGTGTCGCAGGCATGCTCAACGAAATGGCGAAGCCCGAACTGGACGAACTCATGCAGGACCTGGAGGAAGCCGGCACGCCCGATCTCGCCGGCGTCAGGTCGCGGCTGTTCGCCTTCGACGACCTGCCGCTGCTGCCGCAGAAAGCCCGCGTCCTGCTGTTCGACGGRCTGTCGACCGAGCTCGTCACGCTGGCGCTGCGCGGCGCGTCGCCGGAACTCGCCGAATCGGCGCTGTCGGCCATTGGCGCGCGCTCCCGTCGCATGATCGAATCCGAACTCGGACAGGGATCGGAAGGCATTGCGCTTGCCGACATCATGGCGGCGCGCAAAAGCATATCGGTCGCCGCCATCCGGCTATCGCGCGAAGGGGCTTTCGAGCTGCCCTCGACGCAGACCGCCGCCGAAGCCGCCTGACGATAACCACCCGGTCAGAGCGCCATGGCTGAAGCGGTCGACAAGGATTCCAAAACCGAGGAAGCCACAGAAAAGAAGATCCGCGACACGATCGAACAAGGCAAGCTGCCGCATTCGCGTGAGACCGCGATCTTTGCGTCCTTCCTCGCCATACTGGTCTTCGCCGTCTTCTACGCCAAGGACGCGATCGTCGATCTCGGCATGTTCCTGTCGACGTTCCTGGAAAAGCCGGAAGCCTGGCCGATGGACACCGAGACCGACGTCATCTCGCTCTACAAGCAGGTGATGACCGAGATCGGCCGCGCCGTCGTCAGCCTGCTGGTGCTCTTGACGGTTGCCGGCATCGGCGCCTCGGTCTTCCAAAACATGCCGCAGATCGTCGGTGAACGGATCAGGCCGCAGCTTTCGCGTATCTCGATCGCCAAGGGCTGGAGCCGGATGTTCGGCGCGCAAGGGTGGGTCGAGTTCCTGAAGTCGCTGGCCAAGCTCGGCTTCGCCATCGCAGTGCTGAGCTTCACGCTCTCGGAAGATCATCGCAAGCTGCTCGCCGGCATGATCACCAACCCGATCTCGTTCGGCATGGTCATCCGCGGCATCTTCGTCGACATCCTCGTGGCGATCGTCTTCGTCATGGGACTGATCGCGGTGGTCGACATCGTCTGGTCGCGCTTCCACTGGCGGCGCGACTTGCGCATGACCAAGCAGGAAGTCAAGGACGAGATGAAGCAGTCGGAAGGCGATCCGATCGTCAAGTCGCGGCTGCGCTCGCTGGCGCGCGACCGGGCGCGCCGACGCATGATGACGGCCGTGCCGCGCGCGACGCTGGTGATCGCCAACCCGACGCACTATTCGATCGCCCTGAAATATGTGCGCGAGGAGGATTCCGCGCCGATCGTGCTGGCCAAGGGACAGGATCTGGTGGCGTTGAAGATCCGCGAGATCGCCAAGGAGAACAACATCCCGATCTTCGAGGACGTGGCGCTTGCGCGCTCCATGTACAAGCAAGTTTCGGTTGATAGCGTGATCCCGTCGCAATTCTACCAGGCGGTCGCCGAGTTGGTGCGGATCGTCTACTCGAAGAAGGCCGCGCGCAAAGCAACCCAATGAACGGACGCCGCTAATCCATGGACCGGCAACCACACGCCAACTCCCGCGAGCTGATCGTCGCCAGCGCCATCGAGCCCGTGGTGGGCGAATTGAGGCTCATCGACGTTGCCGACTATATCGCCTTCATCCGGCTCGAGCATCTCGCCTGCCTGTCGGACCTCGTCGATTCGGCGGTCGAGCTTTACTTCCGGCCGGGGACGCTGCGGCTCGGCCACGGCGCGGAGGCGCATGTCGACTGGAGCGGCAGCCCGCGCATCGTGCTCGATCTGGAGCTGCGGCCGCGCGGCGTGACCGTCTATTTCCAGCTGACGCTGACCGAGCGCGAGGCTTCCGTGGTGGTCAACTACGTGTCGTTCGAGAAGCCCGGCGAGACGCCCGAGCACAACACGGCCTTGCTCGAGGACGCGATCGACGAAGCGCGCATCCGCAGGACCGAGCCGGTGGCATTTCCCTGATGAATTGATTGCGGTCGCCTAAGCAGGCTGCACCGCGCCCAGGTCCACTGCGACTACTCGATCAGCCCGAGCCGCAAAGCCTTAGCGACGGCCTGGTTGCGGTTGACCGCGTTGAGCTTCTGCGTCGACTGGGTGAGATACTGGTTGGCGGTATGCACCGACAGCTTGAGGAGCTTGGCGATCTCCTCGCTGGTGTTGCCGTTGGCGGTCAGCTTCAGGCATTCGAGCTCGCGCTTGGAGATCGAGCGCGTCCGGCCGGTGTCGCCGGGACGGATGCGGGCGACCGCCGCGAAGAGCGCGAAGGAGCGGGCGTGAATCTCGCAAAGCGTGTCGTCGGTGAGCGCGATCTCCGAGCCGAGGAAGACGACCAGCCCGCATTGCCCGCGATCGGCATGCACCGGAAAGGCGATGCCGTTGGTGCCGGGCGCCAGCGGCGCGGTCGGCTCGGCCCAGGCGAGCGACTGGAAGGCCTGCCGCGATCCGGCGGCGCCATCGTCGGCCCACCATCGCGGCGCCGTCGAGAGGCGGCTGTGGCGCACCATATCCTCGCCATTGGCGCCGGAAATGAACTTGGTCGCGACCGCGGTGCCGGGATAGTCGGAATCGAAACACGCCACGAGACGCGCGCGCTCGGGCGAGGGGCTGACGAAATAGAGGCCGAAAGCCGAAGCGTTGATATCGACGGCTATCCAGCGGCATCGGCGCACGGCATCGGGAATGGTGACGGCGTGGTGCGTCTCGGAGCCGAGCGAGAAGGCGCCGAACGGGTTGCGCTGATCGTTGAAAAGGGCTGCTGCCGCCTCTCTGGCCTGTGCGTGCTTCAAATGATGYCGCTCCTGATCGCCGTCGCGATCGCCATCGCGCGGTTCGAGGCCGCGAACTTCTGGATGGCGTGCGTGATGTAGCTGTTGACGGTGTTCGACGAGACGCCGAGGATGACGGCCACCTCGTCGGTGGTCTTGCCTTCCGAGACCCAGAACAGGCATTCGCGCTCGCGGTCCGACAGCGGATCCTGCATGGATGCCGCCGCGATCAGCTGCGGAATGCTGGAAAGCGCATAGCAGCATTTGATCTGCGCCTTCATCAGGGCGGCGAGGTCGATCTTGCCCGCTTCGGCCGCCGAGAACAGCACGAACAGGCGTTGCCGGCCGACATTCAACCGCAGCGAATAGATTTCGGCGTGGCCGAGCACGTCGAGCAGGCGGGCTTCCTCGCCGCTCAGTAATGCGCCGGCGTCGGGCGCGTGCGCTGCCACCAACGGCTTTGGGCGTACGCCCGGCGCCACGGTCAGGGGCCCCAACGCAAGGTTGGCAATCAGCCTTTTGCCGATCAGCTCTATGCCGTCGAAGATCCAGTTCGAGGAGAGGATGCGCGCATCGTTGCGGTCCTGGTCGTGCACGATGGCGACCAGCATGTAGCTGTCGGCGCCGATATCGGCGGCAAGCTGCATGAAGAAGGAGGTGAGATCGCCGCGGGACGTCAGGCGCGAGCCTGAGGCGTCGGGTTGGAGAAGCGCGGCGGAACTGCTCATTTTAATTCTTGGATTCTTGCCGGAATCGATCCTTGTGCCCGGTGCTGGAGAAACCAACGGCCGGACCCGAAACGCGTCACATTCACGAAGACACACTCATGGGCGCGAACGGCGCCCAATCACGCCGAATCCCTCTAGGGAACGCGAAATCCGTCCGCGTCTGGTGCCGGCCTGGCGCCGGAACTTGAGACTTTGGGTGGTCGCCGCGCCCCCCGTGGACCGGCTGATTCGGGTCTAATCTACCCGCAGATGAATCCGACATCAAACGCGATTTGACAAAATCGAATCCGGTGGACTCGCATTGCGACTCAGCAGCCGGTCTTTGCGTTACTTGGCGGTGATTTCAAAGCCGAATTGAGCCGATGATTTCGTGGCGCGGCGCAAAAATACGCCCCCGGCCGCAACCGAGGGCGTATGTCCATTCGGGTGCGGCTCAGCGATCCTCGAAGCCGGTCAGCACGCCGACGGCGTTGATGCCGATCTCTTCGACGGCGTAGCCGCCTTCCATGACGAACAGCGTCGGCAGGCCGAGCTTGGCGATACGGCGGCCGATCTTGGGATAGTCGACGCTCTTCAGCTTGAACTGGCTGATCGGGTCCTTCTCGAAGGTGTCGACGCCGAGCGAGACGATGACGACGTCCGGGGCATAGGCCGCGAGCCTGGCGCAGGCGTCCTCCAGCGACGCGCCCCAGCCGTCCCAGTTGGTGCCGAAGGGCATCGGGTAATTGATGTTGAAACCTTCGCCTTCGCCTTCGCCGCGCTCGTCGGCATGGCCGAGGAAGAAGGGATACTCGACCATCGGATCGCCATGCAGGTTGAGCACCTGGACGTCGCCGCGACGATAGAAGATCTCCTGCGTGCCGTTGCCGTGATGGTAGTCGACATCGAGGATCGAAACGCGCTTCGCGCCCTGGTCGCGAAACCATTGCGCGACGACGGCGGCGTTGTTGATGAAGCAATAGCCGCCCATGAAGGCGGCGCCCGCATGGTGGCCTGGCGGACGGCAGAGCGCGAAGGCGGTGCGCTCGCCGCCCTTGACGAGGGCCGCCGCGGTCAGCGCGACGTCATAGGAGGATTTGATCGCCGCCCATGTGCCCTCAACGAAGGTTGCGCCGGCGTCGAAGGAGTAATAGCCGAGCAAGGCATCGATGCGCTTCGGCGGCACGTCGCCGCGCAGGCCGCGCGTCGGCCAGGTGAAGCCCATGGCCGATCCCGTGAAACCGGCGGCGACCCATTCCGGCCACACCGTCGGCAGGAAGTCGATATAGTGGGCTTCATGAACACGCTTGGCGGCGGTCAGATCATGCTCGACCGGACCGATGATCGGGCCGAGCTTCTCGCTCTCCACTCGCGCCTTGATGAATTCGGCCCGCGACGGTTTCTCGAAGCCTGGCACGATCGCCGACGTGACCAGTTCCATCTGGCCTGAATGGCCGGCGTGGAGAGGCGAAAAGACAGTTTTCATTGAGTTCCCCTGGAGTGCGAAATCAGCTGGAAATGCGAAATCAGTCGAGGTTGAGATAGGGGTTCACGAGAGCCAGCCACATGGCTTCCACATCGTCCTCGATGAGGTCGAATGTCTTGCGATCCCGCTTCAGTCCGACAAGTCTGCAGGCGTGCCCGACCTCCATCATCACCAGGCCCAATCGCTTGGCGGTCTTTTCCTCGAGGGCCGGGTTCACATGCTGCAGCCAGGCTGCATAGAGGGCGATGATCTCTTTGTCGTATTCGTCCTGGATCGGCCTCAKGTCGGCGTTGCCGGATATGGCTTCGATCACCGGCATCAGCGTCGCGTTGTCGAGATAGATCCGCGACGTGTCGATAAAGAGCTTGCGCACTTCGCGGCGAAACTCTTCGCGGTTGTTGGGTGGGGAGACTTTGATGCGCTTGGCGATCACCTCGGGAAAGGACGACAGCCAGCGCCTGCCGAGTTCGAGAAGGATGGCTTCCTTGTTGGGAAAATACTGGTAGACCGAACCGACTGATAGACCCGCGCGCTGCGCGATGGCGAGCGTCGTCGGCGTTCTGGTTCCTTGCTCCCGCGTCAGGATCAGGGCCGCATCGAGAATCCTGTCGACCACCTTGCTTGACCGTTGCTGCCGCGGCTGCTTGCGCGGTTCGAGCGCTATTTTGGTCTTGCGGTCGAGACTGCGCTTCACGGCTCGTTGCCCCCGTTCCCCGCTCGACCCCACCATCGGCGCGCGGTGCGGTCCACTATACATTGCAAATTCCGGCTGTTGACAAACGCGAATAAACAGTCGCATTCTTTATCCACGCTGTCTTCAACGATAACAAGGGGAATTTCGAAGGCGGCGCATCGGCATCGACTTTGTCCCATGGCGCCGCCCGATGGATCGGCAGCTCGTTGGACGTTGGCGCTGTCGGTCCCTCAGCAAAATGTGGAGTCGCGATGTCGGTTGCGGGTGGTGGTGCGGATCTGGTGGTCGTCAACGGCCGCGTGCTGACCATGGACGACGACAATCCCGCCGCTGAAGCTATTGCCGTCAAGGACGGCGCCATCATCGCCATCGGCAGCCGCGCTTCGATCGAAGAGCTCAAAGGGCCCGCGACAAAAATTATCGACGCGCAGGGCGGTTCCGTTCTGCCGGGCTTCATCGAAGCGCATATGCATCTGTTCGGCGGCGCGGCCGAGCTCGACAACCTGCATCTGGCCGGCGTGCACGGCTTCGACGCGTTGCGCGACGCGATCCAGGATTTCGCGGCCAAGCGCCCGGATGCCCGGCTGCTGATCGGCGCCGGCGTGGACTACGCCATCCTGCCGGAGCCGGTGACGCGCCACGATCTCGACCGTATCATTCCCGACCGTCCCTTCGCCATGTCGGCTTCGGACCACCACACGATGTGGGCGAACACCAAGGCTCTGGAAGAGGCCGGGCTGCTGCATGGCAGGGAGGTCGGACAAGGCAACGAGATCGTCATGGGCGCCGACGGGCTTGCGGCCGGCGAGCTGCGCGAAGGCGAGGCCTTCGGACCGCTCCTCGACCATTACGGGGCGAACCGGACGCGGCTTGGCCTCGAAGGCGCGGAGCCCGATCCTTATCCTTCGGCGAAGGAACTGGCCGCCGATCGAGACCTGATGCATCGCGGTCTTGAATGGTGCGCCAAGCATGGCATCACCTCGATCCAGAACATGGACGGCAATCTCTACCAGCTCGAGCTGCTCGCCGGGCTGGAAAAGGAGGGGCGGCTGCTCTGCCGCACCAAGATCCCGTTCCACTTCAAGAACTTCATGAAGCTGGACATGCTGGAAAAGGCTTCGCGGATGGCCGCGACCTACAATTCCGAATGGCTGACGTCCGGCATGGTCAAGATCTTCTATGACGGCGTGCTGGACTCCTGGACGGCGGTGATGGTCGACGACTATGCCGACCGGCCCGGATGGCGCGGCGAGCCGCTGTTTTCGCCGCAACATTTCGCCGAGGTGGCGGTCGAGGCCGACAGGCGCGGGCTGCAGATCGCCGTTCATTCGATCGGCGACGGCGCCGTGCGCGCGGTGCTCGACGGCTACCAGGCGGCGGCGAAGAAGAACGGCCGGCGCGACAGCCGCCACCGCGTCGAGCATATCGAGGTGATCACGGCCCCCGACGTGCCGCGTTTCGCCGAGCTCGGCGTGCTCGCCTCGATGCAGCCGGCGCATCCGCCGGGCGCGCTGAACTTCCCGATGGAGCCGACGATCTCGCGCATCGGCCGTGACAAGTGGCCGCTGAGCTATGCCTGGCGCACGCTGAAAAACGCCGGCGCGCGCGTGGTGTTCGCGTCCGACTGGCCGGTTTCGCCGATCGATCCGATCCTGTCCATCCAGGCGGCAGTGATGCGCAAACCTTGGGCAGAAGGCATGCCGGACCAGAGCTTCTCGTTGCGGGAAGCAATCGAGGGCTACACGGTCGAAGGCGCTTATGCTGAGTTCAACGAACATCGCAAGGGTCGCCTGAAGACGGGCTACCTCGCCGATATCGTCGTCTTGTCGGCGGATATCGAGGCGACCGCGCCGGAAGCGCTGCACACCGTGCATCCGGTGACCACCATCTGCGGAGGGAGGATCACCTACCAAGCCTAACGATGGCATAGGAATTGCTTAATTGAATGGGGACTCGGATCGAGTCACTGCTGCGCAGTTGCCAAGCCGACCGGCTTATGGTGACAATCAAACAGGAACACACCTGCCGACAAGAGCAGGCGCTCTCAATGGGGTAATCGTGCCGGAACAACCGGGTAAGAACGCGATTGAAGTTCGCGGTGTTCGCAAGGTCTTCGGAACCGGCGAAAACCAGGTAGCCGCCCTCGACACGGTGTCGGTGTCGATCCGCGAGAACGAGTTTTTCACACTACTCGGCCCTTCCGGATGCGGGAAGACGACATTGCTGAGGCTGATTGCCGGCTTCGATTTCCCAACCGCCGGCGAAATATTGCTGCACGGCCAGGACATCGCACCGCTGCCACCCTACAAACGCCCGGTCAACACCGTCTTCCAGAGCTATGCGCTCTTCCCGCACATGACGGTGGCGCAGAATATCGGCTTCGGACTGGAGATGCTCGGCAAGCCGAAAGMCGAGATCGAGGCGCGCGTCGCGCAGATGCTGAAGCTGGTCAAGATGGAAGCGCTCAAGGCGCGGCGCACCAGCCAGATTTCAGGCGGCCAGCAGCAGCGCGTGGCTTTGGCCCGCGCGCTGGCGCCGCAGCCGAAGGTGCTCCTGCTCGACGAGCCGCTCTCGGCGCTGGACTACAAGCTACGCAAGGAAATGCAGATCGAGCTGAAGCGGCTGCAGAACGAGACCGGCATCACCTTCATCTTCGTCACCCACGACCAGGAAGAAGCGCTGACCATGTCCGACCGCATCGCGGTGATGTCGGCCGGCAAGATCCTGCAGGTCGGCACGCCGCKCGACATCTACGACCGGCCGGCCGAACGCTTCGTCGCCGACTTCATCGGCGAAACGAACTTCCTGCCCGGCACGGTGGTGTCGAAGCAGGCCGGCGTGGCAACGGTCAAGTTCGCCAGCAGCGCTACGATCAGCGCCGGCTATCCCGAAGGCTTCAACCCGACCGGCGAGGTGACGCTGGTGGTGCGTCCCGAGCACGCCGATCTGGTTCCCGATCCGGCCAAGGGCACGATCACCGGCACGMTCTCCAACATCGTCTATTTCGGCACCGACACCCATTACCACGTCAAGCTCGACGGCGGCGGCGAGAACTTCATCGTGCGCCACCAGAACAGCCGTTCGAGCGCGGTGACCTACGAGACCGGCGCCAAGGTCGGCATCCAGTTCGAGGAGGACGCCGCCCGCGTCCTGAAAGACTGATGACGACAGCCACGCTCTCCCCGACCACGCTTTCCAAGGCCGCGTTGTTCGAAGCCCAGGCGGTGAAGACAAGTGCGCGGCGCAACCGCCTGCTGTCGCTGCCGGCACTGATCATCATCGGCATTTTCGGCGTGCTGCCGCTGATCATCATCTGCGTCTACTCGTTTCTCGTCGCCGCGCCCTATGGCGGCGTGCAGTGGCAGTTCTCGACCGACGCCTATCTCAATTTCCTGTTCCAGCGCGACATCTTCGACGACACGCTGCAGTTCACGCCGGACTTCCTGATCATCTATCTTCGCTCCTTCCTGTTCGCGGTGGTGACGACGATCATCTGCCTGCTGCTCGGTTTTCCGACCGCCTATTTCATGGCGACGCGGCCGCCGGCGCAACGCAACTGGTGGGTGCTTCTGATCACTATCCCGTTCTGGTCGAACCTTTTGGTCCGCACGCTGGCGATCATGTTCATCATCCGCGACGAGGGGCTGATCAACAACGCGCTCCTTGCGCTCGGCGTGATCGATAAGCCGATCACGATGCTCTACACCAACTTCGCCATCCAGCTCGGCCTGCTCTATGCCTTCCTGCCGTTCATGGTGCTGCCGCTCTATTCGAGCCTGGAAAAGCTCGACTTCCGCCTGGTCGAGGCAGCCTACGATCTTTACGCGACGCGCCGGCAGGTGCTGTGGCGGGTGATCATCCCGCTGTCCAAGCCCGGCATTATCGCCGGCTGCCTGCTCGTCTTCATCCCGGCGCTCGGCGCCTATGTGACGCCGCTGATCCTGGGCGGCGGCGTGCACCTGATGATCGGCGATCTCATCGCGCAGCAATTCGGTTCGGGCCGCAACTGGCCGCTCGGCTGCGCGCAGGCGCTGATCCTGATGGCGGCGGTGCTGGTGGCGCTGTTCTTCTATGTCCGCAACACGTCGGGGAAGGTGCAGCATGGCTGAGCCCCGTGTCATGGATATCAAGGACCAGCCGGGCTTCCGCTCGATCGCCGTCATCTGCCTGCTGGTGCTCTATATACCGGTGCTGATCCTGATGATCTTCTCGCTGAACAGCGGATCGCTGGTCACGCATTGGGAAGGCGTCACGCTCAACTGGTACGGCAGCGCGCTGCTCAACGAGGAGTTCCACAGCGCCGCGAAGAACACGCTGATCATCTCGGTGACCGCGACGATCGTTTCGACCATCTGCGCGACGCTGGCCGCGATCGGCATGACGCGGGTGAAGCCATGGCGCGGCTTGGCGGCGGCCTTCATGGTCATCAACCTGCCGCTGATGGTGCCGGAGATCATCACGGCGGTGGCGACGCTCTCCTTCTTCGCGCTGATCGCCGGCACGCTCGGGCTGAATTTCGGCATCGGCAACCTGATCCTCGCCCACACCGTGTTCTGCATCCCCTTCGCCTACATGCCGATCAGGGCGCGGCTGGAGGATATGGACCTGACGCTGGAATATGCGGCGGCCGATCTCTACGCGACGCCGTGGAACGCCTTCAAACGCATCACGCTGCCGCTCTTGGTTCCCGGCATCATGTCGGGCGCGGCGCTGGCCTTCATCGTCTCCTTCGACGATTTCACCATAACGCAGCTCGTCGCAGGCCCCGGCCAGACGACGCTGCCTCTCTATATCTGGAACCAGATCCGGCGGCCGATGACGCCGGAGATCAACGCCATCTCGACCATCCTGCTCCTGGTGTCGATCCTGTTCGTCTCGGTCTCGTTCCTGATCGCGCGGCGGCGCGCAAAATGATCCGCGAGCTCCAACACAACAATGGGAAGGCAAGGAGAACATAAAATGTCTGGAAAACTGATGGCGGCCGTTTCCGCGGCCGTTCTGCTGTGGGCGGTGCCGGCGCTCGCCGACGGCGAACTGCACATCTACAACTGGGGGGACTACACCAACCCCAAGCTGATCGAAAAATTCGAGAAGCAATACAACGTCAAGGTGACGCTGGACGACTACGATTCCAACGAAACCATGCTGTCCAAGGTGCGCGCCGGCAATTCCGGCTATGACATCGTCGTGCCGTCCGACTACACCGTGAAGATCATGGTCGAAGAGGGCCTGCTCGAAAAGACCGAGCCCAACGCGATGCCGAACGGCAAGAACATCGATCCGCGCTTCGTCGACGTCTATTGGGACAAGGGCCGCCACTACACCGCGCCCTGGCAGTTCGGCACGACGACGTTCGCGGTCAACATGGACAAGTTCAAAGGCGACATCGACACGCTGGCCATCCTGTTCGACCCGCCGGACGCGTTGAAGGGCCAAATCAATATGCTCGACGACGTCAACACCGTCATGCATGCGGCCGAGCGCTATGCCGGCGTGCCGCGCTGCGGCGCCGACAAGGCCAATCTGAAGAAGATCAACGACATCCTCGTGGCCGCCAAGCCGTCGTGGAAGACCTTCAGCTATGACACCATCACCAAGATCACTTCCGGCGACGTGATCGTCACCGAACAGTGGAACGGCGCGACCTATCGCTCGCGCCAGAAGATTCCGGCCATCAAATATGCCTATCCGAAGGAAGGCGTCGAGGGCTGGATGGACAATGTCGCGGTGCTGAAGGGCGCCAAGAACCTCGAGAACGCCAAGCTGTTCCAGGACTTCGTCATGGCGCCGGAAAATGCGGCGCTGATCTCGGAATTCGCGGGCTACGACAACGGCATCGCGGGCAGCCACAAGTTCCTGTCGCCGGAGTTCGCCAACTCGCCCGAGATCACTCCGCCCGCCGGCTCGCCGACGCCCGAATTCGTCGAGCCGTGCCCGCCCGACGTGGTGGAGATCTACAACAAGATCTGGACCAACCTGCGCAAATAATTCCGCGCAAAGACGTGGAAGGAGGGGAGGCTCCGGCCTCCCTTTCTTGTGACTGCTACTGTGCATATCGCTCTCCCTTTTGAGCGACATGCCTCGGGAGGAAGCCTTGTCGTCCTATCGCAACTCCGATCCGCGGCCGCCGATCATGCAGGGCTCGCCGCCGAAGCTGGTGCCGCCGAAGCTCGACTGGGACCGGCCACCCTGGAATCGCTGGGCCTTCCAGCACATCCGCGAATTCCTGCCGACGGTCGAGGTGTGGCGCGGCAACGGCCATCGCCGTCGCCTCGAGCGCGCGGAGGTGGATCTCGACGACCTGCCGGTGGTCGACAGCAAGGGAGCGCCGACGACGCTCGCCGGCCTGCTCGACGAAACCTACGCCGACGGCTTCCTGGTGCTGAAGGACGGCAAGGTCGCCTATGAGCGCTACTTCAACGGCATGGACGAGCGCACGCTGCATCTGTCGCAATCGATGGCGAAATCGGTCACCGGCTCGGTGTGCGGCATCCTGGTCGGGCGCGGCCTGATCGATCCGGGCAGACTGGTGACCGACTACCTGCCGGAGCTCGGCGAGACCGGCTGGGCCGGCGCCACGGTCCAGCACGTGCTCGACATGACGACGGGCGTGCGCTTTTCCGAGGAATACACCGACCGCTATTCCGAGATCGGCCAGGTCGACGTCGCGACCGGCTGGAAGCCGATCCCGCCGGGCAGCGATCCGGACTTTCAATGGCCCTCGCACCTGTTCGAGCTGATCCTGCGGCTGAAGGATCAAGTGCGCTCGCATGGCGAGGCGTTCGAATACCGCTCGATCGAGACCGACGTGCTCGCCTTCATCATGGAGCGGGTGAGCGGCAAGCGCCTGGCGCAGCTCGTCTCGGAAGAGCTCTGGCAAAAGCTCGGCGCCGACGAGAGCGCCTGCTTCACCGTCGACAGCGCCGGCTATGCGCTTGCCGATGGCGGCTTCAACGCGACGCTGCGCGACTATGGCCGCTTCGGGCAGTTGATCCTCGACAATGGCGGCGGCGTCATCCCTGCCGACTGGATCGAGGCGACGCGCAGCGGCAAGYACGGGCCGAATTTCAGCCCAAGCCTCCCGGACGGCAGCTACCGCAATCAGTTCTGGATCGAGGATTCGCGCTCGCGCTCGCTGATGTGCCGCGGCGTGTTCGGCCAATTGATCCATATGAGCTGGGAACACAGGATGGTCGTGGTGAAGCTTTCGACCTATCCGGATTTCCTCAACGCCGCCTATTCGGTGGCGACGCAGAAGGCGGTGCATGCCATCGCCGCCGCGCTGGCCTGAATCGCAGAATAAAATCCCGGAGAGTGTCGTGATCGGCAAGAGCGCCTTCGAGGCCAGATACGGCTTTGCCCGCAAGGATGTGCGGCTTGAAACCTGGCGGCTTTCGCCGTTCAACCGATGGTCGTTCCAGAACGTCGGCGAGCTGGTGCCGAGCGCGCATGTCGCCGCGGCGCTGAGCGGCGGAGAGCAGGCGAAATCGCTCGGCGCCTTGCTCGAGGAGAAGGTCTCGCTCGCAGGCGGCAGCGAAACCGTCGGTAGCTTCTTGGAGCGTTCCGATACGGATGGACTGACGATCCTGAAGGCCGGCAAGCTCGTCGGCGACTGGTCGGCGTCGCATATGCCGTTCGGAGCCCGCCACATCATCTTTTCGATCAGCAAGTCGGTGACGGCGATCCTTGCAGGCATATTGGAAGGCGAGGGCGTGTTCGATCCCAACGCGCCGGTGACGCACTACATCCCCGAGGCCAAGGGCTCGGCCTATGGCGATGCCAGCGTGCGCAACGTGCTCGACATGATGGTGAGCCTCGATTTCGAGGAGGCCTATCTCGATCCAGAAAGCGCCTTTGCCCGTTACCGCCGCTCGACGTTGTGGAATCCCGGTGGCGGATCGGAGAGCCTCGCGGCTTTCCTGATGACGATCCAGCGGCTTTCCGAGCCGCATGGCCAGACCTATCGCTACCGCTCGCCCAATTCGGACATGCTCGGCATCCTGGTCGAGCGGGCGTCGGGCATGCGCGTGACCGAGCTGCTCCGTGAAAAACTGTGGCTGCCGCTCGGCGCCGCGAGCGACATGTCGGTGACGGTCGACATGGAAGGCACGGCGCGCACGGCCGGCGGCATGTCGATAACGCCGCGCGACCTTGCCCGCATCGGCGAGATGATGCGGCAGGGCGGCACGGCGAACGGCCGCCGCATCGTCCCGGAAGCCTGGGTGCGCGACACGGTCGCCACCGGCGGCAGCTTTGAGGCCTGGCAGCGCGGCACGATGGCGTTCCTGTTCCCGAAGGGACGCTACCGCAACAAATGGTACCAGACCGGCCATGACAGCGGCGCCTTCTGTGGCATCGGCATTCATGGGCAATGGCTCTACGTCAATCCGAAGACGGAAGTGGTGATCGCCAAGATGTCGTCGCAGCCGGAGCCGGTGGACGACAAGCTGGATGAGGACCTCGTGGCGTTCTTCGAGGCGTTGAGCGGGATGGTGTGAGCGACCAGAGGCTGGTTCCAAGGGCTGTTTTCTGTGGACCTTCGGTGCATGATGAAACCGTTGCCGTTGGCGTAGCGGTTCTCCCGGCCTATGGTCGCCGCTCTTTTCGAGAGGGACCAGCATGGCATCGGACATCAAGCGCATCGCAGCAATCATTGCAGCCGAGATCGGCGCGCGGCCGGAACAGGCCGCGGCGGCGATCGGGCTGCTGGACGAGGGCGCCACGGTGCCGTTCGTGGCACGTTACCGCAAGGAAGTCACCGGCGGGCTCGACGACACGCAGCTGCGCGACCTCTCCGAGCGGCTCGCCTATCTGCGCGAGCTCGATGCGCGGCGCGAGACGATCGTCAGCTCCATCCGCGAGCAGGGCAAGCTGACCGAGGAGCTGGAGGCCAAGATCGCGGCGGCCGCCACAAAGGCGGAGCTCGAGGACATCTACCTGCCCTACAAGCCGAAGCGGCGCACCAAGGCCGAGATCGCCAGGGAGCGCGGGCTTGGTCCGCTCGCGGAGGCGATCCTCGCCGATCGGTCGAAAGTGCCGGCCGAGCTGGCGCTCGCCTATGTCACGGAAGAGGTGGCCGACGCCAAGGCGGCGCTCGAAGGCGCGCGCGACATCCTGTCGGAGCAGTTCGCCGAGAATGCCGATCTGGTCGGCAAGCTGCGCGCCTATATGAAGGAACGCGCCTTCCTGCGCGCAAAAGTCGTCGACGGCAAGCAGGAGGCCGGCGCGAAGTTCGCCGACTATTTCGACCATGTCGAGCGCTGGTCGGGCGTGCCCAGCCACCGTGCCTTGGCCATGCTGCGCGGCCGCAACGAAGAGGTCCTGTCGCTCGATATCGAGGTGGATGCCGACGATCAATCGCCGGTGAAGCCGGTCGAGCGCATGATCGCCAACGCCTATGCGATTGGCGGCAGCTTGCCCGGCGATAAATGGCTGATGGAAGTGGCCGGCTGGACCTGGCGGATCAAACTGTCGCTGCATCTGACGCTCGACCTGATGCGCGACCTGCGCGAGCGGGCCGAGGAAGAGGCGATCCATGTCTTTGCCCGCAACCTGAAGGACCTGCTGCTCGCCGCGCCCGCCGGCTCTCGGCCGACCATGGGGCTCGACCCCGGCATCCGCACCGGCGTCAAGGTGGCGGTGGTCGACGGCACCGGCAAGCTGGTGGCGACGACGACCGTCTATCCGTTCCCGCCGAAAAACGATGTGCGCGGCACGCAGGCTGAACTTGCCGCGCTCATCCGCCAGCATAAGGTGGAGCTGATCTCGATCGGCAACGGCACCGGCAGCCGCGAGACCGAGAAGCTGGTTGCCGACATGCTGTCGGAGCTGCCCGCAGGGGCGGGGCCGAAGCCGCTCAAGGTGATCGTCAGCGAAGCCGGCGCTTCCGTGTATTCCGCGTCGGCGACGGCGGCCGCTGAATTCCCGGGCCTCGATGTCTCGCTGCGCGGCGCGGTGTCGATCGCGCGGCGCCTGCAGGATCCGCTGGCCGAGCTGGTCAAGATCGAGCCGAAGTCGATCGGCGTCGGCCAGTATCAGCACGATGTCGACCAATACCGGCTTGGCCGTTCCCTGGAAGCGGTGGTCGAGGATGCGGTGAACGCGGTCGGTGTCGACCTCAACACGGCGTCGGCGCCGCTTTTGGCGCGCGTGTCGGGATTGGGGCCGTCGCTCGCCGAGGCGATCGTCTCGCATCGCGACGCCGCCGGGCCGTTCGCCAGCCGCAAGGACCTGCTCAAGGTGGCGCGGCTCGGGCCGCGCGCATTCGAGCAAAGCGCCGGCTTCCTGCGCATCCCGAATGGAGCGGAGCCGTTGGATGCTTCCTCTGTGCACCCGGAAGCCTATGGCGTTGCGAAGAAGATCGTTGCCGCCTGCGGCCGCGACGTGCGCGCTTTGATGGGCGACAGCGCCGCGCTCAAGGCGCTCGATCCGCGCGTCTTCGTCGACGAGCGTTTCGGCCTGCCGACGGTGCGTGACATCATTGCCGAGCTGGAAAAGCCTGGTCGCGACCCGCGCCCCGGCTTCAAGACCGCGACTTTTGCCGACGGCGTCGACGACATCAAGGATCTGAAGCCAGGCATGCTGCTCGAAGGCACCGTCACCAATGTCGCCGCCTTCGGCGCCTTCGTCGACATCGGCGTGCACCAGGACGGGCTGGTGCATGTCTCGCAACTGGCCGACCGTTTCATCAAGGATGCGCATGAGGTGGTGAAGGCCGGCGACGTGGTTAAGGTGCGCGTCGTCGATGTCGACATCAAGCGCAAGCGCATCGGCCTGTCGATGCGCAAGGATGGCGGTGAGGGTGGGGCTCCCCGTGGCGGCCAGCGCGACCACGGCGGCGGCAAGCCGGCGCCGCGTTCGCCGGCACCGCAGCGCCAGCCGGAAAAGCCTTCGCAGGGTGCTTTCGGCGCGGCACTCGCCGAGGCGATGAAGCGCAAGTAGCTACCACGCGAGCACTGCCGGCTCCTTGCCGATCTGACCCAGCAGCCAGTCGCGAAAGCTGGCGACCGGCGGATGGCCGCGCTTGTCGTGCGGCACGACCAGGTAATAGGCGCTGCGGCTCTGCATCGGTGTGCCCGGCGCCGGCACCAGCTGGCGGCGCTGCAATTCGCCGGCAATCAGGATTTCCGGCAGCAGCGCCACGCCGAGGCCCGCCATGCAGGCCTGGGCGACCGTGCCGAACTGCTCGAACTGCATGCCCGGACCGGTCGGCGCCTCGAGCCCCTGATGCTCGAACCATTCGCTCCAGGCGCCAGGGCGGGTTGCCATATGCAGCAACGGCAGACGACTGATATCGGATGCCGCGACGACGGCGCGGGTGGCGAGGAACTCGGGCGAAACCACCGGCATCACGGTTTCGCGCATCAGAAGCGTGCTCTCGGCGTCCGGCCAGTCGGGCATGCCGTGATGGATCGCGGCATCGAGCCGCTCGCGGGCAAAGTCGAACCGCCCGATGCGGGTGGCGAAATTGATGGTGATGTCGGGGTGACGGGCGACGAAATCCGGGATCAATGGCATCAGCCAGCGCGTGCCGAAGGTCGGCAGGATGGCAAGGTTGAGAACACCGCTATGCCGATTGCTCATCAATCCAAGCGCAGCATCACGCAACTGGCCAAGCGCGGAGCGCACCGCTTCGGCATAGGTCTCGCCTGCGGCTGAGAGCCGGACGTTGCGGCTGTCGCGCTCGAACAGCCGGCGCCCGAACTGTTCTTCCAACAGGTTGATCTGCCGGCTGACGGCGCCTTGGGTCAGGTCGAGCTCGCGCGCGGCGGCGGTGAAGGAGCCGAGGCGCGCCACCGCCTCGAAGGCGGCGAGCGCGGCGGTGTTCGGCAAAAGGCGGCGCTGGACGTTCATGATCTATTACTAATGCTCATTGATCCGCGATGCAATTTCGTTTGATTTTTCCCTTGTGCGGGCGGATAAGCCGGGCACATCGAAATACTGGGAGCCCGAGGCCATGGCCGCCGAGAAGAACGCTTTCGTCTGGAACGATCCTTTCCTGATCGAGGACCAGCTTTCCGAGGATGAGCGCATGGTGCGCGACGGCGCGGCCGCCTTCGCGGCCGACAAGCTGGCACCGCGCATCGAGGAAGCCTATGCCGACGAGAAGACCGACCCGTCGATCTTCCGCGAGATGGGCGAGGCGGGCCTGCTCGGCATCACCATTCCGGAGGAATATGGCGGGCTTGGCGCCGGATACGTGACCTATGGCCTGGTCGCGCGGGAAGTCGAGCGCATCGATTCCGGCTATCGCTCGATGATGAGCGTACAGTCCTCGCTGGTCATGTATCCGATCCATGCCTATGGCTCGGAAGCGCAGCGCAAGAAGTATCTGCCCAAGCTGGCGTCGGGGGAATGGATCGGCTGTTTCGGCCTCACCGAGCCGGATGCCGGCTCCGATCCGGGCGGCATGAAGACGCGCGCCGAGAAGACAGCCAACGGCTACAAGCTCTCCGGCTCCAAGATGTGGATTTCCAACGCGCCGATCGCCGACGTCTTCGTCGTCTGGGCGAAGTCGGCCGCGCATGACAACCAGATCCGTGGTTTTATCCTGGAAAAGGGCATGAAGGGGCTTTCGGCGCCGAAGATCGGCGGCAAGCTCTCGCTGCGGGCTTCGATCACCGGCGAAGTGGTGATGGAAGGCGTCGAGGTCGGCGAGGACGCGCTGCTGCCCAATGTCTCGGGCCTGAAAGGCCCGTTCGGATGCCTCAACCGGGCGCGCTACGGCATCTCCTGGGGCGCCATGGGTGCGGCGGAAGATTGCTGGCATCGGGCGCGGCAGTACGGTCTCGACAGGAAACAGTTCGGCAAGCCGCTCGCCGGCACGCAGCTGTTCCAGAAGAAGCTCGCCGACATGCAGACGGAGATCGCGCTTGGACTGCAGGGCTCGCTGCGCGTCGGCCGGCTGATGGACGAAGGCAAGATGGCGCCGGAAATGATCTCCATCGTCAAGCGCAACAATTGCGGCAAAGCGCTCGACATCGCCCGCCAGGCCCGCGACATGCATGGCGGCAACGGCATCCAGATCGGCTACCATGTGATGCGCCACGCGCAGAACCTGGAGACGGTCAACACCTATGAAGGCACGCATGACGTGCATGCGCTGATCTTGGGACGGGCGCAGACGGGCCTGCAGGCGTTCTTCTAAGCCGGCAACGCTGCTTAAATTAGGTGCAGCGCAACATCTCTGCTTGGAGAAGGGCCAGCATTTATGTCAGGGTTCGGCGGATTGAAACGCCGAACTCCGGGGCACCATGGCAATTCTGGCAGCCGTCCATCACCTGACCCATTACAAATATGACCGGCCGGTGGTGCTCGGTCCCCAGGTGATCAGGCTGCAGCCGGCGCCGCATTCGCGCACCAAGGTGCTCAGCCACTCGCTGAAGGTCGAGYCGGCAAACCACTTCGTCAATCTGCAGCAGGACCCTTACGGCAACTTTCTCGCCCGCTTCGTCTTCCCGGAACCGGTGAGCGAGCTGAAGATCGAGGTCGACCTCGTCGCCGACATGACGGTCTATAATCCGTTCGACTTCTTCGTCGAGGAGAGCGCCGAGAATTTTCCGTTCGATTACCCGGAAGAGATCAGGGAAGACCTCGCCATCTACCGGCAACCCGAGCCGATAGGACCGCTGTTGTCGAAATTCCTGGAAAGCATCGACCGCAGCCCGGCAAACACCGTCAATTTCCTGGTCGGCCTCAATGCAAGGCTGCAGCGCGAGATCGCCTATATCGTGCGCATGGAGACCGGCGYCTATTCGCCGGAAGAGACGCTTGCCGCCGGCAAGGGTTCATGCCGGGATTCCAGCTGGCTCCTGGTGCAGATCCTGCGCAATCTGGGCATCGCCGCGCGCTTCGTCTCCGGCTATCTGATCCAGCTCAAGCCCGATCTCGTCGCGCTCGACGGACCGCCCGGGACGGCCGTCGACTTCACCGACCTGCATGCTTGGTGCGAGGTCTATATTCCGGGCGCCGGCTGGATCGGTTTCGACCCGACCTCCGGCCTGCTCACCGGCGAAAGCCATGTGCCGCTGGCCGCGACGCCGCATTTTCGCAATGCAGCGCCCATCTCCGGCATGGCGAGCTTCGCCAATGTCGACTTTGGCTTCGACATGCGGGTCGACCGGATCGCCGAGCATCCGCGCATCACCAAGCCGTTTTCGGATGAAAGCTGGGAGGCGCTCGACCAACTGGGCGAAAAAGTCGACGCGGCGCTGAGGGACGGGGACGTGCGGCTCACAATGGGCGGCGAGCCGACCTTCGTGTCGATCGACGATTTCGAATCCGCGGAATGGAACACCGCGGCCGTCGGTCCGACCAAGCGCGACAAGGCCGACCAGCTCATCCGCCGGCTGCGCGAGCGCTTCGCGCCGGGCGGTTTTCTCCACTACGGCCAGGGCAAGTGGTACCCGGGCGAGAGCCTGCCGCGCTGGACCTTCTCGCTCTACTGGCGCACCGACGGCGAGCCGGTCTGGCGCGATCCGTCGCTGATCGCGAAGGAAAACGGTAATGCCGCGGTCGGGCCCGAACAGGCCGAAAGCCTGCTCAAGGCGGTCGCCGGCGAGCTCGGCATCGACAAGGCGATGGTCAGCGAGGCCTATGAGGATCCGGGCGAGTGGCTGCTCAAGGAAGGCAAGCTGCCCGACAATGTCGATCCCTCCAATTCGAAGTTGGAAGACCCGGAAGAGCGCAGCCGCATGGCGCGCGTCTTCGAGCGGGGGCTGACCAGGCCGTCCGGCTATGTGCTGCCGGTGCAGCGCTGGAACAGCCAGGCCGCCGGACAGCGCTGGCGCTCGGAGAAATGGAAGACCCGGCGCGGCCGCCTGTTCCTTGTGCCCGGCGACTCTCCAGTCGGCTACCGCCTGCCGCTCGGCGCGCTGCCTTACGTGCCGCCGGCGCAATTCCCTTATATCGTGCCGGTCGATCCCTCCGTGCCGCGCGGCGCGCTGCCGGCGCGCGATGCCATCCTGCCGGAAGCTCCAGCCGGCGGCGCCGACGAAATGGCGCGTCAGCAGGCCGAGGCCTCCTTCACCGCCGCCACGGCCCAGCAGGACCGGGTCGAGCAGCAACTGACCGAGATCGGCGGCGCCGTGCGCACCGCGCTCACCGTCGAGCCGCGCGACGGGCGGCTCTGCGTGTTCATGCCGCCGGTCGAGGCGCTGGAAGACTATCTCGAACTGGTGGCGGCGGCGGAGAATGCCGCCAAGGCGATCGGCCTGCCGGTGCATATCGAAGGCTACGCTCCGCCGCACGATCCGCGCCTCAACGTCATCCGTGTGGCGCCGGACCCCGGCGTCATCGAAGTCAACATCCATCCGGCCGCGAACTGGCGGGAATGCGTCGCGACGACGAGCGCGATCTACGAGGAGGCGCGGCAATCGCGGCTCGGCACCGACAAATTCATGATCGACGGCCGCCACACCGGCACCGGCGGCGGCAACCATGTCGTGGTTGGCGGCGCGACGCCCAATGACAGCCCGTTCCTGCGCAGGCCGGACTTGTTGAAAAGCCTGGTGCTGCAATGGCAGCGGCATCCGTCGCTGTCCTATCTGTTTTCGGGCCTTTTCATCGGTCCCACCAGCCAGGCGCCGCGCATCGACGAAGCGCGGCAGGATTCCCTTTACGAGCTGGAGATCGCGCTGGCGCAGGTGCCGCATCCCGACACGGGCACGGCACCCTTGCCATGGCTGGTCGACCGGCTGTTCCGCAATCTCCTGACCGACGTGACCGGCAACACGCACCGTTCGGAAATCTGCATCGACAAATTGTTCTCGCCGGACGGTCCGACCGGCCGGCTCGGGCTGGTCGRGTTCCGCGGTTTCGAGATGCCGCCCAATGCGCGCATGTCGCTTGCGCAGCAATTGCTGGTCCGCGCCATCATCGCGCGCGTTTGGAAGAATCCGCTCGAGGGCCGCTTCGTGCGCTGGGGCACCTCGCTGCATGACCGTTTCATGCTGCCGCATCATGTCTGGGCGGATTTCCTCGACGTGCTGGAGGATCTGAAGCTCAACGGCTTCGATCTCCGCCCGGAATGGTTCGCCGCCCAGCTCGAGTTCCGCTTCCCGTTTTGCGGCGAGGTGAGCCATGCCGGCGTCAAGCTGGAGCTCAGGCAGGCGCTGGAACCTTGGCATGTGATGGGCGAGCAGGGCGCGATCGGCGGCACTGTGCGGTTTGTGGACTCCTCGGTCGAGCGGCTGCAGGTGCGCGCCGAAGGCCTCAATCCGGAACGTCACGCCATCGTCTGCAACGGCCGCATCGTGCCGATGAAGGTGACGGACAATCGCGAGGTCGCGGTGGCGGGCGTGCGCTTCAAGGCCTGGCAGCCGGCATCCGGCATGCATCCGGCGCTGCCGGTCAACACGCCGCTGGTCTTCGACATCTACGACCGCTGGTCGGGCCGCTCGGTCGGCGGCTGCGTCTACCATGTCGCGCATCCGGGCGGCCGCAATTACGACACCTTCCCGGTCAACGGCAACGAGGCCGAGGCGCGGCGGCTTGCCCGGTTCGAACCGCGCGGCCACAAGCCGGGCGGCTATGTGCTGCGTGACGAAGAAGCTTCTGAAGAGTTTCCCATGACCCTTGACCTCAGGCGGCCGGCGAGATTCTGATCGACAATGGCCAAGGGGAATCAGAGACGGGCGGGCGGTAGGCCGCGGGCGCAGGGACTGCTGGAACGCTATCGGCCGATCGAAGGCGTCGTCGACGAGATGGTCGACGACTCGGGCAGCCCCCGTCCGGCCTGGCGCTTCTTCATCGACGCGCTCGACGATCTGGGGGCGGAGCGGCTTGGACAGCGCTTCGCGCGCGCCGACCAGTATTTGCGCGACGCCGGCGTCTATTACCGCGTCTACGAACAGGCCGGCGCCAATGAGCGCGAATGGCCGCTCGCGCATGTCCCGCTGCTGATCGACGAGAAGGAATGGGCCGAGATCAGCGCCGGCCTCGTCCAGCGCGCCGACCTGTTCGAAGCGATCCTGGCCGACATCTATGGGCCGAATCGGCTGATCGAGAAGGGCATCCTGCCAGCCGGGCTGATCGCGGCGAGCCCCGAATATCTGCGCCCCGTCGCCGGCGTCTGGCCGGCGAGCGGGCATTTCCTGCATATGGTCGCCTTCGAGCTCGGCCGTGGCCCGGACGGGCGCTGGTGGGTGCTGGGCGATCGCGCGCAGGCGCCGTCCGGCGCGGGCTTCGCGCTGGAGAACCGCGTCGCCACCACGCGCGCGCTGTCGGACGTCTATGGCGAGATGCATGTGCATCGCCTCGCCGGCTTCTTCCGGCGTTTCCGTGACGCGCTGAACGGCATGGCCAAGGAATCCGGTGGCCGCGTCGCCATCCTGACGCCCGGACCGCTGAACGAAACCTATTACGAGCACGCCTATATCGCCCGCTATCTCGGCATCATGCTGCTTGAGGGCGAGGATCTGACCGTTTCCGGCGGCAGGCTGATGGTGCGCACGGTTTCCGGCCTGATGCCGATCGGCGTCTTGTGGCGACGACTCGACGCCGCCTTCGCCGACCCGCTGGAGTTGAGGCCGGATTCGCAGATCGGCACGCCGGGCCTGGTCGAGGCAATCCGGCGCGGCATGGTCTCGGCGGTCAACGCGCTTGGCTCGGGCCTGATCGAGACGCGGGCCTTGCTGTCGTTCCTGCCGAGGATCGCGCGGGAATTACAGGGCGACGATCTCAAGCTGCCGAGCATCGCCACCTGGTGGTGCGGACAGGAGGCCGAGCGCGCCCATGTGCTCGCCAATATCGACCGCATGGTGGTCGGCCCGGCGCTGTCGACCCGGCTTGCCTTCGAGGACGATGGTACGACCCGATTGGGGTCGTCCCTTTCGGCCGGCGAGCGGGCCGAGCTCGTGGCGCGGATCGAGGCGGACAGCGCCGGTTTCGTCGGCCAGGAAGCGGTGACGCTGTCGACCACGCCTGTGTTCGTCGGCGGCGTGCTTGAGCCGCGGCCCGCCAGCCTGCGCGTCTATCTGGCGCGCACGCCGGAAGGCTGGACGGTGATGCCCGGTGGCTTCGCCCGCGTCGGTTTTTCGCTCGACCCGACGGCGATCGCCATGCAGCGCGGCGGCCAGGCGGCGGATGTCTGGGTGGTCAGCGACAGGCCGGTCGAGCACGAGACATTGCTGCCGCAGGAGCATGAGGGCTTCACCCGCACCATGCCGGGCAGCCTGCCCAGCCGCGCGGCGGAGAACCTGACCTGGCTCGGGCGCTATATCGAGCGTTCGGAAGACACCGTGCGCGTGCTGCGCGCCTATCACGTGCGGCTGGCCGAGACATCCGATCCGGATATGCCGCTGCTTGCCGATATCAGGGACTATCTGGAGCCGTTCGGCATCGAGGTCGAAACGGCGATACCGCAGGGGCTGATCGGCACTTTGGACAGCGCGGTCTACAGCGCAGGGCAGATCCGCGACCGCTTCTCTCCCGATGGTTGGCTGGCGCTGAAGGATCTGTCGAAGACCATCCACAAATTCGCCGAAACGGTCGCGCCAGGCGATGACGCGACGCGGGCGATGACGGTGATGTTGCGCAAGCTCGCAGGCTTTTCCGGCCTGTTGCACGAGAACATGTACCGCTTCACCGGATGGCGGTTCCTGGAGATCGGCCGCAGGCTGGAGCGCGGCATCCAGACCGCACGCACGCTTAGCCGGCTGACCAGGAACGGGGCGCCGGAGGGCGCGCTCGACATGATGCTGGAGATCGGCGACAGCGTCATGACCCATCGCCGGCAATATCCGGTGCAGGCCGGGCGGCGCACGGTGATCGACCTGCTGGCGCTCGACCCTCTCAATCCGCGCTCGATCCTGTTCCAGCTCGAGCGGCTRAAGGCGGAGATCGGCATGCTGCCTTCGGTCGGCGGCGAGGGGCATATGTCGCCCGCCGCCAAGGAAATCCTGCAGCTCAACACGGCAATCGCCATCATGGAGCCGTCGGACATGAGCGCCAAGGTGCTCGACGACCTCGCCGGCCAGATCGGCGACCTCTACAACAGCCTCTCGAAGGCTTATTTCGGTTAGAGCATTTCCAGCGAAAAGGATCGCCTTCAATGCTCTATCTCTTTGTTTTTGCGCAATTCCGGACGCAAAACCGCTGCGCACTTTTGCTGGAATTGCTCTAATGCTCTACGACATCAAACTCCATCTGCACTACGACTATGCGGCGGCCGCCGGCGGCGGACGGCACCAGGTGCGCGTGATGCCGCAGACGATCGCCGGGGTGCAGCGCGTGATCGCCGCCTCGCTGTCCTTCCAGCCGCCGCCGGCCGAGCGCGCCGATTTTTCCGATTTCTTCGGCAACAGCGTCACCTCGATCGCCTTTCGCGACGCCCACGAGACGCTCGACATCCGAATGAACGCGCGCGTCTCGGTCTCGCGGCCCGAGCCTGATCTTGATGTCTCGCCCGACATAAGCGGGCTGAGATCGGAACTCGACCTGGTGCGCTCGCTATCGCCGTCCGCGCCGCATCATTTCCTCGCCGCCAGCGATCATGTCGGCATCGACGCGGCGATCACCGCCTATGCGCGGGAGAGCCTTGCCGGTTCCGCCGTGGCCACGGCGGTCGATCTGTGCAACCGCATCCATCGCGACTTCACCTATGACGGTAAGGCAACCACGGTGCAGACGCGGGCCAGCGATGCCTTCGCGCTGAAGCGCGGTGTCTGCCAGGACTTCTCGCACATCATGATCGCCGGCCTGCGTGGGCTTGGCATTCCGGCCGGCTATGTCAGCGGCTTCCTGCGCACGATCCCGCCCAAGGGCAAGCCTCGGCTCGAAGGCGCGGACGCCATGCATGCCTGGGTCAAGGCCTGGTGCGGGCGCGATGCCGGCTGGCAGGAGTTCGACCCGACCAACGGCATGCGGGCGAGCAACGACCATATCACCGTCGGCTATGGCCGCGACTATTCCGACGTGGCGCCGATCGTCGGCGTGCTGAAGACGACGGGCGGCCAGGTCGGCGAGCAGGCGGTCGACGTCATTCCGGTCGCTGCCTGACGCGTCAGTCATTCGCACTGCGGGTTTGCATTCGGAACCAGTCTTCGCCGCGCGGCTTTATCTACGGGTCATTTCGCGGAGCCGGCATGCTGCAGCATTTACAATTGTCATCGGACCGTTCGGCGCGGGCCGAGGAAACCCGAAGGAACGGCGCCCGCACCTCTGTCGAAGGCACATCGCTCAATTATGTAAGCGATGCCGATCCCGGCATCCGCAGATTGAGGAAGGGTACGGGATTCACCTATGTCTGCGCCGACGGCGGAACCGTCGACGAAACGACCCTTGCACGCATCAAGGCGATCGTTATCCCGCCGGCCTGGACGGATGTGTGGATCTCGCCCGATCCGGACGGCCATATCCAGGCGACAGGCCGGGATCAGCGCGGCCGCAAGCAGTATCGCTATCACCCGCAATGGACCGAGGAACGCGACGGCGTCAAATATTCCAGTCTCGTCGCTTTCGCCGAAAGCCTGCCTGCGCTGCGGCGGCAGATCGATACGGACCTGCGCCGGCACGGCCTGCCCTTGGAGCGTGTCGTCGCTTCGGTGGTCTGGCTGCTCGACAACACAATGATCCGTATCGGCAACGCGGCCTACGCACGCGACAACAAGAGCTTTGGGCTGACCACGCTGCGCGACCGCCATGTCGAGATCACCGGCTCCAGCCTGCGCTTCGCCTTCAAGGGCAAGTCGGGCAAGGAATGGAAGCTGAAGCTGGTCGATCGCCGGATAGCCAAGGTCGTGCGCGGCGCCCAGGATTTGCCGGGACAGAAGCTGTTCCAATATCTCGACGAGGATGGCGACCGGCGGCCGGTGCGCTCGGAGGACGTCAACCGCTATATCCGTGATGCCTCCGGCGCCGACTTCAGCTCCAAGCATTTCCGCACCTGGGGCGGCACGATCCATGCTGCGTCGCTGTTTGCCGCGACCGAGTTGCCGGAAAGCAAGACACAACAAAAACGGGTGGTCAACAGTGTCGTCGACAAGGTCGCCGAGCGGCTGGGAAACACCCGGGCGGTTTGCCGCAGATGCTACATCCATCCGCTGGTATTCGAGACATGGAGCCAAGGACGACTGCTTGACGAAATGGCCGAGGCCAACAAGCGCAAGCGCCTGATATCCGGGCTGGACGAGGAAGAAACGCTGGTCCTCAGGTGGCTCCAGGCGCACGGCGCCTGACAGGCAAGCGCAAAGATCGCCAAGTCCGTGATCCGTCGATACATTTTTTTATCGACCTCGTGTCGGGAAGGGCCCTAGTGTCGCGTCCTTTGATACGGAAAGGACGAACCATGCTCTACGCCATCCTCTGCTACGCCTCCGAAGACGTCGTCTGCTCCTGGAGCAAGGAACAGGACGACGAGGTCATGGCGAAGATCCTCGACGTGCAGGACAAATACGCCAAGGCCGGCCGGCTCGGGCCCGTGGCGCGCCTTTTGCCGACGACGGCGGCGACGACGCTGCGCAAGGTCAAGGGCGAGGCGGTCGTGCTGGACGGCCCGTTCGCCGAGACGAAGGAACAGTTCCTCGGTTTCTACACGCTCGAATGCAAGGGTCTCGACGAAGCCGTCGAGTTCGCGCGCGAGCTCTCCGAGGTCAATCCGAGCGGCGGCTCCTATGAGATCCGGCCGGTTTCGGTCTTCAACCCGACAAAGGTAGCGGTATGACGGATATTGCCTGGATAAGCACGGCGATCAGCAACGCCCGTCCGCAGGCGATGGGCGCGCTGCTGCGCTACTTCCGCGACCTCGACGCCGCGGAAGAGGCTTTCCAGGACGCGTGCCTGAGGGCGCTCAAGAACTGGCCGAAGAACGGGCCGCCGCGCGATCCGGCGGCCTGGCTGATCTTCGTCGGACGCAACAGCGGCATCGACGCCGTGCGCAAGCGCGCCAAGCAGGCGCCGATGCCGGAAGAAGACCAGGTATCCGATCTGGAGGACGCCGAGAGCGACATGGCCGAGCGGCTGGACGGCGCGCATTATCGCGACGACATCCTGCGGCTTCTGTTCATCTGCTGCCATCCGGATCTGCCGGCAACGCAGCAGATCGCGGTGGCGCTGCGCATCGTCTCCGGCCTCACCGTCAAGCAGATCGCGCGCGCTTTCCTGGTCGGCGAGAGCGCCATGGAACAGCGCATCACCCGCGCCAAGGCGCGTATTGCCGATGCCGGCGTGCCGTTCGAGACGCCGGGCGCGGTCGAGCGCTCGGAGCGGCTCGCCGCCGTCGCCGCGATGGTCTATCTGATCTTCAACGAAGGCTATTCGAGCAATGGCGGCGAGGCGCCGGCGCGCGCGCCGCTGTGCGAAGAGGCGATCCGCCTTGCTCGTCTATTGCTCAGGCTGTTCCAGCAGGAACCGGAAATCATGGGGCTGACGGCGCTGCTGCTTCTCCAGCATGCGCGCGCGCCGGCGCGCTTCGACGAGAATGGCGAGATCGTGCTGCTCGAGGATCAGGACCGCTCGCTCTGGAGCCGCAAGATGATCGACGAGGGCCTGGCTCTGGTCGACAAGGCGCTGCGCCACCGCAAGCCCGGCCCCTATCAGGTGCAGGCGGCGATTGCGGCGCTGCATGCGCGGGCGGCGACGGCCGAGGATACCGACTGGACCGAGATCGACTTGCTCTACGGCCTGCTGGAGCAGATGCAACCTTCGCCGGTGGTGACGCTGAACCGCGCCGTCGCGGTCAGCAAGGTGCGCGGCCCGGAAGCCGCACTTGCCATGATCGAGCCGCTGGAAGAGCGGCTGTCGGGCTATTTCCACTTCTTCGGGCTGAAGGGCGGGCTGCTGATGCAGCTTGGCCGCAACGAGGAGGCGCGCGTCGCCTTCGACCGCGCCATCGCCTTGGCCAACACGGCGGCAGAGGCCGCGCATATCCGCATGCATATCGATCGGCTGATCAAGGAAAGCGCCGAGAAGTCCTCATTGCAGAAGGCGCGCTGATCCGACCTTGGCGTCTGGCCCAATTTCACGCTCGGGCCTTAGACCATGCCGGGGTGGCGGTTTTTCCCTGAAACGAGTAATGCCACGCCATCAAAGCGCCCGGGCGTGCCTGACGGCACATCCAAGACATGGCGCATGGCTTCCATTTCCGCCCTATGAGAGGCGGAATCTGAAAGGGACAAAAATGACACTGGTGAAGGAAACGGCCTCGCTTCTCGAGAAACTGGGCGTCGCCAAGGAGGCGCTTGTCGGAGGCGACCTCATCGTGCGCAGCCCGGTGACGGGCGAGGAGATCGCGGCGCTGAAGTCGATCTCGGCCGCCGATGCCGGCAAGGCCATCGATGCCGCGCACAAGGCTTTCCAGGCCTGGCGGCTGGTGCCGGGACCGAAGCGCGGCGAACTGGTGCGCCTTCTTGGCGAAGAGTTGCGCGCGCACAAGGACGAGCTCGGCCGGCTGGTGTCGATCGAGGTCGGCAAGATCCCGTCCGAGGGGCTCGGCGAGGTCCAGGAAATGATCGACATCTGCGATTTCGCCGTCGGTCTTTCCCGGCAATTGTATGGCCTCACCATCGCCACCGAACGCCCCGGGCACCGCATGATGGAGACCTGGCATCCGCTCGGCGTCGTCGGCGTGATCTCGGCCTTCAACTTCCCGGTCGCGGTGTGGTCGTGGAATGCGGCCCTTGCCTTCGTCTGCGGCGATGCGGTGGTGTGGAAGCCGTCGGAAAAGACGCCGCTGACGGCACTCGCCTGCGAGGCGATCTTCAAGCGCGCCGCCAAGCGCTTCGGTGCCGACGCGCCGGCGGGGCTGCTGCAGGTGCTGATCGGCGACCGCGCCGTCGGCGAGGTGCTGGTTGACCATCCGAAGGTGCCGCTGGTCTCGGCCACCGGCTCGACGCGCATGGGCCGCGAGGTCGGTCCCAGGCTCGCCAAGCGCTTTGCCCGCGCCGTGCTTGAGCTCGGCGGCAACAATGCCGGCATCGTCACGCCCACCGCCGATCTCGACATGACGCTGCGCGCCATCGCCTTCGGCGCCATGGGCACCGCCGGCCAGCGCTGCACGACGCTCAGGCGCCTGTTCGTGCATGACAGCGTCTACGACGCGCTCCTGCCGCGCTTGAAGAAGGCTTATCAGTCCGTCTCCGTCGGCAATCCGCTCGAAGGCAAGGCGCTGGTCGGCCCGCTGATCGACAAGGCGGCCTTCGACAACATGCAGAAGGCGCTCAAGGAAGCCACCGCCCATGGCGGCAAGGTGACCGGCGGCGCGCGGTTCGAAAACGGTCATCCGGACGCCTATTACGTGCATCCGGCGCTGGTCGAGATGCCGAAGCAGGTTTCGCCGGTGACGGAAGAAACCTTCGCGCCGATCCTCTATGTGATGAGATACACCGATTTCGACGAGGCGCTCGAGCTGCACAATGCGGTCGGCGCCGGCCTGTCGTCGTCGATCTTCACCCGCGACCTGCAGGAATCGGAGCGTTTCCTCGGCGTCGACGGCTCGGATTGCGGCATCGCCAACGTCAACATCGGCACCTCGGGCGCCGAGATCGGCGGCGCGTTCGGCGGCGAGAAGGAGACGGGTGGCGGCCGCGAGAGCGGCTCGGATGCCTGGAAGGCCTATATGCGCCGCGCCACCAACACGGTGAACTTCTCCAAGGCGCTGCCGCTGGCACAGGGCGTGTCGTTCGACATCGATTGAGACCAGTGCGTTTCACCGTTTCACGGAAACGGCGAAACGCCCTATCTCTTTATTTTGATGCAATTCCGGACGGAAAACCGCCCACACTTTCCTGGAATTGCTCTATCGAGCGGTTCAGCTTGGAGAAGCCGAACCGCTCGATATTGCTCCTCAGAAAGCTTTGCCGGTCGCCGGGTCGAACAGGCGAAGCGCGTCAGCGTCGAAGACAAAGGCGCATGACTGGCCTTTGGCGACGCGGGCCTGCGGCGGCAAGGTTGCCGTCAGCCGCTGGGTTCCGACCCGCGCCGTGGTGACCTGCTCTGGTCCCGTCAGCTCGACGACATCGATCTCGACCGGCAGCGACATGTCGGCACCGCTGCCCGCTCCAAGGCGGAGCGCCTCTGGCCTGATGCCGACGACAACCGAAGCACCGTTGCGGACGGCGCTGGCGTAGCGTTGCGGCAGCGTCACCCGGGCATCCGTGCCGGCAATGGCGAGCTTGCCATCCTCGACAGCCGCTTCCAGCATGTTCATCGCCGGCGCGCCGACGAAGCCGGCGACATAGAGCGTCGCCGGGTGGTTGTAGATCTCCTCCGGTGTGCCGAGCTGTTCGATGCGACCGTCGCGCATAACGGCGATGCGGGTCGCCAGCGTCATCGCCTCGATCTGGTCATGCGTGACGTAGACCACCGTGGTGCGCAGCATTTCGTGCAGGCGCTTGAGCTCGGTGCGCATTTCCAGGCGCAGCTTGGCGTCGAGATTGGAGAGCGGTTCGTCGAACAGGAAGACCTGCGGCTTGCGCACGAGCGCGCGGCCGATGGCGACACGTTGGCGCTGGCCGCCGGACAACTGGCCGGGCTTGCGGTCGAGCAGGTTCTCGATCTGCAAAAGCTTCGCCGTCTCGCGCACCGCCTTGTCGCGCTCGGCGGCGGGAATCTTGCGCATCTCCAGGCCGAAGCCGATGTTGCGGCTGACCGTCAGGTTCGGATAGAGCGCGTAGGACTGGAAGACCATGGCGATGTCGCGGTTCTTCGGATGCACGCCAAGCACCGAGCGCCCGCCGATCTTGACGTCGCCGCTGGTTGCTTCGGCGAGACCGGCGATGATGTTGAGCAGAGTGGACTTGCCGCAGCCCGAGGAGCCGAGCAGCACAAGGAACTCGCCGTTCTCGAGCGCGATGTCGATGCCTTTCAGCGTCTCGACGCTGCCGTAATTCTTGCGGACATCGCGGATTTCAAGCGCGCTCATGGGCGGCATCCTCGAACTGGATCGGCCCGCCATAGTCGCGGGGCAGGGTTGAGATGGCGCGCGACGCCACCTGAATGGCGGTGGAGAGGCAGTCCTCCAGCGACTGCTCTTGCACCAGCGCGGCCAGGAAAGCGGCGTTGAAGACATCACCGGCGCCGATCGTGTCGATGACGGTGACGCTCGGCGCAGGCACTTCGATGAATTTGCCGTCGGAGCCGATGGCAATCGCGCCGTCGGGTCCACGCTTGACGACGACCGTCGCGCCATTCCTCATGCCGTCGCGGATCTTGCGCGCCGCTTCCGCCGGACTTGCGAGACCGGCCAATGTCGTCGTCTCGACCTCGTTGAAGAGCGCCAGTTCGCAGCGCGACAGCCAGTTGCGCGCAGCGGCGCAGTTCGCCTCGGTCCAACCGTCGATCGGCCAGCCTGTGTCGAGCGCGACGGCGATGCGGTGCGCCTCGGCCCAGTCGAAGAAGGCATCGTAATCGCGCGTCAGGTCGTCGGTAAGGAAAGAGCCGCAGAGCAGCGCGTAGCCGCCGGAAAGCCGATTTCCGTCAAGCACGGCGAGCACGTCGGCCAGGCTGAAGCGGGGCAGGTGGCCGCGCGTGGTGAAGAAGGTGCGCTCGCCGTCCGGATGGGTCATGCCGACCGACAATGTCGTGCCTTCGGGACAAACCGGCCATTTTTGCGCCCGGTCTCCAAAGGCTTCGCGCAGCCAGCGCCCGAACTGATCGTCACCGATATTGGCGGCAATTTCGAAGTCGATGTCCAGCGCCTGCCAGGCAAGCGCCGTATTGCCGGCCTGGCCGCCGACGCGGAGATCGTCGTGGTCGACGACGGTCTCCGTCCCTGCCTTCGGCCAAGGCGCGACCGGGCCGACGATCAGGTCGACATTGACGTTGCCGATCACCGCAAGCGGCCGCATCACTCGCTCCTGGTGATCTTGGTCGTACGCACCGGCGTTCCGGCGTTCTCGACGCGGGAATCGGCAAAGGCGATCATCAGGCGCTGCGCCACCGGCAGCATGGCAAAGACCGCCGCCAGGCCCGTGGCGGGTTCGAAGGCCAATGTCACGGCGCCCGGGACCGGCGACATGCCCGAGGCGTCGAAGACAATCAGCGGCGCGCCGGTCTCGACGACGGACAGGGCCATCGCGGTGACGAGGTCGGCGGTCGGGTCGTTGCCTCGGAAGAGCACGACGCCAATGCTCGGGCCCAGCATCTCCATCGGCCCGTGGCGCAGCTGGCCACCTTCGAGCGAGAAACAAGGCAGGCGCGACAGTTCGGTGAAGCCGAGCGCAAGGGCTTCAGCCACGCCTTGAAGCTTGCGGCCGGACGTGACGATGGTCGCGACCGTTCTCAGCGCCGCGAGCGCGGCATCGATCTCGACCATTCGAGGCGCCTTGAGCTCGTCAATCGCGGCGGCGGGATCGTCGCCAAGCGCGGCCAGGATGGCGAGATGCAGGGCGAAGGTCACGGTCAGGCTGCGGGTCGCGGCAAAGGCAAGCTCGGTGCCGCCGGCGCCGACGAGGCAAGGCACGGTGCGGCCGAGGAACGAGCCTTTCTCCAGCGTCAGGCCGAAGGTTTCGGCGCGACCGCCGGTCTCGGCAAACCAGCGCAGCACCTCGGCGCTCTCGCCCGACTGCGAGGTGACGAGCACCGTCCTGCCTTCAAGCGGCAGCGGCTGTCCGAGCTGTTCCGACAGCGGCAGCGCGATGGCGTCGATTCCATGGGCGCGATAGAGCGGCTCGACCGCGCGGGCGACGGCATGCGAGGCGCCCATGCCGAGCAGGACGAGCCGCCCGTTCTTCCTGATCGAAGCAGCGACCTTGGCGGCGGCATCCCTGTTATTCTCGAAGGAGGCCAGCGCATCCTGATGCTGGCGCGCCATCTCGCGATCGATCGCGACGAGCCCTGCCGGGCGTTTCCTTTCCGCAGTCATCTTTATCCTTTCACTCCGCCGCTGGTTAGGCCTGAGATCAGCGCGCGTTGCATGACGAGGCCGATCAGCACTGGCGGCAAGGCTGCCAGCACGCCGGCGGTGGCGATCAGTCCGTAGTCGGAGACGCGGCCGCCGGCGAGATCGGCGATGGCGACGGTCAGTGTCTTTGCCCGCTGGTCCGAGGTGAAGAGCAGGGCGTAGAAGAACTCATCCCAGGCGAGTAGCACGGCAAACAACGCTGATGTCGCCACCACGGGCGCGGCCAGCGGCAAGGTGATGATGCGCCAAGTCTGGAGCAGTCCCGCCCCGTCGATCATCGCCGCGGCCTCGATCTCGCGCGGGATGGAATCGAAGCCCGATTTCATCAGCCAGGTGGTGAAGGGCGCGAGGATGGTCAGATAGATCAGCGCCAGGCCAAAGACGTTGTTGAGCAGGCCGAGCCAGGACAGGCCCATATAAAGCGGCACGGAGAGCGCCACCGGCGGCAGCATGTAGGTGGCGATCACCATCGACAGCGACCAGCCGACCGAGGGCGTGCGCGAGACGGCCCAGCCGGCGGGCACGGCAAGGACGACAGCGGCGAGAGTCGCCATGCCGGCGACCTCCAGGCTGTTGCGCAGCGATGACGTGAAGGCCGCGCCGGCGCTATTTTCGGCCCTCGACAGAAGCTGCGCGTAGCGGGAGAAATCGGCCGCCTGCGGCCACCAGCGCAGCGGCTTGGCGGCAAGATCGGCCGCCGGCGATATGCTCATGACGAAGAGCCAGGCGAGCGGCGCCAGGATCACGGCGGCGAGCAGGAGGGCGCAGGCATGGACGAAGACGGTGAAGACCGGGCTTCTGCGTTCCATCAGGCCGCGCTCCCGGCGGTTTTCCTCACCAGCGCCGCATAGGCGACGGCGAGCACGGTGACGAGCAGCGTGACGATCAGCGCCAGCGAGGCGCCGGAGCCGGCGCGCTGGAAGGAGAAGGCTTCCTGGTAGACGAGGATCGACAGCGAGCGCGTGCTGCTGGCGGGGCCGCCGCGTGTCATCACCCAGATGATGTCGAAGACCTTGAAGGCTTCGATGGTGCGCAGCACCAGCGCCACCATCAGCGGGCCTGCAAGATAGGGCAGGATCACAAAACGGAAGCGGTTGAACGGCCCGGCGCCGTCGACAAGCGCTGCGGCGGTGATGTCGCGCGGCACGGCCTGCAGGGCGGCGAGCGCAATCAGCGCGACAAGCGGAAAATTCTTCCAGCAGTCGGCGACGATCAACGCCGCGAGCGCCGTGCCGGGCTCACCCAGCCAGGAACGATAGTCGTCGATGAGATGGAGTTGCGTCAGCGCCGCGTTCAGCGCCCCATATTCGGGATTGTAGATCAGCCGCCAGAGCGTCGCGTTGACGACGGTGGGCAGCGCCCAGGGCAGGATCATCAGCCCGCGCAACACGGCACGGCCGCGGAACTCCTGATTGAGCAGGAGGGCCGCGAGCACGCCGATCACCATCTCGGCGGCGACCGAAATGACGGCGAACCAGGTGGTGGTGACCAGGGTGCGGGTGAAATTCGAGCTCGTCAGCATCTTGGCGTAGTTGTCGAAGCCGACATAGTTGCCCGCCGTGCCGACCAGTTGGGCGTCGGTAAAGGAAAGCCTGACGGTATCGACCAATGGCCAGCCGATAACGGCGACCATGACCACCAGAAGCGGCAGCATCAACAGCCACGCGCGAGTCGTCATCCAGGTGCCTGACATCAGAGGCGCCTCTCTCCCGTCATCCGGTCAGAGCGGTTCACCGTTTCACGGAACCGGCGAACCGCTCTATCTCTTTGTTTTAACGCAATTCCGGACGGAAAACCGCTTCACACTTTTCCTGGAATTGCTCTCGAAATAGCATGGGCGGCGCTCGTCGATGAGGCCGCCCGCGTCGAGGAACGCCAGATCAGAGGCCGCTGTTTTCGGCGGCGGTCTTGAGCGCGTCCTCCGGCGTCGTCTGGCCGAGCAGCGATTCCTGGATCGCCTGCTGCAGCGCCGTCGACAGCTGCTGGTATTTCGGCGTGGTCGGGCGCGGATACATCGCGGCGAGGCCGAGCTTGGCGGCGGCAATCAGCTCTTCCTGGCCCTTGGTGACGGCCGGATCGTCATAGGACGAGGCCCAGATCGGCAGCGAGAGCTTGGCATACTGGTTCTGCGTCGCCTGCGAGGTCATGAACTCGATGTACTTCCAGGCTTCGTCCTGATGCTTCGACACCGCCGTGATGCCGAGGCCCATGGAGCCGTTGACGGCGGACACCTCGCTGGTGCCGGCGACGCCCGGCGCCGGCACGACGCCGACCTTGCCGGCGACCTTCGAATCCTTCGGGTCGTTGGCCATGTTGTACATGTAGGTCCAGTTCAGCGCGAAAGCGGCATCGCCGTTCTCGAACACCTTGCGGACGTCCTCTTCCAGGAATTCTTTGGAATTCGGATTGGTTAGGCCCGATTTGTAGCTGTCGACCATGTATTTCAGCGCCGAAACGCCGCCGCCATTCTGGAAGTCGGGCTTGCCGTCCTTGAGGAAGTCGCCGCCATAGGCGCTGACCAGCGTGGTGTAATCGCAGACGGCTGCTTCGGCCTGCGACCAGCTCCAGGCGATCGGCGTCTTCAGCAACCCCTTGTCCTGGATGATCTTGGCCTGTTGGCCGAGCTCTTCCCAGGTCTTCGGCGGCGCCTTGATGCCGGCCTTTTCCAGGATTTCCTTGTTGTAGAACAGGTATTTGGTGTCGAGGATCCACGGCATGCCGTAATACTTGCCGTCATACTGGACGGTGGTCCAGGCGCCGGGCAGCACGCCCTTCTTCATGTCGTCGGTGATCTTCGACGACACGTCGACCAGCACCTTGTTGGTCGCGTATTCAGCAGGCCAGATGACGTCGAACAGCACCACGTCATAGCCGCCGCCGGATCCTTGGGCGAGCACGGTCTTGTCGTGCAGGCCTTCATAGGGAACGAATTCGAGGTTAACCTTGATGTCCGGATTGGCCTTGGTGAAGGCCTCCGTCATCGAGCGCACGTCAGCCTCGCTGTAGGCGGCCTGCGCCATGAAGAGCGCGTTCAAGGTGGTTTCGGCGAAGGCGTGGGGGACGTACAGCCCGCCGACGAACACCGCGCCCAGAAGTGTCTTACCGATCGATTTCAGCATTTGTCTTTCTCCCATTTTAGACAGCTGCAAGGGAGCGGCCAGCCGCTTCCTCGAATTCGCTTCGCGTGACCGGATCCGTCCTCAGCGGCGTGCGGCGGAGCCCGAAAGCCTTGCCGTCTTTTTGTAGAGCCGCGCGGGCCTCACCTATTAAGTCAATTCGCTTGACTTAATTAGTCGATCAATCCTTTAATGGAGTCAAGAGGGGAAGCGACGGTGCATGATATCAGCCCGATCCGTGCCAAGAGCGGCACCAACCAGGAGGGTACCAGCGCGCATAACCGCCGCGTCATGATAGAGGCGCTGCGGCTCAACGGCGCGCTCTCGCGCGCGGACCTTGCGCGGGCGACGCAGCTCACCAAGCAGGCGGTTTCCAACATCGTCGAGGATCTCGAGCGGGACGGCCTGGTCGTGGCCCTGGATGCGGTGCGCAAGGGCAGGGGGCAGCCTTTCACGCCCTATCGGCTGGTACCCGAAGGGGCGTTCGCCATCGGGCTGCAGATCGACCGGCATTTGACGCGCGTCGTGGTGGTCGACCTCGTCGGCAAGGTGATCGCGCGCGCCGAGGCAGGTCTGCCGCTCGACGAGSCATCAGCCGGCGCCAAGATCATCCTGAGCCTAGTCGACCGCGTCAGGCGGGAGTTGGCTTCCTTGTTCGCCCAGTCCGAGCGGCGGCTGGTCGGCCTTGGCGTCGCCATGCCGGGGCCGTTCGGCCTAAGGGAATCCGACGACAAATGGATGATGCCGGCCTGGCAGCAATTCCCGCTGCTCGAGACGCTTGCCGCCGGCACGGGATTGAATGTCGGGCTGCAGAACGATGCCGCTGCCTGCGCCACGGCAGAGCGCATCGTCGGTGCCGCGCACGGCGTCGACCATGCGGTCTGCCTTTATGTCGGCTATGGCATCGCCGCGGGGCTTATCCTGAACGGCGAGCTCTACAATGGCGGCAACGGCAATGCCGGCGAGATCGGCAGGGCATTGCTGTCGCCGTCCGGACCCGGCTCGACGCCGTTGGAGCATCGCGCCTCGCTCGCGTCGCTCTACCAGCATCTCGGCCTCGATCCCGCCGAAAGGGGACTTTACGAAAAGCTCGGCGCGCTGGCGCTCGTGCAAGACCCGAGGGTCATGGGCTGGGTCGAAAGAGCCGCGTCCGACCTGCGCTGGAGCGTACATCTGATCGAAACGATCTTCGACCCGCAAACCGTCATTCTCACCAGCAGCGCGCCCGAGGCGTTGGCCCGGCTCCTGCTTCAGGCCATGCATCCGCTGCTGCCGTCGATCGCGGACCGGCCGGTCCGGCGCCTGCCGCGGCTGCAGCTGGGCACCACCGATCCCTGGGCGATCGCGGTGGGCGCCGCGGCAGAGCCGATCAGCCGGGCCTTCGATCCGCGTTTTTCCGCTATCCTGAAGGCCGGATAGAGCCGGTCAGTCCATCGCTTGCGTGGTGCTGGCGGCGAAAGCCGCGTCGATGATGGCGAGCTTGACCGCCTGCGCGGTGAGGTATTCGCCATAGAATTCGTTCGAGATCCACATGATGGAATTGCCGCGCTGCCCCAGCCAGCCGACGCTGCCAAGCGCCTCGGCATCGCGCAATTTGCGCGCAAGGTGGGTGCGCGACAGCTTCAGCCATCTGGCGAAATCGCCGATCGACAGCACGCCGGTCGGGATACGCTCCTGGCCGGCATTCTGAGGGTCGACGCCCGAGATCAGCCAATCCATGACGACGCCGCCATTGTTGAGCCAGGTGAACAGCGAAAAAGTCTGTTGCGGCTCGCGCACCGGCACGGAGGAAACCAGCCCGTCCGCGATCAACGGCTGCAATTGCGCCAGCAATTGCGGCCGTGCCCGGAATGTTTCCAGCCGGTGCCCGCCGTCAAGAGCATCGAGCGTGCCTAGATGCATATGGATCCAGCCGATCAACGGCTCCAGGGTGATGGCGGGCAGCCGCAAAGGGCGAATGCGGCCGTCGTCGCCCGCCGGCCCGACCTCGATGAAATTGTAGTGCTGCATTTCCTTGATGAAGGCATGAGCCGTGTTCCGGCTTGCCACCGCATGCTGGACGGTGACGTCGACAAAACGCGCCGCCGTCAGCTCCTTCCGGTAGTCGCTGGGATCCCTGCGAAAATACAAGGCAAGACCGATATGCGCCATCAGCCAGCGTTGCTGGGTGGCAAAGACCGAGGAGGCTCGCGGGTTTCCTTGATAGGCTTGCTGCATCGCCAAGGCCTGTGCGCGCACGCAAGCGGGCAATGCCGGGTGACCGGCAATGTCTTCATAGGTCAACGCACCCTCCCAGCTTCCACCCCAAAGATGCTGTATGCTCGCACGCTGCGGATAGCAGKTTTGGCCCGCACTCGCCAGCGGGGCCGCGCCGTTGCGGTGGTCAGCGCTCTTTCAGAGCTGAGAGACAGGCCTCGAACGCTTCGTCGACGACGGCCAGCTTGGCTGCCTGGACGGCCATGTATTCGTCGAAGAAAGCCCTCGAAACCCACATCACGGAATGACCGCGCTGGCCGATCCAGCCGATGCTGCCGAGCGCCTCGGCATCATAGAGCTTGCGCGCCAGATGCGTGCGGGAGAGCTTCAGCCAGTGCGCGAATTCGCTGACCGAAATGACGCTGGTCGGTATCCTGTCGAGATAAGCGTCCTCCGGATCGATGCCGGACATCAGCCAATCCATGACGATGCCGCCGTTGTTCAGCCAGATAAACAACGAGAAAGTCGGTCCGGGCTCCCGCACGCCGTCGCTGGCGAGCAATCCGTCGGCGATCAGCGGCTGCAGGGTGGGGAGCATTTCGGGCTGGTCGAGGAAGGCCGCCAGCCGGGTTCCGCCATCTATGCGGTCGAGCGTTCTCAGATGCGCGTAGATCCAGTTGGTGAAGGTCTCCACGGTGGCCGTCGTGACCTGCATGGGGTGGGCGCGGCCATCACCGCCGGCCGAGATATATTCGGCGATGTTGTAATGCAGCATCTCCTTGACGAAAGCTTCGGCGGTGTTGCGGCTGGCCACCGAATGGCGGCGCACGGCCTCGATGAAGCGCGCCATCGTCATCTCTGTGCGGCGGTCGTTGGGATCGCGCCGGAAATGCAACGCCAGGCCGACATGGCCAAGCAGCCAGCGCTGCTGGGTGGCGAAGACGGCGRCCAGCCGCGGAGTCGTTTCGTAGACACGGATGAGCGCGCGCGACTGCTCCTGCACACTGCGAAGCGCTGCCGGATGACGGGCGATCTCTGCGGCACTTAGCGGCATTCCTTGCGGCACTCCATGCGATTCCAAGCAACGACAAATGAAGATTTCCAGTCTTGGCCGGTCGTGTCCAGTTGCCCATTGGGACAACGAACGATCAGGTGGTGAATTCGTTGCTAACTCTTTGCATCGGTTCGCGAAACCCGTCCCAATAATAGTCGGACCCGCAGCCCCGCGTTGAATTGACGAGTCCCTATGAGCGCGCCACCGGCGTGGGCTGTTTCCGCCGGACCTCCGGGGACGATCTTCGATATGTCCGCCCTTGCCGTTGGCTGAGCAGCCTGCCGGCACGGTTCCGGGGGTTTGTGCCGACACGCCTGTGCAAGGGCGGCAAGCCCGGCAACACCCTGTCGACGGTCTTCGGTGTCACGACGCTCTAGCTGGGATGATCCCGCGCGGCACGGCGCGCTGAGATCATTGTTTTGCCTGGCTGGTTCATGCGACATGGCCCAATGGCGTGGTTGCCTTTGCCGAACTGCGTTTCGTGGAGGTTGTCGAATGGCTGGCAAGACGGTCCTGATTGCCGGCGGCGCCGGGGGAATGGGTCTCGCGACCGGGCTGCGTTTCGCCGCTGACGGCGAGCGGATCGCGCTTGCCGATCTTGCCGGTCCCAAGCTCGACGCCGCCGTGGCCAAGATTGCCGCGACCGGGGCGCAGGCGATCGGTTTGTCGCTCGATATCCGCTCCGTTGCCGCCTGCCGCGATGTGGTGGGCAAGGCCAGGGACTGGGGCGGAGCGCTCGACATCCTGGTCAACGCCGCGGGCGTTTGGCTCGAAGGGCCGGCGAGCGAGGTCGCAGAAGACCAGTGGGACCTTGTGCTGGACGTCAATCTCAAGGGCGCGTTCTTCCTGATCTCGGCGGCCATCCCGCATCTGGCGGCGGCGCAGGGCGTGATCGTCAACATCGCGTCCGACGCCGGCATCGTCGGCAACAACGGGGCGTCCGTCTATTGCGCCTCGAAAGGCGGGCTGGTGCTTTTGACCAAGGCCCTTGCCCTGGAACTTGCCCCGCAAGGCATCAGGGTCAACGCCGTCTGCCCCGGCGACACGGCGACGCCGATGATCGAATATCAGGCCAAGACCTATGGCGGAGATGACCCCGACGGCTACAAGCGCCGGCTTCTGGGGCACTATCCGCAAGGGGACAAAGCAAGGTTCATCCAGGTGGAAGAGATCGCTTCCTTCATCCACTATCTTTGCCAGCCGGGCGCGGCGCCGATCACCGGGGCCGCGCTTTCGATCGATTTCGGCGTCAGCGCCGGTTACTGAACCCAGGGATCGGTTTCATCGCGATCGCCCGCGCCGGCATGCCGGCATTCTAACGGTGGAGAGGAAATGATTGTGTTCCGCAAGTCTCGCAGGGCGTTGGTGACCGGCGCGGGCGCCGCCGACGGTATCGGCATCGCTACCGCGCGGGCGCTGGGCGAGGCCGGTCTTTCGGTCGTCATCACCGCTTCCTCCGCACGCGTCGAGCAACGCGCGGAGGAATTGCGGGGGGAGGGGCTCGATATAAGCGCTGTCGTGGCCGACCTGACGCTTTCCGGGGATGTCGATCGCTTAGGCTCCGAGGTCGGCGAAATCGATATCCTCGTCAACAATGCCGGGATGGGCACCGTTGCCCAGCCGGCATTGCAGCGGCGGTTTCTCGATCTCAGCGAAAGCGACTGGGATCGCGGCATCGATGTCAGCCTGAAGACCGCCTTCTTGAGCACGCGCGGATTCCTGGCCGGCATGGTGCGGCGCGGCCATGGGCGCGTCGTCAACATGGCCTCGGTGACAGGGCCTTACGTGTCCAACGAAGGCGAGGCCGCCTATTCCGCGGCCAAGGCAGGCATGATCGGGCTGACGCATGCGCTCGCCCTGGAGGTCGGCCGCGACGGCGTCACGGTCAACGCCGTGGCGCCGGGCTGGATCGCGACCGGCGCCTCGACGCCGGAGGAGTTGGTCGCCGCGCGCAACACGCCGCTTGGCCGCGCCGGCAGCCCCGCGGAAGTCGCGGCCGCCGTGCTGTTCCTGGCCTCCGACGCGGCGAGCTATGTCAACGGCGCGGTCCTCGTCGTGGACGGCGGCAACATCCTGCAGGAACGCAAGGGATGAGCGCTGGGACGCGAACAATGGTCAGGAACGGCTCTGTCGCCTATATAGGCGTTTTTCCAGCCTGACCGTCGTTCCGTGACCCCTGCCGCCCGCCTGCAAGCCACAATCGAACTTATGCATGAAGTCGATAGCATTCCGCGTCCCGCGGATGCCGTCGTCTCGGTCTGGTTTCGGGCCCGACGCTATATCGGCGACAAGGACCGTGGCCAGATTCTGGAGCTGCTTTATGCGCTCCTGCGGCATCATGCGCGGCTTGGCTGGTGGCTGGCCAGGCATGGGCGCGAGGACAAGCCCCGCAACCGGCTGCTTGCATGGCTGACGCTCAAGGCAGGCACGACGCCCGATCAGATCGAACGCTTGTTCAATGGCGTGAAATTCGCGCCTGCCATCCTGACGGGTCAAGAGCACGCGCTGCTGGTCAAACTGCAGGGATGCACGATCGACCATCCCGGCATGCCGGAAGAAGTGCGCCTCGAATGTCCGTCCTGGGCGGCCGATCCGCTGCGGCGCCGTTTCGGGGAAGCGTTCAGCCAAGAAATGGCCGCGCTTTTGACGCCGGCGCCGCTCGACCTGCGCGTCAATCCGATCAAGTCGACACGTGAGGCCATGCTTGGCGCGTTGAAGGACCTTGGCCTGCGGGCGCAGCCTTCGGCCCTGGCCCCTTACGGCATTCGCGTGCAGGAGCGCCCCTCGCTGGCCAGCCTGCCGATGCTGAAGAAAGGCGAGGTCGAGATCCAGGACGAGGGCTCGCAGCTTGTCGCCATGCTGGTCGATGCCCGGCCGGGCGAGCGCGTGGTCGATTTTTGCGCCGGAGCCGGCGGCAAGACACTGGCCATCGCCGCGCAGATGAACAACAAGGGCCATGTGGTCGCCTGCGACGTCATGGAAGGCCGTTTGAAGCGCGGCGCCGAGCGCTTCCGGCAGGCAGGATTGCACAACATCCAGACCCGGCTCCTGGCCAGCGAAACGGATCAGTGGATCAAGCGCCACAAGGGTGGTTTCGATCGCGTTCTGGTGGACGTGCCTTGCAGCGGCACCGGCACCTGGCGCCGCAATCCCGACGCACGCTGGCGCGCGCCAGAGGAACAGGGTCTGGATAATCTCGTGTCGCTGCAAGCCCGCATCCTGGCGAGCGCGGCGCGTCTGGTGAAGCCCRGCGGACGGCTGGTCTACGCGACATGCTCCATGCTGTCGGAGGAGAATGAGGACCAGGTGGCCGCTTTCCTTGCGGCGCATCCCGCCTTTCGTGCCGTGCCGCTCAACGAGGCCGCGCCGCAACTGACGAATTCATCCCATTCCGACTACCTGTCGCTGTCGCCCGCGCGCAACGACACCGACGGCTTCTTTGCCGCTGTTATGCAGCGAGAGGCGGTGTCGCCACCCGGCGGGGGCTGAGATTGGACGATGATGGTGTGGTCAGCCAACCGGGGCTGATGCTCGAGGTTGAAGCCTTGGCGGGTAGCCATGCCTGCTATTCGAGATCCATTTTTTAAATGGCCCGAACGGGCCGCAAGCGGACTGGCAGCCTGAGGCTGCGGAACTCAAACAACTGCCACTCTGATCGGCGGACATTCTGGCGACGCTGGCGGCACGTCAGCGCCATTTCTCGCGTAGAATGCCCATGGTACTGATCATTTTCTGTGGGCTACCGATTCGACGTCGCGGTTGACCTTTTGTTTCTGCTGTTCCGATATAGGATCGCATCAGGCTGAGCAGAACACGGCTGGTGACTTAGAAAGCTCAAACCTTTGTCCAACGCGAAACAAATATTGGCGATGCTGCACAGTCGCGCTGAGGGCGACGACGAGCAATTCTATTCGATCGCGTTGCAGGTAGCCGCCTCCGAGGCGCGGCAGGGACGCCGCTCCAGCGCCGAGGCGCTTCGCTCCGCCGTTGAAATCGCACGGAAATCGCGCAGGGAAACCCCCGTCGCGATCCCGTTCGCCAAGCCGCGTGGCGAATTGGAAGGACTTATCGAGCATCGGGAACCCCGCTACACCCTCAAGGACGTGGTGCTGGATCAGACGCTTCGCGCGCGTCTTGATGAATTGGTGCGCGAGCAGCAAAAGCGGAGCTGGCTGCGCGAGCACGGCAAGACGCCAAATCGTCGTGCCCTATTCGTCGGYCCACCCGGCTCCGGCAAGACCATGACCGCCGAGGCGCTGGCAGGGCAACTCCTCCTCCCGCTTTTCGTTATTCGACTGGAAGGCTTGATAACGCGTTTCATGGGCGAAACCGCCGCGAAGCTGCGGCTCGTCTTTGACGAAACCGTGAAACGGCGCGGCGTCTATCTCTTCGATGAATTCGATGCAGTCGGCGGGAGGCGCAATGCCACAAACGATGTGGCCGAAATGCGACGCGTCCTGAACTCCTTCCTCCAATATATGGAGGAGGAGAACTCGACCGACAGCCTTATTATCGGCGCGACGAACCATCCCGATCTGCTCGATAACGCGCTGTTGCGCCGCTTCGATCTTGTGGCGCCCTTCGACATGCCATCGCAGGCTCAGGTAAGGCAAATCATCCTCAGCGCGTTGCGTCCCTTCAAAGCGCCGCGTCTCGCGTGGAAAACGCTGTTCAAGGCCGCCGAAGGCCTAAGTCAGGCCGAGATTGCCCGCGCGACGGAAGACGCCGTGAAATCGGCCATTCTCAGCGAGACCAATGTCGTCACCTCAGATCAGCTCGTCCGGCGGCTGGGCGAACGACGCGCTATGCAGGAGGCATTCTCCAACCCGAAGCCCCGCTAACCCGATATGCCTGATTTCGTCCTGCCTCATCTCGACATTTCCAATCGACGACAGACCAGCCTCTACAAATCACCTCCTCGAAACATGGGAGATGGAAGCGCCCCGCGCGTTCGCCAGGAGCATGGTGCTATGCTCCTTGACCAATTGCGCGCCGCCTTTCAGGAGGTCGCCGAATCCCCTTCGCCCGACGAACGGTTTGAACGTTCTGCGGGTGCCTATTACGAGGTGGAACTGCGAAAGGGTGCCGACGCGGAGAATCTCGACAAAAAGAACTCCGGCATTCTGTCAGGCGCGGCAAAGCGGGACGCCGAAACTGAAAAGCTGACTGCCGTCCTGTTCGTGCCGGACGAATCCCTGCCAGTGCTGGAGACCATACTGGAGGATTATCGCGCCGGGCCGCTGACCGCGAGGGATAAGCCGCAGCATAAATCCTATGTCGAGCCGATCGAGGGCATCAGGCGCGCTCGTCTGCTGTCCTTCTGGACCGACAATCCCGTTGCGCTTCCCGACGACCCACAGGCGCAAATCTGGTGGGAAGTCTGGTGTACTCGCGGCTTTGAGGGCGAGGTGCTTGAGGTACTGGCGCAGCTCGAATGCCAGATCGCCGATGACGACTACCGCCTGACCTTCCCCGAAACGATTGTTGTGCCGGTCTTCGCCCGCCGTACGGATATCGAAGTGGCGCTGTTCGCCTGCAGGGGCATCACCGAGCTTCGCCGTGGCTCCGACACGCCTTCCTTCTTTATGGAAGAGGAGCGCGAGAACCAGCATGATTGGGCCAGTGATCTGGCCGAGCGTGTCGCTTGGCCAGGTGCTGACGCTCCCCGCGTCTGCCTGCTCGATACCGGCGTCAACCGCGCCCATGTACTCATCGAACCCGCTCTGGCGGAAGCCGATCTGCTCACCGCCAATCCAGATTGGGTGCCCACTGACAATCAGGTGGATAGCCACGGCACGGAGATGGCCGGACTGGCGCTCCATGGCGATCTCTTCGCCGCCCTTCAGGATCAGGGCGAGAGGCCACTTCGTCACCGGCTGGAATCCGTGCGCATCATGCCCGCCGATGGCTTCCCGCCGAACGAACCGGCGAGATTGGGCACGATCACGTCGACCGCCATCGCCCTCGCCGAAATCCAGAATCCGGATTCGGATCGCATCTTTTGCATGGCCATCACCAATGAGGAAGTGTCGGGCGAACGCGGCACAAGTTGGAGCGCATCGGTTGATCGTGCCGCCATCGGCAGAATGGAGGGGGATGACGCGAACTCTCCGCGCCGCCTGTTCTTTATTTCGGCGGGCAACGTGCCAGCCGTCATGAACTTCGCCGATCTTCAACCCTTTGAGAATTATCCGATCGAAGACCCAGCGCAGGCTTGGAATGCGCTGACTGTCGGCGGATATACGCAGAAACAGATTATTGATGATGGGCTGGACGGCTATCAGCCCATGGCCCCAATGGGTGAGCTAAGCCCGTATTCGCGCAATTCGCTGGCCTGGGTGCAGGGCAAGACCCCTGTCAAACCCGAAATCGTCATGGAGGCAGGCAACCGGGCGAGGTCCGTCAACGGCCAGAGCCTTGTTTCCTGCCCCTCACTGGAGCTGCTGACGACCGGCAGTGAAGCCGACCGTCTGCCGATCGTGAACTTCGCTGCGACCAGCGCAGCCACGGCACTTGCCTCGCGGCTCGCCGCCCGACTGAAAGCCGATCATCCAAACTACTGGCCGGAGACCATCCGTGCGCTCATGGTGCACAGCGCCGAATGGACCGAGCCGATGTGGCAGCGCCTTCAGGCGACGGACAGCCTCCGCGAAAAGCAGCGCCTCGCGCGATGCTTCGGCTATGGCGTGCCATCCTACGAGCGCGCGACGGCATCGGCCACCGATCATCTGGCGCTTGTTGCGCAGCAGGTGATCCAGCCTTACCGCAGAAAAATCACCATCGAGGATGGAGTGAAGACATACAGCAAAGGCTTCAACGAATGCCATTATTATCCGCTGCCCTGGCCGAAGGAGATCTTGGAGCAATATGCGGATCAGGACTTCATCCTGAAGGTGACACTCTCTTATTTCATCGAACCGAACCCCGGCCGTGCGGCAGCCATAGACCCCCAAAAGTACCAGTCATTTGGCTTGYGCTTCGACCTCAAGCGCCCGCAGGAGAGTGAGATTCGGTTTCGTGCCGGTATCAATGCCGAAGAGAAATTGCCTCTCGGATTGGCCACAGCCGCGCGTCCCAATGACTCAGGTTGGCAATTCGGACCAAGCAGCATATCGGTAGGGTCGATTCACTGCGACCAATGGATCGGCAGCGGTGCCAGGCTTGCCTCGCGGGACCTTATCTGCGTGAAACCCGTCGGGGGCTGGTGGAAGGAGCGAGGCAACAAGGCGGTGCTAGAGCAGCAGGCACGTTATGCGCTGGTGGTGACGCTGGCGTCGCCGGACGTGGAGATCGATCTTTATACCCMAATTGCGGCCGAGATTACGCCTAAAATCCCTGTCGAGATCGAACTCACTAACTGACCGCGAAGAGCACACCCTGAGGCGGCGKAACGCTACATTGCTCTTTGGCTATTTCGTCAGGCGCAAACGTACGGGCAATGTCTGTTCTCAGCCTACGGCAAAGGCGCCATGAACGGCCAATTCTGGGCGCCAAGCTGCCGTCGAAGCCAGATCTGCTGGCTCGAACCGACACCCGGCAGGTCAGTTATGCTGACCGAGCGTTACGCCTCACTTCTTCAGCAGCGGCACGCCCTTCGTCGTGAACCTCTGCCCCCTGCCGATAGGCCTCACCGGCCGCTTCGTGGCGGCGGCCTTGCCGGTGCCGGGCGGCTGGTGGGCTGGCACGAGCTGGTCGGGGCGGGGGCCGATGAGGTCGGCGCGGCCCATCTCCTTCAACGCATCGCGCAGCAGCGGCCAATTGTCGGGGTCGTGGTAGCGCAGGAATGCCTTGTGCAGCCGGCGCTGCCGCCCACCGCGAACGGTCTCGACCTTGTCGGTCGCGCCGCGCCGCACGCCCTTCAGCGTGTTGACGCCGGTATGGTACATGGCCGTCGCGGTCGCCATGGGCGAAGGCAGGAAGGTCTGCACCTGGTCGGCACGGTAGCGGTTCTTCTTCAGCCAGAGCGCGAGGTGCATCATGTCCTCGTCGGTCGTGCCGGGATGGGCGGCGATGAAATACGGAATGAGATAGTATTTCTTGCCGGCTTCCTTGGCGGCTGCGTCGAACATCTCCTTGAAGCGGTCATAGGCGCCGATGCCGGGCTTCATCATCTTGTCGAGCGGCCCGCGCTCGGTGTGCTCGGGCGCGATCTTGAGATAGCCGCCGACGTGGTGGGTCACCAGTTCCTTGACATATTCGGGGCTCTTGACGGCCAGGTCGTAGCGCACGCCGGAGGCAACCATCACCTTCTTGACGCCCTTGACCTCGCGCACCTTGCGGTAGAGCCGGATCAGGTCGTCATGCGAGGTGTTGAGGTTGGGGCAGATGTCGGGAAACACGCAGGACGGCAGCCGGCAGGCCGCCTCGATCTTCGGGTCCTTGCAAGCCATCCGGTACATATTGGCGGTCGGCCCGCCGATATCGGAGATCACGCCGGTAAAGCCCGGGGTCTTGTCGCGGATCTTCTCGATCTCGCGCAGGATCGAGCCCTCGGAGCGGTTCTGGATGATGCGGCCCTCGTGCTCGGTGATCGAGCAGAAGGTGCAGCCGCCGAAGCAGCCGCGCATCACCGTCACCGAGAACTTGATCATGTCCCAGGCGGGGATCTTGGCATCGCCATAGGACGGATGCGGGGCGCGCGCGTAGGGCAGGTCGTAGACGGCGTCCATCTCGTCGGAAGTCAGCGGGATGGGCGGCGGATTGAGCCACAGGTCGCGGTCGCCATGGCGCTGGACGAGCGGGCGGGCATTGCCGGGGTTGGCCTCGCGGTGCAGCACGCGCGAAGCGCGGGCATAGGCGTCGCGATCGTCCTCGACCTGTTCGAAGGACGGCAGCCGGATCACGATGTCGCCGGGCTTGCGGCTCGCGCCCTCGTCGGCGGAATCGAGATCGTCTGCGTGGAGCTCAGTGAAGTGCTCGGGCACGCGGCGGAACAGGGCGACGCCCCTGACGGAATCGAGCTGGCGCGGCGTCTCGCCGGCGGCGAGCCGGTTCGCCACCTCGACGACGGCGCGCTCGGCATTGCCGTAGATCAAGAGGTCGGCCTTGGCATCGGCCAGGATCGAGCGGCGCACCTTGTCGGACCAGTAGTCGTAGTGGGCAATGCGGCGCAGCGAGGCTTCGATGCCGCCCAAAACCACCGGCACGTCCTTGTAGGCCTCGCGGCAGCGCTGCGTATAGACGATGGTGCAGCGGTCCGGCCGCTTGCCGCCTTCGCCGCCTGCCGTATAGGCGTCGTCGTGGCGCAGCTTGCGGTCCGAGGTGTAGCGGTTGACCATGGAATCGAGGTTGCCGCCGGTGACGCCGAAGAACAGTCTCGGTCTGCCCAGCGCCTTGAACGGTTCCGCCGACTGCCAGTCGGGCTGCGAGATGATGCCGACCCGAAAACCCTGGGCTTCGAGCAAGCGGCCGATGATCGCCATGCCGAAGCTCGGATGATCGACATAGGCGTCGCCTGTGACGAGCACGATGTCGCATTCATCCCAGCCGAGCGCCGTCATCTCGGCGCGGCTCATCGGCAGGAACGGCGCCGCCCGTCCGGCAGGAGGCTTGCTGCCGGACAGGGGAGCGATGTTTTGCTGGGCGCTGGCTATGGTTTCCATGGCCTCGACGTATAGGACGCCGGCAGCGCGAATTCAATTAACCTCGATTTCGGGTCGATTGACAGATTGTTTGAACACCCATAATCTTGTTTGACTACAAACAAATAATCGACCGCGCGAGGGGCGCGTTAGGTGGACCTGCGCATTGACCCAGTCTCAGTCGTCACACCGCTCATCGGCGCACAAGGGCGCGGCAGGAAGTCATCCGTTTGCCGGTTTCTCCGAGGCCATTCCCGGGGCCGGACGTCGCATGGGGATTGCCCGGCGCTGCCGGGCGGACATAGCCGAGAGGTAGACTCGGCAAGCAGGCATCCAGATCTGGAGGAGAACGAGATGCATCTGAATTCGAGGATTTCACGCCGCAAGGTGCTGTTCACCGGCGCTGCCGGCGCTCTGGCCGGCCTGGCCATGCCCTACGTCGCGCGCGCTGCCGGAGACCCCATCAAGGTGGGCATCCTGCAACCCTTCTCGGGCGGCCTCGAGGTGCTCGGCCAGCAGGGATTCCAGGGCGCTGAAATGGCGCTTCTGGAGGCCAACGAGGCGGGCGGCGTGCTCGGCGGGCGCATGTTCGAGATCGTCAAGGCGGATGACCGCACCGATCCCAAGACCGCGGTTGAGCGCACCAGCGAACTGATCCGCCGCGACAAGGTCACCGCCATCATCGGCCCCGTCACCAGCGCCAACCGCGACGCCATGCTGCCGACGATCGAGCGCTACAAGACCCCGCTGCTCTATGCCACCGACTATGAGGGCGGTGTCTGCAGCCGTTATGTGACCTGCTACAGCGCCTTGCCGGCGCACTGGGTCAACCCGTTGGTGCCCTATGCCGTGGAGAACCTCGGCAAGGCGTTCTATCTCGTCGGCAGCGACTATGTCTGGCCGCAGAAGATGAACAAGGCCTTCCGCGAGGAAGTCGAGAAGGTGAAGGCCAAGGTGGTTGGCGAAGAATACACGCCCTGGGGCGCCAAGGATTACGCGGCCACTCTGCGCAAGATCGAAAGCGCCGGCGCCGACGTCGTGGTCATCACCATCGTCGGCGCCGACGCCGTCACCTTCGTCAAGCAGTTCGCCGCCGCCGGGCTGCAGAGCAAGATCAAGATCATCTTCTTCGGCTTCAACGAGAACTACGTGGCCGGTCTCTCCGAGACGGAATCGAACGGCATCGTCGCGCCGTCCAATTTCATCGCCAATCTGGACAAGCCGGAGGCGAAGGCCTTCGTGCAGCGTTTCCATACCCGCTACGGCGCGAATGCGGTGGTCTCCAACACCACCGACGCGCACTACACGCTGACGCGCTTCTTCATCGAAGGCGTCAAGAAGGCGGGCGCCGACGACAAGGAAAAGATACTTGCCGCGATGGTCGGGCAGTCGCTGATGTCGGGCAATGGCGAGGTGGATCTGCGCGCCTCGGACCGCCACGCCGACCTCAACGTGCTCATCGTTCAGGTGGACAACGGCCAACTCAAGGTCCTGAAGGACCTCGGCCGTATCGTTGCGCCCAGCCAGTGCGGCTGACGCCGTGAACGAACCGCGTGGTCCTATCCTGCAGCTTGCGGGGGTAACCAAGCGCTTCGGTGGGCTCGTTGTCCTCGACGGGCTCAGCCTGACGCTGCCCAGGGGCGCCATGCAGTGCATCCTGGGACCGAACGGCTGCGGCAAGACCACGCTGTTCAACGTCGTCACCGGCGAGTTCGCGCCCGATGGCGGAGAGGTCAGGCTCGGTGGCCGCAACGTCGCCGGCCTTTCGCCCTATCGCATCTCGCGGCTCGGCGTGGCTCGCAAGTTCCAGGTTCCGGGCGTTTATCCGGAGCTCAGCGTGGCAGAGAATATCGAGATACCGCTGGCCGCCGGCGCGGGCCGCTACGGTCCGCTCTCGTTGTTGGGTTATCGTCCCGACCCTGTCCGCCGCGACCGGCTGCTCGATCTTTGTGGGCTTGCCGGCAAGGCCGGCGACAAGGTCGGCGAAATCGCCCACGGCGAGAAACAGAGGCTGGAGATCGCCATGCTGGTCGCCCGCGACGCGGAGCTCATTTTGCTGGACGAGCCGACCGCCGGCATGTCCGGCGCGGAAACCAGCGCTGTGGCAAGCTTGATCCGGCGCCTGCGCGACGAGGAAGGCAAGTCGATCCTGGTGATCGAACACGACATGAATTTCGTGCGCCAGCTCGAATGCCCGATCGTGGTCATGGTTCGCGGCAAGATCGTCGCCGAGGGCCGCTACGACGAGGTCAGCCGCGACCCGCGCGTCATCGAGTCCTATCTCGGGAAGCGTCATTGATGCTGCAGGTCGAAAATCTCGTTGCCGGCTATCCATCCGGCGGCCGCGTGCTGAAGGGTACGACTTTCGACGTCGCCAAGGGCGAGGTCGTGGCCCTGCTCGGCCGCAACGGGATGGGCAAGACCACTTTGATGCGTGCGCTCGCCGGCCAACTCGCCACACAGGGCGGAAGCTTCCGCCTGGACGGTCGTGAGCTCGGCAATTGTCCTTCTTATGTCATCGCCAATGAGGGAATCGGTTACGTTCCGCAGGGGCGCGAGATCTTCAAGGACTTCACCGTCGAGGAGAACCTGCTGATGGGCGTGCTCGGCAAGCCGCGCCTGCCCAACCGGCTGCCGCGGGACATCTACGACTTCTTCCCCGTCCTGGGCGAGCGGCGCAGGCAGAAGGCCGGCACCATGTCGGGCGGGCAACAGCAGCAGCTCGCCATCATGCGCTGCCTTGTGGGCCAGCCCAAGCTCCTGCTGCTCGACGAGCCGTCGGAGGGCATCCAACCCTCCATCGTCGACGAGATCGGCCGCACGCTGCAGGCCATTGCCCGCTCCACCGGACTGACCATTCTGGTGGTCGAGCAGAATCTGGACTTCGTCGAGACGCTGGCGGGACGCGCCCTGTTCATGGAAAACGGCGTCATCGCCGATCGTGCCGACCGGATCGGGCAGTTGCGCGAAAGACCCGAACTCGTCCATCGCTACCTGTCAATCTGAGGCTGCCGTGCAAGCGACGATCGCACTTCTGCTCGATACCGCGAACTTCACCCTTGCCCTGCTGCTGGTGACGCTGGGCCTCGTCGTCATATTCGGGCTGATGAACGTCATCAACATGGCCCATGGCGAGTTCTTCCTGATCGGCGCCTATGTCGTCGTCGCGGTCAGCAATGCGACGGGCTCATTCTGGCTGGGCCTGCTGCTGGCGCCCCTTGTGCTCGCCGTCGTCGGCTTGCTGGTCGAATGGTTGATCATCCGCCACATCTACCATCGCTTCATCGACACCATCCTTGCCACCTGGGGCCTGTCCCTGGTGATCAAGCAAGGCGTCGTCGTGCTGTTCGGGCCGGGGGCCCAGAGCGTTCCAAATCCGCTTCCCACTGCCGTCGATGTGTTCGGCGTTCAGTATCCGGCCTACCGCCTCTTCATCATGGCACTTGCGGCCGCGCTGGCGCTCGCCACCTACTATCTGTTCTTCAGGACAAAACTTGGACTGCAGATACGCGGCGTCATCGCCAATCGCGCCATGGCGGCGTCCCTGGGCATCAACACACGGCGCATGGACCGGGCCACTTTCGCCGTCGGCTCGGCGCTGGCGGGCTTCGCGGGCGCTGTGATGGCGCCGATCATGAGCGTCGACCCGCAGATGGGCGTCGGCTTCCTCATTCCGTCCTTCCTCTCGGTGCTCGTGGGCGGCGTCAACTCGCTCGTCGGCGCGCTCATCGGGTCCGGCGTGATCGGCGGCGCCACCACCATCTTCTCGGCGGGCATCTCGCAGGCCGACGCCCAGATCCTGGTGTTCCTGCTCGCCATGATCATCATCCGTTTCTTGCCCAACGGCATCATCGGAGGCCGCAAATGACCCGCCCCGCGCGTCTCGGCCTCAGCCTCACGGTGCTCGCCTGGGCAGGGCTCGGACTGGCTCCGCTTGCGCTCGATGACTGGAATATCGGCCTGCTCACCCAATACGTGACCTACGGCATCTTCGCGCTCAGCCTTGGACTGATCTGGGGTCAGGCCGGCATATTGTGCTTCGGCCAGGCCATCTTCTTCGGCATCGGCGCCTATTCCATGGCGCTGGTGACGCTGGGCAAGCTGCCATGGCTTGGAGACAGCCAATGGACGGGCCTGGCGCTCGCCGTGCTGCTGCCCATGATGGTCGCCGCGCTGCTCGGCTGGATCATGTTCCAGGGCCGCGCGCTGTCAGGCGCGCATCTTGCCATCGTCACGCTCTGCGCGGCGATCGTGTGCGAGATCGCGGCGCGGCGCTGGGAGTTCATCGGCGGTTTCAACGGCCTGTTCAACGTGCCGCCGCTGTCGGCGCCTAATGGCGATCCGCTCTCCACCAATGCAACCTATTTCTTCGTCGGTATCGCCGCGCTGCTCACCTATCTCTTGTCGTTGTGGATCGGGCGTTCGCCGCTCGGCACTGTGCTCGCCGGCATCCGCAACGACGAGCGCCGCACGCTGCATTTCGGCTACGACGTGCGCTTGCACAAGATCTTCGTGTTCACCGTCTCGGGCGCAATGGCGGGCTTCGCCGGCGGCCTGTTCACCACCCAGTTCGGCTTCGTCTCGCCGCCGCTGGTCGGATTTGCGCTCTCCACAGAAGTGCTGATCTGGGTGGCTGTCGGTGGCCGCTCGGTCCTGATGGGCGCCTTCCTCGGCGCGCTTGCCGTGCGCGCCACCGAGAACGCCATGTCGGCAAGCCTCGACCAGTACTGGCTGATCGCGCTCGGCGCGCTGTTCATCGTCGTGGTCGTCGTGCTGCCGCAAGGGTTGTTCGGCAAGCTGCTGGCGCTCGCGCCGCCGCGGCGACTGGGGCGGGGAGGGACAAGATAGTCCTGCCACGCCGCAGGCCCGCAGAGGTGATCTGCCAAGCGGTTCAGCGCGTGCGCCGCAGGTTCGGGAACGCGGCAGCCTCGGGCGCGTTGGCCCAACTCTGCAAGGTCTGTCCACCGTCGATCAGCCAGTCGACCCCAGTGACATGGCAGGCGTCGTCGGAAGCGAGGAAGGCGACCGCAGCCGCCACGTCCTCGGGCTGGCCGATGCGCCGGAGCGGAATGCGGTCGGCGAAGCGCTGCACGCCGGCCAGATATTGCGCCTTGTCGGCGGCCGGAACGCCTAGCGTGGTCTCGATGACGCCCGGGCAGATGGCGTTGACGCGGATGCCGTACGGCGCCACGTCGAGCGCGGCGACGCGCGTCAAGCCGACCACGCCGTGCTTGGTCGAAGCATAGCCGGCGCCGCCGGCGAGCACATCCCATCCCGCCATCGACGAACCCATGTTGACGATCGAGCCCTCGACGCCGGCAGCGATCATCGCCTTCACCGAAGCCTTCAGCACCACGAACATCGAACGCAGATTGATGCGCACGATGTCGTCCCAGTCTTGCGTGGGCAACTCATGGACAGGGGCCACCTTGCCCGAGATGCCGGCGTTGTTGAACACCGCGTCCAGCCTGCCGAAAACCCTCACGACCTTGGCCACCGCCTCCTCGACGGCAGCCTCGTCGGTTACGTCCGCCGTGATCGCTATCGCCTTGTCGCCGATCGTCGAGGCGATGGTCTCGGCGCGGCCGGCATCGAGGTCCAGCACCGCCACCTTGGCGCCCTCCTGCGCGAAGCGACGGGCAGCCGCGCTGCCGATGGCGCCGCCACCGCCGGTGACGAGCACGGTCTTGTCCACAAAACGGGTCATCGTCCTTCTCCTGCCTTACTTGCCGTAGCCGCGCCACGAGCGGCGCGGCGCGAAGCCCAGCGTTTCGCGGGCATGGCTGTTGTCGATGACCGTGGCGTGACCCTCGAGCGGCCGTCTTACCGGGACCGCAGGAAAAGCGGCCTTCAGCAGCTCGGCCGTCGGCGTCTCCGAATAGGTGTCGGCGGCGCTGATGAAGGTGCGCAGGTGTCCCTGTCCCTTCCAGGCCAGCGCGCGGAGGAAGGCGTCGGCGGCGTCCTGCGCGTCGAGATAGCCCCAGAGGTCCCACGCCGCGTCCGGCGTGCCGCGACGCGGCCCGACCGTCTCGAAGAAGCTTTCCGGCGTTTGTATCCAGGGCATGCGCAGGCTTACCGCCGAAAAGGCGCCGCGGCGCACAGCCGCCTCGACGATCTCCTCGCCAAGCCATTTCGACAGGCCATAGGCATCCTGCGCGCCCGTCGGATGATCCTGGTCGATGGGCAGGTAGGCGGGCGGCGCGAGCCTTTCGCCGAAGGGGTAGCCGAGGACCGAGAAGGAAGACGCGTAGATGAACCGCGAGGCTCCCGAAAGCGCTGCCGCTTCCACCACATTGTAGCTGGCCGCCATGTTGGTGCCGAACACCTCGGCGGCGGCCTTGCCGGTGGGACGCGGGATCGCCGCGACATGGATCACCGCGTCGGCGTCGCGGATCAGCTGCAGGGCAAGGCCGAGATCCGTCAGGTCCGCGCTCACATGTTTCCAGGCCCCACGCGCGGGCGGCGCCAGGTCGATGCCCAGAACCTCATGGCCGACGGCCAGGCAAGCCGCCGCCACATGACGGCCGAGCAGGCCGCTTGATCCCGTGACAATGATGTTCATGTCTCATCCCTCATGACCGGCCACGGTGCGCGCCAATATCATTGATGGTCAAACAATCGGACACTTGAAACACCATGCTTGTCAACGGCTTTTTCGTTGCCGGTGAAGCGGGATGGCCGGCAACATGCCTCCAAGGATTGACTTCGGGCCTTGTACGGTTTTGTATGACCACCAACAATCAATGGCTGCCGGGGAGATCTGCCATGTCCGTGGACACTTTCTCGTCGCATCGACAGGAAGCAGGCGTCAGCATCGACGTGAAGCGCGCTGCGGTCGTCGTGGTCGACATGCTCAACGATTTCTGCAAGCCGGGCGGCGCGATGGTGCTGCCGGGTTATGAGGTGCTGGTCGGACCGCAACTCGCCGTCATCGATGCCGCGCGTGCGTCGGGCGTCCCGGTGATCTGGGTGCATGACGTCCACCGCAAGAACGTGCGGCAGGACCGCGAATGGCTGAAGCGCACGCCGCACTGCGTCGAAGGCACGTGGGGTGTCGAGATCATCGACGACCTCGGCGCGCGCGCCGACGAAATCCATGTCATCAAGCGGCGCTACTCCGCGTTCTTCCAGACCGATCTCGACCTGACGCTCAAGGACCTGAAGGTCGACCAGATCATCGTCTTCGGCGTGGTCACCAACATCTGCGTGCGTTCGACCGTTCACGACGCCTTCTTCAACGGCTACGAGGTCGTGGTGCCGAGCGACTGCTGCGCCGCCACCGGCCCGCGCGAGCAGGAAAGCTCGCTTTACGACATCGCCACCCATTTCGGCGTGGTCAGCGACTCGGCCAGCGTGGTCAGGGCTTTGCGGGAAGGCGTCTTCGTGGAAAACGCCAGCGTCGCGGCATGATCGCTCCGGTGCCAGCGACAACAGGCCTGCCAGGAGTTCAAGCATCCCGATGACGGTGACCGAGCAAACGAAGCGAACCAAGCGCAAGGCTGCGCAGGACAAGCGGCTGAGCCGCGAGGAGGCGCTCGCCCGCTATGCCGCGACCGGATACGATCTCGATCTGCACCCGGCCCACATCGTGCGCCGCGCCCATCAGCGGGCGACGCTCTGCTTCCAGCAGGAGATGGCCGGCGAGGACCTGTCCCCGACCCAGTTCGCGGCGCTGGCGACGGTGCTGCGTCACGGCGAGGTGTCCCAGAACCATCTCGGGCGGCTGACGGCGATGGATCCGTCCACCATCAGCCTCGTGGTGCGCAAGCTTTTGAAGCAGGGGCTGGTCAAGCGCAACGCTTCCAAGACAGACCAGCGGCTGGCCATCATCACGCTGACGGACGACGGCGTGCGCTACACGCTTGATCGCCTGGACCGTAGCGTCGAAGTCGGCCGGCAGCTTCTTTCGCCGCTCTCCACGGCTGAGCAGGCCACGCTGTTGCAATTGCTCCAGCGCATCAGCCGTGACGACACAGGCGACACGGCCGTCAAATGACCTACTGATCCCCAACCCAGACGCAGCAAAACAGCGGGCGTCGCTGGATTTTTCGGCGGCGGGATGTCCTCCCCTTGTCCGCGCCGAACAGAAGGAACCAGTCCGATGTCCTCCGACCCCCAAGCCAATCCTGCTGCCGGGAAGACCGTCATCCGCAATATCGGCCTGATGCTGAGCGGCGACATCGCCCGCCCGATCCTCGACGCCGACACCATTGTGGTCGTGGATGGCCGCATCGCTGCGGTCGGCAAGCAGGGCGGCGTCGAGACAAGTGGAGCTGCGAAGGTCATCGATGCGCAGGGTTGCGTCGTCGCCCCCGGCCTGATCGACAACCACGTCCATCCCACGGCCGGCGACTGGACCCCGCGCCAGAACCAGCTCGGCTGGATAGACTCGACGCTCCACGGCGGTGTCACCACCATCGTCTCGGCCGGCGAGGCGCACTATCCCGGCCGCCCTCGCGACATCGTCGGCGTCAAGGCACTCGGCATCGCCGCGCAGCGCAGCTTCTCGAATTTCCGCCCCGGCGGCATGAAGATCCTTGCCGGCGCTCCGGTGCTGGAGCCAGGCATGACCGAGAACGATTTCCGCGAACTCGCCGAAGCCGGCGTGACGCTGATCGGCGAGGTCGGCCTCGGCGGCGTCAAGGACGGTCCGACGGGCCGCCAGATGATCGCCTGGGCCCGCAAATACGGCATGACCTCCATGACCCATACCGGCGGGCCCTCGATCCCCGGTTCCGGCCGCATCGGGGCCGAAGTCGTGCTCGAGGTCGACGCCGACGTGGTGGCGCATATCAACGGTGGCCCCACGGCGCTGCCGGACGACGAGATCCGTCGTATCTGCGAGGAAGGCACCCGCGCCCTGGAGATCGTCCACAACGGCAACCTGCGCACCGGCCTGTTCGTGCTCGGCATCGCCAAGCAACGGAACGAGCTCGACCGGGTCATTCTCGGTACCGACGGCCCGGCCGGCTCGGGCGTGCAGCCGCTGGGCATCCTTCGCACCATTTGCCATTTGGCATCGCTGGGCGGCGTGCCCACGGAGGTGGTCTTCTGCTTTGCCACCGGCAACACGGCACGCGTGCGCAAGCTTGCCGATCGCGGCATCATCGAGGCAGGCCGCGCCGCCGACCTTGTCTTCATGGACCAGGCAGCCGGCGGCCTCGGCAAGGATTTCCTGGAAAGCCTGGCGCTCGGCAACCTGCCCGGCATCGGCATGATCATGATCGACGGGGAAGTGCGTACCGCGCGCAGCCGTAACACACCGCCGGCCATCCGCGTGCCCGAAGTCGTCGCGGCCTGATCTGAGGAAAGCCGAAAAAAAGCGGCTCACGGGCCGCTTTTTTCGCCGGCGGGACAGCCCGTGGCTTTGCGAAGGTATCGCCCGCTGCCGGGAGTTGGAGCGGTTCACCGTTTCACGGAAACGCCAAACCGCTCTATCTCTTTGTTTTAGCCGCATTTGTGCGACGCCAAGCGATTCCGCTTGGCTGCAAAATGCTCTAGATCAGCCCATCCTTGCCGACGACCTGTTCCTTGGTCAGCCCGCCGACGCGTGGGTGCGGCCTGCCCGAATCGGTGACCGCGATCGCCACCACGATCTCGTCGTCGCGCGGCGCGTCCGGAACGCGCACTTCCATGCCGTCGAAATGGCTGCGCACCTTGGCCGCATCCTTGTGGCCGAGCGGAACATCCAGCGGAACGCCGAGGCCGCCCCGCTTCTTCGAGGACGGAATGAGCGCGGCACCCGTGCCAAGCACGTCCCGGAACGGCGCGCCGAGCTTCGGATGGAGGATCGCGGCGGCATGTTCCAGCTCGCCATTGGCGCCAACGGCGGCCGCCTTGCCGAAGCTTTCGACCTGGTCGCCGGGAATGCCGAGCGCTGCGACCGCACGCTTTGGAAGGATCTCGCCAAGCTCGGCCCCGATGTCGCTCAGTGCGGACAGATCGTCCACGTAGCGGCCGGCGAACGGATTGCGAATGACCGCGACTGCAGCTGCGCGACGCGTCGGGGGATCGACCGGCCGGCCGCCTTCCTCGCGCGTTTCTTCCACGATGGTTATGATGCGGCGGATTTCAACGCTCATCTCAGCCCGTCCTCTCCCTTGATGTCCTTCGCCTCCAGCCCGCCGGCGCGGGCATGGACGCGGGCGCCCGTCGTCATGGCCAGCACCAGTACGATCTCGTTGGCGCGCGGCGCGTCGTTGATGCCCACTTCGATGGCGTCGAAGTGGCTGCGCACGTACGAAGCGTTGATGTGCGTGACCGGGATGTCGATGCGCGCGCCGGGCCCGCCGACCTTCTTGGTCGACGGCACGATCGCCTTGGCGCCGCCCAGCAGTTCGCGCATCGCATAACCGCCCGGATTGTGCCACAGCGCGCCGTGCTCCAGCTCGCCGCCGCCGCCGACGATCGCGCCCTTGCCGTAGCCCTCGACCTTCGAGGGATCGCCGCCAAGCGAATTCAGCAGGCGTTGCGCCATTTCGAGACCGAGCGGCTTGAGATCCTCCATGAACCCGGTGATCTCCTCCACATAGCGGCCAGCGAACGGATTCTCGATCACCGCCAGCACGGCGCCGCGCTTGACCGGCTCTGCCCGCACCGGCCCGCCTTCGTGAAAAATCTCCTCGACCTGTACGACAAACTTCCTGACCGCTGGCTTCGGCATCGGCTGCTCCAATTGCCCTATGAAATTGTTTGAGTATCAACAATTATCGATCCGGCGGCTTTGTCAAGCCAATTGCGCGTCGTTCGGGAACGAAGGCATGGAACGTCGCGTGGCGCCAGATTGACAGGTCATTGGAGCACCCATAAGGTCATATGATCACCAACAAGTTTTCCGGCGCCCCTTGCGGAGCCGGCACTTGGGGCGACCTTCAAACAGGGGAGAAACATGAAAAAAATCATTTCGAAGTGCATCTTTGCCGGCGCCGCGCTTGTTGCTTCGGTCAGCCTTGCCTGCGCGCAGGGCAAGGTATCCGTGGCCGCCATCTCGGGCTATTTCGCGCAGGGCTTCGGCGTCTCGATCGTCAACGGCCTCAACAAGGCGAAGACGGATTTCGGCATCGACCTCAAGCTGGTCGATACCGGCAATCGCGCGCTCGACTATGAGGAGCAGTTCGCCAACCTGGCGAAGGACGGCAAGTACGACCTGATCTTCGTCATGGGCTGGGAGCTCGTCGACGCGCTGCAGAAGGCGAGCGCGGCCTATCCGAACCAGCGCTTCGTCTTCATCGACGGCGTCCTCGACAGCGACAAGATGATCTATGCCAACTTTGCCGAGGAACAGGGCTCCTTCATCGCCGGCGCGCTCGCCGGCATGATCGAAAACAAGGGCAGCGCCTTCGACAAGATCGGCGACGGCAAGGCCATCGGCTTCGTCGGCGGCCGCGACATCCCGGTTATCCGCAACTTCCTCGGCGGCTATGAGCAGGGCTCGAAATATGCCGCCCCCGACGTCACCGTGAAACCTGTCTTCGCCGGCACTTTCGACGACCCGGCCAAGGGCAGCGAGCTGACCCAGGCGCTCTACAATGAAGGCGCCGACATCGTTTACAACGTCGCCGGCCCGACGGGAGAGGGCGTCATGCAGGCCAGCGCCGCTGCCGACAAGTATTCGATCGGCGTCGATATCGACATGTGCTCCACGGCGCCCGGCAATGTGCTCGGCTCGATGCTCAAGCGCGGCGACATCGCGGTCTACAGCCTGATCAAGGACGAGGTCGAAGGCCACAAGGTCATGCCAGGCACCCGCACCTTCGATCTCGCCTCGGGCGGTGTCGAGCTGAAGGTCTGCGACGACATCGCGCCGAAGATCCCCGAAGAGGTCAAGGCCAAGCTCGACGAGATCAAGAAGGGCATCGTCGACGGCTCCATCAAGGTCGCCAAGGCAAAGTAGGCTTCGCGCCGTCCCGGAGTCCTCCGGGACTTTCATCCAGCCTCGTGCGGGTCGGTGGCCCGCACGCTCAACCTTGGAGCCGTGAAGCTACCGTGTCCGACGCGTCGCCATCTCCGGCACCTGTCAAGCCCGCCGCCGCCGAGATGGCCGTCGAGCTGATCGGCGTTACGAAGCGCTTCGGTGCTTTCGCCGCCAACGACGACGTTTCCATCGCCGTGCGTCGTGGCGAGATACACGCCATCATCGGGGAGAACGGCGCCGGCAAGACAACCTTGATGAATGTCCTGTTCGGTCTGCTGCAACCCGATCAGGGCGCGATCCGCATCGAGGGAAAGGATATGATAATGGCCGATCCGGCCGCGGCCATCGCGGCGGGCCTCGGCATGGTGCATCAGCATTTCAAGCTGGTGCCCTCGCTTTCCGTGGCCGAGAACGTGTTCCTCGGCATGGAGATCCGTCGCAACGGGCTGATCGACCACGCCGCGCAGATCGAAAAGACGCGCGAGCTTTCCGAACGGTTCGGACTGAGGGTCGAACCGACCGAGCGCGTCTCGCTGCTGTCGGTGGGCATCGAGCAGCGCATCGAGATCCTCAAGGTCCTGGCGCGCGGTGCGCGCATCATCATCCTGGACGAGCCGACGGCTGTGCTGACCCCGCAAGAGAGCCGTGAGCTGTTCCAGACCCTGCGCGGCTTCGTTGCCGGCGGCATGACGGTCATCTTCATTTCCCACCACCTCGAGGAGGTGATGGAGGTTTCCGACACCGTCACGGTGCTGCGCAACGGCAAGCATGTGGCGACGCGACCGACGGCCGAGCTGACCAAGGCCGATCTCGTTCGCATGATGGTCGGACGCGACGTCAGCTTCGCGCGCCGCCGCCGCGAACGGACAGCGGGCAGCGTCGTGCTCGAGGTGAAGAACCTGTGGGCCCGCGACGACCGTCGCCTGCCGGCGCTGCGCGACGCCAGCTTCACCGTGCGCGCCGGCGAGATCGTCGGTATCGCCGGTGTGGCCGGCAACGGCCAGACCGAGCTCGCCGAGGTGCTCACCGGCCTGCGTCCCGCCAGCCACGGCACAGCCGTTCTCAAGGGCCGCGACCTGACCACGCAGTCGCCGGCGCAGATCCGTGAGGCCGGACTGGCCCATGTTCCGGGCGACCGCATGGTGCGCGGCGTCGATGGCGGCGCCTCGATCTCGGCGAACCTCCTGATGGGGCGCCAGACGAGGGCGCCGTGGTCGCGCAACGGCATTCTCGACTGGCAGGCGGCCGCCAGCCAGGCCGCGGACATGATCAAGCGCTTCGATATCCGCGCGCGCGGCCCCCAGGATACCGTCAAGCGGTTGTCGGGCGGCAACATCCAGAAGGTCGTCCTGGCGCGGGAATTCACGAACGACGCGGACTTCCTGCTCATCGACCAGCCGACGCGAGGCGTCGACATCGGCGCCCAGGAATCCATCCACGACGAGATCATGCGCCAGCGTGCGGCCGGCCGCGCCGTGCTCGTCATATCGGTACAGCTCGATGAGCTTCTCACGCTCGCCGACCGCATCCTGGTCATGTTCAACGGCCGGATCATGGGCGAGGTCGACGGCGACGGAGCCGACAGCGAAAGGATCGGCATGATGATGGCAGGTGTCGAGGCCRGCGCAGCGACGGGCGGCGCGGCCCGATGAGCGACAGGTTGCGTGCCGTTTACGGGCAGCTGCTTGCTGTCCTCTTTGCCCTCGCCATCGGCGCCATCATCATCTTGATGGTCGACGAGAGCCCGGTAAAGGTCTTCATGACGCTGCTGCGGGGCGCTTTCGGCGACCAGGCCAAGATCGCCGGCACTCTGCTGCAGACCACGCCCATCCTGATCTGCGGCGTTGCCGCCTGCATCGGCCTGCGCGGCGGCATGTTCAATGTCGGCATCGAGGGCCAGCTGTTCCTCGGCGGTTTCGCAGCGGCATGGGTCGGCTTCGCCCTGCCGCTGCCGGCCGGCATTCACATGCTGGTCGGGCTGGCCGTGGCGACGCTCGCCGGCGCCGCCTGGGTAGCCATTCCGGCGTTCTTCCGTGCGCGCTACAACACCAACGAGGTGGTCTCCACCATCCTGTCGAACTACGTCGCGGTGCTGCTGACGTCCTATTTCACCATCTTCCTGTTCAAGAGGCCGGGCGGCTGGTCGGAGACGCCGCCTGTTCTGCCGACGGCCTATCTGCCCGAGCTCTTTTCCTTTTCGCGCCTCAACTGGGGCCTTGTCATCGGACTGGTGCTGGCGCTCTCCGTCGCGTGGTTCTTCCGTTATACGAGCAAGGGCTATTCGATCTCGATGGTCGGCTCGGCGCCGAAATTCGCCGAATATGGCGGTGTCAACGTCAAACGGCAGGGCTTCCTGGTCCTGCTGGTCTCCGGCGCGGTCGGCGGGCTGGCAGGCGGCGTCGAGACGCTGGGCGTGCATCACCGCTTCATGGAAGGCTTCGCGCCCGGCTTCGGCTTCGACGGCCTCATCGCCGCGCTGCTCGCCAACGGCTCACCGATCGGCACGATCGTCACCGCGCTGTTCTTCGGCGCGCTGCGCAGCGGCTCGCTGCTGCTGGAGGTCGAGACCACGGCCTCGCGCGAGATCATCACGGTCATCCAGGCCCTCATCATCCTCAGCGTTTCCGCGCAGGTGCTGATGAAGCGCCGCGGCGACAGCACGGCGGGAGAGCGTCGATGGAAGTTCTAGACAAACTCCTCAACGTCGCGCTCCTGGTCGCGACGCTCAGGACCACCGCGCCGATCCTGCTGGTCGGCCTCGGCGGCTCGTTCACCACCAAGGCAGGCATCTTCAACATCGGCCTCGAAGGCCAGATGCTCGTAGGCGCCTTCTTCGCCGTGCTTGGCTCCATCTGGTCCGGCTCGGCCTTTGTCGGCGTGCTGTGCGGCGTTGCCGCCGCGCTTGTCTTCGCGCTCGTCTTCGCGCTCCTTGTCGTGACTTTCCGCGCCAATGAGGTGGTGGTCGGCCTGGCGCTCAACATCCTCGCGGGCGGCATGACCATATCGTTGATGAAGGCGGTTTTCGGCACGCGCGGATCCATCGTCGGCCATGGCATCGTCGGCCTGCCGAAGGTTCAAATCCCATGGGCTCGTGAATTGCTTGGGTCCTGGGCGCCGCTGGTCTCGGGTTACACGCCGCTGGTCTATGTGGCCTTTTTCGCCGTGCCGCTGCTCGTGCTGTTCTACAGGCGCACCAGGCTCGGCCTCTACATCCGCGTCGTCGGCGAAAAGCCCGAGGCAGCCGAGGCGCTCGGTATCTCCATCGCCCGGATCCGCTATGTCGCCTCGCTGCTCTGCGGTCTTTTCGCCGGGCTCGCCGGGGCGCATCTGTCGCTCGGCTACATCACCATGTTCACCGAGAACATGTCGTCGGGGCGCGGCTTCATGGCCGTCGCGATCCTGATCTTCTCCAACGGCGATCCGCTCAGGGTGCTGGGCGGCTGCCTGCTGTTCGGCTTCGCCGATGCCTTCTCGCTCAGACTGCAGACCTTCGGTTTCCCGTCATATCTGATCCTGGCAGTACCCTACGCGGTGGCGCTGGTGGCGCTGTTCGCGCTCTCCTACCGCAGCAGGCCCCGCATCATTCGCGAGACGCTCGAGAGCATGCGCAAGCTGCTTTCCGTCGAACCCGGCCGGGCCGACGCCGACAACACTCCCTCAACGTAAGGACCCCATACGCATATGGAACGCATAATCCTCGACGTGGATTCAGCGGGCGACGACATCCTCGCCGTGCTGTTTGCCGCAGCCAGTCCATACGTGAAGCTGGAAGCGGTCACGACCGTCACCGGCGCGGCCGGGCCCATCGAGCAGGTGACCAATGTCGTGCTCAACACGCTTTCGCTGGCCGGGCGCGACGACATCCCCGTCCATGCCGGCGCCTGGCGGCCGATCGTCGGCCACGCCAAGGCCGACATGGAAGCTCCGGTGCATTTCGAGAAGCGGCTGACCGCGCGCTTCGGCGACCGACTGAAGAAGTTCAATCCGCCGGCGCCCGCTCCGGCACGCAAGGCGACGCCGGGCCATGCGGTCGATTTCATCATCGACACGGTGATGTCCAATCCCGGCGAGATCACGCTGGTCACCACAGGGCCGCTCACCAACGCCGCCATGGCCTTGCTGCAGGAGCCGCGCCTTGCGGGCGCGCTCAAGCGCCTGCTGGTGCTGGGCGGCACCTTCCAGACGCCCGGCAACATGACGCCGGTCACTGAATACAATATCTGGGCCGATCCCGAAGCCTCGCGCATCGTGCTGAACGCCGAGGTCGACAAGATCCTCGTGCCGCTCGACATCTGCGAGGACAACCGCGTCGCGGCCTCCATGCTGACGCGCGACGACATCGCCGATATGCAGGCGGTGGCGATGGACAATCCGGTGGTCGACATGATCGCCGACGTGTTCCCCATCTATGTGGACATCTGGCGCGAATTCTTCGGGCTCGTCGGCTTCCCGCTGGATGACGTGATCACCGTGGCGCTGGCTTTCGATCCCAGCCTCGCCACGCTCACCGAACCGCTGTTCGTCGATGTGCTGACCGACGGCCATGTGGCGCGCGGCCAGACGGTTGCCTATCGCGGTTTCCAGATCCTGCCGGGCGGCGGACCGAAGACCACCCGCATCGGCACCGACCTCGACGGCCGCCGCTTCCTGAAGATCTTCAAAGACACCCTTGCCCGCTACGAGCGGACCGCATGACGAGCCCGACCATGACCCCTACGCCCATCCTCTTCGATTGCGATCCCGGCCATGACGATGCCATCGCGCTTGTCATGGCGCATCGCTCGCCGGCCGTCGAACTGCTCGGCGTCACCACCACCTGTGGCAACGCCGAGATCGAAAAGACCACCGCCAATGCGCTGCGCATCCTCGAATATATCGGCGCCGGCGCTGTTCCGGTGGCCGCCGGCTGCCACCGGCCGTTGGCGCGCCCGCTGGTGCTGGGCACCGCCGACGGCCCAAGCGGCCTGGAGGGCTCGCCCTACCTGCCACAGGCGACCATCAGGCCGGTGAAGCAGCATGCCGTGGACTTCCTGGCCGAGAAGCTGCTGTCGCGCGCCGAGCCGACCGTGGTCGTGGCCACAGGGCCGCTTTGCAACATCGGCCTGCTGCTGCTGAAACATCCGCATGTCCTGCCCAAGATCAAGCAGCTGATCTGGATGGGTGGCGTGTTCTATCGCAAGAGCGAGATCATCACGCCGACCGAGTTCAACGCCTTCTGCGATCCGGAGGCGCTGCGGATCGTGCTCGATTCCGGCGTGCCGATCACCATGGTCGGCCTCGACGTCACCATGCAGGTGCTGGTCGAGAAACCGCAATATGCCGAGCTCGCCAAGATCGATACGCCGCTGGGCAAGCTGGTGAACGATTGGCTGCTGTTTTACGAGAAGCTCCACCGCAATTCGATGGGCGTGGGCGGCGCCATGCATGATCCGCTGGCGCTGGCGCTGGTGATCGACCCCACGCTCGTCAGGACGCGGCCGGCGCATATCGGCGTCGATCTCGGCGGCAGCTACACTTTTGGCGCCACCGTCGCCGACTTCTGGGGCGAGCGTGGCCTCAAGGACAACGCCATGATCGCCAACGAGGTGGATGCCGATCGCTTCTTCGAGCTGATGTTCGACCTGCTGAGGGGCTGAATTCGGCCGTATCAGAGCAATTCCGGGAGAAGCGCTTTTCGCCCGGAATGGCTCCAACCAGCGGATAGAGCGGCTCTGGAGATTCCGGAGCCGAGGCGGYCATGCGAGGCTTGATCGCCACCGTTACCGTTTTCGAGATACGTCGAGGCTCGGCGGAACAGAAGCCGAAATCGCCGGGCGTCTCACCGGGATCCTCGGTAAGGGCGCTTTTCCAACGACGCCAAAGGAGTGTGGGGAAAGATGGTAGCGGGAGAGGGACTTGAACCCCCGACCCCAGGATTATGATTCCCGTGCTCTAACCAACTGAGCTACCCCGCCAGGGTGGCAAATGGCCCGGAAAACCGTCCTGAATGGACGGGCGTCGCGAGGCGTTCGCCAAGGTCGCGCGGATATAAGGTTGCGAGGGTGAGCCTGTCAAGCTTGTATAAGGCCGACATGCCGGCATAATCCGGCCGGCATAATCTCATCCCAGAAAAGCTTTGCCGGACAGACACTCAGCTGATCTCCCGGGGTTGAGTTCGGCGGGGCACGTCGCTATGTCTCGGCCATGAAATTCTAGAGTTTGAACGAATGAAGCCGCGCATCGCCGTCCTCGGTTGCGGATACTGGGGCAGCAACCATATCCGCACCCTCAAGGCGCTTGGCGCGCTCTATGCCGTTTCCGACGTCAACCGCGCCCGCGCCGAAGGTTTCGCCAGCGAGCAGGATTGCCTGGCGATCGAGCCGGACAGGCTGTTCGAGCGCAACGACATCGACGCCATCGTCATGGCGCTGCCGCCGCAATTCCATGCCGACACCGCGGTGCGCGCGGTCGAAAGCGGCAAGGACGTGCTGGTGGAAAAGCCGATCGCGCTGACCGTCGCCGATGCCGAGCGCGCGGTGAAGGCGGCAAAGGACAATGGCCGCATCTTCATGGTCGGCCATGTGCTGCGCTTCCATCCCGCTTTCGAGACGCTGAAGGCGCTGATCGACAATGGCGAGCTCGGCGAGGTGCGCTACATCCATTCGCACCGGCTCGGCCTTGGCAAGTTCCATACCGAAAACGATGCGCTCTGGGACCTGGCGCCGCACGATTTGTCGATGATCCTCGCCATCACCGGCACCGAGCCGATCGAGGTGAGGGGCGAGGGGGCGGCGCTCCTCGACAATCTCAGCGACTTCGCGCATCTGCACATGCGTTTCCCGAACGGCCTGCGCAGCCATCTCTTCGCCTCGCGCCTCAATCCCTATCGCGAGCGGCGCCTGACGGTGGTCGGCACCAAGGCGATGGCGGTGTTCGACGACGTCGAGCCCTGGGAGCGCAAGCTTGCCGTCTACCGCCACGCGGTGTGGCAGGACAGCGGCCAGTGGGCCTTCACCGCCAACGAGCCTTCCTATGTGGCCGTCGGCGAGGGCATGCCGCTGACGCGCGAGCTTGCCCATTTCGCGCAATGCATCGAGACGCGCGCCGAGCCCCGCACCGACGGCGAGGAAGCGATCAGGGTGCTGCGCATCCTGACCGCCGGCACGGTGATCCACACCGGTTCGTGAATCTGCCCGAACCCGCGGCGATGACCCCGAAAAGCCGGCCCTACGGACGTTAATTTTACTCGGCGGGAATCTGCGCCGGCCTGGCGGCCAGCCTGGACAGCATGGCCTCGGCCTCTGCGCCGCGCTCGGAACGCTCGATGAAACCGCCGCCGAACACCCGTGCGTCGTTGCCGTCGTCGGAATAGAGCACGCAGGCCTGCCCTGGCGCGATGCCTGACTCGCCGTCGGCCAACTCGACGGAAGTCACGCCGTCGCGGTGATGCAGCACGGCCGGACGCGGCGGCCTGGTCGAGCGGACTTTTGCGAAGAGCTCGATACCGCCGGCCGGAACATCCGACAGCGGCCCGTCGCCCAGCCAGTTCATGTTGCGCAGATAGATTTTGTGCGTCTCCAGCGCCTCGCGCGGGCCGACGATGACGCGCGCGCGGTCGGCGTCGAGATGAACGACATAGAGCGGCTCGCCGGAGGCGATGCCGATGCCGCGGCGCTGGCCGATCGTGTAGCGCAGGATGCCTTCGTGGCGGCCGAGCACGCGGCCGTCGATATGGACGATGTCGCCCGGATTGGCCGCGGCCGGCTTCAGCTTGGCGATGATGTCGGAATATTTGCCCTGCGGCACGAAGCAGATGTCCTGGCTGTCCTGCTTGGCGGCGACGGTGAGTCCCATCTCCTCGGCAATGGCGCGGACCTGCGGCTTCGACAGGCCGCCGAGGGGAAATCGCAGATAGTCGATCTGCGCCTGCGTGGTGGCGAACAGGAAATAGCTCTGGTCACGGTCGGCGTCGACCGGCCGGTAGAGCGCGCGATGGGCGCCATTGGCGCGCGAGCGGATGTAATGGCCGGTGGCCAGCGCGTCGGCGCCGAGATCCTGCGCGGTCGCCAGAAGATCGGCGAACTTCACCGTCTGGTTGCAGGAAACGCAGGGGATCGGCGTCTCGCCGGCGACATAGCTCTCGGCAAAGGGATCGATGACCGCCTTGCGGAAGCGCTCCTCATAATCGAGCACGTAATGCGGGATGCCGAGCGTCTCGGAGACGCGGCGGGCATCGTCGATGTCCTGGCCGGCGCAGCATGAACCGGCGCGATGAGTGGCCGCGCCGTGATCATAAAGCTGCAGCGTCACGCCGACCACGTCATAGCCTTCGCGCTTCAGGATGCCGGCGACCACAGACGAATCGACACCGCCCGACATCGCGACGACGACGCGGGTTTCTTCGGGGCGGCGGGGAAGATCGAGGCTGTTCATGGTGCTTTCACTGTGCGGCGCTCAATGCCAATGGCCGGAATATAGGTCAAGCGCCACGTCTGCGCCAGCTTGCGCCTCAGGACGAGATTACCGGCAATTTCAAGGCCTGGAGGCAGGTGTTTCAAATTCTAAACGAAATCCTAACCGGGCGTTCACGATCCTTACCTAGTGATTAGGGTTCGCTTAGGCAATTTTTAAAGCTGTGGCGGTACTGTGGCGGGGATTGGGTCTTTGAGTTTTTAGTAGAGAGTACGATGACCGATCTGGTTAGACCTAGAGTCAAGTATGTTATTGGGCCCGACGGCAGCCCTCTTACGATCGCCGATCTGCCGCCGACGAACACGCGGCGCTGGGTTATCCGGCGCAAGGCGGAAGTGGTCGCGGCGGTGCGCGGCGGCCTGCTCAGCCTTGAAGAAGCCTGCCAGCGCTACAAGCTCACCACCGAAGAATTTCTCTCCTGGCAGGCATCGATCGACGAATACGGCCTTGCCGGTCTCCGCACCACGCGGATCCAGCAATACCGGCACTAGCCAGGATAGCCGTAAATCGAAAGGGCGCGGAACACCGCGCCCTTTCGTTTTGGAAGGTATCAGACCGTCAGCACAACCTTGCCGATCGGCCGCGTGGCGAGGAAAGTGTGGGCGGCCCCCGCCTGGTCGATCGGAAAGGCCTTCGCCACATGGGGCGCGAGCTTTCCGGCATCGACGAGCCTGGCGAGCTCGACAAGACCTTCCCGGTCGGGCGTGACCGACATCCGCTCGACGCGGATGTTCCGTTCCTTGGCCTTTGCCTTTACCGCGTCGGGGACAGCGAGCAGCGACACCAGCACGCCGCCATCGCGCAACACCTTGAGCGAATCCGCGGCATGGTCGCCGCCGACCGTCTCCAGCACCAGATCGAGATCGCCGGCCTTTCCGGCGAATTCGCCCTTCGTATAATCGATGACCTCGTCTGCGCCGATCGAGCGAACATAGTCCGTTTTGTCCGGGCTGGCGGTCGAGGCCACCCAGGCGCCGCGCGCCTTGGCGATCTGCACCGCCAGATGGCCGACGCCGCCTGCTCCGGCATGGACCAGCACGCGTTGCCCCGCCTGCAGGCCGCCATGGCGGACAAGGCCCTGCCAGGCCGTCAGGCCGGCCAGCGGCAAGGCAGCCGCATGAACATGGTCAATGGCGGCTGGTTTCGCGGCGATCTCGCCCGCCGGCGCCGCGGCAAGCTCGGCATAGGCGCCGGCCTGCTTGGGGAAGCGCGGCATGCCGAACACCTCGTCGCCGACCTTGAAGGCGGTCACGCCGGAACCGAGCGCCGCGACAGTCCCCGAAATATCCCAGCCAAGGATGAAAGGCGGCTCGCCGAGCAGCGGGTAGAAGCCGCCGCGCACGGCGCCGTCGACCGGGTTGATGCCCGCCGCCTTGACGCGGACGAGCACTTCACCGGRGCCGGGCGAGGGGTCGGGCTGCTCGGCTACGAAAAGGACCTCGGGTCCGCCGACGGAATTCTGGATAACGGCACGCATGAACGCCTCCTGTTCGAGTGGATATGCCGCTATCATTTGGATAGTAATATTCGATTGTCGAGTATGTACCTTTTCTATATATAGACACCTTATGGATAGTGACGATAGATCCCCATTCGGCTACGACGCGTTCCGGCGCACCTGCCCGTCGCATACCGTGCTCGAGATGCTGGCCAGCAAATGGGTCTATCTCACCGTCTGCGCGCTGCGGCGCGGCCGGCTGCGCAATGGCGAGCTGGCGCGCAAGCTGGAGGGCATCACGCCCAAAATGCTGACCCAGACGCTGCGTGTTCTGGAGCGCGACGGTCTTGTGCGACGCGAGGTGTTTGCGGTCATTCCGCCGCGCGTGGAGTACGAACTGACGGAGCTTGGCCAGAACCTTGCTGGCCTGCTCAGCCAGATACGCTCCTGGGCGGAAGAGCATGCGCCCGAAATCAAGGATGCCCGGGCCCGGGCATTGGCAGATCACGGCGAGATGGGCGCTGTGCCCTGAAGACAGCGAGGCCGATTGCTGCCGATCGCCGGTTCTGAAGATGCCGGCAGGCCTCCGGCATGACTGCGAATATACCCGGCGATCAGCCGATCATGGCGCTGCGGCCGCCTGTTTCGGCCTCGCGAATCTTGGTGTCGCGCGATTCCAGCATCTCCGCCTTGGACAGCTCCGCTTCAGCTTCGCCGAGTAATGATTCGGCGGTGCTTCGCTGCTGGGCGAGGTCGCTTTGTGAGTTCCTGAGGTTGTCGCGGCGCAGGCGCGCCGCCTTGGCGAAGGTCGGATAGGCGAAATGGTTGATGTCGGTGATGCCGGCTTTTTTCTCTTCGGCGATGATCTGCGCTTCCAGCTCCACGGCCATGCGCTCGAACTCGGCGATCATCATGTCCAGCTGCAAGAGCTGCCGCCGTTTCTCATTCACCTGAAATTGCTTCAGTCGAACGAGGTTTTCACGTGACTTCATGACTCGATACTCCGCAACCGCACACTTGCAATACCGCCCAGTCCGCCCGGAACGATCCAAGCGCCGCCCGTTTCCCCCGGCTTTCCCTGGGCTATGGGAAACAAAGCCCTAAAGATTTTTGCCGGCGGTAACCATTCGTTTACGGGCATTGTTAATCATACGGGCGAGGACTTAAGGCCGGGTAAAAATTCCGGCTCTCGGCGGAAGCCCGGGCCTGCGAGTCTCTGGAGTCACTTAGGCTGGCTTATTAATGTGGTGCATTAGCGATTTTGGTCTGTGATTCGTTATTAGATTCAAGTGGGTGTAGAAAGGGGTTAAAAAATCTGGTATCGTGGATGACACGAAATTAGGATTTGTTAACCAGTCGGTGGCACCTTCTGTTCAGGCAATCACTGCTCCGGGTCCCGGACGGGTCGTGAGATGGCCCGGCAGCAGAAAAGGGGAATGAAATGCGTGTTCTGCTGATTGAAGATGACAGTGCAACCGCACAGAGCATCGAACTGATGCTGAAATCGGAGAGCTTCAACGTCTATACGACCGATCTCGGCGAAGAAGGTGTCGATCTAGGCAAGCTCTACGATTACGACATCATCCTGCTGGACCTCAATCTCCCCGACATGTCGGGCTATGAAGTCCTGCGCACGCTGCGCCTCTCCAAGGTCAAGACGCCGATCCTGATCCTCTCCGGCATGGCCGGCATCGAGGACAAGGTGCGCGGCCTCGGTTTCGGCGCCGACGACTATATGACCAAGCCCTTCCACAAGGACGAGCTGGTGGCGCGCATCCACGCCATCGTGCGCCGTTCCAAGGGCCATGCCCAGTCGGTCATCACCACCGGCGACCTGGTGGTCAATCTCGACGCCAAGACGGTCGAGGTCGGTGGCCAGCGCGTGCACCTGACCGGCAAGGAATATCAGATGCTGGAGCTGCTCTCGCTGCGCAAGGGCACCACGCTCACCAAGGAAATGTTCCTCAATCATCTCTATGGCGGCATGGACGAGCCGGAGCTGAAGATCATCGACGTCTTCATCTGCAAGCTGCGCAAGAAGCTCGACGCGGCGTCCGGTGGCCAGAACTATATCGAGACGGTGTGGGGTCGCGGCTATGTGCTGCGCGAGCCGGAAGATATCCGCGTCAGCGCCTAAAGCGCGTCGCGACCTTTCAGATTCGCTCCCTACGCTTTAGGCTTTGATTTTACGCATGTCTTTGTCCCGAAACCGGTTCCCACTTTCGGGAGACATGCTTTAGGCGATCCAACGATTCCAACGAAAACCCGGCTCCGGCCGGGTTTTTTTTGTTGGATCGGTGCCGCGAATCAGGCGGCGATCTTGAGGAAACGGAAGCTTTCGAGCAGTTGCGCGCGGTTGAAGGGCTTCAGCAGATAGCCTTGGGCGCCGGCGCGCTTGGCGCGCATGATCGCAGCCACATCGACCTCGACCAGCGAGACCAGGATCTGCGGCTTGACGGGAGCTTCGATGGCGCGGATGCGGCGAATGAGGTCGACCGCCTGGATGTCGGTCAGCCCGCCGTCGATGACGATGACATCGGGCATGTTGTCGGCGCAGATCTCGGCGGCTTCGACCCCGGTCGACGCCTCGACGACGATCATGTCCGAGCCAAGAATGCGTTTTGCAACCTTCCTGATGACGCTCGAATCATCGACGAACAGGCAACGCTTCATGTCCGGGTCCTCTTTGCCATCTGCCGAACCGGCAACCTCCGGTAACCGGAAAGCACCATAGGTCAATCTGGTAAAGAAGCCGAAAAGCCGTTAGGTAAAGTTTTTCCAAACAGGCGTATCGCGCGGTTTTACCTCCGCGGCGACGTTACATGAATTGCGGCTGGTACTACTCTACCTGCACTGCTGGAGCAAATATTAGCGATAAAAGATGCTTCGGCTCTTCTTATGCAGCCGTCAGCACGATCTCGTCGGCGGTCGCATGGATCGAGATCGTCATATTGGCCTCACGCGCCAGAAGCAGCGTGTAGTAAGGCTGGACCGAATGAGCGTCGATCGGCTCTTCCGGCTTGTGGCCGGAATGCAGCTCGAGGAATTTCGGCGGCACGCGCAGCATCGGGCCGCTGGCCGACAGCGAAAAACGCGGCTCGGTCTCAAGGTTCTCCAGCGTGACCACCAGCTTGCCACCGCGCGGTATGGCCGCGTTGGCGACGAGAATGAGGTTGAGCAGCAGCTTGACCTTGTTCTTGGGCAGGAGCGCCCGGGAGCCGTTCCAAACCAGTTCCGGCTTTTCGTTCTTCAAGAAGGCGATGGCCACGGCCTCGGCATCGCCGGTGTCTATCATCATACCGGCGGAACCCGCGGCGCCAAAGGCAATGCGGGCAAACTGCAGTCGCGCCGAGGCGTTCCTGGCGCTCTGGCGAATGAGCTTCATGGCGTCTTCGTCGGCGCCGCCCTCGTCGAGCAGCTCGAGGCCGTTGTTGATTGCGCCCACCGGCGAAATGATGTCGTGGCAGACGCGACTGCAAAGCAGTGCCGCGAGATCAGGCGCGGAAAGGGTGAAAAGCTCGGCCATCGGCGAAATCCCTGCTTAAGTCACTTGTTCATGGCCGAGCGACAGTTTTTCGCGCCTGCCCACACGAATCACGCTCTTTTCCAAGGCTTTCTGAATACACAGGGCCCGGGCGCGCATCAACAAATCCAAAATTATCGGCGGCGAAAATGGTGTGTTCGCGGGGGAAACCCGCCGTGGAGGCGCAAGCGCGGCCTTCTAACCGCCATCTTCGTGTGGGAGCTTAATGGTTGAAAAAGGATTACGGCATAGTTTGCCAGTGATAGCCACCCTGAACGGCCGGCAAGAGCCGCAGGGGTGCGAGGCGTCGGCGAAAGTGCTCCCTGACGGAGATTTGGAAGCATGTTTTCCCGATACTACGACCGGACGTTCGTCCGAGTCCTCACCATGACCATCACACTCCTGGCGGCCCTGGTCCTTTCGACCTCGGCATCGCGGGCTCAACAGTACACCGCTCAGGAAATCGTCGATTCCGGTCATAAATTCTTCGGCGAGACGTCCGGCGGCCTGGCCACCGTCGTCGAGAAGATATTTGCCTCCTACGGCCTGCCCAACGGCTACCTGCTGGGCGAGGAAGGGTCCGGCGCGTTGATCGGCGGCCTGACCTATGGTGAGGGGACGCTCTACACCAAGAACGCCGGCGACCATAAGGTGTTCTGGCAAGGTCCGTCGCTCGGCTGGGATTTCGGCGGCGAGGGATCGCGGGTGATGATGCTGGTCTATAACCTCGACGACATCAGCAGCCTTTATAACCGCTTCGGCGGCGTCGCCGGCTCCGCCTATGTCATTGCGGGCGTCGGCTTCAACGTATTGCAGAGCAACCGGGTGCTGCTCGTGCCGATCCGCACCGGCGTCGGTGCCCGCCTCGGGGTCAATCTCGGCTATCTGAAGCTCACCGAAAGGCCGACCTGGAACCCGTTCTGATCGGATTGCGCTCGCTACAATCGCTCGGACTGTGCTGATCGCGCCGCGGCAAGCTCTTGCCGCGGCGTTGAATTTCCGCCATGCCAAGATGGTACAATCCCGCGATTGCCGCCCCGTAAAGTGGATAGCACGCCTTGGTCCAGTCGGTTCTGTTCTTCGTACTTGGTTTCCTTTGCGCCGTTTTTCTGGTGTCGCTGATCGCGCCGGCGGTCTGGCGGCGGGCCGTTGTCCTGACGCGCAGGCGCCTCGAGGCTTCGTTGCCGCTGACGCCCGCCGAGATCCAGGCGGACAAGGACCGGGTCCGTGCGGAATACGCCATGACGACGCGCCGGCTGGAGATAACCGTCAAGAATCTGCAGGAGAAGGTGGCCGAACAGCTGGTCGAGATCGGTCGCGGGCGCGAGGCCTTGAAGGGGCTCGCGGTCGAAACGAAGGACAAGAACCAGGCGCTTTCCGATCTGCAGGCCAAGAATGCGGAGCTCAGGCAGCGCGAGGAGGATCTGCACCGCCTGTCGGAAAAGCATGCACAGACGGAGCGGGCTTTGGAGAAGCGCGCGCTGGAGCTGCAAAAGCTCGAGCAGATGTATGATGACGCCAGCTTTTCGTCCTCGAATCGCCAGATCGAGCTGGTCGCGCGAGAATCGGAGCTGGAAAAGCTCGCCAGCGATATCGCGTTGCTCAAAGCCCAGCGCAAGGAGGCGGACCGGCGCAACCAGGAGGTCGCTTCCGAAAGCAAGGCCGCTCGCGAAGCGTTGRAGGTTGAGAAGAAGAAAACGGCCGAGCTCGAGAAGAAGGTGGAACGGCTGCTCGCCACGCTTGCCGATCGCGAGGAAAAGCTCGACCGGCATGAGAAGGACCTTGCTCGAATGCGCGAACGTTCGAAGGAGACCGCTGCGGCGAACGGCGTCGCGCGGCTGGCTGCCGGCTCGGCCGCGAAAAGTGACGATGTCGATAAGGCAATCGCCAGGCTCGAGGGCGACCGGGAACGGCTGGAGGCAAGGCTGACGGCGCTGGCGCGCGAGAACAAGCGGCTGAAAACCGATCTTGCCGCCGCGGGGACGCCGTTGCCGGAATCGGCGGGCGACGCACGCTCCGGCGCCGGCCTTCGCGAACAAATGAACGAACTGGCGGCCGAGGTCGTCAATCTGACGATGAAGCTCGACGGGCCGGATTCGCCTATCGCCAAGGCGCTGGCAGGCGAGGGGCAGCAGAATGGGCGCGGCGTCAGCCTTGCCGACCGCGTGAGGGCTTTGCAGAAGGCCGGCTCCTAACTGAGAAAGACGACCGCGAGGTGCCCCGGGTCGTTCCGTGGCTACCGGTCGGAAAAGTGATGCAGCGCTATTGCGGACGCCGCGGCGACGTTCAGGCTGTCAAAACCTTCCGCCATGCCGATCCTCACAGTGCGCAGCCGGGTAAGCAGGTCCCGCGGCAGGCCTTCGCCTTCGGTGCCGAGATAGAGCGCCAGCCTCGCTGGCCGCTCCGCGGCGCGGATGTCGGTTGCTCCGCCCGGCGACAGAGCGAACTGGCTGAAGCCAAGCCGATCGAGCGTCGCGGTGAAGGCTCCGGTATCGCCGAACGACGCGAAGGGAACCTTCAGCGCCGCGCCCACCGAAACACGGATTGCCTTGCGGTAGAGCGGATCGCAGCAGGTCCGGTCGAGCAGTACCGCGCCCGCGCCGAAGGCCGCCGCGTTGCGGAAGATCGCTCCCATATTGTCGTGATTGGATATGCCGACCAGGACGACGGCCAATGCGCGCGGGGGCAAGGTCTCCACCAGAATCTCGGCGGGCACCGGGTCGCTACGCATGCCGATCGCCAGGATGCCGCGATGCATGTGGAAGCCGGCGATCCGGTCCATGACCTCACCGGCGGCAACATAGACGGGGAAATCCGGCAGCGCCTTGTCCAGGATCTCGCGCACGCCAGCCAGCCTGTTTTCGAGGATGAGGGCAGACTCGGCGGCGAAGCGCCCGGCCGACAACAGGAGGTCAAGCACCACCTTGCCTTCGGCGACGAAGCGGCCTTGCCGGCCGATGAGATCGCGCTCGCGGATGTCGAGATAGGCGGCGACGCGCGGGTCCCGGGGGTCGTCGATGGGGATGAGGTTCATGCGTGGCTCGCCGAAGACCAATGCATGTCGCCCAGAAGTGTGCAGCGATTCTGGGACGACGACATGCATCAAAACAAAGACTTAAAGCGCGTTGACTGAATCCGGTTCAGCGCGACGCGCTTTAGTCGGCGAGGTATGAGCGACTGGAACCGCGGGTCAAGCCCCGGCGCGGCGCAACCGGTAGGCCATCTGGGAAAGATCGCCTTCGCCGAAAATGCCTTCCAGCATGCGCAGCAATTCGCGTACCGCTTCGGATTTGCAGGAATAATAGATCATCTGGCGGTCGCGCCGGGTCTCGACGAGATCGAGCGCCCTCAGCTTGGCGAGATGCTGCGACAGCGCGGACTGGCTGAGCTGCACCTTCTCGGCGATGGCGCCGACCGACATTTCGCCATCCATCAGATAGGCCACGATCAGCAATCGCTTTTCGTTGCCCATGAGAGTGAGAAAGGCGGCCGCCGATTCCGCGTTGGCGATTAGCTTATTTGAGATCATAGATCCCCCAAGGGTCCTGGCTCATCCTGGCGCCAGGGGGCAATGGCGCCTGATTCCACAATGTTCAGATGTCGATGGGCGCTGCTGAATCAGCGTCACAACGAAGGTAGATCATTTTGTTTAAATCTCAAGCGTTGCTTTCGCCGGCTCGCGATCAACTATCGGTCTTGCTCTGCCGCGCGCCCCGCCTTTGCCATCTCGACAAGCGTCGGACGCAATTCGCGCGCACTTTGCAGAGGCTTAGGGAAGAAAATCCTGCAGGTCGCGTCCGGGGCGGCGAGATCCATGCCATCGGGATCGAAGCCGGTGGCGATCCAGTCGCCGCCCTCGGCACGGCCGAAATGGCGGGCATAAAGGGCAAGCGCGTCGCGATGATCGGCATTCATATGATCGAGCGCCGCCTGCTCGCCGCCGGCGAACTCCTCGACAAGGGCGGCGCTGGTGATGAAATCGTCGCGGTCGAGAAGAAAGGCCTTGCCGAAGCCGCCATTCAGGCTGGCGCGTTCGGGCTCGAGCCGGAAGAACGAGAAGTCGCCGAGGCCGGCATAAAGCTTCGCCTTCGGATTGCGGTTGAGGTAGCGCCGTTCGGCGCGGATCTGATCGGCCGTTCCCCGCTCCAGCCGTAGGGCGCGGCACGCCAGGCTGATGCGCGGATGCGCCAGCGGATCACCTTTGCCTGGCTCGCCAAGCAGCAGCGAACAGCGCGGATCCGCGAGCAACGCACCGGTGTGCGCGGACAGCATCGAGATCAGGATCAGCGGTGCGCCGTCGATGTCGGTGGCGACGCCAACCCGGCTTGCCAGCGGCGCGCCGGTGCCAGGCTCGATCGCCGCGAGCGCGCCGAAACGCGCCGATCGGATTAGGGTTTTCGCCAGCCTGACCGCTTCGGCGTCGGTTTCGCGGATGACATCTTTTTTCGGTTCGGTCACAAGCTCACCCGAGATAAGTTGATTTTTATTCTCCGATTATCGGCCGACTACACCCGCCTTTGCAAGGCTCCGATTTCCTCCTCGCTCAAACCGAAACGGGTCAATATGACCACGGGCTGGCGATCGCCGGCGGCCGGCGCCGCGGCAAGCGTCTGCGGATTTTGCGAGAAACGCGGCGCCGGCGCCGGGCGATCGAGCCCGCCGGATTTCACGAAGCTCTGCCTGGCGCGATTGTGCGGGTGATCCCTGGCTTCGACCAGGGACAGCACGGGCGCGACGCACGCGTCGGTCGCGGCGAACAGCGCGGCCCATTCGTCGCGTGTTCTTTCCCTGACACGACCGGCAATGGCGGCTCGCATCGCGGGCCATGACGACTTGTCGTACTGGCTGCCGACAAAACGACTGTCGAGCGGCAGCAGCCTGGCGAATTCGGCGAAGAAGCGCGGTTCGAGGCAGCCGACGGCAATATGCCTTGCGTCGGCGGTCTCATAGGTATCGTAGAACGGCGCACCGGAATCGAGCAGGTTCTCGCCGCGCCTGTCGCTCCAGAGGCCCGCGGCCATATAGGCGTGGATGGGTGCTGCGAGCATCGAGGCTCCCTCGATCATCGAGGCATCGATCACCTGGCCCTTGCCGGTCAGGGAACGCTGGAAAAGAGCGGCGAGCACGCCTGCGATCAGCATCATGGCGCCGCCGCCTTGATCGGCGACGAGGTTGAGCGGCGGCACCGGCGGCGCGTCCTGCCTGCCGAGAGCATGCAAGAGGCCCGCATAGGCGAGATAGGTGATGTCGTGCCCGGCTCGCGCGGACAGCGGTCCGTCCTGGCCGAAACCGGTCAGGCGACCATAGATCAGCGCCGGATTGCGCTGGAGAACGACATCGGGACCGAGGCCGAGCCGTTCCATGACGCCGGGGCGGAAACCTTCGACGAGGATGTCGGCCTTTGCCGCAAGGCGCAGCAGCAGTTCCGCGCCCGGCGGGTCCTTCAGGTCGAGCTTGAGGATGGAACGGCCGTGGCGGTCGAGATCGTATTCTTCCGGCAGGCTCAGCAGCGGCTGGCCAGAGTCGGCGCGTTCGATGCGCAGGACCCCGGCGCCCATCTCGGACAGCATCAGCGCGGCAAGCGGCACCGGGCCCAGCCCGGCCATCTCGATCACTTTCAGGCCGGCGAGCGGGCCGGTCTTTTCGGTAGAGGCACCGGCGCCTGTCGGCGAGCCAGTCATCCCGTTTATTTCGGCGCCATGCGGATGGCGCCGTCGAGGCGGATGGTCTCGCCGTTCAGCATCTGGTTCTCGACGATGTGGAGAGCAAGTGCGGCATATTCCGACGGCTCGCCGAGCCGGGGCGGGAAGGGGACGGAGGCGCCGAGCGAATCCTGCACCTCCTGCGGCATGCCGGCCATCATCGGCGTCTTGAAGATGCCGGGCGCGATGGTGCAGACGCGGATGCCGGAGCGCGCCAGGTCGCGCGCCACAGGCAGCGTCATGCCGACGACGCCGCCCTTGGAGGCCGCGTAGGCGGCCTGGCCGATCTGGCCATCATAGGCGGCGACGGAGGCGGTGTTGACGATGACGCCGCGCTCGCCGCCGGCGAGCGGATCGAGTTTCGCCGCCCGGTCGGCGACGAGGCGGATCATGTTGAAGGTGCCGATCAGGTTGATCTCGATCACCTTGCGGTACTGGTCGAGCGGATGCGGTCCGTCCTTGCCGATCGTCTTCACGCCGATGGCGATGCCGGCGCAATTGATCAGGATGCGCGGCGGCCCAAGCCTTTCGGCCGCTTCAGCGATTGCGGCCGTCGCGCTGTCGCCGCTAGAGACATCGCATTGGACGGCAACGCCGCCGATGTCGGCCGCGACCTTCGCGGCGCGCTCGATGCCGACATCGAGGATGGCGACGCGGGCGCCCTTGGCGGCAAGCGCGCGCGCCGTCGCCTCGCCAAGGCCGGATCCCCCGCCGGTGACGATCGCGATCTGGCCGTTCGGGTTCATGCAAGCCTCCCAGGATTCCGGATTATGCTACGAAGCGCGCAAAGGCGGCGCAACCGCAATAGGCGGGTCGATCGACGGCTGCGCACTGGCGGCCGAACGCGCCAAAGCCGGGGCAAATTCCGCAACCCTTGCCGTGTTGGCGTGACAGACATCGCCGGCAAAGCGGGCGACGGCGCCCGGCTTGATCTCGTGATGCAGCAGCCGGTCGAGATCGACCGGGCGCGGCATTGTTATCTGCCCGCGCGGGAAACGCTTGAAGCCGAGCGGTCCGTAGTAGGGCTCGTCGCCGACCAGGATGACGGCAGGCGCACCGGCCTTCCTGGCAGCCTCCAGCGCAATCGCGACCAGCTTGCGGCCGATGCCGAGATTCTTGAAGGCGGGGCGCACCGCAAGCGGGCCGAGCATCATGGCGCGACCGGCGCCCGCGGCCACGCGCGTCATGCGCACCGACGCGATCACCGTATCGTTCTTGACGGCAACAAAGGACATCGAGCGGTCGTGCCCGCCGGCCTCGCGGATCTTATAGGCGGCAAGCACGAAACGACCGGGGCCGAAGGCCTCGTCGTTGAGGGCTTCGATTTCGGCATCATGCGCCGGGGTTTCCGGCAGGTATTTCACGTCGGCAAGGCTCATGGTCTTTGCGTTCCGGTATACGAGGAAGGTCTGCTGCAAAGCGGCAGCGTTCGCCAGTCAGCGCTTCTTAAGCGCGGGCGCCCTTTCGTCGTCGGTCGAACCGGATCGAGGCAAAGTCGAACATGGGCGCCTCCGCTAGCACCAATTTTGTGCCGCTGCAATCGATGCCTTTTGTCTTTCTTTGTTCCAGCCGATGAACTGGTTCGTCGTTTGACGAACTGTTCAGTGCCCGAAGGCTTCGCCAGTCCGCTTATCGGTCTAGATATCTCTAAAGCCACAGGGAGATTTTTCGCATGGGATTGCTGATCGAAGGCAAATGGCAGGACCGCCCGTTCGACACCGACAGCGGTGGGCGGTTCGTGCGGACGGAGTCGCAATGGCGCGACTGGATCACGCGCGACGGCGCGCCGGCGGAAGGCCGCACGCGCGGCTTCAAGGCCGAACCCGGCCGCTATCATCTCTATGTGTCGCTCGCCTGCCCCTGGGCACACCGTACGCTGATCTTCCGCGCCCTGAAGAAGCTGGAGGGCATCATCTCCGTCTCCGTGGTGCACCATTTCATGGGCGAAAACGGCTGGACCTTCAAAACCGAGGACGGCGCCACGGGCGACACGCTCTACGGCCTCGATTTCCTGCACCAGATCTACGCCAAGGCCGATCCCGCCTATTCAGGCCGCGTGACGGTGCCGGTTCTGTGGGACAAGCAGGAAAAGACGATCGTCAACAACGAGTCCTCCGAGATCATCCGCATGCTCAATTCGGCCTTCGACGAATGGGGCGATGCGGGCCTCGACTTCTACCCGGCGGCGCAGCGCGCGGAGATCGACAGGCTCAATGCGCTGGTCTATCCGGCGATCAACAACGGCGTCTATCGCGCCGGCTTCGCCACCACGCAGACAGCCTATGCGGAAGCGTTCGGCGAATTGTTCGCGGCGCTCGATACGATCGAGGAGCGGCTTTCGAAGCAGCGCTATCTGGCTGGCGAACACATCACCGAAGCGGACTGGCGGCTGTTCACGACGCTGGTGCGTTTCGATCCGGTCTATGTCGGTCACTTCAAATGCAATCTGCGCCGCATCGCCGACTACCCGAACCTGTCGAACTATCTGCGCGATCTCTACCAGGTGCCCGGCGTCTCGGGCACGGTCAACCTGCATCACGTCAAGGCGCATTATTACGGCAGCCACAAGTCGATCAACCCGACGGGGATCATTCCGGTGGGGCCCGAGCTCGACTATGCGGCGGCGCATGATCGCAACAGGTTCAGGAAGGCGGCGTGATCACCAGTAGGCTGAGATACGCTCGCTGCCAAAAATCTCTCCGATCCGCCGCAGCGTCGCCGGCGTCGTGCCCTCCGGCAAACGGTCGATCGGAAAGAAACCTGCTTCGGCGATCTCATGGTCCGGCCGTTTCGGCGCGGTCTGGCTGAAGGCTTCGATCAGATAAAGGCCGACATGGTCGCGCTTGCTGGAGCGGCGGTTGAAATGCATCGACTTCAGCACAGGCGGGGCCGTCAGGACGATGTTGCCTTCCTCGGCCAGCTCGCGCGCCAGCGCTTCCTCGAGCGTCTCGCCGATCTCGACGCCGCCGCCAGGTAGCTGCCAGCCCGGAACATAGGTGTGGCGGATCAGGAAAACGGCATTGGAAGCGCGGTCATAAACCAGGCCGCGCACGCCAAGCGTCATCGGGCGGCGCAGCACGAAATAAAAATGAAAGAGCCTCGCCCGCAGGCCCGGCCAGCCTGTCTGGCGGAACACCTCTTCCGGATCGCTTGCGCCGGTCATCGAACGATCCCTGGGCGAACAGCAAAGGGTGAGTGGAAAGCCTCGCCGGCGTCGCTTAAGAAGAGACCATGTTCAGGCTCGCGCATATTTCCGACGCTCATCTGGGACCGTTGCCCGATGTAACCTATCGCGATCTCGCGTCCAAGCGCGTGCTCGGCTATGTCAACTGGCAGCGCAACCGCCGCCGCCATATGCATGACGCCGTCATCGACACCATCGTCGCCGACATCAAGGCGAATGCGCCGGACCATCTCGCCGTCACCGGAGACCTCGTCAACCTGGCGCTCGACGGCGAGATCGAGATGGCGAAGCACTGGCTGGAGACGCTTGGATCGCCACACGACGTTTCCGTGGTGCCAGGCAATCACGACGCCTATGTGCCGGGCGCCTTCGACAAGGTCTGCCGGGCGTGGGCTCCCTGGATGACGGGCGACGGCGTCAACAGCCCGGTCGACCGCAATTCCTTTCCGTATCTGCGCGTGCGCGGCAATGTCGCGCTGATCGGCGTCACCACGGCGCGCGCCACAGCACCCTTCATGGCCAACGGTTTCTTCATGGAAGGGCAGGCCGAGCGGCTCGGCAAGGTTCTCGACGAGGCGGCGAAGCAAGGGCTGTTTCGCGCCATCATGATCCACCATCCGCCAGTGCGCGGCGCCGTCCAGCAGCATAAGCGGCTGTTCGGCATCGCCCGTTTTCACAAGGTCATTCGCCGGCATGGCGCGGAGCTCGTCCTGCACGGTCATTCGCATCTGCCGTCCTTGTTCAGCATCGGCGCACGTGGCGCGAAGGTGCCCGTAGTCGGGGTTGCCGCCGCAGGGCAGGCGCCGGGCGGCAAGCATCCGGCCGCTCAGTACAATCTGTTCGAGATCGATGGCGAAAAGGGTGCCTGGCGCGTGCGCTTGACGCGACGCGGCCTGACCGGACCGGCGCTGCCGCCTTCGGACCTGCAAACGACGGATCTCGACATGCCGGCCGTGAAGGACCGCGAACTCGTCAGAAGCTGATCTTCATGTGCACGATGCGATCCCAGAACATCGCCAGCGAAACCGCCAGGCCGACAAGGGCGCCGGCGGTGATCAGGCCGAGGCCGGCGAAGAAGGTCGTCCAGCCATTGAGGCGATTTTCAGATAGCATGGGCGGCTCCGCTTCCCGCACCACGGGACGATGCAGGCCGGGAACGGCGCTCTCCAGGCCGCCCTCCATCATGTGCTGCCGCTCGACGACCCGTTCGGCCACGTAGCGCGTCACTGCATCGGCGACGGCTTTCATCTCGGTCGTCTCGGCCAGCACCACACGGCCGACGCGCGTATCCTTGAGGAAGCGGTAGGTGCGGCGGTCGCGCCCCATGGCGACGTGGCTCACCGCGTCTATCCATAGCCGCGGCTGCAGGCCCGACGAGACGGCGAAGTCGAAGCTGTCCATGTCGGCCGGGACATCGGCAAAGACGGGTGCAAGCTCGGTCGCCAACAGATCGAGCCGCATGCGGTGCGCCTCGCGCATGTCGACGACCACGTCATCGCGGTCTGCGAACGCGTTCTTGACCTCGCGTATGGCGTCCGAGAGCTTTCGCGACGGCTCTATCGGGGTGATTTTGTCGCCTGCATCCTTCATGGGCGGCTGCCTCGTTGTAGGTTAACAGCGAGTTAACACAGTCGCCGGGAAAATGCACTGCCGATGACGAGCCGCGCGGCCGCCCGGTCCGCATGAAGCGCGTTACGGTTGCTTTTCGAGATCGGTCCTGGGAACCCGATCCCCGCAGGGCACTCAGCAATCAACTCGCGGCTGCGCCCAGCGGTGGACGCAACCGGCTGGCACGCCGCCGCGTATTGCGACGCACGATCTCGGCAACCAGGGCCGGGGCCTCCTCGACCAGCATATGGCCGGCGTCAAGAACATGATGCAGGTGGAAATGCGGCGGCAGAGCCTCGGCCTGCACGACAGGCAGGAGCGGATCCTCCGCTCCCCAGACAACCATTACCGGCATGTGGAGCGTATCCAATTGCGCCCCGGGAATGATGCCTTGCCGGTCATCTTTGGTCATCGCCGCCGCCATATCGATCAGGGTCTGCAACTGGCCCGGCCGTTTGCGCATCCGGCAGATTGCGTCGACCACATGGTCAGGCGGCACGCTGCGCGGGCCCGACATGGCTGCAAGGCAGGCCCGGATATCTTTCCCGCCGGTCGCGGCGGCATAGCGGCGCAGCAAGCCTGCGTTGATTTCCGGGCCGAAACCGCCGGGCGCCAACAGAGTGAGCGAGGCCACCCGACTGGGGTCGGCAAGCGCCATTAATGTCGCGATCGCGCCGCCCATGGAGTGACCGACGAGATGAACCTTGCCCAACCGGCGAGCGGCAAGATCGGCCAGGATGGCCCGCGCCGCCGGCTTGGCGCCCCCCATGCCTTCGCATTCCAGGGACTGCCCATGGCCGGGCAGATCGTAGGCCAACAGTCTCGCTTCCGCCGCCAGCGATGCCATGACGTCACGCCAAATCTCACAGCAGGCTCCGAAGCCGTGCAGAAAGATGATCGTCTTCGGACCAGCGCCGCCCTCGACGGCATAAGGGAATGGAAGCATGAAAATGGAACGGTGAAGAAGACAGGCCGCAATTAGAAATTGCGGCTGAATTGCTCCCGATCCAGACCCATGGCCAGTAAAATTTTTGCGACTGGTTGCCTGTGAGGCGCTCAAGGCGCAAGCATTTCCTAATACCTGCCGGATCACAGGGCTTTATTTTGTGCTTGGGGATCCTGTGGCCCAAACACAGACGCAGCGCTGGATTAGCTCGGGTTGCCAATCCCGGCGGCTCGCAAGGACTGCACCAGCCGGTCGGTGAGATCGGCGGGGTATTTGCGGTCGACGAATGTCGCGCGCGGGTCGGCGACGAAGTTCGGGAATTCGGCGGTGAGCTCGTTGGCAAGCTCGCCCGCCAGCTTGTCGCGCCCTGAAATCTTGGCGCCGATCAGCCGCGCGGCCAGATAGTGCGACTTGGATGCCGTCGTGCGCAGCGATTCGCTGGCGATCGCGGCCTTCTTCATATCGCCCTGCATGAAGGCCCCGATGAAGAGGCCATAATCCCACCAGGTCGGATGGCCGCTGAAGGCTTCGACCGCGTGACCCAGGATCGGCGTTCCCTCGTCATATTTGCCGGCGAAGATCAGCCCGTAGCCATAGGCGGCGGCCATGCCGAGATCATAGGGATTGAGTTCGTAGGCCTTGCGCGTCAAGCGGATCGCCTCGTCCGCGTTGCCGAGGCGTGAGTTGAGGTAGCCGAGGGCGCGATGCGCGTGCGGGTTCATCGGCCCCATCTGGACGGCGCGATGCGCAAGCGACATGGCCTTTTCGAGCGTCGCTTCCGGTGGATAGGGATAGTGGGCGGTGACAGCCTCGCCATGAAGCGCGGCCAGTTCCGCGTAGACGAGCGACGATTTGGTACCTTCGCCGACCAACTTCTCCAGGCAGCGATACGCCACTTCGTGCGTCTGGGCGCTCATGTCGAGGAAATAGCGGTCGTCGAGCACCAGGCATCCGATCTGAGTGGTCCGGATGTCGCTCTGGTCAATGTAGCTGTAGATCGCGCCCGAAGCGGGAACGGTCGAGGTGAGGAGGCTGGCGATGTTGCTTTCAACCACGCCAGGGGCACTTTCGGCCGGTGTCAGATTGCGCGACAGGAGAACCCGCCCGGTCGCGACGCTCTGCAATTCCACCGCGACGTCGCCGGAAGCAGGCCCGGGAACAATGTCGAAAACGAAACTGATCGGATCGGCGGACCGATTGCGCGTCGAATCCGCATCGCGCCCGATGAAATCGATGGTGTCGAAACCGGCAAGGCCAGCGCGCAGCGACGACGCGACGCGAGCCGCCTCCGCTCCGTCGGCTTTCACCGCGATGTAGATCAGTGGCAGGGAATCGAATGTCGGCTGGGCAGCGGTGCCGGTCACGCCCGCCGTTTCGACGGTCGAGGCCGTGTCGCCGCCGCCGAGGAAAGCATTGCCTTGACGCACGATGAGCACGCCGAGCATGATGATGACCAGGACCATGGCTGCCCAGAAGAAGCGCAGTTGCCGCGTGAGCGACTGCGCGGGTGCCGCCGGCGCCGTCAGCGCCGCAGGCTGCCCCGGCCCGGAGCTGTCGAGATGCTCGGGCACAGCCGCAGCGGCTTCGGCCGATACGTCGGGCCGCTGCGTAACGGTGTCGGAGGCGGGCCTGGCGTTACCAGGCAGCCGAATCTCGTTCAGCTCGTAGGAAGGGACATAGCCGCCACGCGGGATCGCGATACGCACCGGCTCGGCGACACCTTCATTGGCGAAATACTGCTCCAGGAGTTCGCGCAGTCGACCGGCCTGGACCCTGACCACGGCATCGGTGGAGGCGTCGAAATCGCCGTCCTTGCCGAAGACGTCCATGGCGATGGAAACGCCTTTCAGCCTGTCCGCCTCGCCGGCCTGCTCGCGTTCCACCAGATAGCGTAACAGCCGGCGTGCACGCTCGGAGCGTCCGAACGTTTCGCTGGCAAGCAGTCGCTCCAATGTCTCGCGCACTGCGGGGGCGGCAGGCGGGGCATGCTCCAAGTGTCGATCCTCTCGAAGTCGGCACAGGTTAGGGCGCGATCATATAGCGCTCGCGCCGGCGCACAAGGATGCTTGTATTATGCGATCGCGTAAGCCACCGGAAATTCCCCCGCCGGTTAACGAATGGCAGCTTCGCGTCGTTTTGAAGCGGGGCGCAAGCTGGGCCGCGCCACGCTTCAGCACTGAATCCGATCAGCCGGCTTGGCGGCCGATGATACGGTTGGCAGCCGAAACAACGGCCTCCAGCGAGGCGGCGACGATGTTGGTGTTGATGCCGGCGCCGAACAGCTTGCCACCCGGATATTCCATTTCGACATAGGAGATGGCCGAGGCGTTGGAGCCGCGCTGCAAGGAATGCTCGGAATAGTCCAGCACCGACATATCGACGCCGACATGGCGCGAGAGCGCGTCGACAAAGCCGTCGATCGGACCGGTGCCCGAGCCGGTGATGGTCACTTCCTTGCCGTTGTCGAGGATCTCCGCCTCTACGATCCGTCGGCCCTTCGCCTCGGTATCAGGGAAGGTGCGATGGTCGAGGAACTTCAGCCGAGCGCCGGGCTGGTCGACATAGGTTTCGAGGAAGCGTTCGTGGATGCGCTTGGCAGGCACTTCCTTGCCTTCCGCATCGGTGATCGCCTGGATCGCCTGGCTGAACTCGATCTGCAGATTGCGCGGCAGATTGAGGCCGTAATCCGCCTGCAGCACATAGGCGATGCCGCCTTTGCCCGACTGCGAGTTGATGCGGATGATCGCCTCGTAGGTGCGGCCGACATCGGCCGGGTCGATCGGCAGATAAGGCACTTCCCACAGCGGCGTGTTGGCCTTCTTCAGCGCCTTCATGCCCTTGTTGATGGCGTCCTGGTGCGAGCCGGAGAAGGCCGTGTAGACCAGTTCGCCGACATAAGGATGGCGCTCCGGAATCTTCAGCTGGTTCGAATACTCGTAGACATCCTTCATCCGGTTGATGTCGGAACAATCGAGCTCGGGATCGACGCCCTGCGTGTACATGTTGAGCGCCAGGTTGACGATATCGACATTGCCGGTCCGCTCGCCATTGCCGAACAGCGTTCCCTCGACGCGGTCGGCGCCGGCCATCAGAGCGAGTTCGGTCGCGGCGACGCCGGTGCCGCGGTCGTTGTGCGGGTGCAGCGAAATGATCAGGCTGTCGCGATTGTCCAGGTGCCGGATCATCCACTCGATACGGTCGGCGTAGACATTCGGCGTCGAGGATTCGACGGTCGACGGCAGGTTGATGATCAGCTTATTGTCGGGCGTCGGCCGAACGATCTCGGTGACGGCGTTGCAGATTTCCAGCGCGACCTCGAGCTCGGTGCCGGGAAAGCTCTCCGGCGAATATTGGAAGCGATAACCGCCGCCGGCCTTGGCGGCCATGTCGGTGATCATCTTGGCGGCATCGGTGGCGATGCGCTTGATGCCGGCGACGTCCTTCTCGAAGACGACGCGGCGCTGCAATTCGCTGGTCGAATTGTAGAAATGAACTATCGGAGTCTTGGCGCCTTTCAGCGCCTCAAAGGTGCGCGTGATGAGCTCGGGACGACACTGCACCAACACCTGCAGGTCCACATCATCGGGGACATTGCCGCCCTCGATGCACCAACGGGCGAAGTCGAAATCGGTCTGCGAGGCCGAGGGGAAGCCGATCTCGATTTCCTTGAAGCCCATGTCGAGCAAGAGCGCCAGCATGCGCGCCTTACGCTCCTGGCCCATCGGATCGATCAGCGCCTGGTTGCCGTCGCGCAGGTCGACCGAGCACCAGATCGGCGCCTTGTCGATGACCTTGTTCGGCCAGGTGCGATCGGCAAGGCCGACGGTCGGGTAGGGTTGGTATTTTCGGGTCGCGTTGGGCATGCCCTGAGCGGCATGCTTGCCTTCAGCCTCGCCGGCGCGGATTTCTTCTCGTGCGTTCATCGTCTCTTCTCCGGGCGGCTCGCATGTTCGCCTTGGGCGGATTGATGGCGAGCGTCGCCTCTACCAGAATTTCATTCGCTTGATTGTGACTTTGCCAAGGAGCATGCGCCTGAGGCGGCGGGTATCGACCGCCGGGCGCTCCTTCAGCAAGCCCGGCGATCGCCGATAAGGCCGAGAAGAAGCAGGGTCGAAGCGAGCGCGCGCGCGGTCTCGCCGGCAAAGCCGGTGCGAGAGGAAGCGACGGAGCGGACGCGCGTGGTCATGGCGGCTCTCTTACAGGAGCGGCACGGCGGAGGCAAGCGGGACGCATGGCGGATCGCGATCCCCTACCTGCGGACGGACTTCCCCGCGCGCCGCAAATGCGCCAGACTTCAGCCATCGGCGGCAGCCGCCGGGGAGGGGTCATCCATGAACTTCGTGTTCTTCTCGCCGCATTTTCCCGCCAACGGCGCCGAGTTCTGCGACCGGCTGAGGAARGCGGGCGCCACGGTGCTAGGCATCGGCGACGCGCCTTACGAGACCTTGAGCGGCAAGCTGAAAGCGGCGCTGGCGGAATATTACCGCGTCGCAGACATGGAAGACTACGATGCCGTGTTCCGGGCGATGGGGCATTTCATCCACAAATGGGGTCGCATCGACCGCTTCGAGTCGCTCAACGAGCATTGGCTGGAGCTGGAAGCCAACATCCGCACCGATTTCAACATCTTCGGCACCAAGGTCGATTTCGTGAAGAATTTGAAGCGGAAGAGCCGCATGCGCGCCTTCTTCCGCAAGAGCGGCGTGGAGACCATCCCGCAGCGCAAATGCTCCGACCGCACCGGCGCCATGACCTTCATCCGTCGCGTCGGCTACCCGGTGGTGGTCAAGCCGGATTCGGGCTCCGGCGCCTCGAACACCTTCAAGATCTCCACCGCCAAGGAGCTCGACCAGTTCTTCCGGGACAAGCCGGAGGGCGTGACCTTCGTCATGGAGCAGTTCATCGAGGGGCTGGTGGTGACCTTCGACGGGCTGGTCAACCGCGACGGCGAGGTTGTGCTGGCGGCGAGCCACCGCTACGACCAGAGCATCATGGATGCGGTCAACAAGGACCGCCACATGAGCTACACCTGCTTCCCCGAAATCACTCCGGCGGTCGAGGAGGCGGGGCGCAAGATCCTGAAAGCGTTCGACGTGCGCGAGCGTTTCTTCCACATCGAGCTGTTCGAGACCAGGGACGAGCGCATCATAGCGCTCGAGGTCAACATGCGCCCGCCCGGCGCCTGGATGACGGACGCCATCAACTACACGTTCGACATCGACGTCTATGCCGCCTGGGCCGACATGGTGGTCAAGGATGCCGCCGGCGGCCCCTACAAGGGCAGGTATTTCACCGCCTATGCCAGCCGCAAACGCCATATCGACTATTTGCACAGCCATGCGGACGTGCTAGCCGCCCACGGCGACAAGATCGTCCATCACCAGGCCATCGAAGAGGTCTTCAGCCGCGCCATGGGCAATTACGCCTACCAGATGCGTTCGAAGGATCAGAAGGCGCTGCGCCAGGCGGTCGACTATATCCACGCGGAAAAGGCCTGAGCCGATGGACGTCTCCTATCACAAGGGCCATGCCCGCAATCTCGGCCGCGACATGGAATACAAACGCTATGGCCATGCCGGGCGCCCGGTGGTGGTGTTCCCGACCTCGCAAGGGCGCTTCTACCAGTTCGAGGATTCCGGCGGTGTCGGCGCGCTCGCGGAGTTCATCGACACCGGCCGCATCCAGCTCTTCACGCTCGACGGCATCGATTCGGAATCCTTCTTCAACAAGCATGCCGACGCGGCGCATCGCATCGCCCGCCACGAGGCCTATTTCCGCTATGTGCGCGAGGAGGCGTTGCCTGAGCTGCAGGCGGTCGCCGCCAAGTCTAACGGCGGACGCGGCTTGAAGCCGCTGTTCTGCGGCTGCTCGATGGGTGGCTACCACTCGTCGAACTTCGTGTTCCGCTTCCCGGAACTGGCGAGCGGCGTGATCTCGCTGTCCGGCGTCTATTCGGCCCGCGACTTTTTCGGCCGGGCGCTTGAAGGCAACATCTATTTCAACTCGCCGCTCGATTACCTGCCCGGCATCGTCGACCAGAAACTGCTCGGGCGGCTCAGGGCGCTCAGGCTGATCTTCTGCTGCGGCCAAGGCGCCTGGGAAGAGCGCATGCTGGTCGAGACGCGCGAGCTGGAGCAGGTGCTGCGCGACAAATCCATCCCGGCCTGGGTCGACTATTGGGGCGGCGACGTCAGCCATGACTGGCCGTGGTGGCACAAGCAGCTTGTCTATTTTTTCGGCCGCTGGCTGGATGACGATTTGATGCATAGGCTGGAGTAATGACCACACCTGATCCGATCCGCCGCTTTGTCGAAGCCACCAACGCCGATGATAGCGAAGCCTTTCTGGCTACCTTCACCGACGATGCCTTTTTGAGCGACTGGGGCCGTGATTTCCACGGCCGCGACGGGGTCGCGCGGTGGAACCGGTCGGACAATATCGGCGTCCAGTCCAATCTTCGCATCGTTCGCGTCGCAGAGCGCGACGGCGTCTACCATGCCCGCGTCGCCGTGACGGGCAACGGCTTCAACGGCGAGGGCGATATGGCCTTCACGCTGGACGGCGACCGGATCGCGAGCCTGGTCATCAGCTGAAACCGGATGCGTCACGGAGCTTCGCGCGGCTTCATCCAAAAATATGACTTTTATAATCATGTTTTAGTGGCAGTGCCGCTTGCACTGTGGCATGCCGGCGCCTGGCGACACCGAGCTTCGGCCGGTGCCGTCGCACTTGGTATCGAAAGGCCCGGCGATGAATCTTTTGAGCGCGCAAACCCGTATCCAGAATGATGACATCCGCGCGGTGATGGACAGGCTGCGCGCCGAGCATGGCGACCATGAAATCGACACCGGYGTTGCCGGCCAATGGGAATTCCGCATGCATTACGGCGCGTTGAATGCTTCATTCGACGACAGCGGCGTGCTGGTCCGTGTCTCGGCGGAGGACGAGACCTGCCTCTCCTACATGAAGATGATCTTCGCCGGCCACATCGCCGCGCATCTCAGCACCACCGAAGGTTTACGCTGGCAAGGCGACGGCAAGGATGCCGGCACGCCGGTGTTCTTTCGCGAGATTTCGGTCCTTTCCTCGATGCGGCTGTCGCCGCATATGCAGCGCCTGCGCTTCTCGGGCCGCGACCTCGGCCGCTTCGCCCATGGCGGATTTCATGTCCGGCTTCTGCTGCCGCCGGCCGGACGCCAGGCGGTCTGGCCGACCATGGGCGCGGACGGTCTGATCGTCTGGCCCTCGGGCGAGGATGCGCTGACCATCCGCGTCTACACGATCCGCGCGCTGGACGTGGCCGAGGGCTGGCTCGACATCGACTTCGTGCTGCATCCCGGCGCCGAGACGCCGGCCGCGACTTTCGCACAGAATGCGCGGGCCGGCGACATCATCGGCATGATCGGCCCCGGCGGCGGCGATGTGCCCGAGGCATCGAACCTCTTTCTTCTGGGTGACGATACCGCGCTTCCGGCGATCGGCCGGATGCTGGAAGAGCTTGCGCCGTCCGTCCGTGCCGAGGCCTTCATCGAGGTCAACGGTCCGCAAGACCGAGTGACGTTGGCGGCGGGCGAAAACATCGCCGTCCATTGGCTTTATCGGCACGGCCGCGAAGCAGGCCGCGCCGGCCTGCTGCCGGAAGCGCTGCGCGAGCGCGGCAGCGGGGCCGACGATCTCTTTGTCTGGGCCGGATGCGAGTTCACCGACTTCCGCGAGATCCGCCGGATCGTGCGCAAGGAATGGGCCCTGCCGCGCGACCGGCATCTTGTCACCGCCTATTGGCGCCGCGGCGCGTCGGGCGAAGACGGGGCCGGCGAGGGATAGTTCCGTCTTCAGTCGCGGTCGCTGACCATGGCGATCGCCGGCGCCGCCAGCAGCGCGATGACGCCAGCGCCGCCGAACAGCGCGCCATAGCCCAAATGCTGCGCCGCATAACCGGCTAGGACGCCACCCGCCATGCTGACGAGTGCGTCCATGCATTGGAAAAGCGTGAAATCGACACCTGCCTGCCTTGGGTCCGACCAGCGCATGAATTGCGCATAGAGCGCCACGAAGCCGAGCGCCATGATGCCGGAGGAACTCAGCATCGCGACGGTTACCAGGGGACCTGTCGGGAAAACGCCCGAAAAAGCGAAGGCGGCGAGGATGAACAGCGATCCGGCCTGCAGGACGAGCGCAAGCACAAGCACGCTGCGCGTGCCCAGCCACCGGACGAGCGCGCCGCCGGCAAGCGCTGCCGCTCCGCCGAGGATCATGCTGCCGGCGCCGTTGACCAGTCCGATGGTGGAAAGGCTGAGCCCGGCATCGACGAGAAACGGGCCGAGCATGGCCAGCGCCGCCTTCTGCGCCAGCACATAGATCGCCGACGCCGCCAGGCCGCGGCGTATCTGCGGGCGCCGCAGCGCCGTGCCGAGTGAGGGCACGTGCTCGCGCACTTCCTCGCGCGATTTGATGGCGATGCCGAGCAGGAAGGGCAGCCCGAGCAGCACGAGCAACGAGGCCATGGYCGACACCGCCGCGCGCCAGCTATGGATTTCGACCAGATAGAGGAACAGGCCGGCGCCGATCGCCGAGCCGAGATAGGCGCCGCCGACCTGGGCGGCATTGCCCCAGCCGAGATTTTTGCCGGCAAGGTTCTGCACCGCAAAGCCGTCGCAGGCGATGTCGACTGTCGAAGCTGCAAAGGCGACCACCGTCAGGCAGGCGACCACGGGCCAGAAGGCGGCCGGGCCGAGCTGGGCGACGGCCAGCAGTCCGGCGATGGAGACGAGGCCGCCGACGAGGACGATCGCGCCGGTGCGGTTCCTGCCTGCCGGCGGAAGCCGGTAGCGTTCCACCGCCGGCGACCACAGGAACTTCAGCGCCCATGGCAGGGCGATCAAAGTGAGCAGACCGATGCGGTCGAGCGGCAGGCCCTGGTCGCGCATGACGGCCGGCAGACCTGTCCAGGTGATGCCGCCGATCACGCTCTGCGCCACATAGAGGCCGCCGATCGCCGCGACGATGGCGGCCGGCGACAAGGCGGTCCGGTTCGAGACGGAGACCGACATCAGAAGCGATAACGCAGGCTGCCGAACAGCGAGCGGCCCTCGTCGCGGTAGCAATAGCCGGCCGAGCAGATCGTCTGCTGGTTGTCGAACAGGTTCTTGGCGTTGATCTGCAGCTTCACGCCTTCGAGCTTCGGGTTGCGATAGCCGAAATCGTAGGACAGCGAAGCATCGACGAAGGCGCGCGCGTCGTTCTTGAACGTGTTGGTGTCGTCGCCGTAGCTCGCGCCGGCGAAACGCACGCCGGCGCCGAGCCCGAGCCCTTCAAGCGTGCCGTTCTCGAACTGGTAATGACCCCAAAGCGACAGGATGTGGTTCGGCGTCGCCGACAGTTCCTTGCCGTCGGTGCCTTCTGCGCCGCGTTCGATCTTCACGCGCAGATAGGTGTAGGAGGCGATGACGCTGAAGCCATTGTCGAGCGAGGCATTGGCTTCCAGCTCGACGCCGCGCGAGTTGAGGTCAAGCTGGCGCTGCTTGTTGATGCCGGTCGAGGCGTCGAAGACGACGCCATCCTTCTGGTCGATGTCGAACAGCGCGGCGCTGACGGTCGCGTTGTGGTCGGGGATCTCGTATTTGACGCCGATCTCCTTCTGCGTGGCGATGGTCGGGCGGGCGACGCGGTCGACCGGGCTATTAACGTCGTCATAGACGAAGCCAATGTTGGGCGAGAACGAAGTCGAGTAGTTGACGTAGGGGATGATGCCCCATTCGGTCCGGTAGGAGAGGCCGACGCGGCCGGAAAAGGCGCTGTCCTTCTGCTTCGACTGGCTGAAATCGGCGGCGGTGGAGGTGGTGTCGACCCAGTCGTAGCGACCGCTGGTGAAGAGGGTGAAATCGCTCCACTCCATCTGGTCGTGCAGGTAGACGCCGAGCTGGTTCATCTCCTGCCCGCCGGAATGAGGGACGGGGGCGRCCTTGATATCCTCGACCGAGACATAGGAGAGCCCGCTGCCGGCGTCATAATCCGACCAGGCATAGTCGATGCCGGCAATCGCGGTGTGCCTGACCGGGCCGGTGTCGAATTCGAGCTGCGCCATGTTGTCGACGACGAAGTTCTTCATCGTCTCGGTGTAGTGGCCCCAGTAGCGCTCAAGCGGCTGATCGGCGCCGATCGAATAGTGGCCGCTGTATTCGATGTCTGAATCGACAGCGTTGTAGCGCAGGTTCTGGCGCACGGTCAGCCAGTCGTTGAAGCGGTGCTCGAACTCGTAGCCGATGCGCCCCTGATCCTGGGTGAAATCGTTCCAGGCCGGATCGCCTTCATAGACGTTCGACAGCACGCCATAGGCGGAATTGTAGAAAGCTGCGGTGCCGCCGGTGACGGACTTCGAATATTCGCCGAGGATGGTGAGCTTGGTATCCTCGTCCGGCTTGAAGGTAACGGCAGGCGCCAGATAGAGCTTGTCGTCGGGATAGTCGGGCAGGCCGGTCTCGCTCAGGCGGCCGAGGCTGGTGAAGCGGTAGAGGATGCTGTCGTCGTCATTGACCGGCCCGGAAGCATCGAGCGCCGCCTGGAAGCGGTTGTGCTCGCCTGCCAGCAGTTCGATCTCATGGAACGGCTCGTCCTTGGGGCGCTTGGTGACGACGTTGACGATGCCGCCCGGACCGCTGACGCCGTAGAGCGAGGAGGCGGGTCCCTTCAGGATGGTGACGCCCTCGATGCCGTAAGGCTCGGTCTTGAACCAGGCGGAGGGGCCGTTGTACTGGCGCAGCCCGTCGCGGAACATGCCGTTGTAGAAGGCCTGGAAGCCGCGCAGGAAGAAGGCGTCGTAGCGCGTGTCGAAACCGAAGCTGTTTGGATTGGCGCTGGCCGTATAGCCCAGCGCGTCGTTCAGCGTGCGCGGCTTCTGGTCCTCGATCTGCTTCTGCGTGACGACCGAGACCGCCTGCGGGATCCTGGCGATGGGCGTGTCGGTCTTGGTGCCGATGCGGTCCTTCTTGGCGACATAGCCGTCCTGCTTCAGGATCTCGTTGCTCTCGGCGGTCACCTCGATCCTGTCGAGAACGGTGGCGTCGCCGCCGTCCTGGGCAAGTGCCGGCCAGGCATTGCCGAGGATGGCGCTGCCCGCCAGCAATGATAATCCCCGGCGCCACGTCCTCGACCGCTTCGGCATTAACCTGTCTCCAATTCTCATGTTTTTGTTGCGCTTCCGCGCTCTCAAATATGAGTATGTGAGTCAAGTATTTTTTATACGTCGCCGGACTTGACGGCGTCACGTAGCGTCAGCCTTCCTGGCAGGCCGGGACAGGCGCGACGTCTTGTTCCGATGCCGATCCGCGGCGCAAGCCAAGGAAGACGACGATGGCGGTGAGCACGGTGATCGTCGCCAGCACGATGAGCAGCCGGTCGAAAGCCGTCTCATAGGCTTGGACCAGGGCAGTGGCGTCGGCCAAGTGCAGATGTTGCACCGTTTCGCTGATATTGCCGGTTGCCAGTAGCTGGGCCGCCGCGGCCGCCTCGCCAGGCGAGGCCAGTCCTTGAGCGCCAAGCTGCGTGGCCGTGAAACCGGACAAGGCCGCCATGACGATGGCCAAGGCCACGCCCTCGCTGGCGACGCGGGTGGTGTTGAAGATGCCGACCGCCATGCCGGCGCGCTCCTTCGGCACGACGCTGACTGCCAGTCCATCCATCAGCCCCCAGGGCAAGGCGATGCCGATGCCGATCAGGATCAGCGGGGGCACCAGCGCGCTGCCCGCCGCGGGCACGCGGCTCAGCCAGACCAGACCGGCCGCGGCGACGAGGAGGCCCGCACCGCAGATCGTCGCCGGGGCGATCCGGCGTGCCGCCTGGCCGGCCAGCAGCGGCAAGATCAGCAGCGGGCCGGAGAGGCAGATCATCAATTGCCCCGCCTTGATCTCGCTCATCCCTTCGATGCCGATAAAGCGGATCGGCAGGAGCACGAGCAGGACGACGAAGGCATAGGCGGGCGCCGCGGCCAGGAACTGGACGCCGACGAAACGCGGGAAGCGAAACAGCGTCAGGTCCAGCATCGGCCGGCGCACGCGCCGCTCGACGATGACGAAGGCGGCAAAGAAGACGGCAGCCACGCCTAGGAGCACGATAACGAAGGGATTGGCCCAGCCGCTCTGCGGCGCCTGCAGCACGCCGTAGGTCAGCGCGGAAAGCGCGATGGTGAAGGTGCCGGCTCCCGCCCAGTCGAGCCCGGTTGCGTCCGGGTCGCGCGATTCGGCGATCGTGCGCAGGCCAAGCGCGGCGGCGGCAACGCCAAGCGCCGCCACGAGAAGAAAGATCGAGCGCCAGCCGAATGCGTCGATGAGCAGGCCGGAGGCAACGGGACCGAAGGCAAGGCCGATGCCGAAGCTGGTGCCGAGGAAACTGAAGGCGCGCAACCGCGATTGCCCGTCGAATTCCTGCGCGAGCGCGGAGGCGCCGCCGGCGAAGGCGGCGGCGCCGCCAATGCCTTGCAGGGCCCTGAACATGTCGAACCAGACGATGCCGGGCGCCAGCGTGCAGCCCAGCGCGGCAAGGAGATAGGTGGCGAGGCCGGCAAGGAAGATCCGCTTGCGGCCATGATTGTCGGCCAATGCTCCGGCTGCCATCAAGCCGGCGCCGAAGGTCAGCATGAAGGCGTTGGTCACCCAATTGAGGGCGAGCGGACTGCCGCCGAGATCGGCGGCAATGCGGGACAGCGCCACTGCCGGACCGGTAAAGCTCAACGGCATGGTCATGGCGGCGAGGCAGACCGACAGCAGCACGAGCCATCTGCCGGCCGGGCCGGTCCTGGTCATCAAAGTCATGGATTTTCCTATCTCAGGCGGGGTTGCCGGCATGCCGCTGACTGGCGGCGCCGATCGCAACGACAAGATAGGGCGGCGACATTTACGGCAGAATAGTATTAGATCTCCGGTCATCCCGGAATGAAACGCTCGAATGGATTCAAGCGATGGATCGTCTCAACGGCCTTCTTGCCTTCGCCCGCACCGCCGAGCTCGGCAGTTTCGTCACCGCCGGACGGGCGCTCGGCATCTCGGCTTCCGCCGTCGGAAAGAGCGTCGCCCGGCTCGAGCAGGAGCTCGGCGTGCGGCTCCTGCAGCGCAGCACGCGGCGCATCGGCCTGACCGAGGAGGGCAAGCTGTTCAACGAGCGGGTGCGCCGCATCCTCGACGATATCGAAGACGCGGAAGCGATGCTGTCGCGGACACGCGAGACGCCACGCGGACGACTGCGCATCTCCACCCCGATCGTCACCTATCATCTGCTTTTGCCGGTGCTGTCGGAATTCATGGCGCGATACCCGGAAATCGAGCTCGACATCGATTTCAACGATCGCATCGTCGACGTCATCGAAGAGGGTATCGACGTCGCGATCCGCAGCGGCGAACTGCCCGATTCACGATTGGTGTCGAGGCCGGTCGCGCCTTTTCGCATGATCTTGTGCGCTGCCTCTTCCTATCTCGATCGGCATGGCACGCCCGACACCCCGGCGGACCTCGCGGCCCATTTCGGCATCCATTTCCGATTCCTCAACAGCGGCAGGCTGCTCAACTGGCCGTTCATCACCGGGAGCGCCGCGCCGCARATTCGTTCGATGCTGACCTGCAACAACATGGAGGCTTTGAAGGGTGCGACGATCGCCGGTCTCGGCATCGCTTGCATGCCCGATTTCTTGGTGCGGGAGGCGCTGGAAGAGGGAACACTGCGAACCGTGCTCGACGAGCATGTCGACGGCCGCGGCCAGTTCCGGATGCTGTGGCCGTCCAACCGCCACCTTTCGCCGAAGGTCCGCGTCTTCGTCGATTTCCTGCCGGAGCGGCTTGCGGCCGGACGATAGGTTTCGCGGCAGGCGGCGTGAGGTCAGTAGGTGGTGCGCCCGCCGGAGAGATCGAAGGTCGCTCCGGTGGTGAAGGAGTTCTCGTCCGACAGCATGAAGACGACCATGGCGGCGGCCTCCTCGACCTCGACGAAGCGGCCGCGCGGCACCTTGCCGAGCATATAGGCGACCTGCGCCTCGGTGAGCTGCTCGAGGATGCGGGTGCGGGCGGGCGAGGGCGTCAGCGCATTGACGGCGATGTCGTGGCCGGCAAGCTCCTTGCCGAGCGACTTGGTCAGCGCCAGCACGCCGGCCTTGGCGGCGGAATAGGCGGCGGCGTTGGGATTGCCTTCCTTGCCGGCCACCGAGGAGATGTTGACGATGCGGCCGTAGTTGCGCGCGACCATGCCGGGCACCAGGCGCTTGCAGCAATAGAAGACGCCGTTGAGGTCGATATCGACGATTTGGCGCCAGGCGGCGGGGTCGTAATCCACCACGGTTGCCGCCGGCCCGGCGATACCGGCATTGTTGACGAGGAGATCGACGGGGCCGAGCGTGCGCTCGGTCTCGGCAGCGGCGCGATCGACGGCCTCGATCTGCGACTGGTCGCAGAGGATGGCCTCGACGCGGCCGAGCGGCGCGAGTTCGGCGGCGGCCTTGGCCATCGCGGCCTGGTCGACGTCCCAGATGGCGACGCCGGCGCCCGACGACACCAGGCGTCGGGCAACCGCAAGGCCGATGCCTTGCGCGCCGCCGGTCACCACGGCGACGCGGCCGGAAAGATCTACGGCATTCTGACGGCGTTCCATGGGCAATTCTCCTCAGCTACCCTTGCACCCTTGGATATCGCGGATCAGGCCCTGACGTTTCGCGCCACCAGCCTGGCTACGCTTGGCCCAATGAGCAGCACGACCAGGAAGCGCGCCGACTGCAAGGCCATGACGAAGGAGATGTCGACGTTGCGCGCCGCCGCCGCGATGATGGCGACACTGTCCATGCCGCCCGGGCTGGTCGCCAGGTAGGCGGTCAGCGGATCGATGCCGAGCAGGCGGCTGATGACGAAGGCCATGCCGCCGCAAAAGGCGATCAGCGCGACGATCGAGCCGATGATCTGCGGCAGGGCGCGCGCGGCATGGCGCAGGATCGGCCGGGTGAAGTTCAGCCCGATCGACCAACCGACCATGGCGTAGCTGGTCGCCAGCAGCCAGGGCGGCAACTGCATCGGCACGCCGAGACCGAGATGGACCACCGCGCCGAAAATGAAGGTGCCGAGAAAGAACGGCGAGGGCAGCCTGACCAGCTTTCCGGCCAGGCCGCCGACGATCGCGATGCCGATGGTGGCGGCAAAAGCGAAAGCATCGATCGGCGGAAACCAGACGATCGGCGGCGCTTCGACGTCGGAAGTGTCGACCCACATCTTGGCGACGAGAGCGGCCGTCATCGAGACGAAGATGACGCGCAGATATTGCATGAAGGCGACGAGACGCTGGTCGGCGCCGAAGGCGCCGGCCATCAGCACCATGGCGGTCGCGGCGCCAGGCGAGGAGCCCCAGACCGCCGTGGTGCCGGGCAGGATGCGCCAGCGGCTGATCAGCCAGCCAAGCAGGCTGGAGGCGGCGACGGTCGCGACCACCACGCCAAGGAACAGCGGCCATTCGTGATAGAGCGCCGGAAAGATGTCGGCCGAGATCGAGCCGGCGACCAAGCAGCCGACGATCGCCTGGGCCGAGCCGAACAGCGGTCGCGGCACACGCACGGTGGCGCCGTTGGTGCCGGCGAGGATCGCGGCAAGCATCGGGCCGATCAGCAGCGCCGCCGGCAGGGCGGCCAGTTCCAGCGCGCCGGCGAAGAGCAGCGAGAAGACCAAAAGCACCAGCCATTGCTGCGGCGGGCGCAGGCGCGCCATGCGCTCGATGGGCGCTTGGTCCAAGGGCGGTTGCTCTGGCGAGGAGTCCATATCGGGCCCTTAGACGGGACGCAGACAAATGCGAACCCGCTTTTCGCGAAAAATGCCCGTCCGGGAGATCAGCCAGCCTTTTCGGGCGACGGCAGTCCAAAGCCGCCAACAGGATGAGTCTCGATCTGGAATTCGAAACCGGCGATGAACGGACGCGCCTTGGCGATCGCGGCCTGGACTTCCGGCAATTGCAGCGAGGCCTTGTGGCTCGCCTGGTCGGTCCACACTTCGGTGACCCAGATCGCGTCGGCGTCGACCGGGTCGATGGCGATGATGTAGCTCAGGCAACCAGGGAGCGCGGCGGTGCTTTCGCGCAGCACGTCGATCACCGCGTCGCGCTGGCCGCGCGCCGCCCGCATCTTGCCGATCAGTCCGTACATGCCCTTGCTCTCCCTCCAGATTGGGTCGCGCGCTGCATCAAGTATGCAATCGCCGGCTCACGGCATCAACTGGCCGCCATTCACCTCGATCACCTGGCCGATGATGTAGCCGCTCAACAGATCGGACGACAGGAAAAGATAGGCGCCGACGCAATCCTCGGGCGTTCCGGCGCGGCCTTGCGGAATGGTGGCGACCATGGCCTTGATCTGATCGGCGTTCGAATAGCGTTCGTGGAAGGGCGTCAGGATGGTGCCCGGCGCGACCGCGTTGACGCGGATGCCGAAGCCGATCAACTCCTTGGCCATGCCGCGCGTCACATTGGAGACGAAGGCCTTGGACGACCCGTAGAGGCCGGCGCCGCCGCCGGCCCCGTTGCGCGCGGCGATCGAGGTGGTGTTGATGATGAAGCCGCCCTGGCGCTTCAGCCACGGGATCGCCTTGCGCGAGGCGGTGAGCACCGAGCGCGCGTTGAGGTCCATCACGGCGTCGTAATGCGCCTCGTCCTGATCGGCGTAGGCGACACGGCCGAGCATGCCGCCAGCATTGTTGACCAGCCCGTCGAGCCGGCCGAAATGCTTGGCGCTCTCTTCGACCACACGCTCGACGTCGGCAGGTATCGAAAAATCGCCCTGAACCAGAAACACCTCGCCGCCATCGTCGCGGATGGTCCCGGCCACGGTTTCAGCGGGCGCGCGGCTCGCATTGTAATGCAGCGCGACGCGGCATTTCTGCGCGGCGTAGGCACGGGCAAGGGCGGCACCGATGCCGGTCGAAGCGCCGGTGACCAGAACCGCCTTTCCGGCAAGATCGGGGATGGCAAGTGTCAGCATGTCGGCTGGCCTCCGCGTTGCCGTCTTTCGTAGGCCATTGTCGACCTTGCGTTCAAGTAGGGGCGTTCAAGTAGGGGCGTTCAAGTGTTGGCCTTCAAGTCCGGGCGCATTCAGGGCCTGAGATAGACATAGCCCTGGCGCTGCAACTCGGCGAGCTTCACGACGCCGCCCTTCTCGGCAAGCTCGAAGCCCGCCAGCAGGTCGGTCAGCGTGATGTCCATGCCACGCAGCGTGTTGCCGCAGGCTTGCGGGACGAGCCCCTGCTGGACGAGGCCGGCAAAGCGGCTGGAAACCGCGCCGGAAGCGCCCTTGGACTTGAAGGCGGCAAGAGCCGGGCCGTGCACCACAAGCACGATATCGACATTGCCGCCGGCGCCTTCATAGTGGTTCTTGATGTTGCCGAGGACAAAGTTGACCTTGTCCGTGTCGCTGAGATGATAGGCGACTTTCAGCCTTTCCTCCGATGTTGCCGCATTTGCCCGGCTCAGGCCGAAAAGGCCTGCGGCGCCTGCGAGACCGGCACGAAAAATGTCACGGCGCAGCATCGTATCCTCCGTTCGCTCGCCCGCTCGCGCGATTTTGCATGGCCCGGGCGGCACTCCTAGACTAGCATATCCTGGTCCTGTCGGTGGGAGGAGGATCACATGTCATCGAGGACCATGGTGGCGAGGACCATGGCGGGCGTGGCGCTTTGCGCCGCCCTTGCCGCTTTTGCCGGCGCGGCGCGCGCCGAACAGCCGCCCAAGCTTCCCGAGCTCAGCCCGACCGGCGCCGACGCCTGCTTCGGCCGCGTCTACGACGCCGCCCATCTCAAGGCGCATCCGCGCCAAAAGGTGGCGCGCATCTTCTTTTTCTACGGCCACGATCCGGTGAGCCGGCCGAACGAAGAACCTCCCGCCAACCAGGATAATTCCTACAATGGCTTCCTCACCACCACGGTGCGCGGCGCCAAGAAGCCGGAATGGGCGAGCAGCTGGTGCAACAAGGAAGATCCGAGCGACAAGGCAAGTGGCATCCGCTGCGGCATGGATTGCGACCGGACTCTGGCCTCGCTGAAAGTCGACGACAAGGGAAAGCTGCTGCTGTCCGGCCTGTCGCAAGACGTCTATCTCGATCCCGACGCGTCGGAGTCGATGAGCAAGGCGGAGTATGCCAAGCAGGCGTTGGGCAGCGAGGACGACAATTTCAAGCTGGACCCGATGCCGGCCGATAGCTGCAAGGGGGAGTTCGCGCGCATCGATCCCATCGATCCGGCGCTTGGTGATCCGCTGCGCGTGCGGCTGAAGCCCGATCAGCCCTTCTGCTTCGGCCGCGACTACGACGAGCAGCATCTGAAGTCGCACCCCAACCAGCTGACGCAATCGATTCGTGTCTTCCGCGGTCCGGTCGAGCTTGCCTCCTTCGCCACCGGCGGCGATGCCGCGAACTGGCCCGACGGCGCGGATATCGCCATTTCGGTGACGACAAGGCAGAAGGGCGCCAAGGTCACGCAGACCTATTCCTGCCAGGGCGATGCCGACCAGTGGCGCTGCTCGGCCAGCCCGAAGATGAGCGATTTTTCCTGCGACATCTCGCAGAAGGAAATCTTCCTCAAGCGCGGCCCCAACGGCACGATGATGGTCGCCAACCCCAACAATGCGGTGGCGGTAGTCGATCTTTGCTCGAAGGCGGTGAACGGTAAGACGAAATCCGACGACAAGGTCTATCGGTTGACGCCGATGCCGCAGTCGGCTTGCGCACCGTAATCAGCGCTTCGTCATTCCAGGGTCTCCGCGACGGAGCTTCGCTCCTGCTCCGCCCTGAAATAACGAACATTTTGCGTCAGGCGAAAGGCACCGCCGTGGTGCCTTTCGGCAGCTTGGCCTCGTCGTCCGGCTCGACGTGGAWGGTGACGCGCACCGAGGGGATCTCGGCCTTCAGCGCGTCCTCGATGCGGTCGCAAATGACGTGACTGGCGCCGACCGTCATGTCGGCGTCGACCACCAGATGGAACTCGATGAAGGTGGCGCGCCCGGCGATGCGCGTCTTCAGGTCATGCACCTCGAGCGCGCCCTTCGAATTGGCCGAGATGATATCGCGGATCTGCATGTTCTCCTGGCTGTCGACGGCGCGGTCCATCAGTCCGTTCATCGACGAGCCGATGACATGCCAGCCTTGCCACAGGATGTTGAGCGCGACGATGACGGCCAGCGCCGGATCGAGGATCTGCCAGCCGGTCAGCACCGCGCCGACAAGGCCGCCGAGCACGCCGACGGATGTCACCACGTCAGTCATGATGTGCTGGCCATCGGCAACAAGGGCCGGCGACTTCGCGTTGCGGCCGGTGCGGATTAGCGCCCAGGCCCAGACCGCGTTGATGAGCGTTGCGACGCCGTTGACGGCAAGGCCTTTCCAGGGCTGTTCCAGCGGCGCGGGGTGCTGCCAGGACTGCCAGACCTCGTTGAGAATCAGGAGGGCTGCGACGACAATCAGCACCCCTTCGAGCACGGCAGAGAAATATTCGGCCTTGTGATGGCCGAAGGGATGGTCCTGGTCGGCGGGCTTGTAGCTGACCTGGATCGCCCAGAAAGCGGCGGCCGACGCAATCACGTTGACGATCGATTCCGCCGCGTCCGAGTAGAGCGCGACCGAACCGGTGATATACCAGGCGACAAGCTTGAGGACGAGCACGACACAGGCGACGACAATCGACCAGAACGCAAGGCTGGCGACCTTCTGCCGTGTCGCCGCCTTCGTCTCCTGGGTTGTCGTCATGATGGCCGCACTCATTCCTGGGCGCCGCCCTAAGCGGCCTTTTCCTTAGCCTTGCGCGGCAGATGCGCAACGATGTTCTCGATGATGCGCATGCCCGCATTGTGGCCGAGCGTCATGATCGATTCGGGATGGAATTGCACCGCCGCGATCGGCTCCTTGCGGTGCTCGAAGGCCATGATGATGCCGTCCTCGGTCTCTGCGGTGACCACGAAGCCGTCGGGCAGGCGCACCGGATCGGCGAAGATCGAGTGGTAGCGGCCGACGGTCACTTCCTTGGGGAGCCCTGAGAAGATGATGCCGGGCTTGGAGACGCGGATGCGCGACGGCTTGCCGTGCATGGGGATGTGCAATTGCCTGAGCTCGCCGCCATAGGCTTCGGCCAGCGCCTGCAGGCCGAGGCAGACGCCGAAGATCGGCAGGTCGCGGGCGCGCGCCCGTCTGATGGTGGCCGCGCAATCGAAATCCGTCGGCGTGCCCGGTCCGGGCGACAGCACGACGAGATCGGGCTTCAGACGCTCGAAGACCTCTTCCGGTACCGGGGTGCGCACGGTGGAGACATTGGCGCCGGTCTGGCGGAAGTAGTTGGCGAGCGTATGGACGAAGGAGTCCTCGTGGTCGACGAGCAGGATGTTGACGCCGTCGCCGACGCGCGCGGTGGTGCGCTCGGTTCCGGTGGCGTTGCCGGTCTTGGCGTCGCGGATGGCGGAGAGCATGGCGGATGCCTTCAATTCGGTTTCGGCTTCTTCTTCCTCGGGAACGCTGTCGAAAAGCAGCGTGGCGCCGGCGCGCACCTCGGCGATGCCGTCCTTGATGCGGATGGTGCGGAGCGTCAGTCCGGTGTTCATGTCGCCGTTGAAGTTGACCATGCCGATCGCCCCGCCATACCAGGCGCGCGGGCTCTTCTCGTTCTGCTCGATGAAGCGCATGGCCCACAGTTTCGGCGCGCCGGTGACAGTGACCGCCCAGGCGTGCGACAGGAAGGCGTCGAAGGCATCCATGCCTTCGCGCAGCCGGCCCTCGATGTGATCGACGGTGTGGATCAGGCGCGAATACATCTCGATCTGACGGCGGCCGATGACACGCACCGAGCCCGGCTCGCAGACGCGCGACTTGTCGTTGCGGTCGACATCCGAGCACATGGTCAGCTCGGACTCGTCCTTCTTCGAGTTGAGCAACTTCAGGATCTGCTCGGAGTCGGAGATGGCGTCGTCGCCGCGCTTGATGGTGCCCGAGATCGGGCAGGTCTCGACGCGGCGGCCGTTGACGCGCACGAACATCTCCGGCGAGGCGCCGATCAGATATTCGTTTTCGCCGAGATTGATGAAGAAGGAATAGGGCGAGGGGTTGATCGATTTCAGCTTGCGCGAGATGTCGGAGGGCTGGGTCTCGCAACGCTCGTAGAACATCTGTCCGGGCACGACCTCGAACAGGTCGCCACGCTTGAAGCTCTCCATGGCGCGCCGCACCAGGTTGGCGTATTCGCCAGGCTCATGGTCGCCGCGCGGCGGGATGCGGTCGGCGGTCCTGAACGGCTCGGCATGGGCGTCGCGGGCCAGGCCCTCGGTCGAAAAACCGTCGCCGGAATAGTCGTAGCGATCGGTCCAGGCCTTGGTCGAATAATGGTCGACGACGAGGATCTCGTCGGGCAGGAACAGCACGAGGTCGCGCTGGCCTGCCTTGCGCTCGAGCTTGTAGTCGACCGGATCGAACTGGAAGGCGAGGTCGTAGCCGAAGGCGCCGTAAAGGCCGAGATTGGCGTCCTCGGCGGTCTTGAACAGCGCGGTGATGGCGCGCAGCACTGTGAAGACCGACGGAACGCGGCTGCGCTCCTCCTCGGTGAAGACACGGCCGGGCTTGGCGACATCGAGACGAATGAGCGTCTTCGAGGTTTCGGCGATCGTGACTTCGCTCAACTGACCAAGCGCTTTGCCGATCACCGGCAGCAACACTTCGCCGCGCTTGTTCAGCGCTTCGATGCGCATCGTGCGTCCCCGCGCGGAGATCACCAGCGGCGGATCGATGATGGCCGTATCCCAGCGCGTGTAGCGGCCCGGATATTCATAGTTGGAGGAGAACACGGCGCCGCGGCGCGAATTCAGGCCGTCCACATAGGCGTCGATCGCGCCTTCATAGGGCTGGTCGTGGCGCTCTCGGGTGATCGTCACGCCGCCAGCGGTGACGAAGCGCTCGGCCCCGTTGTCCAGAACTTTAGTCGTCATTGCCGTCTCCATCAGCGTTTTGGGCAACGGACCCGGGAATGGCTCTAAAAACAAATGGCCGCCCGGACATTCCGTTGCGGCCACCCTCTACTTTCACGCGCACGCGCACGAACAGGCCGCTGTCAGCAGCCCCACCACCAAATGGTCTTGTTCGAACGCATGTTCATGGCGACTCCCATAGCGGCGAATGACCGGATCGGCAAGCGGAATCGGGGAACGCGCCGGATGGAGCAAGTCGTCCGCGGCTTCCGTGCGAGCCGCGGGCGGCGTTCGGCATTTCGCGCGGCCGGCCGAGATGGACAGCCGGCCAACTTGCATGGCGGGCCCGGCAATCGATTGTGTGTGAATTCAAGAGGCATGAATTTGATCAAAATCTGAAAAGGTTGGAAGCTCCACCCTTGACATTTCGGCAGGCCCTGTGACGTTCGACGATCGAGTATGATCAAATCAATCGAGGATCAATGGGAATGCCGCACGACGAAATCGATACGCAGAACGCCTTGCTTCTGGCCCGCCGCTTCTCGATGGCCGGGCGGCGCGCGCTGGTCACCGGCGGCAGCGTCAGCATCGGCCGCGAGATCGTCAGGGTTTTCGCGGAGGCCGGCGCCGATGTGGCGGTCCATTCGGCCCGCGCCGCCGACATCGCGTTCGGCCAGCCCGACGCCGCCGCCGATGCTGTGCGCGAAGTCCATGAAAGAGGCCGGCGCGGGGTGGCGATCGACGCCGATTTCGCCGAGCCCGGCGAGGCGACGCGCTGCGTCCATGAGGCGATCGCTGCGCTCGGCGGGGTCGACGTGCTGGTCGTCTGCGCCTCCATCCAGTACCGCACGCCTTTCCTCGAATTGCCGGCCGACCAAGTGGAGCGCCAGATCCAGATCAATTTCAGGGCGACGATCGAGCTGCTCCAGGCAGCGTTACCAGGCATGAAGGACAATGGCTGGGGCCGGGTGCTGACGATCGGCAGCATCAACCAGACCCGCCCCGAATCCGATCTTGCCGTCTATGCGGCGCTGAAGAGCGCGCAGCACAATCTGTCATTCAACCTTGCCAAGGATTACGCGCCGCACGGCGTGACGATCAACAACCTGTCGCCGGGCCTTGTGATTACCGAGCGCAACCGCTGGCGGCGCCAGGATGCGGCGAAGTGGGCTGAAATCCAGAAGAATTCAGCGCCAATGCGACGGGCAGGCGAGGCAAGCGAGATGGCCGGAGCGGCGGTGCTTTTGTGCTCCGATGCCGGCAGTTTCATCACCGGCATCGACCTGCAGGCAACAGGGGGACGTCACCTCGGCTGGCTCTGAATCAAAGAGATGGAGCATGATGTTGTCCGAAACCGCTTCACACTTTTCGGCATCATGCTCCGGCGGCGCGATCGTGGCCTAGCCGGCGAACATCGGCTCCGGCAGGCCCGCCACCCCGACATCGAGCGCCAAAAGCGCACCGGCAAGCGGCTGCTCGGCCCGTTCCACGGCGTTCAGCGTCTGGGTGGCGGTGGTCACGTAGAGGGTCCTCAAGCCCTCGCCGCCAAAGGCGCAGGAGGTCGGCTGGCTGACCGGGACCCGCACCAGCCTGTCCAGCGTGCCCTCGGGTGCGAGGCGGGCGAGTGCGCCCCCTTGGTAGCGCGCATTCCAAAGGAAGCCTTCCGCGTCGACAGTGGCGCCGTCTGGCCGACCCGGCGCCGCTTGCGCCGTGACGAATGTCGACCATCGGCCGACGCTGCCGCTCGCCGGATCGAAGTCCRCACGCTCGATGTCGCCTTTCCTGGTGTCGGTGAAGTAGAGCGTTCGCTTATCCGGGCTGAAGCAAAGTGCGTTGGGCACGGCGATCCGCCCGCGTAGCAGGGGCGGGTCCCCTGTCGCGTCGATCCGGTAGAGAGCGCCCGACGGGTGCAATCCGTAATCCCACATGCTGCCGCAGATGATGCCGCCGGCGGGATCGCATTTCATGTCGTTCAGGCGATGCTGCGGTGGCCCGTATTCGACCGTCGTCAATCGGCTCAACTGGCCGTTCTGCGGATCGAAAGCGTGGAGGTCGTGCCTGAGCGCGACGACCACCCCGCCTTTCGCCCGCGGGACGACGGAGCCGATCACGTCGGGCATCGGCCATGAGGTCACGGTCCCGCTTTTCGGCTGCAGGCGGTGCAGGCAAGGGCGGCGCAGGTCGACCCAGAACAATTCGCYGGTTTGCGGATGCCAGATCGGCGATTCGCCCAGAATGTCGCCCGTCTTCGCGGCGACGTCGAACTCGGYGGCGGTCACTGCAGGCCGATGTCCGGCTTGGGATCGACGGCGATCCTGTCCAGAAGGTCGTGCTTGGCCTTCTCGATATGCGCCCCCATCAGAACTGCCGCCGAGCCGGCATCCTGGCGCTCGATGGCGCGGATGATGTGGCGGTGATCGTTGATGACGCCGTGGAAGCGCCCCTCGTCATAGCCGTAGCGCTGCCAGATCGCCGCCACCAGAAGCCAGTTGCGATCCACCATGGACAGCGCGCCGGGATTGCCGGCGGCCTCGTTGATGACGCCGTGGAAGACGTTGTTGGCATGCGGCACGGCAAGGAAGTCCTCGCTCGCGACCCGGGCTTCGAGCAATTCCTCGGCCGCCTTCAGGTCGCGCAGATGATCGGCGGTGCGGCGCTCGCTGGCGCGCCGCGCAAGCATGGTCTCGATGGCGCTGCGGATGTCGAAAAGGTCGACCACGAAAGACATGTGAACCGTCCTGACGCGGGCGCCGCGATTGGGCTCCAGCACCACCAGGCCGGTGCCGCTCAGCGCGCGCAGCGCTTCGCGCACCGGCATATGGCTCACGCCATAGCGGCTCGCCAACTCGTCGATCCTCAGCCGCGAGCCGAACGGAATGGCTCCGGAAATGATGTCGTCACGAAGCAGTTTTTGAACGTCGGGAATTCGCGCCATATGTCCCTGCTACCCGGATTTGAGCAAATATTGCTCGCATGGCCATCAACAGAAGTCAATTTTGCCCTTGCCAATGGAACATTTGATCAAATATGAGATTTGCCAGGAGATCGCCTGCAGCGACGGTTCGGGAACGCCAGATGCCTCCACATGCCTCCGACAAAGGGGAAATCGATCGCCTGCCGTCCTTTCGCGGCTTCAGCCGGGCCGATGGAAGCGTCGGAGTCCGCAATTACGTGCTTGTCCTGTGCATCAACGGGCTTGCGCTGCGGGTGAGCGAGCGGATCGCCGCCAGCCTGGAGGGCGCGCTGCTGGCGGCCACGAGCGCCGGCAGGGGCCATATCGAACCGGATCTCGGGTTGCACGTTGATCAACTTGTGGGTCTTGGGCGCAACCCCAATGTGGGCGCGGTGCTGGTTGTCGGGGTCGACAACGCGACGACCGCGATGGTTTCGGCCCGCATCTCGGAAGACGGCAAGCCCGTCGCCAGCGTCTCCTTCGCCGAGCAGGAGGAAGATATGCTTTCGGTCCTGGAGCAGGGCATCAGGCGAGGTGCTGCGCTGTTGCGCGAGGCCTCCCGCGCCCGCCGCGAAACATTGCCGGGAACAAAACTGGTCGTCGGCGTCGAATGCGGTCATTCCGACGCGACGTCGGGTCTCATCAGCAACCCGGTCGTCGGCGCCGCGGTGGACCTTCTGGTGTCGCGCGGCGCAACCGTCATCGCCGGCGAGACCGTCGAGTGGCTGGGCGCGGAGCATATCCTGGCCGGCCGCGCCCGCGATCCGTCGATCGCACAAGGAATCCTGCGTGCGGTGGAGCGCCGGGAAAGCCTTGCCAGCGCGTCGGGCCGCAGCCTGACGGGCAACAATCCCGGCGAGGAAAATATTCGCGGCGGGCTAAGCACGATCGAGGAGAAGTCGCTCGGCGCCGTGGCGAAGACAGGCAGCTGCCCGATCGACGGGATGCTCTCCGTCGCCGAGCCGCCGCCTGCCGGCGGGCTTTACCTGATGGACGGCCCGTCCTTCTCGCCGGAATCGATGACCGGCTTCACCGCCGCCGGCGCCCAGCTCATGCTGTTCACCACCGGGCCCGGCAACAGCACGGCGAGCGCGCTCGCGCCGACGATCAAGATAACCGCCCGGCGCGAGACCGCGCGCCGGCTGCCCGAGCAGATCGATTTCGACGCCAGCCCGGTCGCGGAAGGAGCCGAAACGATCGAGGAGGCCGCGTGCCGGCTGCTCGCGACGATCTTCGAGGTCGCCGGCGGCACGCTCACCTTCGGCGAGATATTGGGAGAGGGCCTGGAAGTCCCGACCCGGATACGAGGTTCGCTGTGAGCGCGGTTTTCTCAACAAGCGTGAAGGCGGCCGGCCCAACGCGGTTTGGGGGAGCGCTGGTTTATCTGCGCACGATGGCGCTGTTCGTGCTTGCCTGGTATGTCGGATCGCTCTTCGTGCCATCAAAACTGCTGCTGCCGTCGCCGTTGGCGGTCGCCGCAGCGCTTCGCGACACCGCGCTCAATGGCGAGCTGTTCGGCAATGCGCTGATCAGCCTGGCGAGGCTTTTGGCCAGCCTGCTYGCCGCAGCCGCGATTGCCGTGCCGCTCGGCCTGCTGATGGGCCGCAGCCGGCTGTGGAACGATCTGCTCGAACTGCCGGTCGAGATGCTGCGGCCGATCGCCGGCATCGCCTGGATACCGCTCGCGCTCTACCTCTTCGGCATCGGCCATCGCCTGCCGCTGTTCATCATGTTCTACACGGCGTTCTTCCCGTTGCTGGTCGGCACGGCCGCGGGCGCCGCCGCGGTGGATAAGCGCCTGATCGCCGCGGCGCGCACGATGGGCCTGTCGGGGCCGACGATCATGCGGCGCGTCATCGTGCCGGCGGCGCTGCCGGCGATCCTGGTTTCGGCGCGGCTTGCCGTCGCCGCGTCGTGGACCGCCGTCGTCGCCGCCGAGCTGGTCGGGGCGCCGAACGGGCTGGGCTACGCGATCGAATATTATCGCAGCATGTTGTCGACCCCGACGGTGATGGCCTTCATCGTCACGATCGGCGTGCTCGGCTTCCTGACCGACAAGGGGCTGCGCCAGCTTTCGAAGGTTCTGACCCCGTGGGCACAGACGGGGGCGGCGCGATGAAACGCATGGCGCTTCGACTTATCGTCCCGGTTCTGCTCATTGCCGGCTGGCAGCTCCTCGCTTCGGGTTCGGACCATGCGCCGCGACCGAGCACCGTGGTCGAAGCCGCGATCGCCATGCTGCGGGACGGTGACCTGCTCGCCGGCCTTGYCACCAGCCTGGGGCGCGTCTTTGCGGGCTTTGCCATCGCGGCATGTGTGGCAATCCCGCTCGGCATCGCCATGGGCAGCATGCCGACGGTCGAGCGCAATCTCGACCCGCTGGTGGAGACGTTCCGGCCGATCGCGGCGCTCGCCATCCTGCCGCTCGTCATCCTCTGGCTGGGGTCGGGCTCGGGCGCGGCGATCGCGATCGTCGCCTATGCCGCCTTCTTCCCGATCCTGATCAACACCATCTCGGGCGTGAAGCGCATCGAGCCCAGCCTGATGCGCGCCGCGCTGACCATGGGGCTTAAGCCGCTCACCCGCATGCGCGTGGTGCTCCTGCCAGCGGCCTTGCCGTCGATCCTCGTCGGCATGCGGATCGGATTGGGGATCGCCTGGACGGCGATCATCGCCGCCGAGCTTGCGGTTGGCGCCAAGTCCGGCAGCAGCGGCGGCATCGGCCAGATGATGTTCGTCTTCTACGCCTACTCGATCGACCTGAACGGCATGGTCGTCTGCATGATCGCGGTCGGCATCGTCGCCTTCGCCCTCGACCGCGCTCTGCGCTGGGCGCTTGCCATCACCGTACCGTGGAGCCGCCTATGAGCGCGCCGAAGATCCGGCTCGATAGCGTCAGCAAGTCCTTCGGCGGCTCGGTCGTCGCCGTCGAGAAGCTGTCGCTGGACATCAGGGACGGCGAGTTCCTCGCCATCGTCGGACCCTCGGGCTGCGGCAAGACGACGGTGCTCAACATGCTGGCCGGTCTCGAGCCCGCGACGTCCGGCACCATGGCGCTCAACGGCAAGCCGATCGAGGGGCCGGGCGCCGAGCGCGGCGTGATGTTCCAGGACTACGCGCTGTTTCCCTGGCGCACGGTGCGCGGCAATGTCGAGTTCGGACTGGTCTATGGGCCGGCCGGGAATGGGCTGTCGCCGGCCGAGCGAACCGAGCGCGTCGAGCGCACCATCGAGATGGTCGGGCTCAAGGGTTCGCAGGACAAGTATCCGCACCAGCTCTCGGGTGGCATGCGCCAGCGCGTGGCGCTGGCGCGGCTGATGGCGAGCGAGCCGGAGATCCTCTTGATGGACGAGCCGCTGGCCGCACTCGACGCGCAGACCCGCGTCATCCTGCAGGACGAACTGCTGCGGATCTGGGGGCAGGACCGCCCGGCGCCGGAACGGCGCACGGTCGTGTTCATCACGCATGCCATCGACGAGGCCGTGTTCCTGGCCGACCGGGTGGCGGTGCTGAGCAGCCATCCCGGCCGGCTGAAGCAGATCGTCGACATAGACCTGCCGAGGCCGCGCGGCGACGCGACCCGCCGCTCGGGCGATTTCGCCAGGCTCTGCCAGTCGATCTGGGAGCTGATCCGCGAAGAAGCATACCGCGCAACGATGAACTGACACGACAGGACGGAGGAATGTCATGACAAGATCTACGCAGAGCATCTTCACCCGCCGCATGTTCCTTGCGGGCGCCGCCGCGGGCGCCCTCGCCATGCCCGCGATCGTGCGGGCGCAGGACCGCAAGACGGCGAAAGTCTCGATCGGGCGCCAGCCTTACGCCGCCGGCAATTCGCCGCTGACGCAGCGCATGATCAACGAGAAGATGCTGGAGAAGGCAGCAAGCGAGCTCGGCTACGACCTGACCGTCGACTGGCGCGACTACCCCTCGGCCCTGCCCATGGTCGAGGCCTTCGTCTCGGGCGATCTCGACATCGGCATGTGGGGCAACACGCCGATCGTTCGCCTGCTGTCTCAGGCGCAGCCGATCAACATCCTGACCGTGGGCGAGGGCCATATGCGCATGGTGTTGGCGACCCGCAAGGGCTCGCCGATCAGGAACATCGAGGACCTGAAGGGCAAGACGGTCGGCGCGCTGGTCGGCGGCGACCCCTACAACGCGCTCTCGCAGATGCTGCTGCAGGAATTGGGCGACGCCGATCCGCGCGCCTTCAACATCAACATCGTCAACACGCCGACCCAGGCGGTGGCGGCATCGCTGCCGGAAGGCATGGACGCGTCGGTCGTGATCTACCCGGCCTTTCTCAAGGCCAATGCCGAGACGGGGCTTACGGGCATCATGAATTCCTTCGGCTACACCGAGGCCGGCTACAGCGGACCGGCGGGCGAGGGCGAAGGGCATTTGCTGCCGGGCGTCAAGAAATCGAAATTCTATCCCGACGGCTACTATCTGCACCGCTCCTTCTGGATCTGCAGCGACCGCATCGTCGGCGATGACTCGCCGATCGGCCAGGCCTTCCTGGTCGCCGCGCAGCGGGCGCTGGCGGAATTGCAGAAAGTCGACCCGAAGGACATTTCGCAATCGGTCAACAAATATTGGGGGCTCGATCCCGCGCTCGGCGCCAAGGTCGTCGGCGACGAGGTGCTCTTCCAGCGCGGCTGGATCTGGCCGACGGAAGGCGATGCGGCCGCGGTCAGCCAGATTTCCCAGTTCATGGTGGCCGGCAAGATGATCCCCGAGGCGTTGAGCTGGGATCAGGTCAAGGCCGCCTTCGGCAAGGCGGCTCCATTGCTGCAGAAGGCCTATGAGGGGACGGGCAAGGTGCCGGACGAAAGCGGCTTTACCGACAAGAGCGCCAAGGACCTGCGCGGCCTGCCGGCCTGGCAGCTCGACCAGTGGAAGGCGCCTTCCTGAGCAAGCGCATTCCTAAGAAACTCAGCGAAAAGGAAGCATTGATGACCGAAGTAGGTTTTGTCGGGCTTGGAACCATGGGCGCACCGATGGCCCGCAACGTGCTCAAGGCGGGATTTGGGCTCACCGTCTTCGATCTCAATCCCGCGTCGGTGGCGAAACTCGTCGACGCGGGCGCCCGCGCGGCGGCTTCGCCGCGCGAGGTGGCGGAGCGGTCGGAGGTCGTCATCACCATGCTGCCGGACGCGCCCGACGTCGAGGCGGCCGTGCTCGGCGAGAATGGCATCGGCCATGGGCTGAAATCCGGCAGCCTCTATATCGACATGAGCACGATCGACCCGCAGACCACGCAGAAGATCGGCGCGTGGCTCGCCCAGCGCGGCGTCGACATGATCGACAGCCCGGTGGGCAAGACCGTCGAGCATGCGATTGCCGGCACGTCGACATTGATGATCGGCGGCGATGCCGCTGTGCTGGAGCGCGCCCGCCCCGTCCTGTCGGCAATGGGTGCGGACCTCATCCATTGCGGCGCGCTCGGCATGGGGCAGGCCATGAAGCTCACCAACAATCTCCTGGCGAGCGTATTGATCACCGCGAGCTCGGAGGCGCTGGTCGCCGGCGCCAAGGCGGGGCTGACGCTCGACACGATGATCAGCGTGCTCAAGACGACGATGGCCTGGAACCAGCAGCTCGCGGTCGCCATGCACAATCGCGCGCTCAAGGGCGACTTCGAGCCCGGCTTCATGGTCAAGCTCGCGCACAAGGACTGCCGCCTGGCGTTGGCGATGAACGAGGCGCTCGGCCTGGAGGCGCCGGTCGGCGCCGCCACGCTTGCGGTGCTTGGCGAGACGATGGACGCCGGCATGGCGGGCAAGGATGTCGGCGCGGTGCTGAAGCTCAGGGAGGACGCTGCTGGCGTCCAGGTGCGGCTGGCAAGCGCATGAGCCGGTCGGGCGCCATCGTGCTGCATGCCGACGACGACGTCGCGGTGCTGGTCGGGCCGGTGGAGGCAGGGGCGAGCGTTGCGACGCGCGGCGCCCGCGAAGGGCTCGTGCTTACGGCCGGCGCATCGCTCGATGCCGGTCACAAGCTGGCGCTGCGTGATCTGCCGGCCGGCGCCAAGGTGCGCAAATATGGCGAAGTCATCGGCCGGCTGACGGCGCCCGTCGCCGCCGGCGACCATGTCCATGTGCACAATCTGGAGAGCCTGCGCGGCCTCTGATCCGAAACATTGTCGCGAGCGCTTCAGTCCTCCAGCGTGCCGGAGCGCGCGTCGGTGCTCCGGGCATCGCCGGCGAGCTTCAGCAGGTCCTCGCCGGTGCGGATGATGCGGCGCGCGCGGCGGGTCAGGATGAAGCCCGACTGCGGGGCAAACACTTCCGTGCGGCCACCGGACTCGCCGGGCGCATGCACGATTGTTGCCAGCCTGTCGCCTTTCCTGACGCGATCGCCAGGCTTGACGTCGTAGAGGATCGCGCCGGATTTGGGCGAAGGCATCATGTCGATGTTTTCCAACGGCACGACAGGGCCGGAAAATGTCTCGAATTTCGGTATGGACGAGTCCTGGACGACGCCGCGCGTCACCAGCAGGCGGTAGAGTCCGGCGGCATCGGCCGCGGCCAGGGCGCCATCGACATCGAGCATGCCGCGATATTCGACCGTGGTGACGGCGCGCCTGTCGAAGCGCGCAACGCTCGTCGGCGCATTCTGGTAGGGCATGATCGAGGCGCCCTCGAAGGTGCCGCTGTTGTCCTCGCTCCACAGCAGGACGGCTTCGGCGCCCATGGCGGCCGCGCAATCGGCCATATGCGGCCACAGGCTGGTGTGGATGTAGAGATAGGCGAGGCCTTCGTCGTCGCAGTGGAGGTCGAGCACGATATCCTGCCCAAGCGACAGCTGGACCAGCCGGTTCTTCAGCCGGCGATCGGCACCGCCCAGGCTGACATCCGGCAGCAGCCTGGCATCAGGCGTGGCAAGCAGCGGGAAGGAGCGGTTGAAGTTGATGCGGGTGCCGAGATTGAAGCGGCCCTGATGCTCGCCGAAATGATATTGCGCGCGGCCGATCGGGTTGGCCCAGGGCACGATGGTGATCGGACCCCTGATGCGGCCCTCGGCCTCCGCCTTGGCAAGCATCGGCATCAGCGCGTCGATGGCGACGACGCCCGGCAGCTCGCCGGCATGGAGAGCGGCCTGCAGATAGGCGGAAGGGGCCGCCTTGTCCTTGCCCTCGAAGCGCAGGACCGGAAATTCGTAAACGACGCCTTCGCTGTCGCCGGCAATGCGTTCGATCGTCTTCTGCATGGGATACCTCCGCGTGACGAGGTTCACCCATGCATTTTTGCGATCGGGCTGTCGAGTGGTCCAGCCGCTCCGGGCCGTCGGGGCAGTCGCCGCTACCCTGCCGGTTGCGGCTGCAAGACTGTCCGGCGGTCGAGCGCCTGTGACAGCACGGCCACAGCGACGGCGAGAAGCGCGAGCGCCGCGCCCACCAGCGGCAGGTTGGCGTAGGAGACGCCGAGTGAGATGGCGAGGCCGCCGATCCAGGCGCCACCGGCATTGCCGACATTGAAGGCGCCCTGGTTGAGCGTTGCGGCCAGGTTCGGGCCTTCGGCCGCGGCCTCGACGACACGGATCTGCAGCGGCGGCACGACGATGAAGATCAGCATGCCCCACAGGAACACGATGGCCACGGCCACGCTTGCGATGGCGCCGAGCTCCGTGAAGGCGACGAACAGCAGGGCCATGGCGAGCAGCGTGGCGATCACCGTCGGCATCAGCTTCCAGTCCGCCAGCCTGCCGCCGATGATGTTGCCGATGGTCATGCCGGCGCCGAAGAGCAGCAGAACCCAGGTGACGGTTGCCGTCGACAGGCCGGAGACGTCGGTGAGGTAAGGCTTGATGTAGGTGAAGACGGCGAACAGGCTGGCGGAGGCGAGCGAGGCGATCAGCATCGCCAGCCAGACCTGCAGCTTGCCGAGCACGCGCAGCTCGCCCACCAGGCCGCCACCGCTGGGCTCCGCGACGTCCGAAGGCACCAGCCAGGCGATGGCCGCGACCGAGATGAGGCCGATGCCGACGACGGCGAGGAAAGTGGCGCGCCAGCCGAAGGCTTCGCCCAACGCCGTGCCGGCGGGAACGCCGAGGATGTTGGAGAGCGTCAGGCCGGCGAACATCAGCGCGATCGCGCTCGCCCGCTTGTTGCGCGGCACGAGGCTCGCGGCGACGACGGAGCCGATGCCGAAGAAGGCACCGTGGCCGAAAGCGGTGAAGACCCGCGCCGCCATCAAGAGCCAGTAGTTCGGCGCGATGGCGCAGAAGAGGTTGCCGATGACAAAGAGGGCGGCGAGACCGATGAGCACCGGCTTGCGCGGCAGGCGGGCGGTCACCATGGCGACGATCGGCGCGCCGAAGACGACGCCCAGAGCATAGCCGGTGACCAGAAGGCCAGCCGAAGGGATCGAGACACCGAGATCGGCCGCGACCTCCGGCAGCAGCCCCATGATGACGAATTCCGTGGTGCCGATGCAGAAGGATGCAATGGCGAGCGCTAGGATCGGCAGCGGCATGGGATATCCGGACTGAATCGGTTCAAATTAGACTGGCGTTGCATGCGCCTGGCGCGCAAGCGCCATTGTTGCAATGCAGCAATGCAGAAACGGGAGAACGCCGCTGCCAGGCTTAGACCAGCGGCTTAAGCTCCTGGGCGATCGTGGGGAGCAACTCCGAGACATTGGGGTGGATGTGCATCGCCCGCGCGAGTGTCGAGATCGGCGCCTTGGCGTACATGAGGTCGAGCACGCAGTGGATCGCCTCGTCCCCGCCCGGGCCGAGCACCGAGCAGCCGAGGATTTCGCCGGTGTCGGCATCGGCGAGGATCTTCATGAAGCCCTGCGTCTCACCTTTTTCGACCGCGCGGCCGACACGGGTCATCGGCCGCTGACCGACGAGCGCGCGGCGGCCGGATTTCTTCACGGCGGCTTCCGTCATGCCGCAGCGTCCGAGCGGCGGGTCGATATAGAGCGCATAGGCTTCGATACGGTCGCTGACCTTGCGCGGATCGTTGTCGAGCAGGTTGGCGGCGACGATCTCGAAGTCGTTGTAGGAGGTATGGGTGAAGGCGCCCCTGCCGTTGCAGTCGCCCATCGCCCAGATGCCGGGCACGTTGGTGCGCAACTGGTCGTCGACGGTGATGTAGCCGCGCTGGTCGACGGCGACGCCGGCCTTGTCGAGGCCGAGATCATCGGTGTTTGGAACACGGCCGAGCGCCAGCAGCACATGCGAGCCGACCGCTGGCGGCGTGCCGGCGTCGAATGTCACAGCGATGTTGGCGCCTTGTCTGGCGAAGCTGATGTTGCCGGCGCCGACATGAACGGCGATGCCTTCGTTCTCGAGGATGGACTGGATGGCGGCGGAGGTGTCCTCGTCCTCGCGGCCGGTCAGCCGCGGCGCCTTCTCGATCACCGTGACCTCGGAGCCGAAGCGGCGGAACATCTGCGCGAATTCGAGCGAGATGTAGCTGCCCCCGACGACGATCAGGCGGCTGGGCAGCACATCGAGATCCATCATCGAGGAATTGGTGAGATAAGGCACGTCGTGGATGCCGGGCAGGTCGGGCACCGAGGCGCGGCCGCCGGTGTTGAGGAAGATCTTCGGCGCCGTCAGCAGCTCGTCGCCGACGCGCACCGTATTGGCGGATTCAAAGCGCGCGTGGCCACGATAGAGCGTGCAGCCCTTCATGCCGCCGATCCATTTTTCGAGGTTGCCGCGGGCGTCGTTGGTGACCTTGTCCTTGCGCGCCTTGATGCGCTTGTAATCGACGCCGACGGGGCCTGAGAGCGCGACGCCATAGTCGGCAGCGCGGCGGGCGAGATGCGCGGCATAGGCGCTCGCCACCATCGTCTTGGTCGGCATGCAGCCGGTGTTGACGCAGGTGCCGCCGATGAACTTGCGTTCGACCAGCGCGACCTTCATGCCGGCGGCCTCGAGCCTGCCGACCAGCGGCGGCCCGGCCTGACCGGCGCCGATGACGATGGCGTCGAAGCTCCTTGCGCTCATGCGACCGCCGCGACGATGAGCAGGCCGCCAATGATGGCCACCGCATCCTCGATGAAGGCGGCGGGCGGATCCTTGCCGAAAGCCGCGGCCAGTCGCGCACGCGCTTCCGCGCCGCCCAGCGTGCCGATCACCGCGCCGATCGCGCCGGCGACCAGGCCACCGATGGTGGCGCCGGCCGTGGCGCCGATGACCGCGCCGCAGAAGGCGCCGACGACGACACGCGCGCCGAATTGCGGCGGCACCTTGCGGCTCGGCGTCGACGGCAGTTGATCTGTGATGAGCTCGACTATGGCCAGGATGGTGAAGATGCCGACCGCGATCCAATGCCCCATGAAGCTCGCCCAGGTGCCGGCGACCGGCAGCCAGCCGAGATACGAACCCCAGGCGACGGCGGCGGGCGCGGTCATGGCGCGCAGGCCGGCAATGATGCCTATCAGCAGTGCAAGAATGTAAAGCATGATCGCCCCCCTCAAACTGAGCCCGTCGCATGGTCTCGCAACGGCAGGCTAGCACAAGCCAGGCGTTTGGCCACGGGGCTTTTGTCTGACAATCGATTATGCTCTGGCGACGGTGCTTTGGCAGCAGACGAAATCCGGAGGTGTCGCATGGCGACAAGCGAGCGCATGAAGATGGCGGCTGGCGAATGGTACACCTGCATCGACGATGAGCTGGAGGACTTGCGCGTCGCCGCCCGCGATGCGGTGTTCGAGCACAATGGTCTGCCGCCCAGGCAGCGCGGCAATATCGCCCCGGCCTTGCGGGCGCTGCTCGGCGGCGCGGGCGAAGGGGCGCGCATCGAGGCGCCGTTCCATTGCGCCTACGGCTTCAACCTGTTCCTCGGCGAGGGCGTCTTCCTCAATGCCGGCTGCACCATCCTCGACACCGCGCCGGTGCGCATCGGCAAGGGGACGCTGCTCGGGCCCAATGTGCAGATCTACTGCGCCGAGCATCATCGCGAAGCCACTGGACGGCTGGCCGGGCTGGAGATCGCAAAAGCCGTAACAATCGGCGACAATGCCTGGATCGGCGGCAGCGCGGTGATCCTCGCCGGCGTCAGCATTGGCGAGGGCGCCATCGTCGGCGCGGGCGCGGTGGTGACTCGCGACGTGCCGGCCAGCGCCACCGTTGTCGGCAACCCGGCTCGGGCCGTTACAAAAGGCTGAGCCCGCCTGGCGCCTGGGTGCTTCTCGAAAACTCGCGCCGGTATTGCCTCGGCGAGGTCCTGAGCCGCGCGGCGAAATGCTGGCGCAGCGAGGTGGCGCTGCCGAAGCCGGCTTCGAAGGCCACCATGTCCATCGATTTGTCCGTCTGCTCCAGCAGCCTTTGCGCCAACGCGAGACGTTGGTCGGCAAGCCAGTTGCCGAAACTGGTGCCGGTGGTTTTCTGGAAGCGGCGCGTGAAGGTGCGGCGGGTAAGGCCTGCTGCTTCGGCGACACTGTCCAGGCTGTGGGCTTGGCCGAGCGATGCCCGCACATCATCGAGAGCCTTGGCGAACCGGTCGGCGTTCGGCGTCGGCGCAAGCGGGCGCTCGATGAACTGCGCCTGCCCGCCCTGCCGGTGCGGCGAGAGCACGACATGGCGGGCAAGCCGCAGCGCCGCCTCCGCGCCATAGCGCGCACGCACGATATGCAGGCAGCAGTCGAGCCCGGCGGCGACGCCGGCGGAGGTGATGATGTCGCCCTCGTCGACATAGAGCACGTCGGCGTCGATCGCGATGTCGGGATGAAGCCTCTGCAACTGGTCCGTATAGGCCCAGTGGGTGGTCGCCTTGCGCCCGGCAAGCAATCCGGCGCCGGCGAGGGCGAAGGTGCCGAGGCACAAGCCAACGATCAGCGCGCCGCGCCGATGCGCGCGTCGCAGCGCCCCCTTGAACGGCGCGGCCAGGGGATCCTCGAGATCCTTCCAGCTCGGGATGATGACGATATCGGCCTCGTCGAGCGCCGAAAGATCGTGCGGCACGACGATGCTCAGCCCCGCATCGGTATGGATGGGTCCGTCCTCCATCGCGCAGACGCGGAAGTCGAAGCGCGGCAGCCCAAGCCTGGTTCGATCGGCGCCGAACACCAGGCACGGCACGGAAAGATGGAACGGGCTGATGCCGTCGAAAGCGACAGCGGCGATGATCGGGTTCTTCATGGCAGGCATCGTTCCGTTGAAAGTCAAATGTCCCAATTCTTTCGAATGATGTCAATCGGGACACTTTCTCGATCCGGAACACTCCCTTAGCTTTGCACCATCAACCCGATCGAAAGGAAAACCGCCATGTCAGCACCAGCCACCCAGCCGCGCCGCGCGCTTGTCGTCGTCGATGTCCAGAACGACTATGATGGCGGCAATCTCGCTATCCAGCATCCGCCTTTCGCCGAGACCGTCGCCAATGTCGCGCGCGCCATGGACGCGGCCGCGGCGGCCGGCATCAAGATCGTCATCGTCAAGCAGATGGCGCCCGAGACCTCGCCGATCTTCGCCAAGGGCAGCCATGGCGGCGAGCTGCATGCCGAGATCGCCCGGCGCGGCCGCGACCACTATGTCGAAAAGACCCTGCCTTCGGCGTTCACCGGCACGGACCTCGAGGCTTGGCTGCGCGCCAACGCCATCGATACGATCGCGGTCGTCGGCTACATGACCCACAATTGCGACCTGTCGACCATCATCCACGCGGTGCATATGGGCTTTGCCGTCGAATTCCTCTCGGATGCCAGCGGATCGGTGCCCTATGCCAACAGCGCCGGCTATTCGTCGGCCGAGGACATACACCGGGTGGTGAGCGTGGTTCTGCAGTCGCGCTTCGCCGCGGTGCTGAAGACCGCCGAGTGGATCGATTGCCTAAAGACCGGGAGGCTGCCCGAGCGCGACACGATCTACGCGTCCAACCAGCGGGCCTTGCAGCGGAACGCTGCCTAGTTCGAACCGATTTGGAATGGCGAGGCGCCGCCAGGATCGCGGCGCTTTTGCCTTGGCGAACGATTTCCAGGCAGAGCGTGAGCCATTTCACGGAAGCCGCTCCGGTATTTTCGCAAAGTCGCCGCGCATGCGAGTAAGCGCGGTTGGCTTTTGGGGGCTGGATTGGAAGCGCGCGTTGCACGAACCGTGGTCGTCCTGATCCTCGCCATCGGCGCGGCGCTGCTGCCTTGGCCCGCCTTCGCGCAAGTTCCGCCGCATGCGCCGGGCACGATCTGCTTCACCCAATTCTTCTGGTGCTGGGCGCAGCCGCCCGGGCCAGCGGGCTATCCCTGCGGGTGCCCGTCGCAATATGGTTTCGTGCCGGGTTACCTGGGCTAGTCGTCGGGGGGGCGCGATGACGACATCCCACGATCCTCTTGTTTCCGGGTTGCTTGCCGACGCCAAGCTGGTTGCCGGCTATGGCCGCTACGGCGTGTTCAAGGATAGCGCGCTGTTCGCCGCGATCGGCGATGCGGAAAAGCTCAATGATGCGACGGCAAGCCAGCCCGAGGTCGTCAAACTTCAGACGGTGCTCAACGACTGTTCCAACACCGTGCCATTTTCCACACTGGCTGCGCTGCGCACCGGCTGGTCGCCGGGCGACATGTCGCGCCGGACCGCGCTCGCGACCTATTTCCTCATCGCCCTGTCGGTGACGATGATGATCGTCATCGGCAAGCTGACCTATGTCTACAACAGGGGCGTCTCGATCAACGCGGAGCTGCAGGAGATCGACAACAACGATTTCAGCGCCCGGTTCGGGCAGTCGATCAGGCAGGTCTGGGCGACCAAGAAACAACTGAGCTCGGCCACCGCCCAGCAGGCGTCGACGACCGACCTGACGCTACTGAAAGACGCCTATTACAATTCCGTCGACAGCCTGCATTCGCTCGACCAGCGTTTTTCCTCGTTGCTGGTGCGGGCGCAGGGCTTCATGACGCAGGAGGCGCCGTTTCCGCTCTGGGGCATGCAATGGGCCTATTGCAAGCTTTCGGCTTCTTCGGCCAAAGCGGGCGCGCCGCTTGATTTCTCGAACCCCAGGCAGATGGCCATAGACCAGTTCTGTGGTCAGCAGGTCGCGCTGGCGCAACAGCAAGGCGGGGCCGAAAACAGCCAGCCGCTTAAGCAGTCGGATTTCGATTGCAGGAACAACGGCAATATTCAAGGCGGCGTGCAAGCCGTGAGCGCCGCCGCCACGGCCGGCCAGTTGGAAGACGTGAACGCGGATTTCGACGAGGCGACACGCGACCTGCAATGCGAAGGCGTCATCACCATCACGCCGAATTCGATCTCGACGCTGACATTGCAGGCCAAGACGCTGAGCGAGGTCCTCAGTCCCTATGCGCTGTGGATCCTGCCCGCGCTCTACGGCGCGCTTGGCGGCATCATGTTCCACATGCGCATGATCCTGAACCCGCTTCTGCCCAATCCGCCGCTGTCGCGCCTCATCCACCGGATCGCGCTCGGCGGGCTTGCCGGCATGATCCTCGCCTGGTTCATGGCGCCCGGCACCAAGCTCGGCGGCGAGGTGACCGGCATAGGCTTCAGCCTGTTCACCTTCGCTTTCCTGTTCGGCTTCAGCCTGGATATCTTCTTCGCCATCCTCGACCAGTTCGTCTCGATGTCGGTCGCCGGCATCAAGAAGTTCGGCTCGCCCACGGTGGCATGAAAGCCGGCGACGCAAAAAGGGCGCCGCGATGAGGCGGCGCCCTTGATCGTTTCCAGCCTGAGGGTGCTTAGAGCGGTTCACCGTCTCACGGAAACGGCGAACCGCTCAATCTCTTAGTTCTTACGCAATTCCGGACGGAAAACCGCTGCGCACTTTTCCTGGAATTGCTTTAGAACAGGCCTTCGATCTGACCCTGCTCGTTGAGGAAGATCTTTTCCGAAGACGGGGACTTGGGCAGCCCCGGCATGGTCATGATCTCGCCGCAGATGATGACGACGAAGCCGGCGCCGGCCGAGAGCCGGACCTCGCGGATCGGCACCGTATGGCCGGTCGGCGCGCCGCGCAGGTTCGGGTCGGTCGAAAACGAGTACTGGGTCTTGGCCATGCAGACCGGCAGCTTGCCGTAGCCGGCTTCCTCCCAGGTCTTGAGCTGGTCGCGCACCGACTTGTCGGCGATGGCCTCGGAGCCGCGGTAGATGCGCTGGACGATGGTGTTGACCTTCTCGAACAGCGGCATCTCATCCGGATAGAGCGGTGCGAACTGCGAAGCGCCGGATTCGGCGAGCGCCACCACCTTGTTGGCGAGATCCTCGATGCCGGCCGAGCCCTGCGCCCAGTGCTTGCACAGGATCGCCTCCTCACCCATCGAGGCGACATAGTCTTTCATCGCCTGGATTTCGGCCTCGGTGTCGGAATAGAAGTGGTTGATGGCAACCACCGCCGGCACGCCGAACTGGCGGATGTTCTCGATATGGCGGCCGAGATTGGCGCAGCCCTTCCTGACCGCCTCGATGTTTTCCTTGCCGAGGTCTTCCTTCTTGACGCCGCCATTCATCTTCATGGCGCGCACCGTGGCGACGATGACGGCGGCAGCCGGCTTCAGCCCTGCCTTGCGGCACTTGATGTCGAAGAATTTTTCGGCACCGAGGTCGGCGCCGAAGCCGGCTTCGGTGACGACATAGTCGGCGAGCTTCAGCGCGGTCGTGGTGGCGACGACCGAGTTGCAGCCATGCGCGATGTTGGCGAACGGGCCGCCATGCACGAAGGCCGGGTTGTTCTCCAGCGTCTGCACCAGGTTGGGCTGGATGGCGTCCTTCAAAAGCACCGCCATGGCGCCGTCGGCCTTGAGATCACGGGCATAGACCGGCGACTTGTCGCGGCGGTAGGCGACGATGATGTCGCCGAGGCGCTTCTCGAGATCCTTGAGGTCGGTAGCAAGGCACAGGATCGCCATCACTTCGGAAGCGACGGTGATGTCGAAGCCGGCCTCGCGCGGGAAGCCGTTGGCGACGCCGCCCAGCGAGCAGATGATCTCACGCAGCGCCCGGTCGTTCATGTCCATGACGCGGCGCCAGGCGACGCGGCGGGTATCAATGCCGAGCTCGTTGCCCCAGTAGATGTGGTTATCGATCAGTGCCGAAAGCAGGTTATGGGCGGTGGTGATGGCGTGGAAGTCGCCGGTGAAGTGGAGGTTCATGTCGTCCATCGGCACGACCTGGGCCAGGCCGCCGCCGGCGGCGCCGCCCTTCATGCCGAAGTTCGGGCCGAGCGAGGCTTCGCGGATGCAGATGATCGCCCTCTTGCCGATGCGGTTGAGGCCGTCGCCGAGACCGACCGTGGTGGTCGTCTTGCCTTCGCCGGCCGGCGTCGGGTTGATGGCGGTGACCAGGATCAGCTTGCCGTCCTTGTTGCCCTTCACCGACTTGATGAAATCGGCCGAGACCTTCGCCTTGTCGTGGCCATAGGGTAAGAGATGCTCGTTCGGGATGCCGATCTTGGCGCCGATCTCCTGGATCGGTTTCTTCTTGGCTGCGCGGGCGATCTCGATGTCGGACTTCACTTCGGCCATGACGGCTTTCCTCTGGAGTGAGCGGTGGAGGGGAGGGGGTCGATCATTCGTGCATGGTCGAAACGCCGCCCGGACGCAAGGGCATGTAACCCTGTCGCTGTCACGGCGTCAACTTCCATGCAACTATGTTTCCTGTTAAGAAAGAGCGTTCCTGTCGCCGGGCCTCTTCAAAGCAGTCATCTCGGGCCTGGTCGTTGCGCCGTATAGAAGCCAGAGCGGATGCCGCTCCGCCGTCTCAAAACAGCCGCCTAATGCGCGAAAAGCGACAGGGGCGACGACGCAAATCCGCCATCGCCCTGTCGCCTCGAGACGGCGCTATTGCGTCAGCACGTTGCTGATTTCGACCATGTTGGAGCGAACGCGCAGGATATAGAAGCCCATCGTCGTCAGATGCGTCGGCAGGAGCCAGCCATCCTCGCGGCCATTGGCGATGATGAAAGGCTGGATGCGCAGCGCCGACACGAATTGCTGATCCATCGTATCCCACAGGTTCTGCAGGTGCTTTTCCTTGATCACACCCTCGAAGTCGGCCTGGGCGCCCTTCATCAGGCCGTAATAGGCGTAGAGCTGGCCGTAGGCGAACCAGAAGCGGTCGTCGGCGCGGAAGTCGAACCAGCCGTCATTATGGTTCTCGGCGCGTTCCTTGAGGATGGCCGAGGTCGAGCCGATGTCGGAAGCGATACGGTCGATATATTGCTTGAGGTTGTCGGCGCGGGCGTCGAAGGTCGCCTGGCAGGAGGCAAGCCGAGCGTTGAAGGAACGCAGCTTGCGCACCGCGTCGCGGTAATAGCTCGGCGTCGGCGTCTTCGGGCCGAACGGACTCAGGCCGAAATACCAGGTGTATTCGTCGAACTGCAGATTGCCGCGCGCATCCTGCAAGTCGGCGTCGATCTGCGAGGTCGTACGCACGCGCCCGAGATTGTCGGCAAGCTCCGTCGCGGTGCGCCGCACCGCCTGGTTGATGCCGCGCTGGAAGGAAGCCTTGTTGTCCATCCAGGGCGTGTTGTCCCAGTTGATGCCGAACAGGCCGAGCTTGTAGAGGATCATCGACGAGATCCAGGCATTCTGGTTGACGTTGAAATCCGTCAGATCGGCGGCGACCTGGGCGATGGCCGAGTTGCCGCAGGTCTTGGCCGTGTCGGTGCCGCTGCCGGCCGAAACCTGCTCGCCGGCGGAAACGTCGCGCTTCTCGAACGTGTAGGTGTCGGGATAGCTCGGGTTGAAATTGTTCCACCACTGCGTGGCGTAGAAGAAATTGGCGTAGAGGCCGATCAGCACCAGGATGGCAAGGCCGACCACCGCCTTGAGGATCCAGCCGCGCTGCCCGTACCAGCGGCCGACCCACATGAACGGCCATAGGATGACGCCGATGACGAAGCCGATGCCACGGCCGATCCATTGGAAGATCCGGGTGAAGAAGTTCACGATCGGGTCGAGCATGGCTGTGGCACCCCCTTAGCATGATGCCAAAAAGTTGCAGACTTTTTGGGTAACATCATGCGCCAAAACAAAAGTCAGAACGAAATGACGGTTAATTTCGTTCTAGTCAGTCAGGCCATAAAGCCGCGCGCGGAACGCCGCCTTGTCCTTCAAATATGTGGTTTTCAGAACGTCCACAACATGCGTCCGCCACGCGTCGCTGAAGCCGTCATAGTCCTTGTAGAAGCCGGGCTTGTTGAAGACGTAGCGCGAAACGAAGTCCTGCGGCACGAAATCCGAGATCAGCTGGTTGGTCAGCCAGGCGTCGGGGTGTTCGGGCTTGGCGCGCACGACCAGGAAGCGCTGGCGCGGCGGCACGTCCTCGATCTTGAGGTGGCCGAATTGGGCGATCTCGCGCTTGGCGGCGTTGAGGAAGGGAAAATTGCCGTCGCTGGCGATCAGGTCGGCATGGCCATGGATCCAGGTCTGCAGCCAGACCTTGTCGACGTCGGTCAGGTTGCGGTTGGGCTCGGCGTCGCGTATCAGCGCGCGCACGATCATCTCGGCGCGGTGCTCGAGATAGCCGGAAGCCTCGATCCAGGAGGCGCGTGGCAGGTCGAGGCGGCCGGTGGCGGCCAGGAAGCGGAACACCTTGTCGGCGTCGTTGATCGACAGATAGCTCACCTGCCAGGGCCGCGAGCGGCGGAAGCCGGGAGCGGCAGGGTCGCTGATGACCGTCGTCATATCGGGGTCGACGAAGACATAGAGGCCGCCGAAATGGCTGGTCCAATAGGCGTTGTGGCGGAAGATCACCTGGTCGGGCACCAGCGCGTTCTCGCGGATGTCGCCGCAGACCTTGGCAAGATCGACCATGCGCTGGAGCATGGCGTTGTCGCGCCAGGCGTCGGGCTCCTGCTTCAGCCGGTCGACCAGCTTGCCGAGCTCGGCCGCCTTGCCCAGCACGTCCTCGGCCGACAGCACCTTGAACTCGACCTGGTTGATCGACAGCAGGTCCTCGATGTCGTTGACCTTGGGGACCGAGTCCTCGATCTCGCCGTAGATCACGTCCTTGATGGTCAGCGCGTCGATGGCGCGCTGGTTCTTCGACATGAATTCGAACATCAGCTGCGAGGTGTTGGAGAAGGCGGTGTGCACCACCGGCAGGTCGATCTGCGACGGCGTCAGGATGATGAAGCGGCGGTTGACCTCGTTGGGATCGAGATAGTTGTAGTCGCCGCACTCCTCAGCGATCTCGGGCGAGAAGCCGGTGCGGTCGATCTGGAAGCTCTTAAGCTTGGTCGGCTCGAGCCCGAACGCAGCAAGCGCCTTGTTGTAGCGCTGGATGAGATGCGGCTCGTCGATGGCGAGCAAGCGGCCGTAGATTAGCTCGTTGTCGCGCAGGAGGTCGGGCTTTTTGGCGGGGCGGGTCATGCCTTCTCCCCGTTCACGGGGAGAAGGTGCCCGAAGGGCGGATGAGGGGCGGCGCCGGCGCTCATCGTTCTTGCTCCGATCTTGCGGCCGGCAAAAATCTCACGTCGATACCAATCATCTTTCGATCCAACCGACCATCCAGCGCCGCAACAATCGTCTCCAACACACTCGCGCGGCTGGTCAAAACATCCGCATGCCAAACTCTCAGTACCGACCAACCATTTCCATTCATCGTCTCATCTCTGTATCGATCCCTGGATCGACCGGCATGTTGGCTGCCGTCAACCTCGACAACCAGATTGGCTCCGCGGCAAGCGAAGTCCGCGAAATAGGGGCCGATCGGCAGTTGGCGAACAAACTTGTGGCCGTTCAATCGCCGCCCCCGCAGTTCATGCCACAGCCGTTCCTCCGCATCGTTTTCGACCTGCCGCAGCTCGCGGGCTCTCGTAACCTTTGGCTCATTTCTGCCACGCACGGCGCTGCCCCTCATCCGCCCTTCGGGCACCTTCTCCCCGTGAACGGGGAGAAGGAAAAGATCACCACGCCCCCTTCTTCTTCAATTCCTCCATCTCGCGCGCTGCTCGCTCGCGCAGCCTTGCGTCGCGCAGGAGCTTCTCCACCGCCGCGTCATCCGACTTGTCGGAATAGCGGAACTCGGAATCGGCGTAGCGGTTGATCTCCTGCATGACCATGTCCATCGAGAACGGCCCGCGCAGTTCCTCGATCATCGCCTTCTTGTCGTCGTAGCTCTTATGCATGAAGGCTTCCGGCTTCTCGAACCAATCGTCCGGCAGCTCGATGTCCATGGCGCGCATTTTTATCGCGTCGGTGACGTTCTTGATGGCGCGGCCGGTGAAGCGCGGCTCGGCGTCCTTGATCAGGTGCAGGTAGGTGCCGACATCGGCCATGGTCTTGGGCGCGCCATTCTCCTTCATGTAGCGCTCATAGACCTTCATCAGCCCGTCTTCCTGCGGCTTTTCATGTTCCTCATAGGCTTCGGCCACGGCGCGCTGAATCTCCTGCGCGGCATAGAGCTCGTGGTCCCCGAGCGGGATCTTGTGGTTCTTGYCGGCGAGCAGCACGAAGATGTCGATGTAGTCGTCGCGGGTCTGCGGGCCGTCGACCAGCCAGCGGGCGCCGGCGCGCTGGCGCAGCGCGTCGTCGACATTTTCCGGGTAGTTGGAAAACATGCCGAAGGAGCAATTGCCGCGCACCACCGTCGAGGCGCCGGCGAAGGCGTCCATCAAGACGCCGGTGATCTCCTGCTGGCCGGCGGAAGCGCGATCGTCGGAACGGCGCGCCGCCACCTGGTCGATGTCGTCGATGGTGCCGAAGCCGATGACGCGCGGATTGAGCACGTTGTTGATGAACTGGCGGCAGTTCTGGCCCGACTTGCCCTGATAGGACGAGATCTGGTCGACGCCGAAATTCTCATAAGCGAAGGGATAGCCGGCGACCTGGCAGTAGCCGTTGACGAGGCCGGCGATCATCTGGATCAGCGTCGTCTTGCCGGTGCCCGGCGCGCCGTCGCCGATGAAGGTGAACAGGAAGCCGCCAAGCTCGACGAAGGGGTTCAGCTCGCGCTCGAAATCATAGGCCATCAGCATCTTGGCCAATTTGACCGATTGATACTTGGCGATGTGGTTGCCGACGACCTCCTCCGGCTTCTTGAAGGTCATCACCAGCGGCTTGGAACGCTTGCCCGGCGCGACGTCGAAACCGTCGAGGGTGAAGTCATCGATGTCGATGCGGATATGCGCGTTCTCGAACGGACCGATGCCGTCGAAACGGCCTTTTCGCGCCAAAAGCCCGTCGATGGCGACGCGGGCAAAAGCCCGCGTCCGCGTCGTCAGATCGGCGTCATCCTTCGAACCGGCGATCGCCTTGTCGAGGCCGGCGACGATCGACTTCACCGCGTCCTGCGGCGTGTCGAAAAGGAAGTCGGGCTCGGGGATATCGTTCGGCGCCTCGCCGTCGCTGTCGATCAACTGGAGCAGGTAGGAGGCGAAGCTGAAGGCCGAGACGTAAGCCGAAGCCGACAGAAGCCTCTTGAAGGTGGCTGCCTCGTCACCTTCCAGCGGCGCCCGCGCGTTCTTCGCCTGCAGGCTTTCGAGGTCGGAGCCTTCGGCGAAGACATCCGAAATAGCCAGCGCGATCGCCAGGCCGCGCCGGGCGCGGTAAAGCAGCGTGTGCTGCGGGATGCTCATCAGCTGGTCGTCAGGGTGGATGGCGGCCACCGTTTTCGTGAGCTCGACCTCGCGCGTGCGCCGCACCGAGCCGACCGACACCGTCGAGACGAAGCGGCGGTTGGTGCCGGCAAGCGCGGTGCCGGATTCGCGCGAAGGGTCCTCAAGCACGACGATGCGGGTGATGAAGCTCTGCGCGGTCGCGCGGTGCTTCTCGATAGCTGCTTCCGAGATCGTTGTCAGGCCGGTGTCCATGAAGGATGCTCCGCGGTTTGACGGTCACACATCGCTGATCACCTGTCCGTTGGACAGGATGTGGACCTTGTAGCCGGAAAAGATCTTCTGCGCTTCGCCGGCGGCATAAAGCGCCTGGTAGGCCTCGTGCGGGATCAGCGCGTGGTTCTCGTAGCTCGACACGCCCTGGCGCGCCGCTTCGAGGTCGTCGGTGTTGATGAAGAACTCCTGCGTGGTCTTCTCGCTGGAGAAAAGACCCTTGCGGCCCGGCTTCTCGCTCTTGGAAAAGACCTCCTGGATGGTCCAGGTGAGCAGCCAGGCATTCTCGGGCTTGCGCACCTTGGAGAGCACCTCGGCCACGGTCGAATTGTTGTCGGTGATGCCGGCCGAGTAGAAGGGCCCAAGCACGACGCGCCGCAATTGCTTGGGGTGCAGTGGCTCGAAATCCTTGTCCAGATTGACGGCGATCGTCGCTGGCGAGAGCGTGTAGGCCGAATTCTTCTCGGTGAAGTCGTCGAAGCGGTGCGCAAGCTCGGGATTGAGCAGGCCGTCGACGGGTAGCGGGATATCGACCTTCTCGTTCAGCTTGCCATTCACGTCGACCAGCTGGCGCACCATGCTTTCGGAGGAGTCCTCCACCGTCACCATATAGACCAGCGGCAGGTTGGCGCTGCCGTCGAACGTCGCCCAATGGACCAGATAATAGGGCCGCATGGTCTTCGGGTTGACCGAGACCTTGGCCGTCTGCGCCAGGGTGAACGGGCCGAAGGTCGCCTCGCTCTTGACGTCCTCCAGATAGAGCCGCTCGGCCATCGACTTCTGCAGCGCTTCCGGAAATTCCTTGTGGCRCAGGATGAAGTCGGCCATCTCCTCGCGCAGCTCGCCGGCCTGCGGGATGTTGGCCAGGCGGGCGTCGGCCTGCTGGCGGTCGTTTTCCAATTCGAGCAGGTTCTGGAAAACGGGATAGCCGCTGTCGGCGCGCGAGATGCGGAACGTGTCCATGAAGCCGAGCCGGTTGCGCCAGCAGGCAAAGGACTTGTCCAGCCGCGCGATATATTCCGCGACGATCCTGGCGACGATGCCGTGCCGGTAAAGCGGCGAGCGATCGTCGCGCATGAACACTTCCAGCCCGCTCAGCGCCGCCGTGATGGCGGAGAAATAGCGAGCCGCCGCGTCGTTCTCAGGTGTCATGGGAACTGCCGTTGCAATGAAATCAGCGGCGCCGCCCAGACAGATAATCGTGAGATGCCCCACGAATATCTGCCTGGATTCCTTTGGTTTTCGCAGGTTCTGACCGCAAAACCGTGGGACACTTTTGCGGAACCTGCTTAGGACTGCACATAATTGGCGGCGTTGTGCTTCTTCATCACATCGTCGAAGCGGCGGGCGAAGGCATCGTCGGCAAGCTTCTTGCGGCGCTGGATGTCGGCTGAAGCCACCATGTTCTTCTCATGCATCTCCAAAAGGTCGCCGATGTGCTTCTGCGAGGCGGCGCCGATGCCGGCCATCGTCTCCTCGGCCGTGTTGTCGACCTGGCTGCCCAGCGTGTTGATCTTGTGGGCGACGTCCTGCTGGGCGGCGGTCTTCAGCGAATCTTCCAGCGCCTTGTACAGCACGATGCGCTGCTCGGTGTCGATGGTCAGCTTGTTGATCAGCGTCGACTGCGCGGCGATCTGGTTGTTGAGCGAATCGACGAAAGTCTGGAACATCGACGTGTAGCGCTCCAGCGTCTGGCTCTCGGCCAGCAGCTCCTGCTCCTTGGCCTGTTTTTCGTTGTATTCGGTCGCCATTTTCGAGCGCTCGCCCTCAAGCTCGGTGCGCTCCTTCTGGGTCGTGGAGGAGGCGATCTTGTTTTCGATGTCGAGCAGCAGAGGGTTCAATTCCTCGATGCGCTTTTGCACCGCCTCGAGGTTGGACATGGTCGTCTTGCGGCGCTCGATCACCTGCGACAGGCTGGTCTCGGAAGTCTTGTAGCGCTGGTCGAGGACCTGCTTCTGCGCCTTCAGGATGCCGACGATGGTGTCCGACTTCGCCAAAAGCTCCTGCAGATTGCCGGCCAGCGACATGTTGCGGACGCGGTCGGTGCGCATGCGCTGCTTGCGCTGCGCCGAAAAGACGCCGACGAAGTTTTCCCAGCCGGTGTAGTTCTTCATGCTTTCGAATTCGGCGCCGAAGACATTGGTGGCATCCTCGAGCCCGATGATCAGGTCGGCGATGTTGCCTTCCATGACCTTCTGCTGCTTGAGCACATCCTCGATGCGGGCGTTCTCGATGTCGAAATTGGCGTCGCCGATCTTCTTGTCGGCCTGGGCGAGCGTGTCGAGCACCGTGCCGGACTGCTCGATCTTGGTGCGCATGTCCTGCACGACCTGCTTGGTCTTGGCAATTTCGGCATCGAAATTCTGCAATGTCGCCATTGGGGCCTCCCGCTTCGGCATCCGTTTCCGTGTCGTGGCGGCGAATATATGTGGGGCTTCAAGGGATTGAAAGAAGGAAGACAAACAGAGGCGCCAAAACAAAAGAATTGGTTAGACCCTTGAAAGACAAGGCAAGCATGCGCATGGTGTCCAATAATGCGCGCCGCCGTCGAACAGCTTCAGCTTATATGCCTTAAGTTATTGTTTTTACGGACGGCCAAGGCGATGAAACAGCGCCGGCAAATCTCTAGAGCGGTTCGCTGTTTCCGGGAAACGGCGAACCGCTCTATCTCTTTGCAATAGCGATCAGGGCTTGGGGTCGGCCTTTAGATAGGCAATCACGTTGGCGATGTCGTCATCGCTGGTCAGGCCGGTAAAAGCCATCCTGTTGCCAGGAACCTTCTGCCTGGGCGCCTTGAGATATTCCGTGAGGTTGGCTTCGTCCCAGACGAGGCCCGCTGCGCCGGCATCCTTCATGGCTTGCGAATAATGGCTCTGAAAACTTTCCGCCGAGCCGGCCTTGCGCCCGACGACACCCAGCAGATGCGGGCCGACCTTGTCGCGATCCGTCGCTGCCTCATGGCAAGCGATGCAACGGTTGAAGACCTTCTTGCCCAGCGCCGCATCGCCACCGGCATGCGCGGCCAGGCCGCCGGCGAACAGCAAAACGACGGCGGACACGATGGCTCGAAACATTGCGGGATTCTCCGGCTGGTTCTGGCTGGGCGGGAAATTAGAGCGCCGACCTTAACAAAGGCAGCATAGATCGCACGACTGCAAGAGGGTGGCAGCCGGCTACCCGACGACCGGCAGTCAAAAAAGCTTCCGGCTCAAGGGCCCACAAAACCGATGAAGTCGTCGGGCTCGGCCCTGCCCATCCCTCTTCCCAATGGCGGCGGCAGAGCGAGACATAGACGTCCTTGCCGATCGCCACTTGCTCCCCCTGCTTCGCCACCTTACCGTCGGGTCCGAGCCGCACCACCATCGTCGCCTTGCGGCCGCATCGGCAGATAGTGCGCACTTCGCGCAGGTCGTCGGCGATGGCGAGCAGCGCCCGCGAGCCGGAGAACAGATTGCCCTGGAAGTCGGTGCGCAGGCCGTAGCACATGACCGGAATACCCAGCCGGTCGGCGATGCGGGCGAGCTGCCAGACCTGCTCCTCCTCGAGGAACTGCGCCTCGTCGACGAAGATGCAATGCACCGGGGCATGTTGGTGATGCTCGGCGACCCTGGCATAAAGATCGTCGCCGTCTCGGAACATTTCGGCCTCGGATTCGAGGCCGATGCGCGACGAGATCAACCCGCGGTCGCCCTTGCGATAGTGGCCGGCGACGAACAGCATCGTCGACATGCCGCGTTCGCGATAGTTGTAGGACGCCTGCAAGAGCATGGTCGTCTTGCCGGCGTTCATCGTCGCGTAGTGGAAGTAAAGCTTGGCCATGCCGTCCTTCTAAGCTCACATATCGGCGCACGGGGAGGGGGCCCGCGGCTCCGTCCACCAAAAACTCCCTGCCGTCTAAAATCCGATGTCGTTCAAAAGCCTGTCATGTCGCTTAATGGCCAGCGCGCGCCGTTCGTCGTGATGTTGAAGCGCTTGAAACAGCTTCAAAATGGTGTTTGGCTGACGAAACAAGGCGGGCGCAAGAACCGTGACTTCGCTTTGCCTCGAAGTTCCAATGGGAGAAAAGTTCATGTCGCGTATGAAATCCTTCGTCGCAGGCCTCGGCCTCGCGGCGCTTCTGTCCACGACCGCCGCTTATGCCGGCGATCCGGCGAGCTGCAAGGCGGTCCGCCTGTCGGACGTCGGCTGGACCGACATCCAGGCCACCACGGGCCTCGCCTCGGTGCTGCTCACCGCGCTCGGCTATGAGCCGCAGACGATCCAGCTCTCGGTGCCGGTGACCATGGCCTCGCTGAAGAACAAGGACCTCGACGTCTTCCTCGGCAACTGGATGCCGTCGATGACCAACGATATCAAGGACTACACCAAAGAGGGCTCGATCGAGACGATCAGCACCAATTTGACGGGCGCCGGTTACGGCATCGTCGTGCCGACCTATGTCGCGGATGCCGGCGTCAAGACGCTGACCGATCTCGGCAAGTTCAAGGACAAGTTCAACGGCAAGATCTACGGCATCGAGGCCGGAAATGACGGCAACCGCATCATCCTCGACATGATCAAGAACCCGAAGGACAATCTCGAGGGCTTCGAACTGGTCGAGTCGTCGGAAGCCGGCATGCTGACACAGGCCGAGCAGTCGATGAAGAACAATGAGTGGATCGCCTTCCTCGGCTGGACGCCGCATCCGGTGATGGGCGCCATGAAGATCACCTATCTCGACGGCATGGGCGACAGCGGCTTCGGCGCCGCCACCGTCTACACCATTGTGCGCAAGGGCTACACCACCGAATGCCCGAACGCGGGCAAGTTCATCGCCAATTTGAAGTTCAATCTCGACATGGAAGGCGAGATGATGGACGCGATCCTGAAGGGTGGCGACCCGCAGACGGTGGCGACCGACTGGCTGAAGAAGCATCAGGACGCGGTCGCGCCCTGGATCGCCGGCGTCACCACCTTCGACGGCGGAGACGCGGCTGCGGCCGTCAAGACCGCGCTCGGGGGCTGATCCGCTTGGGACCGGCATGATTTCCGGAAAAGGGCAGCCTCTTCAAGAGGCTGCCCTTTTTCATATGCCTGGAGACGTGAGAGGATGACCGTGCGGCAAGCGCGGCGAAGCCGAGAGGGGAAAGATGGATCCGATTTCTAAATTCCTGACCGACTACAAGATCCCGATCGGGCCATGGGGCAAGGCCTTCTTCAGCTTCCTGACCGACAATTTCGACACCATCTTCCGGGCCTTCTCAAACGGGCTGAATTTCATCCTCGACGGGGCGGTGGACCTGTTGCTGATGGTGCCGCCGGTGCTCTTGGCGCTGGTCATCGCGATCATCGCGTGGTTTTTGCAGCGTTCGCGTCCGCTCGCCATCGGCGTCTTCCTCGGCCTGATCTTCATCATCAACCAGAATCTGTGGAAACAGACGGTGCAGACGCTGGTGCTGGTCGTTGCCGCCGCCGCGATGGCGATGGCGATCGGCGTGCCGCTCGGCATCTGGGCCGCGCACAAGCCGAAGGTCTACCGCGTCATGCTGCCGGTGCTCGACCTGATGCAGACGCTGCCGACCTTCGTCTACCTGATCCCGGTGCTCACCCTGTTCGGGCTCGGCAACGCGCCCGGCCTGATCGTCACCATCATCTTCGTCATCCCGACGGCCGTGCGGCTCACCCATCTCGGCGTCGTCTCGGTGCCCAAGGCGATCATCGAGGCGGGCGAAGCCTTCGGCGCCACCAAGCGCCAGCTTCTGTGGAAGGTGGAGCTGCCCTCGGCGCTGCCGACCATCATGGCGGGCCTGACGCAATCGATCATGCTGTCGCTGTCGATGGTGGTGTTCGCCGCGCTGATCGGCGCCGGCGGCCTCGGCACGGAAATCAACCGCGCGCTCGGCTCGCGCCGCATCGATCTCGGGCTTGAGGCGGGCCTCGCCATCGTCGTGCTCGCCATCGTGCTCGACCGCATGACCCGCATCGGCGTTGGAGGCAAGAAATGACCGTCGCGGTTGATTTCAAGAACGTGGACATCGTCTTCGGCGCCGATCAGGCAGGTTCGCTGGCGATGATCGACCAGGGCGCCACGCGTGCCGAAATCCTCGAAAAGACCGGCAATGTGCTGGGATGCGCTGGCGCCAGCCTCACCGTGCATGAAGGCGAGATCTCGGTGCTGATGGGGCTGTCCGGCTCCGGCAAGTCGACCCTGCTTCGGGCCGTCAACCGGCTCAACGTCGTGTCGCGCGGCCAGGTGCTGGTCAAGGACGGTGACCGCACCGTCGATGTCGTCACCTGCGACGAGGCGACCTTGCGGCGGCTGCGGCAGAAGCAGGTGGCCATGGTGTTCCAGCAGTTCGGCCTGCTGCCCTGGCGCACGGTCGAGGAAAATGTCGGCTTTGGCCTCGAGCTTGCCGGCGTGCCAGAAGCCGAGCGCAAGGCGCGGGTGCAGAAGCAGCTGCAGCTCGTCCATCTCGACCAGTGGTCGAAGAAATACGCCCATGAGCTTTCGGGCGGTATGCAGCAGCGCGTCGGCCTCGCCCGGGCTTTCGCCACCGAGGCGCCGATCCTTCTGATGGACGAGCCGTTCTCGGCGCTCGACCCGCTGATCCGCACCAAGCTGCAGGACGAACTGCTGCAACTGCAGGCCGAGTTGAAGAAGACCATCATCTTCGTCAGCCACGATCTCGAGGAGGCGCTGAAGATCGGCAGCCACATCACGATCATGGAGGGCGGCCGCATCGTCCAGACCGGCGCGCCGGAAGACATCGTTCTGCGGCCCGCCAACGACTATGTCCGCGACTTCATCGCCAATGTGAACCCGCTGTCGGTGCTGACCGCGTGGAACGTGATGCGGGACCGCCGCGATCTGGAGCAGGGCGACAATGGCTGGGTGTGGCTCGACCGGCGCAAGACGACGCGCTTCAAGATCGACGAGCATGGCCTGGTTGCGGCAGCCGAACGCGACGGCAAGCCGGCGGTATGGGTGTCCTGCGCCGATGTCGAGCGCCAGCCGGAGGAAGGGGCGCAGGTGTTCTGGGCCAATCCCGGCACGCCGCTGAAAACGGTGATGCTCGCCATGCATCGCTCGCAGACGGCGCCGGTGGCGCTGTTCGACGAGGGCTCGCGCTTCGTCGGCGCGATCGGCATCAGGGACGTGCTGAGCGCCGTGCTGAGGCGGTAGGCTTCCTCGCGGACAAAAGCTTCTGAGGGTGTTGCCCGACAAGACCTCGCGCCGGCCTTTGAAGCTTGTGATTCCTCGCTATGGGGAATGGCAGGCTTCCGGCCCATATTTTTTTCGAAATCCATTCCGATTCCGCGCCTCAATGCGGTAGGGTATTGCTGCGATCGCGCGGATGGCACCCGCGCGGTGCGGAAACGCAGCGGGGTATGCGACGATGATCTTCCGTCAGCTCTTCGATTCCGTTTCGGGCACCTACTCCTACCTGCTCGCCAGCCGCAGGGGCGGTGAGGCGCTGATCATCGATCCAGTGCTGGAGAAGGTCGAGCGCTATCTGCAGCTCGTCAACGAGCTCGATCTCAGGCTGGTCAAGGCGGTGGACACGCATCTTCATGCCGACCACATCACCGGCCTCGGCGCGCTGCGCGACAGGACGCATTGCGTCACCGTGATGGGCGAGCAGACCAAGGCCGACGTGGTGTCGATGCGGCTTGCCGACGGCGACAAGCTCGGCATCGAAGGGCTGGCGCTCGACGTCGTCTACACGCCCGGCCATACCGACGATTCCTACAGCTTCGTCCTGCCCGACCGGGTCTTCACCGGCGACACGCTGCTCATCCGCGGCACCGGCCGCACCGATTTCCAGAACGGCGATCCGCGCCAGCAGTATGAATCGATCTTCGGCCGCCTGCTCAAGCTGCCCGACGAGACGCTGATCTTCCCGGCGCATGACTACAAGGGCGAGACCGTGTCGACGATCGGCGAGGAAAAGGCCTTCAACCCGCGCCTGCAGGTGAAGTCGGTCGACGAGTATGTGAACATCATGAACAATCTCAACCTGTCCAACCCGAAAATGATGGACGTGGCCGTGCCGGCGAACATGCGGGTCGGACTGCATCAGGACGACATCGCCGCCCGCGGCTGGGCGGTGAGCGCAGAGCAGGCGCTGGCCCTGGTCGGGCGGCCCGACGTGGCGTTGATCGACCTGCGCGAGCAGTCCGAACGCGAGCGCCACGGCGTCATCCCAGGCGCAATCCATCTGCCCTATGCGCGGCTGCAGGAGAACATCGCCGCCGGCGGCATGCTGCACGAGCTGGCGAAATCGACCAGCAAACAGCTCCTGTTCTACTGCGCCTTCGGCGAGCGCTCGGCGATGGCGGTGCAAGCGGCGCAGGATGTCGGGATTTCGAGCGCCCGCCACATCCAGGGCGGCATCGACGCCTGGCGGAAAGCCAGCGGGCCGCTATCCCACTAGCAACCGGCTGGATTCAATTCAGCCCGATCAGCTTGGCGCCCTTCCGGAACAGGGTTTCTCCGTCCCTATCGAAGCGAAACGTGGCGATGAAATCGTCAGCGCGATAGTTCGGGAGCGTGTTGCGGATCGCGGCGGCGAAGGTGCGCGCTTCGTCCTGCCGGCCGGCCAGCGCCAGGCAATGGGCGGCGATCGCCAGGATGATGACATGGGCGTTTGGCCTTGCGGCCGCCTTCAGCGCCCATTCGGCCGCCGCTTCGAATTCGCCCAGCCTTGCATGCGCCATGGCGCGCGCGCCCATCATGCCGAACAGCAGCGGATCGAAGGGGCTGAGGTGACGCGAATGGTCGGATGAGCCGATCGCCGACAGTGGGTCGCCCGACTGGGAATGGACGAAGGACAGCGCATAGTGGCCGAGCGCGAAATTGGGGCTGAGGTCGACGGCGCTCGCCAGTTCCAGCAGCGCGCCGTCCTGTTCGCCGCGCAGCCATAGCGCGCGGCCCATCGCCCAGTGGGCAGCAGGGTTGCGGTCGTCGACCAAGAGGCTCTGGCCGGCGCTTTCGAAAGCAAGCGTGGTTTCGCGATCGCGGTCGCCCCAGCGCTGGAAAGCATTCTGCCAGTGGGTGAAGGACATGCCGGCATAGGCGCGCGCGAAAGTGGGATCGAGCTTCAGCGCTTCGCCGAAGAAATGCTGCGCCAGCTCGTTTTCCTGGCGGGTAAAGCGATACATGTGCCAGAGGCCGCGGTGATAAGCCTCCCAGGCATTGAGCGAGTTAGGCGCCTTCAGCAATGCGCGGTTGCGCTCCACCGTCGCGATCTCGGCGGCGATGGAAGAGACGATGCTGTTGCCGATATCCTCGATGACGATGAAGATGTCGTCGGGCTTGTGCTCGAAGGTCTCGGCCCAGACGATCCTTGCCGTGCGGACCTCGGCAAGCTCGACCGAGATGACAAACCGGCCCGGCAGAGCCCGCACCGAGCCCGTCGCGACATAGTCGACATTCAGCCGGCGTCCGGCGTCTTCCGGCGCGATGTTCTTGTCGGCGAGCGCGAAGACCGAGCCGCGGGCGATGACGAAAAAATCGCGAAGCTTGGCAAGCCGCGTGATGATGTCGTGCGTGAGGCCGTCGGCCAGGCCGCCGCGGAAGCCGCCGCCGGCGCTCTCCGCAAACGGCATCACAGCGAGCGAGGCCCGGCGCGTCGCCGTGGGTTCGGACTCGATCGCGGCGATCGGCGAATCCGATATCGGGAAAGACGGCCCGGACCGGGCGCATGGCGTTGCGCCGGCGTTGCGGGCCCTTATCTCCTGCCAGGCTTCGCGCAACGGCGTGAAATCAAGCTCTTCGGAGTGGAACAGCTCCGCCGCCGTGGCAAGATGTTCCTCGCCAGCGCCGAACTGCCCGCGCCGGGCCAGGTTTTCCAGCAGCGCCACATGCGCGCGGCCGTCGAACGGCGCAAGCTCCAGCCATTTGTCGATATAGGCGCCGGCTTCATCGGCCCCCTGCGGGACAAGACCGATGATGTGCTCAAGGACGGCAACATGGCATGCGCCGAATCGGCGGCGCTGCGCCGTCAGCCAGCTGCCGAAATGCGGGCTGCGATCGAGCTCCAGGCCGTCGAGAAAGTCGCCGGCGAACAGTTGCGCAAGCGTCCGCAGACGGTCGAGGCCAAGCGTCTCGATCCCTTCCGCCACCGCGGCGGCCGCCTCGACGGCATCGACGTTCGCACCGCCGAGGCGAAGCGCCACGGTGTCGCCCTCGGTCTCGATCCGGCGCAAGGCCGGTTCGTCCAGCGCGGCGCGCAGCTTGCTCAGGCACCAGCGAAGCTCGCCGCGCGGATCGTTGGGCACGTCCCAGAGTAGTTCGCAAAGCCGGCTGCGGCTGACAGGGTGAGGCGCCAGCGCCAGATAGGCCAGCAGCGCGCGCAGCTTGCGCGACGAGGGCAAGGTAACCGGCACTCCGTCGCGAGCAATCGTCAGTTGTCCGAGCAGCCTTACGGACAGGCCAACACGGTCGTTCAGCCTCGATCGGGTGGATTCCACGTATGTTTCCACGCTTTCTCCAACGCTGGCCAATTGGTCCATAGTCTATCACCAAAGATGACAGGAGGCAGCCGGCGGCCCCATTCCGCGCCGGAACGCCGCCGTTGCCGCATTTTGCGGCAGATCAAGCAACCTAACGCGGCAAGGTGTCGAAACCGCGCCGCCCAATCCGCCGGTTTGTAACCGGCATGTGAGATTCGAGGAGAAAGCCCCATGTTGCATCAGTTGAAGATCAGGACCACGGCCRGGCGCGGCAGGCTGTTCGACAGCATTCTCGACACGGTCGGCGACACGCCGGTCATCCGCATCAACAATCTCGGGCCGGGTCACGCGACGATCTATGTGAAGGCCGAGTTCTTCAATCCTGCGGCCTCGGTAAAGGACCGGCTGGCGCTCAACATCATCGAGGAAGGCGAGCGCAGCGGCAAGCTCAAGCCCGGCCAGACCGTGGTCGAGGCGACGAGCGGCAACACCGGCATCGGCCTTGCCATGGTCTGCGCGCAGAAAGGCTATCCGCTGGTGGTGACGATGGCCGACAGCTTCTCCATCGAGCGCCGCAAGCTGATGCGCATGCTAGGCGCCAAGGTGGTGCTGACGCCGCGCGCCCAGAAGGGCTTCGGCATGTACAAGAAGGCGGTCGAGCTCGCCGAGGCGAACGGCTGGTTCTTGGCGCGCCAGTTCGAGACCGAGGCCAATGCCGCCATCCACGAGGCGACGACGGCGCGCGAGATCATCAATGATTTCGCCGGCTCCAGGCTGGATTATCTGGTCACCGGCTACGGCACCGGCGGCACGGTCGCCGGGGTCGGCCGCGTGCTGCGCCGCGAGCGGCCGGAGGTCAGAATAGTGCTCGCCGAGCCGGCGAACGCCCAACTGGTCGGCAGCGGCAAGGGGCAGGAGCGCGGCGCCGGCGGCGCGCCGGCTGCCAGCCACCCAGCTTTCGAGCCACATCCGATCCAGGGCTGGACGCCGGACTTCATCCCCAACGTGCTGCAGGAGGCGATCGACCAGCGCTACTATGACCAGGTGGTGCCGATCCCTGGCCCCGAAGGCATCAAATGGGCGAAAGCGCTGGCGCAGCAGGAAGGCATCTTCACCGGCATCTCCGGTGGCGCCACCTTCGCCGTCGCGCGGCAGATCGCGGGCACCGCGCCGGCCGGTTCGGTCATCCTGTGCATGCTGCCCGACACCGGTGAGCGCTACATGTCGACGCCGCTTTTCGACGGCATCGAAGCCGAGATGGACGCCGAGGAAACAGCGCTGTCGCGCTCGACGCCAAGTTGTCAGTTCGAAGCCTGAGGACAGATACCGCGACGCCGCCTTCAAAGGGCGGCGTCGCCATTCTTGCACATGATCACCCACATGCCGGCGGGAGAGATACGGATGGACAGCTTTCAGGAGACGGCGACCACGGACGAAACGCTCGATCCGCCGAATTGGACCGAGATGGGAGCGCTCTCGCACCAGGTCCTCGACGATGCCATCGCCTATCTCAAGAATGTCCGCGAACGTCCTGTCTGGCGAGAGATGCCGGCCGAGGTGCGTTCATTCTTCTCGGCGCCGTTGCCGCGGTCGCCGGCGCCGGTGGCCGACGTCTATGACGATGTCGTCCGCAACGTCATGCCTTATCCGATGGGCAACATCCATCCGCGTTTCTGGTCCTGGTATATGGGGGCCAGCAACTTCACCGGCGCGCTCGGCGACTTCCTGGCCGCGATCCAGGGTTCCAATCTCGGCGGCGGCAACCATGCCGCCGGGTTGATGGACAGCCAGGTGGTCAACTGGATGAAGGAGATGGTGGGTTTCCCTGCCTCGGCCGGCGGCACGCTGGTCAGCGGCGGCTCGATGGCCAACATCATCGGCCTGACCGTGGCGCGCAACGTCAAGGCGGGCGTCGACGTGCGCGAACGTGGCGTCGGCGCCATGCCGAAGCCGTTGCGCTACTACGCCTCGGACCAGGTCCATTCCTGCCACCGCAAAGCTATGGAGGCGCTCGGCCTCGGCAATCGGGCGCTGCGGCGGATCCCGACCGATGCCGGTCTGCGCATCGACATCGTCGCGCTCAAGGCGGCAATCGCGGAAGATCGCGAGGCGGGGTTCAAGCCCGCCTGCGTGATCGGCACCGCCGGCACCGTCAACACCGGCGCCGTCGACGACCTGCGGGCGCTGGCGAAAGTGGCGGCCGAAGAAGACCTCTGGTTCCATGTCGACGGCTGCATCGGCGCGCTGATCGCGATCGCGCCCGAGAGCCGATCGCTCGTCGCCGGCATCGAACAGGCGGATTCGATCGCGCTCGATCCGCACAAATGGCTGCATGCGCCGTTCGAGGCCGRCTGCGCGCTGGTGCGGGACGCATCGGCGCACCGCAACACCTTTGCCGTCACGCCGGAATATCTGGAATCGACACCGCGAGGCCTGGCTTCCGGAGCGTGGCTGCACGATTACGGGCTGCAGACGTCGCGTGGCTTCCGCGCGTTGAAGATCTGGATGGCGCTGAAGGAGCACGGCGTCGAAAAGTTCGGCCGGCTGATCGACCAGAACATCGCCCAGGCGCGCCACCTCACCCGGCGGATCGAGGCGGAGCCGTCGTTCGAGCTGATGGCGCCGACCACCATCAACATCGTCAGCTTCCGCCACCGGGTGGATGGTGCGTCGGAGGAAAAGCTCAAGGCGTTCAACACCGAGATCATGCTGAGACTCCAGGAGGATGGCATCGCGGCTCTGTCCGACACCACCGTGCACGGCCGGCATTGCCTGAGAGTGGCCATCGCCAATCACCGCACGCGGCGCGACGATCTCGACCTGCTGGTCACGGAGATGCTTCGGTTGGGACGGGAAACCGCGGCCGCCGCGGCGCCAATGTGAAACACGCGACCTAAAGCGCGTCGCGATCTTTCAGATTCGCTCCATGCGCTTTAGGTTTGATTTTACGCATGTCTATATCCCGAAACCGGTTCCCACTTTCGGGAGACATGCTTTAGGCGTATTTCAACCGGCCGCCAGCGGCGCGCCCGGCAGATAGAGCATGATCGGCCGGATCTCGTAGACGGCGGTCGGGTTGACGCGCTTGAGATCGCGCGCGGCGGCGATCGCTTCGTCCTGGTTCGCGCAATCGAGGACATAGAGGCCGAGCAACTGTTCCTTGGTCTCGGCGAAGGGACCGTCAATGACCATGCCGTCGCCCGGACCGCGCAGCGTCACGGCCTTGGCCGTCGCGTCAAGCCGGGCCGCCGGCCCGAGCTTGCCCTCGCGGGTCAGCCTGTCGTTGACCTCGAGCAGGTCTTTCATCAGCGCCGCGTCCTCGCCGGGCGTCCAGGACTGCACGGTGTCTTCCACGTGATAGGCAAGGACGGCGTAGAACATGGGTGGATTTCCCTCGTGACCAAGCGGGCCGCACTATCACAAGGAAGAGGCGGCCGATCCAGTGGCGCAATGCGGCGGGACGACCGCCTGCTGACTCAAGCTGCCACCGGCAGCCTCAACTCCGTCAAAAGGCCCCCGCCGGGATGGTTCGAAAGATTGACCTCCCCGCCGGCGCCGCGCGCGATGTTGCGGGCGATGGTGAGGCCGAGGCCGAGGCCGCCGGTGGCGCGGTTGCGCGAACCCTCCAGCCGCACGAAGGAGCCGAACACGGCATCCAGCTTCGCCTGCGGGATGCCGGGGCCTTCGTCGCGGATCGACAGCGTGATCGTGTCGCCCGATCGCCGCACGCCGAGATGCGCCTTCTTGCCGTAGGTCACGGCGTTCTGGATGAGATTGGTGACGCAACGGCGCAGCGCCACCGGCCGCGCGATGCAGATGAGGCCGCGCGAAGGGACCACGTCCTCGTCGAAGCACGCGCCGTCGAAGGAGTCCGCCACCGATTCCACCAGCGACCAGAAATCGATCCGCTCGGCCTTTTCCTCGGTCACCTCGAACTTGGCGAAGTCGATGACGGAGCTGGCGATGCTTTCGATGTCGGCGAGGTCGTGCGCGAGCGCCTCGCGCGCCGGCGACTTGCGCAACAGTTCGAGGCGCAGGCGCATGCGCGTCAGCGGCGTGCGCAGGTCGTGCGCCAGCGCCGCCGCGAGGTGCTCGCGATCCTCGACATAGTCGCGCAGCCGCATCTGCATGGCGTTGATCGCCTTCGCCGCGGCGCGGATCTCGCGGCTGCCGCTCTCGGCGATCGGCGGGCTCTTGAGATCATTTCCGATGCGCTTCACCGCGGTTTCCATCATCCGGTAGGGCGCGGTCAGGCGGCGCAGCGACCATATCGACATCACCACGATCAAGCCGGCAATCAGCGAGTAGAGCGGCAAGCTGTCGACGCTGAGGATCGGCCCCGGAGGCGTGATCGGCTCGGTGAAATTCAGCCATTGCCCATCGGAAAAGCGCAGCGAGGCCGTCAGCTTGTCGCTCTGCGCGAAATCCGCGCCGAGGACCAGGAGATCACGCTCGACCTGGCCGACATCCTTGTTCACCGCCTGGCCGTCCGGGACATCGGACTCCTGGGTGGCGGGATCGCGCCGCACGCGCGCGTCGGTGATGCCGAATTTCGACAGGCGGCCGACCAGGATGTCCTCCAGCTCCGCCAGCTGGTCGTCGCCGGCGATCGAAGAGGTGACGGCGGGCGTGTCCGAGACCGTCAGCGCATAGGTCGAGTTGAACAGGCCCGACGCGGTCGCCTTGCGCTCTTCGGGCGTGGCGTCATGCATCAGCTGCACCAGCGAGTAGGCGCGGTCGTTCAACCGGTAGAGATCGACGATACTGTTGGCGGCGGCGCGGTCGCGCGCCACGATGTAAAGCGTCGCCACCTGGCTGATCATGAGGCCGGCAATGACGATGAGCAGTACCCAGACTGGCAGGGTCTGCGGCAGGAAGCGTCTCATTCGGACGTGGTCTCGGGCAGGAACTGATAGCCGCCGCTGCGCACGGTCAGGATCAGCTTGGGCGTCTTCGGGTCGTCTTCCATCTTGCGGCGCAGGCGGCTCACCAGGATGTCGACGCTGCGGTCGAAGCTGTAGCCGGTGTCGCCGCCGGAAAGCTCGATCAGCTGCTCGCGGGTAAGTACGCGCTGGGCGCTCTTGACGAAGGTCTGCAGCAGGTTGAACTCGGCCATCGTCAGCTCCACCCGGACGTCGTCCGGCGCCGTCAGGCGGCGCCGCGCGCAGTCCATCGTCCAACCGGCAAAGTGATAGATCTGCTTGGCGGCCGGGCGGCGCGGCTCGGCGCTGCCGTTGCGTCTGAGCACCGCGCGTATGCGGGCCAGAAGCTCGCGCGGATCGAAGGGCTTGGGCACGTAATCGTCGGCGCCCATTTCCAGGCCCACCACGCGATCGGTCGTTTCGGTGACCGCGGTCAGCATGATGATCGGCGTCGTGTAGTTGGCGCGGATCTCGCGGCAAAGCTCGAGGCCGCTTTTGCCGGGCAGCATCACGTCGAGAACGATCAGGTCCACCGGCGTGCGGCGCAGGACCGCTTCCATCTCGGTGCCGTCGCCGGCAACCGTCGTGTGCAGGCCGCGCTTCTGGAAGAATTCCTGCAACAGGTCGCGTATGCCCTTGTCGTCGTCGACGATCAGTATGTGTGCGTCCGATTTCACTCGAAACCTATGATTCTGTTAGCCGGGCGTCCCTTCGGCAATCTCTCACACGATAGAATTCGGGCCACATCTTGGCCAGTGGCCGCGATCGCCGGGCCGGGCGAGTTCCCCAGAAACAATCCAGAAACAAAATTCTACAGTCGGGAAAAACTGGTGAAAAATTTCAAGGTCATAACCGGTGCCGTGGCGGTCAGGTCATCGGCTGCGGCGCAAGTTTCCGGAGTAACGGACGAGATCAATGCAGAGGTTCTGGATCAGCGTGATGGGTGCTTTGCTCAGCATGTCGCTCATCACAGCCGCGGCCGGCGCCTCCACTGCAAAGGTCGCGCCGCCGCTCACCCGGACCGAGCGCTGCACCAATCTGAGCCGTCAGGTTGACGAAGCCCTCGAAACCCATGCCGCGGCAACGCAGGTCACCGCGGCGAAAGCACTGCAAAGAAAGGGAAACCGGTTCTGCGCCAACAAGAAGCAGGCACAGGGAATCCGGATGCTCGCAAACGCTTTGAAGCTGCTTGGAGTGACACCGATCGATCCCGTTCAGTGACGCTCATCCAGATCTGCAAGAAAAAGGAAATGAAGCCATGAAGAAGTCCCTCCTCTCCGCCCTCGGCCTCGGTGTTGCTCTCGCCTTCGCGATGCCGACTCTTGGCAACGCCCAGACGACGACGACCGCTCCGGCTGCTTCGACCGCGACCAGCACGACCGCTCCGGCCGACAGCACGGCGAAGAAAGTCGTCAAGAAGACCGCCAAGAAGCACAAGAAGGCTGCGACCAAGAAGGTCGTCAAGAAGACCGACAAGAAGGACGCCCCGAAGACCTGATCCAGGCTTCGGCATCATCTTGCAAAGCCGTTCCGGCCATTTCGGCTGGAGCGGCTTACGCGCGACGGAAGCCTCCCAACCGGCAGCTTCCGCCGCGCCTGGCGCGACCCTTAACCTGATTGCAATGCCGGTGCTGTAGGACAATCCGCATGAAGAAGCGGTTTTCGTCCCTGATGCGTTGGCTGGCACTCGGCGGCCTGATCGTCACCGCGGCCGCGCGATCGTTGATCATCTTTACCGCAAGCCCCGTGCCGGATCCCGCCAGCGGCAGGACCGAGCCCGAGCTGTTCGCTCCGCTGATCTCCTCAAGCTTCGACTACATTACCCCGGCGCAGTCCTGGATTCTGCTCGTGCTGACCGGCGCGACGATGATCGGCTTTGCTGCCTGGATGCTCTTCGCGCTGCTCGAGCGCGGATCGGGTGGCCCCGGCAGGTCGCGCACGGCCGGGCGGCAGGGGCGTTGACCGGCAGGCGACGCTTCCCCACATAGGTTTTCATCACCTTGGCCCCGTTGCCGTCGCGCGAGGCAAATGGACGTGCGCGTTCCTGCGTGACAAAGTGAAACGAGAACCCAGTTCGTCGCTGGTGGATTCCGATGCTCGAAACCGTGCTCAAACCCCGCACCAAGACGCAGCCGAAAACCGAGCGGCCGAAGCTCTACAAGGTCATCCTCGTCAACGACGATTTCACGCCGCGCGAATTCGTGGTGACGGTGCTCAAGGGCGAGTTCAAGCTCAGCGAGGATCAGGCGCACCGCGTCATGATCACCGCRCATACGCGCGGCGTCTGCGTGGTCGCCGTGTTCACGCGCGACGTCGCCGAGACCAAAGCGGCGCGCGCGACCGATGCCGGCAAGGCCAAGGGCTATCCGCTGCTGTTCACGACCGAGCCGGAAGAGTAGAGGCACTTCCCCCTTCTCCCACAAGGGCAGGGCTGTCCGGGGAAAGTTAGACATAGTCGAGGCTCATCTGATCGGGAGAGCAACGGGAGTGCCTTCGACTTGGATTGACGGGCGGCGGTT